>NZ_CP015125.1:2550722-3293944 GCF_001653755.1 Dokdonia donghaensis DSW-1 | reverse complement strand
TATAATGATATCAATAGTTATAGTGATGAGGAAGTAGGCATCGTGGCAATTATCACAATGTTTTTTTATACCTAATAATTACCGTTGTAATGGCGGTGGTAAACTTTGCATTGCAAGCCGCGTTTTATAGAATTGTACGTATGAAAGATAGAAACAAGCGCAGCGAGCTGGGTGTAGGTTTTGGGATGTTTATAAAAAAACAGCATATTAAAAAGGTACTCATCTTGTCTATGGCTCAAATAGGCATTGCCGTGGTAGCGATGTTATTTTTTATTCTCCCCTTGTTTTTTGTGCTTGTGCCGTTGCAATTTGCCGTTATCATATTTGCCTTTAACCAGAATTCTCTGTAAACGATATTTTAAAAGCTGCTTTTACTCTTGGAACAAAAAAGTGGGGAATCACCTTTGGGGCTTGTCTTGTTATAGGTTTTCTTGCGCTTGTAGTAGGGGTGATGGCTTGTTTGTCGGGGTTTATGCAACGATTTCAATTGTATACCTGCCGGCTTACTTGGTATATAAGGAAGTGGTAGGCTTTACCGAAGATGAAGACCTCATTGCTCAGATAGGTGTGTAGTGTGAGTGCGCTTTCGCGAAAGCGTAATAAGCCCCATTAACCCACAATTTATAAGGCTTTCAAAATGCATTTATTACAGAAATAACGGCCTTGCGGATTGCGATATAATAAAAACATCTACTTTTGTAATCTGAAAAAATAAAATGTATGGCAAAGAATCTCGTCATTGTGGAGTCACCTGCAAAGGCTAAAACGATAGAAAATTTCTAGGCTCAGACTATAAAGTTGAGAGTAGTTTTGGACACATTGCAGACCTTCCCTCTAAGGAGTTAGGTGTTGATGTAGATGGAGATTTTACTCCAAAATATAAAGTCTCAGACGATAAGAAAAAGGTGGTGAGAAATCTTAAGTCTCTTGCAAATAAAGCAGAGATGGTGTGGCTCGCTAGTGATGAGGATCGCGAGGGAGAGGCTATAGCCTGGCACTTAGAACAAGAGCTTGGGTTAACACCAGACCGTACAAAACGTATTGTTTTTCACGAGATTACAAAGACGGCTATATTAAGAGCTATTGAGAACCCTCGTAAGATTGATTATGATCTTGTAAATGCACAACAAGCGCGTAGAGTGCTTGATAGATTAGTGGGGTATGAGCTCTCTCCAGTATTATGGAGAAAGGTAAAAGGAGGTCTTTCGGCCGGACGTGTACAATCTGTTTCAGTAAGACTTATTGTAGAGCGCGAGCGTGAGGTTTTAGGTTTTGAGCCTAAAGCATCGTATAGAGTAGATGCAGAGTTTACTACGCAAGATGGAAAGTCTTTTAAAGCAAAACTTCCTAAAAATATAACTACCAAAAAACAGGCAAAGGCTTTTCTTGAGAAAACCTTAGTGCTACTTTTAAAGTAGATGCGCTTACTAAGAAGCCAGCAAAAAAATCACCAGCACCACCATTTACAACCTCTACCTTACAACAGGAAGCAAGTAGAAAACTGTACTTCTCTGTAAGTAAAACGATGACGATGGCACAGCGACTCTATGAAGCTGGGCATATTACATATATGAGAACAGATAGTGTAAACCTATCTAAAGATGCAAAGGGAAAGGCAGAGATTGTAGCTGCTTATGGTAAGGTTTCATAAAGAACGTAATTATAAAGGCAAGTCTAAGGGAGCACAAGAGGCTCACGAGGCGATACGTCCTACAGATTTCTCAAAGCATTCTGTAAATATGGATCGCGACCAGATACGTCTTTATGAACTTATCTGGAAACGTGCCATTGCTTCACAAATGAGCGAAGCACAACTAGAGCGCACAAATGTGAAATAGCTTCTAGTGCAGGTACAGATAATTTTACAGCAAATGGGGAGATCTTAAAGTTTGAAGGTTTCTTAAAAGTATACCTAGAAGGTAGTGATGATGAAGATGTAGAAGAAAGGGTTTACTTCCTGATCTAAAACAGGAGAGGCGCTACTTAATAAATACATTACCGCTACAGAGCGTTTTACAAGACCACCATACCGTTATACAGAAGCTTCTCTAGTAAAGAAACTTGAAGAGCTAGGTATAGGACGTCCATACATATGCACCTACTATTACGACTATCCAAAATCGTAAGTATGTAGAAAAAGGTACTGTAGAAGGGAAGGAGCGATCTTATGATGTGCTTAGTCTTGAAAACAACGAGATAAAAGATAGAACTCTTACAGAAACTGTAGGGTCAGATAAAGGAAAACTAGTTCCTACAGATGTAGGGATGGTCGTAAACGACTTCTTGGTTCAGCATTTTGAAAACATTCTTGATTATAACTTTACTGCAAAGGTCGAAGCAGATTTTGACGACATAGCAGAAGGAAAGCAGGAGTGGACAAAGATGATGAAGGATTTTTACAAAGATTTTCATCCTCACGTAAAAGATGTAGAAAAAATGCAGAGCGTGAAGTAGGAGAGCGCATATTAGGAGAAGATCCAGCTACCGGTAAACCGGTAAGTGTACGTGTTTAAATTTGGTCCTATGGTGCAAATAGGTTCTGTAGAAGATGAAGAGAAGCCTCGATTTGCAAGTCTAGGTCCAGACCAAACGCTAAGCAACATCACCTATGAGCAGGCAATGGATCTCTTTAAATTACCTAAAGATTTAGGTATGTTTGAAGAAGAAGAGGTGTCTGTAAATAATGGTCGTTTTGGACCGTATGTTAAGTTTGGAAAAACATTTGTATCACTACCTAAAGGACGTGATCCAATGGATGTAGATCTAGATGAAGCTATAGTGTACATCAAAGAAAAACAAAAGGCAGACGCTCCTATATATATGTATGAGGATCTTCCGGTTCAAAAAGGTACAGGTCGTTTTGGTCCATACATAAAATGGAACGGAATGTTTATAAACGTAACAAGAAGTACGATTTTGATAACCTCTCTGATGAGGATATTGTAGAGCTTATAGAAGTCAAAAGCAAAAGGAGATAGATAAAGTACTTCAAGATTTTCCAGAAGAAGGAATACGTGTAGAAAAAGCACGCTGGGGACGTTCTAATATCATAAAAGGTAAGCTCAAAATAGAGCTTAGTAAAGATATAGATGCTGCTGCTTTAAGTCTTGATGAGATAAAAGACTACATCGAGAAAAAAGCTCCAAAAAAGAAGGCTGCCAAAAAGAAGGCGCCAGCAAAAAAGAAAGCTCCGGCTAAGAAAAAACCACAGCAAAAAAGAAATAACATATGGCATTTGAGGTGCTCCTCCTATTCCAGATCTTGCGCTTGCACATATACAGCTGCAGCATCACCAGTCACTAGGTAATAACATAAGGCTGCACAGCGGAGCAAGAAGGACTGCCAGAATTAGAAGGGGTACGCATAGCTATAGTTTGCTTACGCGAAAAAAGAAGAGACCCCATAATCTTTCAGACGGCTCTCTTTTACCGAAGTGCGCCGAACATTTTATGAACTGTTTCCGGAAACTGGCACACTACCATTGCAGATCTAGGAGATATAGACGCTGGTGCATCTGTAGATGATACATACTTTGCCATACGCACTCTCAACGAGTCTTTGTTAAAAAAGATATCATACCTATTTATATAGGAGGAAGTCAAGATCTTGTGTATCCTATTTATCGTTCTTACGATAAGCTAGATCAAATGGTTAATATCGTTAATGTTGATAGTCGTTTTGACCTAGGAGACGCAAGTCAGCCTATAAACAACAAGTCTTACGTAGGTAAAATCATAGTCACAGAGCCTTATAATTTATTTATTACTCAAATATTGGGTATCAAACTTATTTTAATCCTCAAGAGGAAATAGATTTGATGGATAAGTTGTATTTTGACTCCTATAGACTAGGTAATGTTTCGGCAGCGATGAATATTACAGAGCCTGTTATGCGTGATGCAGATCTTGTTGCTATAGATCTTAATGCGATACGTAGTAGTGAGTTGAGTACTAGGCATAATAAAATGCCTAATGGTTTTGATGGGAAAGAGATTTGTACCATTGCAAGATATGCAGGGATTAGTGACCGTGTAAGTTCTTTTGGGATTTTTGAATACCACAATGATGTCCAAGAAGAAAAGGCTGCTATGCTAGTTGCACAGATGATGTGGTACTTTATTGAGGGTGTGAATTTTCGCGCAAGCGAAAATATGGATATAGAAAAAGGTAATTTTCTTACCTACCAAGTACCCATTGAAGATGAGGTGCTTACATTTTATAAGAGTGAAAAAACAGCTCGCTGGTGGATTGAAATTCCATTTATTATGGGCTTGAATAATAAATTAAAAAGGCACACGTTATTACCTTGCACGTACCAAGATTATCTGGATGCTTGTAACCAAAATATCCCCGAAAGATGGTTTAAAGCGAGAAAGAAAAACGAGGTTTGATTGTGTGTTTCAACGATGAAAAGATTATTTTTGGCGAATAAATTGTTTATTTCAAATAAAATAAATAGGTTTACGCCCTTAACTTAGAATACTTAACCTAATATCCTATGAAAAAGTATATTGCATTTATTGCGATAGTAGCTTTGCTGTCTAGTTGTGGCAAAGGCGATCGTGGAGAACTCGTTGGTGCCAAAGGCAAGCGATGGAATCCCGAAAAACCATTTGGTATGACTCTCGTTTCTGGAGGGGCATATATAATGGGTAAAAGTGATGATGACTTTGCTGCGGTAAATGATGCTCCTACTAAAACTGTTACGGTTCGTTCTTTTTATATGGATGAAACAGAAATCACAAACGCCGAATATAGACAGTTTGTAGAGTGGGTAAAAGATTCTACTGTACGTACTAAACTTGCTATACTGGCAGATGAGCTAGGGGAAACTCCAGGAAGTGGTGGTATAGGTGACTTTGCATTTAATGATGCAGATCCTGCAAATATGACTCCGTACGAGCAATATATGTACGATAACTATTATGGCTTAGGTGAGACTGGATTTGAAGGACGTAAACTTAATAAGGATATAGATATCATATGGGATACAGACCAGTATCCAGATGAGTACTATGCAGAGGTGATGGATACAATGTACATCCCACTAGAAGAAGCTTATAATGGACAGCGCACCATAGACGTAGATAAGCTTAACTTCCGTTATACATATTTAGATATACAAGCTGCCGCAAAAAAGAACGGTGGCCGTCGTAAAGATCATATTAAGACAGAGGTGGTTCCGGTTTACCCTGATACGACTGTATGGATTAAGGATTTTGCATACTCGTATAATGAGCCTATGCATAATGATTACTTCTGGCACGATGCTTATGGTGAGTACCCTGTTGTAGGTGTTACCTGGATGCAAGCAAAAGCTTTTTGTGAGTGGAGAACAATGTATAAGAATTCTTACCAAAAATCAAAAAAGAGACAATTTGTAAATCGTTTTAGACTTCCAGGTGAAGCAGAGTGGGAATATGCTGCTCGTGGCGGACTGGAAAGTGGTGATTACCCTTGGGGTGGGCCGTATGCAAAAAACGATAGAGGATGTTTCCTTGCAAACTTTAAACCTTTAAGAGGAGATTATGGTGCAGACCAAGCATTATATACTGTAGAAGCAGATGCTTACGAACCTAACGACTATAACCTGTACAATATGGCAGGTAACGTGTCTGAGTGGGTAGCTTCTTCTTATGATCCAGCTTCTTATGAATATATGTCTACTATTAACCCTAACGTAAACGATAAGGATAACCGTCGTAAAGTTATACGTGGTGGTTCTTGGAAAGACGTTGCTTACTTCCTACAGGTAAGCTCACGTGATTATGAGTATCAAGACTCTGCACGTAGTTATATCGGTTTTAGAACCGTACAGGATTTTATGGGAATTGATGAGAAAATCAACCTTAGAAAACCGAAGAAATAACTAATATTATTTACCCAAATTATATTATTCAATTACTTAACTAAATTAACTTAACTAAACTAAAAAATTTTATTAGTCATGGCAAAATCTAAAACTGGAAAGAAATTAATGAATATGGTCTACGGACTAGGAGCAGCAGTTGTAATTATTGGTGCTTTATTTAAAATTATGCACTGGCCTTTTGGAAACGAGATGCTTATTGTAGGTCTTGTTACAGAGGCAATAGTATTCGCAATTTCTGCATTTGAACCAGTAGATGACGAACTTGATTGGGCTCTAGTATATCCAGAACTAGCAGGCGGAGCAGGTGGATCTAAGAAAAAAGCTGCAGCTCCTGTAGATGCAGAAGTACAATTATCTAAAAAACTAGACGATATGCTTAAAGAGGCAAAAATTGACGGTGAGTTGATGAGCAGCTTAGGAAATAGCATTCGTAATTTTGAAGGTGCAGCAAAAGGAATTGCTCCTACTACAGATGCAATGGCCTCGACAAAAAAATACTCTGAAGAGATGGCACTTGCTGCTGCTCAAATGGAATCTTTAAATAGCCTTTATAAGGTGCAGGTTGAGTCTTCTAGCCGTCAGGCAGAAATCAATGAGCAAGTGACTGCAAATGCAGGAAAACTCAAAGAGCAAATGGAAAGTCTTGCAACAAACCTTTCTTCACTGAATGGTGTTTATGGAGGAATGCTTTCTGCTATGAATAAAAACTAATTCTAGTTGTTTTTACAATTAACTAACTAACAGCTAAAATTAAAAACAATGGCAGGAGGAAAACAAAGCCCAAGGCAGAAGATGATTAACCTGATGTATCTAGTGTTTATAGCAATGCTAGCACTTAATATGTCTAAGGAGGTACTATCGGCTTTTGGGTCGATAAACGAAAAATTTGATCGTTCTAATACTACGTTTGAAACTAAGAATAATCTAGCACTAGCAGATCTTTCTAAGAAGGCAAACGAAAATGAAGAGTTCAAAGCAGCTGCAGCAACAGCGCAGTCTGCAAAGCAACTAGGAGATACATACTTTGCTTATCTAGCTTCAGAGAAAGATGCGCTACTTGCAGAAGTAGAAGATAAGACAGATTATGAATCAATGGATAAGTCTAACTTTCTAGATGAGCGCTTTTATAAAGGAGGAAAGATCACACCAGAAGGGCAAACTTTTCTTGATGAGATGGCAAAGTACCGTGACGGTATGGTAAAGCTTGCAGGTGACAATAAAGCGCTAGTTGCTCAAATCAATGAAGATTTTAGTACGAGTGATATTGTAGATGGAGAAGGAGTAAAGAAGGATTATATATCATATAATTTTGTAGGTTTCCCTTCAGTATCTTCATTAACTAAGATGTCTCAATTGCAAAATGATATCAAGGTTGTTGAAAACGAGCTTTTAACAAAGCTACTTTCTGGTAATCTTAAAGAACTGGCTTCTTTAGATAACTATGAGACAGTAATGACTACTTCAAAAGGAGCTTATTACACAGGATCAACTTTTGATGGTGTGCTTTCTTTAGGTCGTGTAGATGCTTCTACAAAACCTTCTAGAGTTGAGCTTAAGCTTGATGGAAGAGCAATACCTTCAGATAAGATTTCTTATGATGGTGGTAAACTAGTATTAGGAGTAAATACTGGTGGAGTAGGAGATCACAAAATCACAGGTACATTATTTTACCCACAAGACGGTAAAGAAATAGAGGTTGCTGTAGAGCAGGCTTTTACAACAATAAATAAACCTAACTCTGCAACTATCGCTGCAGATAAGATGAATGTTGTATACCGTGGTGTAGATAACCCTATGACCATATCATTTGCTGGTGTGGCAGATAATGCTGTTACAGCATCTGGAGCAGGTCTTTCTAAAAGATCAGGAAGTAAGTACAATATGAAACCTTCTCAAGGTAGAGAGGTGACAATTAATGTGACTGCAAAGCTGCCAGACGGCGGTGGTACAGTTTCTGATAAAGCTGTTTTCCGTATTAAAGATATCCCACGTCCAGTAGGAGCTTTAGGAGGAGATGACGGTGGTAACCTTAAGAAACCTCGTAACACAGTATCTGCAGCTCCTATTAATGCTGTTTTACCAGACTTTGATTTTGACTTAAATCTTAAAGTTAATAGCTTTAAGTTTAGAGCAGGTGATCAGGCCACGGTAGCTGTACAAGGTAATAGACTTAATGCAGCGGCGAAGTCTGCACTTAAAAGAGCAAAAAGAGGTTCGTCAGTACAGATATTTGATATTAAAGCAAGTATACCAGGTAACTCTATAAGATTGAAGACCGTGTCTCCTATCATTATTGAGCTATCAAACTAAAATAAAGTAAATTATGAGTCTTAAACGTTTAATTTTTGTTGCACTAGGTCTTTTAATGACTGTACCAGCGTTTGCACAAGGTAACATCCTTAACGCAAAAACGCCAGACGAGATGTTTGAAGTAACCGAAGAGCAAAAAGCAAAAGATAATGACAAACCATTACCATACGGTTACGTTGAAAAACGTGATGTACTATGGGCAAAAAATACGTGGGAAGTTATTGATCTTGATGAGCGCGTTAACTTTCCTCTATATTACCCTATTGATACGGTAAATATGGGGTCAGATCGTCGTTCACTTTTTGATGTTCTTGTAAAGAATATTAAAAATGGTAAGATAGACGCTATCTATAGAGATTCATATTTTACAGAAAAGATACAGTTAGAAGACCTTTCTGCTGCAATGGTAAAGATCGATACTTCAGATGAGGGGTACGATCAGTTTAACGCAGGGGAGCCTATTTCAGATTATAACATCGAGCGTACAGAGATTACATCTTATGACATTAACGCATATCACGTACGAGGGTACTGGTATATAGATAAGCGTCAAGGTGAGTTAAAGTACCGTCTGTTAGGTATTGCTCCAGTGTCTGGTGATGTAAACTTTTTAGATGATGCAAGTGCGGCAGATATCGAGCTTTTCTGGGTATGGTTCCCAGGGGCGAGAGAAGTGCTTCACAATGCAAAAGCTTTTAACCGTAAAAACACATCTTTACCTATTTCATTTGATCATCTTCTTAACAGTAGGCGCTTTAACGCCACAATTTATCAAGAAGATAATGTGCAAGGAGACCGCAAGGTTAAGGAGTACATAAGTGACAATGCAATGATGCAGTTACTTGAGTCTAATCGTATAAAAGAAAATATACGCAACATAGAGCAAGACCTTTGGAATTATTAAGGGAGTTCTATTAGAATATATAAAAGCCATCAGAACAATGTTTTGATGGCTTTTTTTATGTAATGAAGATAACATCACTATTTAAACCGGCTATTACCTTATTTTTGTTTTGTGAGTAAAGTAGATTATATAATAGTAGGTCTAGGTCTTGCTGGTATTGCTTTTTGTGAGCAATGTCTAGCCGCAGGTAAGACTTTTATGGTGTTTGATAAGGGCGTAGAAGGTGCTAGTAGGGTAGCTGCCGGTCTTTATAATCCTGTAATTTTAAAACGATACTCCCTCCCTTGGAAAGCTGTATCGCAGTTTGATCTAGCGATTCCGTATTTTAAAAAACTTGAGGAAAAGCTAGATACTCAGTTTATGTACCCTATGCCCGTGAGGAAGGTGTTTCACTCTATAGAAGATCAAAATAATTGGTTTGCTGCTAGTGATAAGCAGGGGCTCGAGCGTTTTGTAAAAACGCCTCTTGTAAAGGCAGACAGTGAGTTTATAGATGCACCATATAACTATGGAGAAGTTGCAGAGACAGGGCGTATAGCCATTACCACATTGCAAGAGCACTATGAAAAATATCTAGAAGAGATGTCCGCTTTCGCGAAAGCGGAATTCAACTACGCACAGCTCACACTTACAGATGCCGGAGTACAGTATCAAGGTTATGAAGCGACCCACATAGTCTTTGCCGAAGGATATGGTATCAAGCAGAATCCCTATTTTAACAGATTGCCACTCGTAGGTAACAAGGGGGAGTACATCATCATAAAGGCACCAAAATTAAAGCTAACCGCCGCTATCAAAACATCATTTTTTGTAGTACCACTAGGTGAGGATTTATACAAAGTAGGAGCAACGTATAACTGGACAGATAAGGACTGGGAAAGCACGCAGGTAGCCCGCGAGGAGTTAGAGTCTAAGTTTGCTGCTTTAGTAAATACACCATATGAGGTGGTAAGTCAAGAGGCGGGTATACGCCCTACTACAGGAGACAGAAGGCCACTATTAGGAGTGCATCCTACATATAAACAGCTCGCTGTGCTCAATGGCTTAGGTACGCGCGGGATAATGGCGGGGCCACTGCTGGCACACTATCTATTTGAATTTATAGAAAAGAATATTCCGCTTACTGAGGAGGTTGATATAATGAGATTTCCCAAAAAACTGGAGATCTAGGTAGTAAGCAATGTGGTTTAGTATGCTTTCGCGAAAGCGTAAACTTACTTACTTACCAGTTGATCTTTACTCGGGTCATATTTCATAAAAAAGTTAATCCATATGTTGCGTGCTAGTCGCATAATAACTGGCATAAAAACGACCATTGTACCTACTATGGCGATAAATGTATTTACTAGCGTAGCTTCAAAAAAGAAATAGGTGATTACAAAAGCGGCTGTGGCAAATGCTATGCCTACGGGATAGCTTACATACATTGCTCCATAAAAGAAAGAAGGTTCTATCTTATATTTTGTGCCGCAGTGAGAGCAACGCTCGTGCATTTTGAGCGTCTCAGATAAGATGTAAGGATTTGAGTTTTTATACATAGACTCGTTCTGGCAAACGGGACATTTACCAGTAAGAATGCTGTTGAGTTTTGTGCCTTTTAGAATTCCCATAATCTCCTTAGTTTATAAGTACAAATTTAAGCATCTTTGCACCACCACACCGATTTCAAATTATAACTTTTACTTAATATCGTATGCTTAATATTCACAACCTTTCTGTCTCTTTTCAAGGCGAATATTTGTTTGAAGAAATCACCTTTAGACTTAATAATGGTGATCGAGTAGGGCTTGTGGGTAAAAACGGTGCTGGTAAGTCTACAATGCTGCGTATCATTTCTGGCGAGCAGCAGTATGATACGGGATCTATAGCTATTGAGAAGGAGATAAGCATAGGTTTCTTAAAGCAAGATATTGATTTTATAGAAGGCCGCACGGTGCTTGAGGAGTCTTATGAGGCTTTTAAAGAAATTAAAAAACTAGAGAGTCAACTTGCTCATATTAATGAGCAACTAGCGACACGTACAGACTACGAGAGTGAGAGCTATAACCAGCTTATGATAGATATAAACGACGTGCAACACCAGTATGAAGTACACGGCGGTTATAGTTATAAAGGTGAGACAGAACGTATATTACAAGGTCTAGGTTTTAAGCGTGAAGATTTTGATAAGCTTACAGATACCTTTTCTGGAGGGTGGCGTATGCGTATTGAGCTAGCTAAACTTTTACTACAAAATCACGATATACTACTGCTGGATGAGCCAACAAACCACTTAGATATAGAGTCTATTATATGGCTTGAGAGTTTCTTGCGAGGGTATACTGGAGCTGTAGTGATTGTATCTCACGATAAAATGTTTCTCGACAATGTGACTAACCGTACTATAGAGATTTCGCTAGGTCGCATTTATGATTACCCGAAGCCGTATACGCAGTACCTTGTGCTTCGTTCGGAAATAAGGGAGCAGCAACTGGCTTCACAAAAAAACCAGCAGAAGCAAATTGAGCAGACAGAAAAGCTTATTGAAAAGTTTAGAGCAAAAGCCTCAAAGGCTACAATGGCGCAGTCACTCATAAAAAAGTTAGATAAGATAGACCGCATTGAGGTAGATGAAGATGATAATAGTGTGATGACGCTTAAATTTCCTGTATCTGTCACACCTGGTAAGGTTGTGGTAGAGGCAGAGGAGGTTGCAAAAAGCTATGGAGATAAAAACGTTTTACAAGGTATAGACTTGCTGGTAGAGCGTGATACTAAAACCGCCTTTGTAGGGCAAAATGGTCAAGGTAAATCTACGCTGGCAAAAATTATAGTAGGAGAGCTCGAGCACCAAGGGAAGGTGAAGCTAGGGCATAATGTACAAATAGGTTATTTTGCTCAAAACCAAGCCGAATACCTTGACGGGTCAAAAACTGTGGAGGAAACGATGATAGATGCCGCAGATGAGAAAACAAGACCACGTGTGCGAGACATATTAGGCTCTTTTCTCTTTAGGGGAGAGGAGGTAGATAAGTATGTGCGTGTACTCTCTGGAGGTGAGCGCAACAGGCTAGCCCTTGCTAAGCTTATGCTGCAGCCCTTTAACGTGCTTGTGATGGATGAGCCTACAAATCACCTAGACATAAAATCAAAAAATGTACTTAAAGATAGTCTCAAACAGTTTGAAGGGACTCTTATAGTCGTATCTCACGACCGTGATTTTCTACAAGGTCTCACAGATAGAGTATATGAGTTTAAGGATCATCGCATAAGAGAGTATCTGGGAGACATAGATTACTATCTAGAACAGCGAGAGGTTGCAAACTTGAGAGAGGTAGAAAAGCGAGATGTTATAAAAAAAGAAGCACCAGTAAAGAGCACAAAAAAATCTTACGAAGATCAAAAAAAGCTCAAGTCTCTTAATAATAGACTAAGTAAGGTAGAGTCTAATATTAATAAAATAGAACGCGAGATCAAGGAGCTAGACGTTGCCCTGGCGACTAATTATGATGAGACAGTTGCAGACCCAAGTTTTTTTGACATTTACAATGGCAAGAAAAAGAAGCTAGACGGCTTTATGGAAGACTGGGAGAAAATCACAGAAGAGCTCGATGCGTTAAACTAGTATTTTTGCGCTTTCGCGAAAGCGTAATATATTTGAGATAGATTTAGAAACCAGCGATACAAGCTGGTTTTTTCTTTTAACATATGGAATAGGTTGTTTTGTAAGTAATACCGCACGTTCTTGCTTTTAATTTAAGACATCGTTAACAGCAGCGCTACGGCTTCATACTTAGATTTGCACTACTGGTACTCAAGCCATCAAAACAACCAAAATAAAATAGATGCGTAAAATCATCCTCTCTCTGTTAGGAGTCCTACTCATAATTGGAGCTTTTTTTGCTTCAAAAGCTATTGTAGCAAGTAATCAACGTACAAGACCTAAGCCTAAAAAAGTTATAAAAACAGTCTTTGTAGAAGATGCTGTAAATGGGGTTGTGCCAATAGAAATTTCGGCAAACGGAAATCTTGTTGCACAAAGAAGATTAGAAATCTTCTCTGAAGTGCAGGGCGTGCTTCAAAAAGGAAGTAAGCTTTTTAAACCAGGGCAAGAGTATAGAAAAGGACAAACATTACTTAGTCTTAATAGCTCTGAGTACTATGCAAGTGTACAGTCACAAAAAAGCGCGCTATATGACCAGATCACTTCTATAATGCCAGATTTGCGTCTTGACTACCCAAAAGCTTACCCAAAATGGCAAGCATATCTAAATAACTTTGACGTAAGCAAGGCTACTCCACCTTTACCAGAAATAACATCAGAAAAAGAAGGCTATTTCATTTCGGGGAGAAATATACAAACGGCTTATTATAATGTAAAAAATTTAGAGCAACGTCTAGGTAAATACAGAATAACCGCTCCATTTACAGGAGTTCTAACAGAAGCTCTAGTTACAGAAGGAACGCTGGTGCGATCTGGGCAAAAGCTAGGTGAGTTTATAGATACAAGTTTATATGAGCTAGAAGTTGCTATAAGTAAGAATTATGCAGATTTATTACAAGTAAACAATGAGGTGACACTATCTACCATAGACGGCAAGCAAACCTATACTGGTAAGGTAACTCGAGTTAATGGTAATATAAATCAAGACTCACAAACTATAAATGCTTATATAGAAGTACAAGGAGAAGGGCTTAGAGAAGGTGTTTACTTAGAGGCATTGCTACAAGCAAAAGAAGAGCAGGAAGCAATATCCCTACCAAGAGGATTATTACAGCCAAATAATGAACTTTTTATGGTGCGTGATTCTATCCTAGATGTGATAGCGGTAAACCCAGTTTACTTTTCTGATAAGGAAGTAGTTGTAAAGGGTATACCTGAAGGTACAAAGATAGTAAGCAAGCCAGTACCTGGAGCATATGCAGGTATGCTTGTAAAGATCTATTCAGATAAGGAATCATCACAAGAAGAAGCAGAGTAAGATGCGCAAAGTCATTGAATATTTTATTAAGTATCACGTAGCTGTAAACGTTATCGTGTTAATGTTTGTGGTGTTTGGTATTTATGGTGCCTTGTCACTTAATTCTTCATTCTTTCCACTAGTAGATTCAAAAAATATTAATATAAGTGTTGCTTACCCAGGTGCATCTCCGCAAGAGGTAGAAGAAGGTATTGTACTTAAAATAGAAGATAACCTTAAAGGATTAGATGGCGTTGAGCGTGTAACATCTACTTCACGAGAAAATAGCGGAACTATAAATGTAGAGATAGAAAAAGGGAAGGATATTGATTTTATGCTTCTTGAAGTAAAGAACGCTGTAGATCGCGTACCATCATTTCCTTCTGGTATGGAGCCTCTAGTGGTAGCAAAAGTTGAGGCTATAAGGCAAACTATATCTTTTTCTATAAGCGGAGAAAACGTATCGCTTGAGACTTTAAAACAAATAGGGCGACAGGTAGAAAATGACCTGAGGGGTATAGATGGTATTTCTCAAATAGCAATATCTGGATATCCTGAAGAAGAAATTGAGATAGCTGTAAATGAAAACAGTTTACTTGCTTACGATTTGTCTTTTGCAGATGTATCTCAGGCGGTAAGCACATCTAATATTCTCACTACAGGCGGGTCTATAAAAACGGAAGCCGAAGAGTATCTTATACGTGCAAATAATAGAGCTTACTACGGGGATGAGTTGTCTAATGTAATAGTGCGATCAGACGCAAGCGGGCAAACGATACGCCTTAAAGACGTGGCAGAGGTAAGAGATCGTTTTTCTGAAACACCTAATGCAAACTACTTTAATGGAAATCTTGCTGTAAATGTGACGATAACCTCTACAAATACAGAAGATCTTATAGGCGCCGCAGAAAAGGCAAAAGTGTATATAGAAGACTTTAATGCTAAATATAATAATGTGCAACTTGCTGTTGTAAGTGACTTATCTATAACCCTTGTACAGCGTACTGCCCTCCTTACTGAAAATGCTATTGTAGGGATGCTCTTAGTGCTATTGTTTCTATCAGTATTCTTAAATACTCGACTAGCATTCTGGGTAGCCTTTGGACTTCCCGTGGCATTCTTAGGGATGTTTATGCTTGCAGGCTATTTTAATGTGACGATTAATGTATTATCATTATTTGGGATGATCATCGTGATAGGTATTCTGGTAGATGACGGTATTGTGATAGCAGAAAACATCTACCAGCATTATGAACGTGGTAAAACACCTATACAAGCTGCTGTAGATGGAACAATGGAAGTGTTGCCTCCTATACTTTCGGCAATCACTACAACGATTCTGGCTTTTGGTATTTTCTTATTTTTGGATGGAAGAATAGGTGAGTTTTTCGGAGAGGTTTCGGTTATAGTAATGCTTACGTTGCTTGTTTCTCTTGTAGAAGCCCTCATTATACTGCCAGCTCACCTTGCACATTCTAAGGCATTGCGAGCACAAAGTAATAAGCCTAAAAAGGGAATGGCAAAGCTATTCTCAAATCTGCGTTATATAAATGAGTTTGGAGACCGTATTATGGTCTGGTTACGTGATCGTGTGTATAGCCCAGTTTTAAGGTTTGCGCTTGATTATAAGTTTTTGATGTTCTCAATTTTTATTGCCTTTATTTTACTCACTTCTGGGAGTTTTGAGGCGGGTATTATACGTGGAGCGTTTTTCCCGAGAGTGGCGAGTGACAATGTGAGAATAAGTCTTGAAATGCCTAATGGTACAAATGCCGCTATTACAGATAGTATTATCTCTATGATAGAAGAAAAGGTTATAGAGACTAATAAAGAGCTCACTGAAAAGTATAAAAATGAAATAGACGGCCCAATGTTTGAAAACATTATCAAAAACATTGGCCCAGGTACCTCTACAGCCTCTTTGAGTATAAATTTATTGCCAGGAGAAGAGCGACCTAATGAAGTGACCTCAGATATTGTAGGTAATATGATACAAGAAAAGGTGGGGCCTGTTATAGGTAAAGAAAGCCTTGTGTATGGAGGTGGAGGTAACTTCGGAGGAAGTCCAGTAGCTGTTTCTCTATTGGGTAATAATATTGCAGAGCTTAAAGCCGCAAAGGAAGAACTGAAGAAGTCCTTAGAGACAAACCCAGTTTTAAAAGATATAACAGATAACGACCCTGCGGGTATTAAAGAAATTAGATTAGAGCTCAACGAGTCTGCATACTCACTGGGACTCAATTTGCAAACTGTAATGGCACAGGTACGAGCAGGATTCTTTGGGGCACAAGCGCAGCGCTTTCAGAGAGGTCAAGATGAGATAAGAGTATGGGTGCGTTATGATCGGGATAATAGATCATCTATATCTAATCTAGATGATATGCGTATCACTACGCCATCTGGAGCAAAGGTGCCTCTCAATGAGATAGCATCTTACACTATTGAGCGTGGTGATGTGGCAGTAAACCACCTTGAGGGTAGAAGGGAGATACAAATACTTGCAGATCTCAAAAACCCAAAAGAAGTAAGTGCCACAGATGTAATGACAGATTTGCGTACTAACGTGATGCCAGAGATATTATCTAAGTATCCTACAGTAACACCATCATACGAAGGTCAAAACAGAGAGGCAGGTAAACTTACAGACTCACTTATACCTGTAGGCCTTACGGTGCTATTACTTATTTATATAGTGATTGCATTTACCTTTAGAAGTTATAGTCAGCCGTTGATGTTATTGCTTCTCATACCATTGAGTTTACCGGCAGTAGCCTGGGGGCACTGGATACACGATTTCCCGCTTAACATATTATCTATGCTTGGTATTATAGCCTTGATAGGGATTATGGTTAATGATGGCTTGGTACTTATAGGTAAGTTTAATACTAACCTAAGAGAGGGTATGACCTTTGAGGATGCTATTTTTGATGCTGGTCGTTCTAGATTTAGAGCTATCTTTCTTACCTCAATCACAACTATTGCTGGTCTTGCTCCGCTTATTTTTGAAGAGAGTAGACAAGCACAGTTCTTAATCCCTATGGCAATATCTATTGCATACGGGATAGGCTTTGCAACGGTACTTACGCTTGTAATGCTTCCTATCTTTTTATCATTTAGCAACTGGGTAAAGACCACTACAGATATGTTACAGAAGGGAAGAAAGACAGCTAGAGAAAATCAAGAGAGAGCCGTAAAGGAAATGGAAGAAGAGCACGATAATGACAACCAAGAGCTTCAAGTTGCCTTTAAGCCTAAAACAGATATAGCGTAAAATGAATTTGTATAAAAATCATACACCGCGAGAAATTGTTGCCGTGCTAGAGCATAGCGACAAGCTTACTTACGAAGCAAAACTTAACTTGCTAGATACTATTAGAAATAGATCTATTGATGTTTCTACAGAAAAGCTAGAAGAGCAAATTGCACAAAAAGAAGCGGCCATCGCAAATCTTGAAAACCTAGAAGAACTAGGCTTTCATTATGAAGAAAACACAACCACAGGAGAGATTATAGTAAAGCGCACTTCCAAAGCAAAAATTATGGATATCATATCCATAGTACTAGGAGTGTTACTGTCACTTGTAGGGCTTATAGCTTTCTGGCTACTCGTTGCAATTTTTACCGGCGATAACGAGTTTGGACTTGATAAGTTGTTTATGTATGTGTTAATGATTACTGCTGGACTTGTAGGTTTTAAAATGCTATCAGGCATAGAGCGCTTTTTAGATTTTAATAGCTTTTTGCTTACTAAATCTGGAGATGAAGTAACTATAAAAAAAGGAGGACTACCTGGAGCTCAAACTTACCTAAGTAGCCAGCTCGGGATTGAAGAAGAAGAAGGTGAACTCGTTTTTCATATAGATGATATTGAGTTCATAAGGGCAAATCAAGACAACCTAGTGCAAAGACGTACGCTAGAAACATTATTACTTAAAATGACTGCAAACAGATGAAACAATCTTTTATAAAAAGTATAGTTGCTATGGTATTGTTTTTTGCTTTCGCGAAAGCGTATGCACAAGACCTCCCGGCACAATTGCTCACAAAAGAAGAAGCCGTGCAGATAATGCTTGAGAATAACTTTGGGATACTACTCGCTAATAATCAAGTTACCATAGCCGAAAACAATAAAAGTATATTAAATAGTGGCTACTTGCCATCCCTCACAGGTAATGCAGGTGTAAATTATAGTATAGATGATCAAGAGGCTACCTTTCAAGATGGTAATGTAAGCACTGTAGATGGAGCAGAGACCACACGTTATAACGCATCTATAAATCTTAATTATACGCTTTTTGATGGTCTAGGTAGATATTATAATTATAAAACATTAAAAGAGCAATATGGCCTCTCAAAGCTACAGGCAAGGGAGACTATAGAGAATGTAATGCTTCAATTATTCTCTGTGTATTATGAAGTGGCTCGTATAGAAGAAAATTTAGCTGTTTTAGAAACCGCATTAGATATTTCAAAAGCTAGGGAGGTGCGTGCGCAATATCAATTTGATTATGGCCAAGTAAACAAATTAGAAGTGCTCAATGCGCAGGTAGATATTGTAACAGATAGTACAAATATTCTTAATACAAGACAGCAGTTACGCAACGCACAGCGAGATCTTAATGTAGTGCTCGCAAGAGAGCTAGAAGATTTAAAGAGTGCAGATACTACAGTTACCTTTGTAAACCCACTTGAGGTAGAAGGTTATATAAGTGAAGGTATAAGAAATAACGTGTCTATATTACAGGCAGAGCAAAATATTACTATAAGTGATTATCAAATTAAACAAGCTAAATCTTTGCTTTTACCTACAATAGGTCTTACAGGTAGTTATGGCTGGACAGAGGGTAACTTTCCTGCTACAAATTTTCTTGCCTCAAGCACGTCTACAGGTTTTCAAACCGGCGCAACCCTACAGTGGAATCTCTTTGACGGAGGCCGCTCTATTATAGGAGTAAAAAATGCAAAGATATTTTTAGAAAATCAAAAGTATACTCAAGAACAGCTACAACAGCAAGTACTAAGAGATATAGCAAATGCAAAAGGTGATTATCTTAATGCTCTTAAAATTTATGAACTACAAGAGCAAAATGTAATTACAAGTCAGGCTAACTTTGATAGATCACAAGAACGATTTAAACTTGGGCAGGTGAGTAGTGTAGAGTTTAGACAAGCTCAACTTAACTTGCTCAACGCACAAACCACTAAGAACGCTGCAAAGTACACCGCAAAGCTGGCAGAGATAACACTGCTGCAGCTCACAGGGCAACTACTTAATGTGAAGTTCTAGGTTAATTACGCTTTCGCGAAAGCGCAACAAAAGATTACATTATGTATGAGCATTTTTTTCAATGTCCGTATTGCTGGGAAGAGGTGTCTATGTTATTAGATCCATCTGTGAGTACGGTTTATGTAGAAGATTGTGAGGTGTGTTGCAACCCTATAGAAGTACGCACTACTTTTGAGGCGCAAGAACTTGTAGGTTTTGAGGCTCTTGATATTGAACAATAAGTCATTTCTCATTTCTATTTTGTACATCTTGAGGTAGTATTTGAGATTTTAATACAGTATTACCTACTCTCAATTATATATATTGTTACAGATATACCTGTCTATGTGATGGTTGCGAATAATTAAAAAAATATCCTACATTTTCCTTTTATATATGACAAAAACGGTTGTATATTTGCACTCCAATTAACGCAGTACTGATGGCCTAATCAAGAAACGTGTTACTGGAACATACATCGCGGGATAGAGCAGTAGGCAGCTCGTCGGGCTCATAACCCGAAGGTCACTGGTTCGAGTCCAGTTCCCGCTACTAAGTAAAAAGTCTCAATCACAAGTTGAGACTTTTTTTATGCAATAACATTGTTGTTCTTGAAGCGCTAGATGATTTGTGATATGAAATAAATTATGAGAGCTTAAGAGTGTCAAAAAATTAAAAACAAGTATTATGGAAATTAATCCTACCGAAATTATCGGTTATCTAGCCAGTTTATTTGTGCTGTTGTCATTTTTGTTTAAAGATATACGTACACTACGTATTGTAAACTCAGTGGGTTGTGCATTTTTTGTGGTGTATGGAGTATTGTTGTCAAGTATACCAGTAATCGTAACTAATGTTGCGATATTGCTAATAAATGGGTATTACCTTTTTGTAAAAAAGCCTATTAATTAACCGCGAAAGTAGGACTTTTCGTGCCTTTTGTGCTTCATTATCAATTATTTAAATACGAGTAGTGTAAGTATTTATAGGTAAATCTTGTATAATATGGTGAGTTACATTACATTCGCCAAAATTTGAAATACTGTATGAAATTAATGGAAGAAGCGGTGGCTTTTGAGAATGCTTCAATGAGCAATATGTCCACCAGTGATCGCGTTGCAGCTTCAAGAGAAGCAAAACGCCTCATTCTTGCACTGAATGAGATTTTTAAAGAGACTAAGGACTCTGAAATAATGGATGCAATGAAGCGTCTCACAGAAAAGAAAAAGAAGATCGAAAAACGCTTGAAGGGTAGACCAGATAGTATGTAAAATAAAAGAGGCCTCAGCTATGATGGTCTCTTTTTTATTTATATCATAGTCTCATATATATGCAGCCAGATAATTTTACAAATGAGTTTTTTGGGATAGGTATCCAGAATGGTAAAACACCAGAAAATCTGGGTGTCTTGTGGCGATCTGCTCAAAACCTAGGTGCTAGTTTCATTTTTACTATAGGTAATAGATATGCAAAGCAGGCTAGTGATACACATAATGCTGTAAGTGCGATGCCTTATTATCATTATGATAATTTTGATGACTTTTTTAACCACTTACCTAAAGGTGCTCGCATTGTAGGTGTAGAGCTAGATGAGCGTGCACAACCGCTAGAGACTTTTGAGCACCCCAGGCGCTGTGTTTATTTACTAGGGGCAGAAGATCACGGCCTTACACGTGAAGCGATAGATAGATCTCACTTTCTTGTAAAGTTCTCTTCTACCCTAAGCCTTAATGTTGCAGTGGCTGGGAGCATCGTGTTATATGACAGAGCCCTGGCAAAACCTAGATCGTAATTAGTACGCTTTCGCGAAAGCGTAATACCTCCCATAACCACACATCATTTGCATAATTAATAACTCTTTATATCCATAAAGGCAAACGTACTATTTAAAGTATCTTTGCCTAAAAGAAACACTATGTCGCACAAAGCCGGATTTGTAAATATTATAGGAAACCCAAATGTGGGTAAAAGTACGCTTATGAATGCCTTTGTGGGTGAGCGCCTAAGTATCATTACCTCAAAAGCACAAACTACACGTCACCGTATACTAGGTATTGTAAACGGAGAGGACTTTCAGATGATTTTGAGCGATACCCCAGGTATTATAAAGCCGGCATACGAGCTACAAGCCTCTATGATGGACTTTGTAAAAAGCGCCTTTGAAGATGCAGATGTGCTACTTTACATAGTAGAGCTAGGAGAAAAGGAGCTCAAAGACGAAGCGTTTTTTAATAAAATACGTGGTGCAAAGATTCCCGTTTTATTACTCATTAATAAAATAGACAAGGGTAATGAAGAGGTGCTAGGCGAGGCGTTAAAACTGTGGTCAGAAAAAGTTCCAAATGCTGAGGTCTTTGCGATCTCTGCACTTGAAAACTTTGGTGTGCCACAAGTGTTTAATAGAATTATAGAGCTATTGCCAGAGTCTCCAGCATTTTACCCTAAAGACCAACTTACAGATAAGCCAGAGCGCTTTTTTGTAAATGAGATCATACGTGAGAAAATCTTGATGCACTACAAGAAAGAAATTCCTTATGCAGTAGAGATAGATACAGAAGACTTTTTTGAAGAAGATGAGATCATACGTATGCGCTCTGTAATTATGGTGGAGCGTGATAGCCAGAAAGGTATCATTATAGGTCATAAAGGAACTGCGCTTAAGCGAGTGGGAGTGGAGGCTCGTAAGGATTTAGAAAAATTCTTTGGTAAGCAGGTGCACCTTGAGCTCTATGTAAAAGTAAATAAGAACTGGAGAAGCAGCGAGCGCCAGCTCAAACGTTTTGGGTATAACCAGAAGTAGTATAAGTACGCTTTCGCGAAAGCGTAAACCACCATCTTTTACACCATCTCCATACTAGATATTTTATCATCGTGAATAATAGAAAGCTTAAGAATAGCGAACTCAACAGAAAAACGGTTGCAGATTTTAAGGAGGCAGAAAAAACGCCACTTATTATCGTGCTGGATAACATAAGGAGTCTCAACAATGTAGGTTCGGTTTTTCGCACTGCAGATGCCTTCCTTGTTGAAAAGGTGTATTTGTGTGGTATCACAGCTACACCGCCGCATCGCGATATTCAAAAAACAGCACTGGGAGCAACAGATGCTGTAGCGTGGGAGTATGTAGAAGACTCAGTAGCGCTTTCTCAAAAATTAAAAGAACAAGGTGTGAAGCTTTGTGCTATAGAGCAAGCAGAAGATGCAGTAATGCTAGACAAGTTTACTCCTGTAAAAGGGGAGAGGTATGCTGTTGTTTTTGGTAATGAGGTAAAGGGAGTGCAGCAAGAGATTGTGTCTTTAAGTGATACGGTACTTGAGATTCCGCAGGTGGGTACTAAGCATTCTCTTAATATTTCTGTAAGTGCGGGAGTGGTTATATGGGACATCTTCAGTAAGTTAGGAGTTTCTTAACAGGTTGTTAAAGTGTTATTTAACAGTCACTTATGATTTTTACTCAATATTTTGTTTATCTTTAAAAGAAAAAAGATAAACATTATGTCAAAATTCACAATGCCCATACGTTTTGCCATCGCAATGGCAGGAGGGCTCATCGCATATTTTTTAGTACTCGCATTATTTAACCTTCATACCAATGTTATGTTCTCGCTCTTTAATGGCGTGATTGTAGGTTTTGGTATTTACGAGGTGATTAAGTATACAAAGATTAAGAACGGATCTGCTTTTAGCTACACAGACGGACTTACTAATGGAGTGGTATCAGGATTTATTGCTACTATATTATTTACAGCATTTTTTGCACTATATGCTGGTAATATTAACCCAGATTTTCTAGACGGTCTCATAGGGCCTTGGGAGAAAACGTATAATACAAGTATAGGTTCTGTAATATTTACAGTCGCAATAGGAGGATTTTCTACCGCTATATGTTTATCATTATGTTTTATGCAGCTTTTTAAACCTAGCTGGAATACGGAGGGAACAAAGAAGGTATTACGAGAGAGAGGACCGGTTATTAGATAATCCTCATTTAGAAAAAGGAAACTAAGAACTCCGCCAGATGGCGGAGTTCTTAGTTTTATTAAATAGCTCAAAAAAACATAGTTTACGATTGTAAATCACAAGATAAATAGTATATTTGCACCCGCTTAAACTGAGAGGCTTAGGCTTTTATTAGTGTAATAACAATATTTAATTAATCGCTATGTACGCAATTGTAGAGATAGCAGGGCAGCAATTTAAAGTTGCAAAAGACCAAAAAGTCTTTGTTAACCGCCTATCTACCGAAGAAGGGAAAACTGTCGATTTCGACAAAGTACTTTTAGTAGGAGACGGGTCTAACATCACTTTAGGCGCCCCAGCTATAGACGGAGCTCTAGTAGGAGCTAAAGTCTTAAGACACCTTAAAGGTGACAAAGTAATCGTTTTCAAAAAGAAAAGACGTAAAGGATACCGTGTTAAGAACGGTCACCGCCAGTCACTTACTGA
The DNA here is from genome assembly GCF_001653755.1 of Dokdonia donghaensis DSW-1. GTDB lineage: Bacteria > Bacteroidota > Bacteroidia > Flavobacteriales > Flavobacteriaceae > Dokdonia > Dokdonia donghaensis. The sequence goes on along the minus strand of NZ_CP015125.1, from coordinate 3,270,207 downwards.
AATCGTAATTGAAAGTATCGCTACTTCTGGAGCTAAGAAAGCTGCTCCAAAAAAAGAAGCAAAAGCTGCACCTAAAGCTGCTGCTCCTGCAAAGGAAGCTGCACCAAAGGCAGAAGCAAAAAAGGCTGCTCCTAAAAAAGCTGCCAAAGCTGACGATCTTAAAAAAGTGGAAGGTATTGGACCAAAAATCGCATCAACTCTTGTTGAGGCTGGTATTGATACATTTGCAAAACTTGCAAAAACTGACGCTGCTAAGATTTCTGAAATCATCGCAGGTGTACGTGGAAACCACGTAACAGACACTTGGCCAGCACAAGCACAAATGGCTGCAGATGGTAAGTGGGATGAGCTTAAAAAATGGCAAGACGAATTAGACGGTGGTAAAGCATAATTGCAATACCATCAAGTATAACTTATAAAACCGAAACAAGATGGCTCACAAAAAAGGAGTTGGTAGTTCTAAAAACGGTCGTGAATCAGAATCGAAACGCTTAGGTGTTAAGATCTTTGGAGGACAGGCTGCAATCGCAGGGAACATCATCGTACGTCAAAGAGGTAACACGCATCACCCAGGTGAAAACGTGTACGGAGGAAAAGATCACACACTTCACGCAAAAGTGGATGGTGTTGTAAAATTCCAAAAGAAAAGAGACAATAAATCTTACGTTTCTGTAGTGCCTTTTGAGGCATAAGCAACTAAGATAATTACTATCTCATTATATAAAACCCTTACCGCAATGCGGTAAGGGTTTTTATGGTTATACAAACTTTATTGAGGTTTAGGTGTTTGGTATGTTGTTTGATGCAAGAGACAAAACACTTCTTATGAGAATATTACTAGCGTTTTGTTGTGCCTTTTTATTGCAATCTTGCTTTCCTGTAGCGGTGGCGCCTAACCTGAGTGAGGGTAAGGTTAAAAAAGCAAAAAAGTTTAATAGAAAACTGCCTAATAGATATGCATATCTATTTACAGACCCTAAGGATGCAAATGAGTTTTATGAGTATGTAAATACTAAATATGATCTCAATCATAACTATGTAGAAGATAATGTGCGCGTACTTATTAGTAACGAAGCTTACTATGTCTCATTTTATGAAGTGGGAAAGAAAACGCAAACGGTCAATTTATTGAGACCACTAGCAAATAAGTTGCTTGAAGAAAATGGTGTACCGCCCGTCTTTAATGATGACCCATTTAGGGATTATGGTGATACCTGGTATATTGCATTACTTATAACAGATGAAGATTTTAACGACGCCTTGCATCCAGATTATAAACATTATAAGGATATAAGACAATTTGCAGCTTCTCTACATAAAGAGTACTGTAGTATGAGTAACTATAAGCAAGCCACATTTACAGTGGAGCATAACTAGCTTAGTTTACCTTGATTTTATCTGTACCTAGATAGCCATCATTTTTATTATAATACCAAGCTCGGTCTTTAGGCATTTTTATACCTCCTATAGTAGCAAGATCAGTAAGGAGTATGTACTCACCCGTAGTCTCATCATCACCCTTAAAAAATTGATATACCTCCATTGCATACGTCTCTGGGTCAAAATAAAACTGCCACACATCTGTGCCTACATTTTTATCATAGCGCACACGTGCTACTAGGTATTCTTTTCCTTTGAGGGTGTGCTTTTTAACATCCTTCTCGATAATAGTTCCTTTATCTGTGAGCTTCATAGGTAAACCGTAGAGGTATGAGTAATAATTTCTGAACATTACAGTGCGTTCACAATCCTCATCTGCAGTGGTGCTTGTTACGACCTCTCCAGCTTCGTTTGTGTATTTGCAACCAGTGCCTAGAAGTTCTCTAAAGCTGGTTTTGCCATCTTGTGTTGTAGTTACATTAAAGTATTCTCTGGGTAAATCTAGTGTAATTACACTTTTGCGATCTGGTTTATCTGGCATATCAAGTACGAGTGTAAATTCTCCAGTAAAAGTCTCCCAGTTGCTATTTGGGTCGTGATAGGCTATAGATTTTGCCACGAGCTCTGGTCCAGATAATTGTTGTGAGTACGCTTTCGCGAAAGCGCAACAAAATAAAATAGCAATAAGCGTATAGTTTTTCATTGTGAAAGTTTGAGCTATGAAGATACACATTGCTTTTTGATAACCATAACTAACTTTAGTATGGTCTTAACAGCAGTGCAAAGTGATAAATTGTATCTTAAATATATGGAAGAAAAAGTAGAAGTAACGCTTGAAGATGGAATGCTCAATCTAGAAAATAAGCAGATCCCAAAAGAGATTTATGATGAGGCAATTATTGCCTTAGAGCACTACCCAGAATTGTGGGATGCAGATATTACTTTTCAATTTAAGAACAATATAAGAAAGTCTACTATGCAGGCACAGCCTAAGTGGGCTAGCTTTTTTAAATCTAGAAAAAATAGATCTTACATTATTTTAATCTCAAGAAAGATACAAATAGATCAAGAGGAGCTCAACTTTTCTGAAGTGCCCAGCGATGTGGTAATAGGATGGCTTGGTCACGAGCTGGGTCACGTGATGGATTATAGGGAGCGCTCTGCCTTCGGGATGCTGGTTTTTGGTGTTAAATATTTGTACTCTGGTGCTCATATTAAAGAAGTAGAGCGCACTGCAGATGTGTATGCAATTACCCACGGTATGGGGTCATACATTTTAAAAACAAAGAATTTTATACTAGATCACGCTCATATCTCTGAGAAGTATAAGCAACGTTTGCGTAGTTTATATATGTCGCCAGAGGAGGTGATGCACCTGCTTGAGAACGATTAAGCTATAGCTGGGGTTTATTGTTTGTTTATAAAAGCTTCAAAATCCAAAAACTTTTCTTCTCCCATTACTTTTTCCATCTTTACCTGGCCACCTTTTTTCTTATTTGCGCCACTCCACTCGTGAAAGACATTTGGGTCTATAGTAGTCACCTTTACACCTTTTAGGGATTTGCCTCTGGCTACACCGTAATTTTTATTGGCATTTTTAAGAGATTCATCAAGAGCCTTAGCAAGATCTGTCTCGCTAGTGGTGGCTGTTGTTCCTAAATACCAGCAGTGGTAAAACTCACCATCTATTTTTTTTGCACTCAGTGTAAACTCCGGTATTTTAATGTCAAACTTTTCTTCTAAATCTCTTAGCGCATCTTCCATTTTGTTTACAGAAAGTTGTGAGCCTACAACGTTAAGGAAGAATTTTGTTCGTCCGGTGATTTTAATCTCGGCTCTCTCCACATCTGTAAATGCTATGGTGTCGCCTATGAGATATCTCCACGCTCCAGAGACAGTACTTATGATAAGTACATAGTCTACTCCTGTTTCTACTTCGTTAAGTGTAAGCGCAGGTGCATCTTGTGAGAGCGAGCCATCTTCATTAATATATTCAGGTTTAAATGGTACAAATTCAAAATAGACGCCGGCATCTGTGCTGAGCTTCATAGATGCTGTTTCTGGTCTGCTCTGGTATGCCATAAAACCTTCGGATGCTAGGTAGGTGTCTATAATGGTAATGTCTCGACCTAGTAGCTGTCTAAAGCTTTTCTCATAGGGTTGAAAAGCTACACCTCCACTGGTAAAGACCTGCAGGTTAGGCCAGATGTCGTGTATGTTGTCTACATTATGGTAGGCTATTACTTCCTTGAGCATAAGCTCCATCCAAGATGGGATACCACTTAAGGCTCCTATATCCCAAGACTTTGCATTTTCTGCGATGGTTTTAACACGCTCATCCCAGTTGTCTATTTTTGCTATTTCTTCTCCAGGTTTATAAAAACCTTTAAACCAGAAGGGGATATTGCTAGCTGTGATGCCGCTTATTTCTCCCTCAAGAAATTCGTCATTTTTGGCGAGGTCTGTAGAGCTTCCTAGCGCCATAACTTCTTTGTCAAAAAAGTCTGTAGGTAAATCATAATGTGCCAGCGCAGATACTTGTGCAATACTAGTCGTTCTTATAGCTGCTACCATATCTTCGGTCACAGGTATGCGTTTACTAGTTTTACCTGTAGTCCCACTTGATAATGCAAAATAATGTGGCTTACCAGGCCAGGTGATATTTTCTAGGCCTTCCTTGATGCGTTTCCACCACATATCATTCATTTGATTATAATCGTGGTAGGGTATCGCTTTTTTGTAAGCCTCGCTTACATTATCTTCTTCTAGAATTTTTGAAAAGCCGTAATAGATGCCAAAGGATGTATCCTTTGCTGTGTCGAGCATTGTACGTAACACGTTCTCTTGCTCTTCAACTGGGTTTGAGCTTGTGGTGAGTGTGTCTTTAAGATCAATTGCACCTTTTATAATAGAACCTAGAATAGCCATATGAGTTGGTTTTTTACAAATATGTTAAATAAACCCGCTTAACTTACTGTCTTTAACCCAATCTTAAGGAACAATTGTGAAAAATATAGGAGCTTTAGTGTAGGGGTAATTACGCTTTCGCGAAAGCGTAAAAAAAACCATCTCACACTTATATCTTACTTGAGGTATAAGCAGTTGTATTGATAATCTATAATGCCCTTGCCTGCGTTTAAAACATCTGCACCCAGAATACCGTGTACAGGCGCTGCATTGTGAGCGATTAGTGCAGTGTTTACGTGTGACATATCAAAGAGAACGATATCAAGTTTTTTATACTGCCACTTCTGGATTTTTAGAGAATTATTGCGAGATAGTTTGGTCTCCATACCGGTTGCTCCCGCGCCTGCGGCTAGCACCTCACTATCTTCTTGCAATAAGCCAAAAAGATCTGCGTGGCTAAAATCTATACAAGAACTAGAGGCGCCAGTGTCTAGTATAAAAGACCCTTCTATACCATTAATTTTTGCCTTCATCTCAAGGTGATTTGTTACGGTAGGAAACAGCCGTGAGCGGCAATAACCTTTTGATAATAAGAACTGGCGTAGTGAGGGCATATAGTGTGTGATTTCTATCAAAAATAATACAATCGTTTATACACCGCGTGGCAACTAAATGATTTTTGAAAAAAGAGGCAAAATCATTTTACTTCCTTCTCGTGGCAAAGTATTTTTGCCATCTATGACTTTTACAGATACACATACCCATTTATACAGTGAGTCTTTTGACGAAGATCAAGCAGAGATGATACAGCGCGCCATAGATGCTGGCGTGACTCGTTTTTTTATACCAGCAATAGACTCGGCGTATACAGAGCGTATGTATGCGCTAGAAAAGGCACATCCAGATACCGTGTACCTTATGATGGGGTTACATCCCACACACGTAAAGGAAAACTATGAAGAAGAACTTGCTCACATAGAAGCACAGTTTGCAACACGTGACTTTTATGCGGTAGGGGAGATAGGGATTGATTTGTACTGGGATAAGTCTACTCTTGTAATACAGCAAGATGCATTTACTAGACAGATCCAACTAGCAAAAAAATATAAAAAACCCATAGTGATACACTGTCGTGAGGCTTTTGACGAGGTTTTTGAAATATTAGAAAGTGAGAAGGGCGATGATCTTTTTGGGATTTTTCATTGTTTTACGGGTACAAAAGAACAAGCGGGAAAAGCGATAAGCTATAATATGAAGTTGGGTATAGGAGGCGTGGCGACCTTTAAAAATGGTAAGATAGATCAGTTTCTTGCAGAAATACCGCTGGAGCACATAGTGCTAGAGACAGACGCTCCTTACTTAAGTCCCGTACCATATCGCGGTAAGAGAAATGAGAGTAGTTACCTAGTGCTCGTGGCAGAAAAGCTAGCGACTATTTATCAAAAACCGCTAGACGAGATTGCTGCTATTACCAGTAAAAATGCAGATAACATTTTTTTTACAAAGCACGCATAGTATCTTATTGTAAATAGGTAACTCAGGCATAAAATATTTTGTTCTTTTGTGGGGACCAATCCAAACTAAATTGAACAGATACGATCACATACGCCCATACCACGACCAGGAGGTTAATGAGGCACTTTTAAGAGCAGCCAGACACCCTATGTTTAGAGTGTTATTACAATTTACATTTCCAGATTTCTCGCAAGAGCAAATTCTAGAAGTGTTTAAAACGTGTCACTCTATTGCAGATTTTCAAGAGAAGGTGATTTATAAGTCTGTGAGTAACCTACTTGATAAAAGCTCAGAAGGATTTACTCAAAGTGGTTTTAGTGCGCTTTCGCGAAAGCAATCTTACCTCTATTTATCAAATCATCGTGATATTGTCTTAGATACGTCATTACTCAATATGACGCTTATAGATCATAAGCTTATCACCACAGCCTCTGCTATAGGTGATAATCTGGTGCAAAAAGATTTCTTAATGGAGTTGTCTAAACTTAATAGAAACTTTTTAGTCTTAAGAGATCAGTCGCCTAGGGAGTTGCTTATGAGTTCTAAGCTGCTTTCTAGTTATATTAAATTTTTACTACAGTCTAATAGATCTGTATGGGTAGCACAGCGAGAGGGAAGAACAAAAGATGGTCTTGATAAGACGCAGCAGGGTGTTCTTAAAATGATTACTATGGCTCGTGGTAAGACACCGCTTATGACTTACCTACGTGAGTTGAGCGTCATAGGTGTGGCAATATCTTATGAGTATGATCCTACAGATATATTAAAAGTGCCAGAAATTGTTGCCAAAAGAGAGAACCTGCCTTATATAAAAACGGCAAATGAAGATTTTAATAGCATACTTAAAGGAGCGCTAGGCAATAAACGTAACATTCACATCGCCGCATCAGCGTTACCAGAAAAGGTATATGATGATATTGAAGACAAGTATGATAGTGACAATGAGAAGTTACAAGCCTTTGCTAGTGAATTAGATAAAGTAATCTGGAAGAATTATAAGCTCTGGCCTACAAACTACATCGCTTATGATCTCTATCATAAAACAGATAAGTATAAGGACAAATATGATACTAAGGAACTACGTCATTTTGAGCGTAGACTAGAAGTACGTGTTGATTTGTCTAAGCAAATGGAAGTAGACAGCTTCTTATTAATGTATGCAAACCCCGTGTTGCAAGCCGAAAAGTTATGAGTAAAGCAAAAATCCTTTTAATATACACTGGTGGTACCATAGGTATGATTAAAGACTATGAGACGGGAGCGCTCAAAGCCTTTGATTTCGATGAGCTACTAGATAAAATACCAGAGTTACGGTTGCTGGATTGTGAGATAAGCACCGCCTCTTTTGAGACTGTGATAGACTCGTCTAATATGAATCCTGCATACTGGAATCAATTATGTGATTTTATAGAGCAAGGTTATGATGCATATGATGGCTTTGTAGTCTTGCACGGGAGTGACACGATGAGTTATAGCGCATCTGCCGTGAGTTTTATGCTAGAGAATTTAAGTAAACCCGTGGTATTTACAGGTTCGCAGTTACCTATAGGAGACTTACGCACAGATGCAAAAGAGAATCTTATAACAGCCGTACAGGTAGCTGCCTTAAGAAAAAGGAATAGGCCACTCATAACAGAAGTGTGTTTATACTTTGAGTACAAGCTTTACAGGGCAAATCGTACCTCAAAAATTAGTGCAGAAAATTTTGAAGCCTTCACTTCGCCTAACCATCCAGAGCTTTTAACCTCAGGTGTGCATCTCACAATTAATGAAGACGCCCTCTGGAAACCAAATAAAAAGCAACTCAAAGTTCATAAAAAACTAGTAACAGAAGTCTTACTACTTAAGATATATCCAGGTATCTCACAGTGCCTTGTAGAGGCAATGCTCAATGTACCTTGTGTGCGAGGAGTGGTGTTAGAAACTTTTGGAGCTGGAAATACTACAACAGAGCAGTGGTTTATAGATGCACTTAAGGCAACTATAAAGAGGGGAGTGCCTGTAGTAAATGTGACACAATGTATCTCAGGCAGTGTTCATATGGGTAATTATGAAACCAGCGTAGCCCTTAAAAAAATGGGAGTTATTAATGGAGGCGATATCACCTCTGAAGCCGCAATAGCAAAAATGATGTACCTCTTAGGACAAAATTTAGGGCCTAAAGTTTTCAAAACAGTTTTTGAAACATCACTGCGCGGAGAGATGTCATAATTATGAGCTAAACTTTTAGTGCTTCGAGGTTTTTTTGTTAATTCGCACTCCTTAATATATAGCGATTGTTTTTAGTACGCTTTCGCGAAAATTAATAATAGAAAGGTGGCCGAGTGGCTTAAGGCGCACGCTTGGAAAGCGTGTATACGGAAACGTATCGAGGGTTCGAATCCCTTCCTTTCTGCGATAATCTTTTGAAGCCCACTGTTTAGTGGGTTTTTTGATTGAAGGGGCATAAAAAGGGGTATAAAAAATTATTTGTAACTCAAAAAAGGCTAGCTCAACCAAATTGGTCGTTAAAGGCACTTACATTTTCCTAAGTTTTAAATTACTTTGTTAGAGGTGGGCTGTCTAACGATTATAGTGCAATTGCATTACCTTAATATGTAGCAATGTTGTATTTGTCTCATAACATATTAAAATACCCTGGCTTGAAGTCTTTGGTGTTGAATCTTAGCCCTATAATATTTTAACAGAATTGTCTAACAGGGTTTCTTTGTTTTGGAGTGGGGTAGGAGCTAGGTTGATTAGTTATCACCATTAACATATTACTAAACTGTTAATTAATAAAGCAATACAACTGGCGTTTGTTAAAATGTTGATTGCTTCTAGTAAAAAAATAGCTTGCTATGCTAATATTCCCCTTTTACTTTGCTATACTTGCTGATTCTACGAGTAATATACTTGGGTTATTACTTGTACTAAGCTTTGTGAAGTAAATATTTGGTATCTGTTTTACACATTCACTGTATGATTTAGTAATTACATACTAAATTAATTGTAAATAAATAAGACGATGCTTTTCTATATTTGTTACACATAATCTAATTAATTACTATATTTAACCCTTTACTAATTTAAACTTTAAGATCAAGAGCAATGAAAAAATTATTCTCTATCATGGCAGTTGCCGCTGTAGTAGTGTTAAGCACATTTACCGCTAACGCAAGCAACGCACAAACAACACTTCCAGTACAGATTCAACAAATAGTTGCAAATGTAGATGCTGGTTCTTCTTTTCAAGATGACGCAGCAGCAGAGGAACTTTCTTTTACACAAGATTTGAAAAAACGATTTATAGAAGGAGGTCCTGGATTTATGGGAATTGTACTTTTATGTTTAATATTAGGTCTTGCAATTGCAATTGAGCGTATTATATATTTAAACTTAGCCTCTACTAACACAAAGAAACTTCAACAAGAAGTAGAAGATGCACTTAACAGTGGTGGTGTAGAAGCAGCAAAAGAGGTATGTCGTAACACAAAAGGACCAGTAGCATCTATATACTACCAAGGTCTTGATAGAGTAGACGAAGGTCTTGACTCTGCAGAAAAAGCTGTTGTAGCTTACGGAGGTGTTCAAATGGGACAACTTGAGAAAAACGTATCTTGGGTATCATTATTTATTGCTCTTGCACCTATGCTTGGGTTTATGGGTACGGTAATCGGGATGATCCAAGCCTTCGATAGAATTGAAGCAGCTGGAGATATGAACCCTGCACTAGTTGCCGGAGGTATTAAAGTAGCACTTCTTACAACAGTATTTGGACTGATAGTGGCTATTATTCTTCAAATATTCTATAACTATATTATTGCAAAAATTGACAGTATCGTAAACGATATGGAAGATGCATCTATCACATTGATGGATATGCTTGTACGTTACAAGAAGTAATATATAGTAATCTTAAAAATTCATACATATTATGGGATTACATAAAATTTTAAAATTCATTGTGGCTATCGTAGGTGTTGCAGCATTAGTTGTAGCAGGTATGGTATGGGCAAACAATGATGCCATCGTAGGTGGTGATTCACAGAACCTTGTCGATATAATGATCCTCCTTGCTTGGGCGGTTATAGGTATCGCTTTAGTACTCGTAGTAGTCTTTGTTCTCAAAGGTCTATTTTCGGGTAATGCAAAAAACACACTTGTAGGAGCTGGATCTTTCTTGCTTATCGTTGCTATTTCTTACTTCGCTGCAAGCGGAGCAGAAGAAGTACCAATGAAAGACGGAGAAGTTCTTTCTGCTAGTGGTTCACAGTGGGTAAGCGCTGGTATAAACGCATTCTTTATTCTTGCAGCAATTGCAATTATACTTATGCTAGTATCAGGAGCTAAGAAACTTGTAAATAAATAATTATGGCTAGGAGAAATGCACCAGAAATTAATGCAGGGTCTATGGCAGACATCGCATTCTTACTACTTATCTTCTTCTTGGTAACAACTACCATTGAGAAAGATAGAGGACTTGTAAGAGCGTTACCGCCAGAGCAGCCTGAAAATGTGGAGCCTCCTATCATTAAAGAAAAGAACCTTTTTGTAGTTATCGTAAATAAAAACGATGAACTTTTGGTTGAAGATAAGCCTATGGAGATGAAAGATCTTCAAGAGGCAGCTATCGCCTTCTTAGATAATGGAGGTGTACCAAAAGGGCAAGAAGGGTATTGTGATTACTGTCAAGGAGAGCGTGACCCTAGTTCGTCAGACTTTCCAGACAAGGCTATTGTAACTGTAAAAAATGACCGTGAGACATCTTACGATACATATATTACAGTTCAAAATGAGCTTGTAGGAGCATACAATTCTTTACGTGATAGAGAGTCACAACGTTTATACGGTTGGAAATTCACAGAAGTAAAGAAAGCTATAGACGAAGGAGTTTATAAAGGAAACGAAGAGAGTGCAAAAGAAAAACTTGATGTTATCAAGAAAATGTACCCTCAGAAACTTTCTGAAATAGATCCTCAATCATAAGTAGAATTATAAAATAAAAATATTATGTCAAAATTTAGAAAAGGCGGGTCTAAAGAGTTACCAGCGGTAAACACGGCTTCCCTACCAGATATTGTATTTATGTTATTATTCTTCTTTATGGTGGCAACAGTTTTACGTAAAAATGACGTAAAAGTGGCGCAAATTTTACCAGCGGCAGATCAAACAGAGAAGCTACAGAAGGACAGAAGTGTATACATCTTTGGAGGGAAACCTGGAGAAGGGTATAAGCAATTCGGTACAGAAGGTAAAATTCAAATAGGAGACAAATTCGTAAATATAAACGAAGTACAGCCTGCTATTCTTGAAGAACGTGAGAAGCTTAGAGATGAGCTTAAAGATAGAGTAATGGTAGCCTTTAAAGTAGATAAGGAAACTAACTCTGGTCTTGTATATGACGTAAAGCAAGAACTAAGACAAGCTAATATGTTAAAAGTGATTTACATCACTACTCAAACTGAAGACGCTGTAACTCAGTAGTCGATAGTTAAATTAGTAAAAAAACACCTTGAGGTAACTTAAGGTGTTTTTTTATGCAATTTTGCCAGCGGCAATTCTGTTATATTTGTAATAAACTATTATTCTTGAAGTATCTCCTTTACATCTTTATATGTCTAAGTACAATTGCAACCCTCGCGCAAGATATTGATGTGCCAGACACTCCAGTTGTAGATTCTTTATATAGGGAAGACCAAGTGTATGTAGGTATCACCTTTAATCTGCTTGGTGATAAGCCTTCTGGTTTTGAGCAGAATGGTCTCAGTGCTGGCATACAAGCTGGTGTTATAAGAGATTTTCCGATAAATAAAAGACGTAATAAGGCTATAGGTATAGGTATTGGAATGGCCTTAGATACCTATAATCAAAATCTTCTCATCGCAACTCAATCTGGAAGCGAGACTTCTACATTTGCCATTGTAGACGAGAGTGTGGAGAATGTTACAAATAGATTTACTAGTTACACATTAGAAATGCCTCTAGAGTATAGGTGGAGAACATCTACTGCAACAAAGTATAGTTTTTGGCGTATACACGTAGGGATGAAGTTGGGCTATGTGCTTAGATTTAAATCTACCTATCAAGATGATGTGTCAGATATCACAAGTTCAGATATACCTGAAATTAATAAGTTTCAATATGGGCCTTCATTTTCTTTTGGCTATGGAGCATTTAATTTTCAAGGATATTATGGTTTAAATACCCTTTTTAATGATGATGCATTGCTCAATACAGAGAAGGTAGGTATTCAAGTGATGCGTTTAGGGTTAGTTTTTTACTTCTTATAATGTTACGCTTTCGCGAAAGCGTAATTTTCTATATCCAGTAACTATACACCATAAACTGCGATACTGCGCCTACAATAAACCCTACAACAAGCTCTGCAGGAGTATGTGCTCGCATATCTAATCTAGAAGTAGCAGTCGCGCCACAGGCAAAAATAAAGCCAGCTATAAGAAGCAAGAGGTTGATGCCAAAATGTAAGCTAAGACCTACTACAAAAAATAGGACTCCAGATAGCGCTATCATATGAAGGCTTGCCTTAAATTTAAGTAATGCTAGCAAAAATGCTCCAGTACTTGCGCCTAGTATGCCTACAAAGAAGTAATATAATTCTGGTATCTCGTAGCCGTCAAAGATGAGTCTTATTAAGATAAAGGTAAAAAGCATCTGCAGTAGTAAAGGCCACCTGCGCTCTTTTACTTCTTTAAGATGAATTGTTGTAACTAGTTGCAGATTTTTAAGCATAAAGTAACTCAAAATAGGAATGACAGTAGTCATAATGACTGTGGCAAAAACTTTTGAGTATAAAAATTCAGGATTGAAATATCTAGGTGAAATATAGAAGTAGAGTAACACTCCTACTAATGGCATAAAAAGTGGGTGAAAAATATAGGAAAAGCTACGTATGAAAAACTTCATTAAATTTGCTTTCGAAGTCGTGCTACTGGGAGTTCTAGCTGTTCTCTATATTTGGCAACCGTTCTGCGGGCTATAGGATATCCTTTTTCTTTAAGAATGCCGGCAAGCTTGTCATCTGTGAGTGGCTTGCGCTTATCTTCCTCTTCGATAACCGTTTCAAGTATTTTTTTAATCTCGCGTGTAGATACTTCTTCACCTTGATCATTAGTCATACTTTCAGAAAAGAAGTTTTTAATGAGTTTTGTTCCGTAAGGTGTGTCTACATACTTACTGTTTGCTACACGTGATACTGTAGAGACATCCATACCTATCTCTGTAGCTATATCTTTAAGAATCATAGGGCGTAGATTGCGCTCATCACCAGTTAGAAAGTATTTTTTCTGGTAGTTCATTATAGAGCTCATCGTGACAAATAAGGTCTGCTGGCGTTGTATAATGGCTTCTATAAACCACCTTGCGGCATCAAGTTTTTGTTTTATAAAAAGCACAGCATCTTTTTGTGCTTTTGTGCGCTCTTTAGACTCTTTATACCCTTTAAGCATATTGCTATAATCTCTAGAGATTTTAAGTTCTGGAGCATTGCGTCCATTAAGTGATAGCTCAAGTTCTCCGTCTACAATTCTTATGGTAAAATCTGGTACTACGTGCTCTACTATTTTTGTATTGCTCGAGTAAGATCCGCCTGGTCTTGGGTTAAGGTGTTCTATCTCGTGTATGGCGTCTTTAAGTTCTTCTTCTGTGATATGGAACTTAGCCATTAACTTTTTATAATGCTTCTTGCTAAAATGGTCAAAAGACTTCTCAAGTATTTCTATGGCTAGTGAGATAGACTTTGTTGGTGTTTTTCTGTCTAGTTGTAGTACTAGACACTCTTGAAGATTGCGGGCTCCTACGCCCGCAGGATCAAGATCTTGTACTTTAGAAAGCATTTTTTCTATAGTCTCTTCTGTGGTGTAGATGTTTTGGGTAAATGCTAGGTCATCCATAAGATCTAATATGGGACGCCTTAAATATCCAGCTTCATCTAGTGAGCCTATAATAAACTCTGCAACGCTACGCTCCTCTGGTGAGATACGCATCGTGTTGAGTTGGGTTTTTAGGTATTGGTTAAAAGATGTTCCTGAGGCATAGGGTACTTGTTTATCCTCGTCATCTGCACTGTAATTATTTGCGCTTAGGCGATACTCTGGTATCTCATCATCACTGAGATAATCATCTACATTAATTTCTACCTCTGGTGCTTCGTCAAAATCATCTGTGTTATCAAACTCTTCAAAGTCATCTTGAACCTCTTCTTTACCGCTATCTAGGGCAGGGTTTTCTTCTAGCTCTTGCTTTATCTTTTGCTCAAACGCTTGCGTAGGAAGCTGGATAAGCTTCATAAGCTGTATTTGCTGTGGAGATAGCTTTTGAGAAAGTTTAAAATTGAGCTGTTGTTTTAACATATGAAACGAAGTTACAAAAAAGGAGTAGATGTAGTTGCGAAATATTTGTTAAGCAAGATACGTGCCCTTTATCGTTTATAGCAATCTAAATTTGTATCTTATAACTATAAGCTCGTGATTGTTTTTCTAATCGCTACAAGGTTAGAAAGTAGTCGCTCTAGGTGAGCGAGATCAAGCATATTTGCCCCATCACTCTTTGCATTTGCCGGGTCAAAATGAGTTTCTATAAATAATCCGTCTACATTATTTACAATACCTGCTCTGGCAATAGTTTCTATCATATCTGGTCTTCCTCCCGTAACACCACTAGACTGGTTAGGTTGCTGTAGTGAGTGTGTCACGTCAAGCACGGTAGGAGCAAATGAGCGCATCGTAGGGATTCCTCTAAAGTCTACAATCATATCTTGGTATCCAAACATTGTACCTCTATCTGTAATCCAGGCATTTTCATTACCACTATCGTGTACCTTGCGCACAGCGTGTTGCATAGCCTCTGGTGACATAAACTGCCCTTTCTTGAGGTTTACCACTTTGCCTGTTTCGGCCGCGGCAACGACTAGCGATGTCTGGCGAACTAAAAAAGCAGGGATCTGAAGTACATCTACATACTGTGCAGCGAGTGCCGCATCAGAGCTTTCGTGAATGTCTGTTACCGTAGGAATATCAAATACCGAAGAAACCTTTGCGAGTATCTCAAGAGCCTTCTCATCACCTATGCCCGTAAAACTGTCTATGCGACTACGGTTTGCTTTTCTAAAACTTCCTTTAAAAACGTAAGGAATAGATAACTTATCTGTAATGGTTACCACCTTTTCGGCAATGCGCATAGCCATATCTTCTCCCTCAATAGCACAAGGGCCGCAGAGTAAGAAAAAGTTATTTGCTTCTGTATGTTTTATTTTAGGAATGCTTGATAGTTTCATAATGTGAATTTTTATGCTTTCGCGAAAGCGTAACAAAGATACTCTATACAGCCTATTTACCTCTACTTGTCTAAAATAGATGTCGCTTTTTTATCTGGCTTTGCGTAGGTAAATCTGTCTATTATTTGAGGAGAAGTATACCCATCTAGCCCATTAATAGCTACGCCGTCTGCCTTTTGTAAGTGCACCCAGCCATCTCCATATAAAGTCTCTTCGGGAATGGTAATATTTGTAATTGCACCTATTACGAGTATGGTGCCATTTTCTTTAATCTCGTACTCGTTTACGTACTCGCAAGCAAGCTGTATGTGTGCTTCTTTTACAAAAGGAGCTTTAAAATCATCACGATATGCTGCTGTAAGCCCCACGGCGTTAAACTCAGATGTGTTACTGTCATAAGCTGCAGCCGTCTGGTGAGACTGGTTTATGATATTGCTATGTATGTGATTTACGGTAAAGACCCCTGTTTCTTTTATATTGCTATACGTATGCCTAGCTACTGTAATGGGTCTTGTGATATAGCTTAGTAGTGGCGGGTTGCTCCCTATGTGCGTGATACTACTTATAACTGCTATGTTTTCTGTTCCCTCTGGAGAGATGGTGCCTATAAGGTTTGCACTCTTAAAACCCGTAATGCTATTAATAAAATTTGCTCTGTACCGAGAGGGCATTGCATTAATGGCTACTTTATTAAAATGTAGTATCTTTTTCATCATTTCAAAAATACGGAATATGTCAAAAGAGCATCAAGATTACTTTGCTACAAATAAAGAAACCTGGAATAAGAAAGTAGCTATCCACGCCGCAAGTGACTTTTATAATATGAAAGGATTTATGTCTGGTAAAAGTTCGCTTAACTCATATGAGCTTGATGCACTAGGTGATGTTACTGGTAAATCACTCTTGCATTTGCAGTGTCATTTTGGACAAGATACCTTGAGCTGGGCAAGGATGGGAGCCCTCTGTACGGGAGTAGATATAAGTGATGAGGCGATTACGCTTTCGCGAAAGCTAAATAAAGAACTTAATCTATCGGCAAAATTTGTGTGCTGTAATGTACTCGATACAAATAACTATGTACAAGAAAAGTTTGATATTGTATTTACAAGTTATGGAGTTATAGGCTGGCTTCCAGATTTAAAACCTTGGGCACAAGTTATCGCAGATCGCCTTGAGGTGGGAGGGGAGTTTTATATGGTAGAATTTCATCCCATAGTCTGGATGTTTGATTATACAAAAAAGCAACCTGAGATGCGTTATGGTTATGCACAAGAAGAAGTGATTTATGAGGAGTACGAGGGTACCTATGCGCAAGAAGATGCCCAGATGGTGAGTAAAGAATATGGCTGGAATCACGGTCTAGGGGAGGTCGTGACTGCCCTAGCAGAAGCTGGCTTACAGATACAATATATGCGAGAGCACGATGGCGCTCCATATGATGTGTTGCCAGATCTGGTAAAAAATGAAAACGGTCTCTACGTGAGTAAAGACCGTTTGTATCCTTTAATTTTTGAAATTAAAGCTGTAAAAATTTAATGAGCATCATCCTTTAGTAACTCAGGAAACTTAGCTGCAAACCTTTTGTATCTAGGCACAGATATGTTTTGAATGTATGGATTGTTTGGGTTGTTCTTTTCATAATCCTGGTGATATGCTTCTGCGATCCAAAATTTCTGAAAGGGAAGTACTTGCGTTACAATACGGCCGTCGTATGTAGACTCATTTAATGCCGTAATGGTATTTTCTATAATTTTCTTCTCATCTTCATTTTGGTAAAATGCAATAGATCTGTATTGTGGTCCAGCATCTGGTCCTTGTCTATTTTTGGTCGTAGGGTCTTGTGATCCAAAAAAGACATCTACCAATTGCTGATAGCTTATCACTTCCGGGTCGTAAATCACCTCTACAGCCTCTGCGTGTGTTGTTTTTCCGTAGCTTACTTGTTTGTAAGTAGGGTTGTCTTCTGTGCCTCCACTATAACCACTTATGGCTTCATCTACACCTTTTACACTTTCAAAAACAGCTTCTACACACCAAAAGCAGCCGCTTGCAAAGTATGCCTTGCGCATCCCGTTTTGGGTGGCAACTTCTACCGGCTCAAGCATAGCAGTGGGTTCTGCCATAGGTTTTGTGTCATAATTACAACTCAATAATGTGATAAGAGCTGTGATTGCTGCAATAATTTTCATAACGATAATTTTATTACAAAGCTATACTATAACGTGGTGCGTTATTGTTAGGGTTATGTTAATGACAGTATAGGCAGTAGGTTAAAATTGTAGCATAAAAAAAGCCTTCTGGTGAGAAGGCTTTTAAATATTATTTAAAAAGATAATTACAGCTTACTGAAAAGTGTATTCATTTTTTCAGTTTGCTCATTTGCTAGTTCGCTATCTATAAGGATACGACCAGAATGCTCATCTGTAATAATCTTCTTGCGACCTGCAATCTCTACTTGTACCTGTGGTGGTATTGTAAAATAAGATCCTCCAGAAGCTCCACGTTCTATAGGTACAATGGCAAGACCATTACGTACGCTAGATCGTATTCTCTTGTAAGCTTTTACAAGGCGCTCTTCTATGTTGTTTTCGTACTCTTCGCTTTTTGCTAGAAGTGCTTTTTCTTCTTTTTCTGTTTCAGAAAGAATAGCGTCTAGCTCACTCTTTTTGTGCTTAAGGTGTTCCTTGCGCTCGCTTAGACGTTCCTTAGTCTGAGCAATTACTTCACCTTTTTGTTCAATTTGGGCTTTAAACTCGCGTATGTTTTTTTCTGCAAGTTGAATTTCAAGTTCTTGAAACTCTACCTCTTTGCTTAATGCATTAAACTCGCGGTTGTTACGTACGTTCTTTTGCTGTTCAGAATACTTTTTGATAGCTGCTTTAGAGTCATCTATTTGTATTTTTTTAGCCTTGATAGAGTCATCTACCAGTTTTAAGTCGTTCTCCAACTTCTCGATGCGCTTGTTAAGACCAGCTACTTCATCTTCAAGGTCTTCTACTTCCAAAGGAAGTTCTCCACGTACATTGCGGATCTCGTCCACACGTGAGTCAATAAGTTGTAAATCGTAAAGCGAGCGTAGTTTCTCTTCTACTGTTGCTTCTTTCTTCTTTGCCATACGTTAAAAATAGTTGATAGGATTGGTATTTTCCTCAAATAAAATGATTGCAAAAGTACTAATTTTTTCTGTAAGATGGTCGGCAATTAAGTTTTTCGTAAAGCGTTCACTCTCATAATGTCCCACATCGCACAGTAAGATTTTATTTTCGGCTTGATAATAGTCGTGATATTTTAGATCTGCAGTGATAAGTGCATCTGCTCCTTGAGCCTTTGCAGCGCCTATGGCAAATGCCCCACTGCCACCCAAAACGGCTACTCTTTTTATAGCTTTACCTCTTAAGGCAGAATGTCGTATACCTCCTGTTTGAAACGTCGCTTTTACGTAAGAGAGAAAGTCACCTTCTGGCATTGCAGTCTCCAGTTCACCTATCATACCCATTCCCACATTTTGTAGTCTGTTTTCTAGTTGTGTAATCTCATAAGCCACTTCCTCATATGGGTGATGTGTAAAAAGTGTCTTGAGGACCTTAGATTGTAAGTGCTTTTCAAACGTAATATTTATTTGAGTTTCTTTTTCTGTGTGGCGCATACCAGCCGTTCCTATAACAGGGTTAGACTTGTCATTGCCCTTAAAAGTCCCTTTCCCTTCTAGTTGAAAATTACACTCCTCATAATTACCTATGCTCCCCGCACCAGTGCTAAATAAAGCTTCAGAGAGTGCTTGTGTATTTTTGTGAGGAACATATGTAGTTAGTTTTAAAATATGATTCTTTTTAGGGCTTAGTATTTTTGCATTTTCTAGTCCTAGAGCCTTGCACATTCCGTAATTTACTCCGTGTTCTACATTGTCTAGAGCAGTGTGAATTGCAAATATGGAGATGTCATTTCTTATAGCTTTTTGAACCACTCGCTGTACATAGTTGCCACCCGTAATTTTTTTTAAACCAGAAAATATGATGGGGTGAAAACATACAATAAGATTACAATCTTTTGCAACAGCCTCATCAACCACATTTTCTAATGCGTCGTGAGAGACTAATATATTGCTCACCTGCTGGTTATAATCACCCACAAGTAAGCCTACGTTGTCAAAATCTTCGGCATAGGCTAGGGGAGCCCACTCATTTAATATATTACTTACCTCTTGTACTGTCATAATCGTAAAGATAAAAAATGATACCTTCGTTTTATGAGAAAACTACGTCTCTTATTATTTCCTTTTGCGGGAGTGTACTATGCAATTACGCTTACGCGAAATAAACTCTTTAATGCGGGTATTTTATCTTCAAAAAAGTATGACCTGCCCGTTATTTGTATAGGTAATTTAAGCGTAGGAGGTACTGGTAAATCCCCAATGACCGAGTATGTTATAAGGCTGCTACAAGCTCATAAACGTGTTGCAACCCTGAGTCGCGGTTATGGACGTACTACAAAGGGTTATAGAGATGTCTTACCTACAAGCCTAGCGACAGAGGTAGGAGATGAGCCATTACAGTTTGCTCAAAAATTTGATGCTATTAATGTAGCCGTTTGTGAAGATAGACAGGCCGGTATCTCAAGGTTATTAGGTAAGGAAAATATGCTAGAAGTCATACTTCTAGACGATGCCTACCAGCATAGAAAGGTAACTCCAGGATACTCGATTTTATTAACTGCCTACGGTGATTTGTATAGTAATGATTATTTATTGCCTGCAGGTAATTTGAGAGAGCCTAGATCTGGTGCAAGTAGAGCAGATGTGGTTGTAGTTACAAAGTGCCCCTCACAACTAAGTAAGGTCGAGCAAGAAAATATAATACGACAACTAAAAACTACAGCAGGCCAAGAAGTGTTTTTTACAAAAATAGCTTATGACGATTGTGTTTATGGAGCAAATGGCAATGTGCAGTTACATAGCTTAAAAGTGCATAATGTAACTCTGGTTACGGGTATTGCAAACCCTGAGCCTCTAGTAAATTACTTAACAAGCGATGGCTTGTCTTTTAATCATAAGTCATATGGTGATCATCATAATTTTTCTGCTTCAGAGATTGTTGAGTTAGAAAAACTAGATTGTATCCTCACCACAGAAAAGGATTACGTAAGGCTACGCCCATTACTTACAATGAGACATTTATATTACTTACCTATAAAAGTGGCATTTTTAAATAATAGTCAAAACTTTGACAGAGGCATCACCCATTTTGTAAATGAGTATAATGAGAAGTAAATAGTTTCTGTTACGCTTTCGCGAAAGCGTAAAAACTAGTTTAATACTTTACTGTTTCTAAGGCCGTTGTGTATTTTCTGGAAGAACTCTTCGACTTTATACGGTTTAGGTATGATATCATTAAAACCTACTGCATAAAAATCGTCAATATTTTCATCTATAGTAACAGCAGTAAGAGCTAGAATAGGAATTTCTTTATTGAACTCGCGTATTTGTTCTGTCGCCTCCATACCGCTTATGCCTGGCATATGGATGTCCATAAGGATGAGGTCGTATTTTTTTGTTCTTGCCTTTTCCACAGCAATCTCGCCATTATCTGCAGTATCACAAGTCATCTTGTTTTTTTCAAGAATCTTACGAGTAATCATCTGGTTAATCTTGTTGTCTTCTACCACAAGAATATGACGATTTTCTAGTGCGACATAATCAATGTCATAAATAATATTATGAGGATTGTCTTCACCAGGTAATGCCTGCATTAGATTGTATTTAAGGTCAAACTTGAAGGTTGTTCCTTTTCCTAGTGTACTGTCTAGAGATATTTTACTATTAAGTAAGTCTAATAGATTTTTTACAATAGATAGTCCTAACCCAGTACCCCCAAATTTTCTGTTTATTGCTACAGAACCTTGAGTGAAGTTTTGGAAAATGGTCTTTTGTTTCTTTTTTGAGATTCCTTCACCATTATCTTCTATCTCAAAATGTAATCTTATGTCTGCCTCGCCTTGCGCTATTTTTTGAACGCGTATCCATACGTCACCATCTCTTGTAAACTTGATAGCATTACCTACAAGATTTATAAGTATTTGTGATATCATAAGAGGGTCTCCTAGTACCTCAAGAGGTATATCTTCATCTATTTCTAGGTGTAACTTGTTACCTTTATCTCTAGCAGACTTCCCTAATGCAAAAAGTACATCTTCAATACGCTTCTTGAGATTAAAGCTCGTTTCTTCTACCTCTACTTTGTTTGCTTCTAGTTTATTAAGGTCTAGTATATTATTTATGAGTGAGAGTAAGTACTCTCCAGAGAATTTGAGCGAGTCAAGATGCTTTTTTTGCTCGTCTGTAGGGTTTTCTGATAAAAGTAAGTGTGTGAGGCCTGTTACTGCATACATAGGTGTGCGCAGCTCGTGAGTAATGGTAGATAAGAATTGTGCTTTTACTGTAGATGCTTTTTCGGCATTATCTCTAGCAATAACAAGTTCGACATTTTTTGCCTGTAAGAGTTCATTTGCTTTTGCCCTTAAATTGTTGTTTTTATAAAGCGATAATGTAAGTAAGGCTAAAATAGAACAAAGTGCAATACTAAGCACTAGTGTTAATCGCATTGCTTTTGAGTTTCGATCTTTTTCAATAAGCACATCTTTTTCAAGTTGAGTAACCATTGCATCTAGTTCCTCATTTGGTCCATTAGGCAATACTTGACTTGGAGCTCTTAAATCGGTGTCATCTTTTGATGCATAGTACATCGTAAGATAATCATTTGCTTCTTTGTAATTTCCTCTAGCTTGTGCTATGAGATGTTTTGTTTTGTATAGTGTATTTGTGATGTTAGGAAGATCTTTGCCGTTTGCAAAACCCTCTATTTCTAGCAAGGTTTCATCTGCTTCCTCTAGTCTTCCTACTGTGGCAAGGCTTACAGACTTATTAGCAAGTGATTGTGTTTTTAAGTATGCATTATTTGCTTGAGATGCGAGTGTGATACTTTGGTCATATGCTTGTATTGCATCTATATGATTGCTGCTTGATTGTAATATAGTACCTCTTAAGTTATATAGTTGTGATTTTAAATCATCACGACTGCTATCTTCAAGTATCGACAGTCCTTTTGTGATGTTGTTATTAGCTTCTCGTTGGTCTCCATCTACAAGCGAAAGCTCAGTGGCGGTAATATAACTTTGCCCTAAAAGGTCAGGACTATTTGCTTCTTTTTGTGCTTTAAGAGCTTTTTTATTTTCTCTTTTTGCACTCTCGTAGTCATTAAGTTCAAAGTATAATTTTGCTAGTGTTCCTGATGTTAAGCCCACTCTTTTAGTATGACCTATATCTGTTGCAAGATCTCGAGAGTAGTTTAAAATATCTATGGCTTGCGTGTAATCACTTTCAGAAACAGCTATAACCGCTCTATTAAGAAGCGAGTCTATCTTATTATTTACAAGTGTTTCCTCAATAGTTTCCCTCTTTTGGGCAACACTTATCATAGGATAAGTAAGGAGTAGTGCAAAAAAGAAACGTACTAAGAGTACATTCACATTCATAGTTTTTATCTAAAATCCTTGTGCAAGATAAATTATTTTGTAGAAATGTATAGAATTAAGTCAACTAATCTGCTAGAATATCCCATTTCATTATCGTACCAACCTATAATTTTTACCATTTTTCCTATTACAGATGTCATTTGAGCGTCAAAAGTGCAAGAGCTTGTGTTGCCCACTATATCTATAGATACTATAGGGTCTTCTGTGTATGATAAGATACCATTAAGTCTACCATTTGCCGCTGTCTTCATAGCCTCATTAATTTCTTTAATAGTGGTATCTCTTTTTACATTAAAGGTGATATCTGTAAGTGATCCATTAGGTACAGGTACACGTATACCACAACCACCTATTACGTCAGATAGATGTGGGAAGATACTCGTAAGTGCTTTTGCGGCTCCCGTAGTAGTAGGTACAATACTTTGTCCTGCTGCGCGAGCTCTCCTCAAATCTCTATGGGGTTGATCGTGTAAACTTTGATCTGTTGTGTAAGAGTGTATTGTTGTGATGTAAGCCTGCTCTACACCGCATAAATCATCTATAATTTGCACCATAGGTGCTGCATTATTTGTAGTACAAGAAGCGTTAGAGATAATAGTATCAGTACTAGTAATTTCTGTGTGATTAACCCCCATAACAATCATAGGGATGTCTTCGTCTACCGGAGGAACACTTAAAATAACACGAGCTGCACCAGCAGCGATGTGTTTTTGAAGCTCGTCTTTAGTTTTAAACTTACCTGTGCTTTCGATTACAAAATCTGGAGCGGTATCTCCCCAAGGAATTTCTGAAATTTCTTTTTTACAATAAAGAGGGATGTCCTTATCGTTAATTACTATAGAAGATTCTCCGGCTCTTATTTGCTTGTGCAAAACACCGTGTATGCTATCATATTTAAGGAGGTGAGAAAGCGTCTTTGCATCTGCAATATCATTTATGGCAACAACCTCCATATCGGGATGCTGCTCTATGAGCCTAAAAACAGTTCTTCCTATACGTCCAAAACCGTTTATAGCAATTTTAAGTCTTGACATAAATCTAGGTAAGGTGTTTCTGAGCCTTGTATGAAGAGCGTACAAGCGCACCACTCTCTACGTGACGGAATCCCATCTCTAGACCTATTTTTTCATATTTCTGAAACTGGTCTGGAGTAATAAATTGCTTTACAGGGAGGTGTTTTTTTGAAGGTTGAAGGTATTGACCTATAGTTACAATGTCAAGGTTTACCTCGCGCAAGTCTTTTAGGGTTTGTATAACCTCTTCTTCGGTTTCTCCTAGGCCTAGCATAATACCAGACTTAGTTCTTTTTATACCGCTTTCTTTGAGATATTTTAATACGCCTAGGCTACGCTCATATTTAGCTTGTATACGTACCTCACGTGTAAGACGTTTTACTGTCTCCATATTGTGTGATACTACCTCTGGCGCTACTTGTACAATTCTGTCAAGTAAATCTTCTCTTCCTTGAAAATCTGGAATTAAGGTTTCTAGCGTCGTGTTAGGATTCATACGTCGTATAGCCTGTACCGTTTCTGCCCAGATTATGGTGCCCATATCTTTTATATCATCACGGTCTACAGATGTAATTACCGCGTGTTTAATATCCATAAGCTTTATAGATCGAGCTACCTTTTCTGGTTCTTCCCAATCTACTTGTTCTGGACGTCCAGTTTTTACACCACAAAAACCACAAGAGCGTGTACATACGTTACCTAAAATCATAAAGGTAGCAGTACCCTCACTCCAGCATTCACCCATATTTGGGCAGCTTCCAGACGTACAAATGGTGTTGAGACTGTATTTATCTACAAGGCTACGTAGATCTGTATATTTTTTACCAGTAGGGAGTTTTACTCGCAGCCACTTTGGCTTTGCAACTCTCTCAGGTTTTGTAATTGTTAGTTCTTCTTGCATAGCATTTTTTCAAGCGTTACAAAGATAGTAAATAAAGAAATGAGAGGTGTTACGCTTTCGCGAAAGCGCAATACTAATACAGTAACTGTATTTCTTTTAAATCATACTCATTTACAACTTCATCTTCTTGGAGTAAAATTAACTTACCAGTCTCGGAAACTCCTTTAATAATACCGACAAATTGTGTGCCATCTGAAGCAATAAATGTAGCAGGTTTGTCTTTTTTAAAGAGATGCTGCTCGTAGTCATTTTTTATAGTTTCAAATTGCCCCTTTAAAAGTAAATCTACATAGTGGTGAAACTGCTTGAGAAGCATTGATAAGATTTCTTCTAGCTCAAAGTGAATGCCGGTTCTAGATTTTATAGAAGTGGCTCTGGGTGTGTCTTTCCATTCGGTTTGATTTACATTAAGGCCCACACCAAGAATCATTGCGTCTAGTTTTCCTCTTTTTATGACACTCTCTATAAGAATGCCGCATATTTTGTCGTTATCTGTCAATATGTCGTTAGGCCACTTGACACGTACATTTTTAATCAAAAGTTTTGAAAGCACATCTTTTACAGCGAGTGAAGCTGCCATAAGTGCATAAAATTGCTCACTTATTGTAATGTGTTTTACTTTTCTAAAAACGCTGAAGGTTAGGTTTTTACCGCTTTCTGCGCTCCAGGTAGTGCCCATTTGGCCTCTTCCGGCAGTTTGCTCAAGCGCCCATACCACGATGTCTTCTTGCGCATCTTCTTCTTTAGAAATACGTTTGAGGTAACTATTTGTTGAGTCGATGGTATGGAGTTTGTCTATGCGCATATGGAAAACACCTAGTCTAAACTTGTGTTAAGACCGCAGAGTAATGTAAATTTGTAATAACTTTGTGTAAATTAAAGAATTTAATGGCAAATAAGGAAAAGAACACAGATCAATTGATAGCGAAAATTGTTGAGGGAATTGAAGATGTGAAAGGTCAAAATATTGATATACTAGATCTTAGAGAGATAGAAAATACGGTTTGTGATTATTTTATCATTTGTGACGGTACTTCAAACACGCAAGTAGGGGCGATAGTAAGCTCTATACAAAAAACGGCAAGTAAAGCCCTGCAAGAAAAAGCGTGGCACATAGAGGGTACAGAAAACCAAGAGTGGGTACTTATGGATTACGTAAACGTAGTTGTGCACGTATTTCAAAAACACATTCGTGAGTTTTATGATATAGAAAGCCTCTGGGGAGATGCAAAGATTACTTCAATCCCATCCAATTACTAAAAAATATTAAATGGCTAAAGAAGAAAAGAAAAACAGCGGCACGCCGCCAAATAAACCTAAGTTTAGTTCTTACTGGATTTATGGACTTATCGTAGTAATTTTTATTGCTATAAGTATGCTTACAGGTAGCACTGGTATAGGTGAGGCAAAAAAGACATCTTTATATCAATTTGAACAGTATCTACAAGACGGCGATGTGCAACGCGTAGAGATTGTAAATAAAAATTCTGTAAAGGTTTATTTAACAAAGGAAGCAGAGTCTAAAGAGGTTCATAACAAAGGACGTGGTACTGGATTCTTTAAGCCAGCAGCTGGAGCGCCAGACTATCGCTTTGAGATAGGTGATCTTCAAAACTTTGAAAATGACATAAATGAGATTATAGATGCAAACAGTCTTGACACACGCGTGTCATATGAGACTGAGGGAGATATGTGGGGTTTACTTGCTAGCTTCTTACCATTTATCTTAATCATCGGGTTATGGATTTTCATTATGCGTCGTATGTCTTCTGGAGGAGGAGGAGGCCCAGGAGGTCAAATCTTTAACATAGGGAAGTCTAAGGCAAAACTCTTTGATGAGAAAACAGATATCAAAACTACATTTAAGGATGTAGCAGGTCTTGAAGGTGCAAAAGAAGAAATACAAGAGATTGTAGATTTCTTAAAAAATCCAGAAAAGTATACGAGCTTAGGTGGTAAAATTCCTAAAGGAGCATTGCTTGTAGGGCAGCCAGGTACTGGTAAGACCTTGCTCGCAAAAGCAGTAGCAGGAGAGGCAAAAGTGCCATTTTTCTCACTATCAGGTTCTGACTTTGTAGAGATGTTTGTGGGTGTAGGAGCATCACGTGTACGTGATCTCTTTAAACAAGCCAAAGAAAAATCACCAGCTATTATTTTTATAGATGAGATAGATGCAATAGGTCGTGCTCGTGGTAAGAATAATTTTTCTGGAGGTAATGACGAGCGTGAGAACACACTTAACCAACTTCTTACAGAAATGGATGGTTTTGGTACAAACACAAATGTGATTGTACTCGCTGCAACAAACAGGGCAGATGTACTAGATAAAGCGCTTATGCGTGCTGGTCGTTTTGATAGACAGATTTATGTTGATCTTCCAGATGTGCGTGAGCGCAAAGAAATTTTTGAGGTTCACCTTCGTCCACTCAAAAAAGTAGATGAAGAGCTTGATGTAGATTTTCTTGCAAAACAAACACCA
Organism: Dokdonia donghaensis DSW-1; assembly: GCF_001653755.1. Lineage (GTDB taxonomy): Bacteria > Bacteroidota > Bacteroidia > Flavobacteriales > Flavobacteriaceae > Dokdonia > Dokdonia donghaensis. Next base: position 3,243,211 of record NZ_CP015125.1, on the reverse strand, counting down.
GGTTTCTCTGGTGCAGATATTGCAAATATGTGTAACGAAGCAGCACTTATCGCTGCTCGTAAAAGCAAGAAGGCAGTAGGTAAACAAGATTTCTTAGATGCGGTAGATCGTATTGTAGGTGGTCTTGAGAAGAAAAATAAAATAATCACTCCAGATGAGAAACGTGCTATTGCATTTCACGAGGCTGGACACGCTACAGTGAGCTGGATGCTTGAGCACGCAGCACCACTTGTAAAAGTTACAATAGTTCCAAGAGGGCAATCGCTTGGTGCAGCTTGGTACCTTCCAGAAGAGCGCTTAATCGTACGTCCAGAGCAAATGCTAGATGAGATGTGTGCAGCTTTAGGAGGTCGTGCAGCAGAAAAGGTGATCTTTAATAAAATATCAACAGGAGCTCTTAGTGATCTTGAAAAAGTTACAAAACAAGCTAGAATGATGGTAACAGTTTACGGTCTTAATAATAAAGTAGGTAACCTTACTTATTACGACTCAACTGGGCAATCTGATAATGGATTTACAAAACCTTATAGTGAGCAAACAGCAGAGGTGATTGATAAAGAGATTTCAAACATTATTGAGGAGCAGTATCAACGCGCTATAGATTTACTTACAAAAGAAAAGGATAAGCTTACTCAACTTGCAGAGTTATTACTTGAAAAGGAAGTAATCTTTAAAGATAATCTTCAAGATATTTTTGGAGAGCGCCCTTTCGGGAAAATTGAAGACGAAGCAAAACCTGTAGTTTAAAGAGCTAGACACGTTCTTTAACTATAAAAGTCAAAAAATCTTGATTGCGCCAAAGGTTCAGTCAAGATTTTTTATATTTGACTATTACACCAAAAGAGTTGAGAAAACCTATAGATGAGTCTATTTAGAAAAATCTTCGGAAGCACATCAAACGTTGACAACCCCCGTCAGAATAAAGAAGTTGAAGCTCGCAGTAAGTATATGCCAGACATAGACACACCTGCAGATGAGCGATTCACAAAAAACTTTATTCTTAACGGAGGGAGATTTCTATATGCGCTTAACAGAGAGGAGATTAATGATAATTTTGACAATATTCTTTTAGAAAACGATTGGTACGAGAGCAGTGTGTTTTGCACAGATGATAATTTAAAAAAAGCTTTTACTGGGTATAATCTAGATTTTGGGACAAATCGAGATGCTTCATTCTTCTTGACTACTTGCGAGAGTCTCGTTGCAAACGATGGTTCACTACTCGTTTGCTCAAAGCAACTCAAAGAGCTTAAATTGCACGATTTTCCAAAAGATGTAATCGTTTTCGGAACCACAAGCCAGATTGTAAATACTATAGGTGAGGGTTTAAGACTTATAAAAAATAGAAATGCAGGTAGTATTCCTACTAATATTACGACTATCAAAAACTTTCAGAGTAAAGAAAATGATAAGAATTTTATGACCTATGGTAGTAGTACAAAAAATGTATATCTACTCTTGCTAGAAGATCTTTAGTATGCGTGAAGTATTAATCCGTGCACTTTCAGGGCTGCTTTACGTTACCCTGTTACTCTTAGCTATATTCTCATTAGAGACTACCTATCTTCTTGTCTTTTTAGGGCTTGGTGTTGTAGTATTATATGAGTTTTTAAAACTTGTAGGTATCAAGTCTTTCTTACCTTATATTTTCCTGTTTACGTGCGTGGCGGTATTTTGTTATTTTAAACTAGATAGACTTGCAACACTTATTTTCTTGGCGCTCACGATAACAGTTAATTTATATCTCATTAAAAATTTAATACGTCCATCAGAACGTTATATTACAGTATCACAAAAATACGCCTACACTATTTTTTATATTGTTGGAGGTGTTGTGTTTACAGTCTTATTGCCCTCATACAGAGGAGAATATACGTCGCTTCTAGTTGCTAGTGTTTTTGCATTGATCTGGATAAACGATACCTTTGCATTTATAGTGGGCAAGAGTATGGGTAAGCACAAATTGTTAGAGCGTATTTCACCTAAAAAGACAATAGAAGGATTTATAGGTGGACTTGTTTTTTGCTGTCTTGCCAGTATCTTGTTTTATTATTTTACAGACTTACTTAGTCTTAAGTTGTGGATTACTATCGCCTTAGTGACTTCGGTTTTTGGAACCTTAGGAGATTTGATACAATCACAGCTTAAGCGTCAGGCTGGAGTGAAGGATAGTGGTCGTATTATGCCTGGCCACGGAGGATTATATGATAGGTTAGATAGTATCATATTTGCAGCACCATTTTTATACTTATTTTTAATTGTACTTGACTATGTTCCATAAAGAAGGATATAAGATTATTGTAATAGCATTAGTGATTTTTACAGGCCTTATCTTGCTTGCAAATAAGTTTCTTGAGAAGAACTGGTTATTTTATGTAGTAGCTTTAGTGCTAGGAGTATTGTTATATCTTACACTTCAGTTTTTTAGAAATCCAGATCGTACAGCGCCTTTAGATTCTAATGTAATCACATCACCAGTAGATGGTAAGGTGGTTGTAATAGAAGAGGTGTATGAAGCAGAATACTTTAAGGATAAACGTCTTCAAGTCTCTGTGTTTATGTCGCCGCTTAATGTGCACGTAACACGATACCCATCTGGAGGAAAGATTGCATATAGTAAATACCACCCAGGAAAATATCTTGTAGCCTGGCACCCTAAATCTAGTACAGAAAATGAGCGTACAACCGTAGTGGTAAGTACAGAAAAGTTTGGTGATGTTCTTTATCGTCAGATTGCTGGTGCGCTAGCAAAGCGTATTATTAACTATGCTGAAGAAGGGCAAATGGTACAACAAGGTGAAGATAGTGGGTTTATACGTTTTGGCTCTCGTGTAGATCTATATTTACCTATTGGGACAAAATTAGACGTAGAGCTTAATCAAGTAGTAAAAGGAGCGCAATCGGTAATAGCATCAATATAATGGATAAGAAGGTACTTCATAAAGAGTTTGAAGATGCCTTCCGTAGGGTGAGTAATTCTTCTCAAGAATTTCCGCCAGATGTATTGCTGCAGTTTTATGCGCTTTACAAACAAGCTACGCAAAAGAACACCTTTAGCCATAATGAAGGTGAACACGAGCTTGTGAGTGCTTTTAAAATCAACGCGCTACTTCAGGTAAAAGGTATGACGGAAGATGAGGCAATGGAGGCTTATGTAGAAGCGGCAAAGAAGTACCTCTAACAAGAAAAATAACATAAATAAAAAGGCGTCTAAATTATTTTAGACGCCTTTCTTATGCAATATGTGTTAGTCTATTAAGACAAACTAGCCAGTCGCTTTTCTAGCGCTTCTATTTTTGCTTCGGCATCTGCCATCTTTTGTTTTTCGATAGCGACCACCTTCTCTGGTGCGTTGCTTACAAAGCGCTCATTAGATAGCTTTTTTGAAACAGACATTAAGAATCCTTTTGTGTATTTAAGTTCTTCCTCAATTTTTGCTACTTCGGCTTCTACATCAATAGCTCCCGCAAGAGGTATGAAGTACTCATTAGATTTTACTCTAAAAGATAGTGCTCCGTCTAGTGGCGCTTTCGCGAAAGCGATCTCACTCACATTACCTAGTTTTGAGATGATACTATTGTAATCACTAGAAACTTCTTCATTGCTTAGAACGTGCACTTCTATAGCGTCTTTAAAAGCGATGTTTTTACTTTTTCTAATAGTTCGTATACCTGAAATCACTTGTGAGGCGTAGTCAAAATCTGCAATGATTTTTTCATTTACCGCACCGCCTTCTGGCCATTTATTGATAATCAAAGCCTCTTCTGGAGTACGCGTAGCAATCGTCTGCCAGATCTCTTCAGATGCAAATGGAATAAACGGATGTAGTATGCGTAAGTTGTTTTCAAATGCTGCAATTACTGCATCATAGGTCTTACGATCTATAGGTTGCTGGTATGCTGGCTTTATAATCTCTAGTAACCAGCCGCAGAAGTCGTTCCATACCACTTTGTAACTCGCCATAAGCGCGTCTGAGATACGGTACTTTGAGAAGTGGTCTTCTATCTCTAGAAGTGTTTGATTAAAACGGTTGGTATACCACTCAATACCTAGTGCGCTATGTGCTGGTTGTGGTATAGTCTCGTCTATCTCCCATCCTTGTATGAGGCTAAAGGCGCTCAAGTTTTTCTTGATAAATCCTTTTCCTTGTTTAAGAAGATCTTCGTCAAACATAAGGTCGTTACCGGCAGCACTACTCAATAATAGCCCTACACGCACACCATCTGCTCCATATTCTTTAATAAGTTCTAGTGCATCTGGTGAGTTACCTAGTGACTTAGACATCTTGCGACGCTGCTTGTCACGTACTAAGCCGGTGAGGTACACATTTTGGAAAGGTCTCTTGTCTGTATATTCATATCCCGCTATAATCATACGCGCTACCCAGAAGAATAAAATATCTGGTCCCGTCACAAGATCATTAGTAGGGTAGTAGTAGTTAAACTCCTCGTTGTCTGGATTACGCACTCCGTCAAAAACGCTCATAGGCCATAACCAAGAGCTGAACCAAGTGTCCATAGCATCTTCGTCTTGGCGTAAATCTCCGGCAGTGAGGGAATCGTTTCCGGTACGCTTTCGCGAAAGCGTAACAGCCTCCTCAATAGATTCGGCAACTACAAAATCTTCCTTTCCTTCCCCATAGAAGTAAGCAGGAATTTGCTGTCCCCACCATAGCTGGCGAGAGATGTTCCAGTCACGTATGTTCTCCATCCAGTGACGGTAGGTATTTTCAAACTTCTTTGGAAATAACTTTACGTCTCCAGTTTCTAGTACGGCCTTTATGGCAGGCTTTACAAGCTCTTCCATTTTAAGGAACCACTGGTCTGATAGTCTAGGCTCTATTACTGCCTTTGTACGCTCAGATGTTCCTACTTTATTAATGTGGTTTTCTGTCTTTACTAGAGCACCTAGTTCTTCAAGTTCTTTTTTTATAGCCTTGCGCACTACAAAACGATCTTGACCTTCATAGTGAAGCCCGTAGCTGTTAAGAGAAGCGTCATCATTAAAGATGTCTATTATTTCTAGCTTATGTTTGTCACCCAGCATCTTATCATTCTCGTCGTGTGCTGGTGTTACTTTAAGGCAACCTGTACCAAACTCTAGATCTACATACTCATCTTCTATAATAGGAATCACACGACCACTTATAGGTACGATGGCTTTCTTACCTTTAAGATGTGTGAAGCGCTCGTCATTTGGGTTAATACAAATCGCTGTATCACCAAAAATAGTCTCTGGTCTTGTAGTTGCTATTGTTAATAACTCCTCAGATCCTTCTAGTTTATAATTTATGTAATAGAGTAAGCCTTGTCGCTCTTCGTGTATTACCTCCTCGTCAGAGAGGGTTGTTTTTGCTTCTGGATCCCAGTTTACCATTCGGTAACCGCGATATATCAATCCTTTATTATAAAGATCTACAAATGTTTTTATCACAGACTCAGACATAGCTGGATCCATAGTAAAGGCAGTACGCTCCCAGTCGCAAGAGGCTCCTAGTTTTTTAAGTTGGTCAAGTATAACGCCACCATATTCTTCTTTCCATTCCCAGGCGTGGGCAAGAAATTCTTCACGAGTAAGGTCAGATTTTTTGATGCCTTGCTCTTTAAGTCTGGCAACTACCTTTGCCTCTGTAGCAATAGATGCGTGGTCTGTACCAGGTACCCAGCACGCATTTTTACCTAGTAATCTTGCACGACGTATTAATACGTCTTGTATCGTGTTGTTAAGCATATGTCCCATATGTAATACACCTGTCACGTTAGGAGGTGGGATTACAATGGTGTATGGTTCTCTATCATCTGGTGTAGAATGGAAAAAATTATGCTCCTTCCAGTAGCTGTACCACTTATCTTCTACCTGTGTAGAATCATATTTTGACGCTATGCTCATAGTTTGGTCTGATTATTGTCTTATAGATGGCAAAAGTAGGGATAACAGTAGGATTAATATATAGTCTACGTGCTATTTTTGGTACATATGTACGTTATCGTCACGTGTTAATGTTAATATCATTTTTTGGCAGGCAGGTATTTTGTGACTACATTTGAATTCCCTCAAATATTTAAAATTATGAAAAAGGTACTATTTTTATTTGTCGCTATGCTTCTAGTAGTAAGCGTTCAAGCACAAGAGAAAAGAGCTGAAATCACTTTTGATTCAGAAGTTGTAGATTACGGTGAGGTAGATTATGGTGCAGATGGTGTACGTAAGTTTACATTTACAAATACAGGAAATGATGTACTTATCGTAGCGAGAGTATACTCTACTTGCGGTTGTACAATACCTAAAAAACCAGAAAACCCTATCCAGCCAGGAGAAAAAGGTGAGATAGAAGTAAAGTATGATACTAAGCGCCCTGGGCCTATTAGAAAAACGATAACAGTTTACTCTAATGCATCTGAGGTTCCACAAAGTCTTAAGATTAAAGGAACAGTAAAGTCAGAGGCTGGAGAGTAACATTACTTTAAACAAAGCAACTAAAGACCGTTTTATAGCGGTCTTTTTTTATGCGCTTTCGCGAAAGCAAAATACCGTCCTTCTAGTTTTAAAAACCACAATAATTTCCTCATTTTTGTATAAAAAAATAATCAATGCCAGCAATATCAAAGAAGGGGCTCGCAATGCCTCAATCGCCTATACGTAAACTCGTACCTTTTGCAGAAGGAGCAAAGGCTAGAGGAATAAAAATTCACCAACTTAACATCGGTCAGCCAGATATCAAGACGCCACAAGTAGCGCTAGATGCTGTAAAGAATAATGACCTTGAAGTTTTAGCATATAGTCACAGTGCAGGATTTCAGTCATACAGAGATAAGCTGGCTAGCTATTATAGCAATCACGGTATAGATGTATCGCCAGAAGATATTATCATTTCTACCGGAGGATCTGAAGCCTTATTATTTGCAATGGGATCTGTTACAGATCCAGGAGATGAGATCATCATACCAGAGCCTTTTTATGCAAACTACAATGGGTTTGCAACGGCGAGTGGTGTTAAGGTTGTACCTGTAATATCTACACTAGAAGAGGGATTTGCTTTGCCTCCTATATCAGATTTTGAGAAGTTAATCTCCGATAAAACAAAGGCTATCGTTATCTGTAATCCGGGTAACCCTACTGGATATTTATACTCAGAAGATGAGATACGCCAGCTTGCAGAGCTTGTAAAGAAGCACGACCTATTCCTCATTGCAGATGAGGTATATCGTGAGTTTGCTTACGACGGTCACAAGCATCACTCAGTGATGAAGCAGCGTGATATAGATGATCACGCTATTATGATAGACTCTGTTTCAAAACGTTTCTCGATGTGTGGCGCTCGTATCGGGTGTATTGTAAGTCGCAATAAAGAACTTATGAGCACAGCGATGAAGTTTGCACAAGCACGTTTAAGTCCTCCTACATTTGCACAAATCGCATCTGAGGCTGCACTAGACACACCTCAATCATACTTTGATGATGTGATTGAAGAGTATGTATCTAGAAGAAATACACTTGTAGCAGGACTAGAGGCAATACCTGGAGTAAAAGTAGCAAAGCCTAAAGGTGCTTTTTACTGTATTGCAGAGCTACCTGTAAAAAATGCAGATGCTTTTGCACAGTGGTTACTAGAGTCTTTTGACCTTGATGGAAAAACCATTATGGTTGCACCAGCAGCAGGTTTTTACAGCAGTGATAACGTAGGTCTTAATCAAGTGCGTATTGCTTATGTGCTAGAAGAAAACCATCTTAAAGAAGCAGTTACTATTCTTAAAGCTGCGTTAGAACAATACCAAGATTAATGACAGTACAAGAAAACGTATCGCTTAAAGCATACAATACCTTTGGTATAGATGTAAACGCTCGCTTTTTTGCGAGCGTTTCTTCTGTACAGCAATTGCAGGAGTTGCTGGGAGATGCTAGATATCCTGAGCCTTTTATAATAGGTGGAGGTAGTAATATGCTACTCACGCAAGATGTAAATAGGCTTGTAATACATCTAGATATTAAAGGAATATCACTTGTAGATGATTCGTTTTCAGAAAACGAAGTGCTTCTCAAAGTTGCTGGTGGCGAAAACTGGCACGAGTTTGTACTCTATTGCGTAGCACATAACCTGGGCGGTGTAGAAAATCTATCGCTCATTCCTGGTAATGTAGGTACATCACCAGTGCAAAATATAGGTGCCTATGGTGTAGAGCTCAAAGATACCTTTTATGAGTGCGAGGCTGTACATAGAGACACTCAAGAGGTGAGGGTGTTTACGCTAGAAGATTGTGCTTTTGGTTATCGTGACTCGGTATTTAAAAATGAGCTTAAAGATGCCTATGTCATTACCGCTGTCACCTTTAAACTCACAAAGAGCAATCATAATATAAATACTGACTACGGCGCTATTTATGACACGCTTAAAGCGAAAAAAATCACAGTACCTACATTAAAAGACGTGTCAGATGCTGTTATAGCCATCAGGCAGTCTAAGCTTCCAGATCCTAAGAAAATAGGCAATAGTGGTTCCTTCTTTAAGAACCCAGTAATCTCACAAACACAGTTTACTCAACTTAGAAAAGTGCATACAGAAATCCCATTTTATCCCATAGGTAATGAGCAAATCAAGGTACCCGCTGGGTGGCTTATCGAGCAAGCAGGATTTAAGGGGAAACGTTTTGGCGATGCTGGTATACACGATAGGCAAGCTCTGGTACTCGTAAATCACGGTAATGCTACAGGTCAAGAAGTGTGGGCAGTTGCAATGAAAGTACAAGCGGCAGTAGAGGAGAAGTTTGGGATAAAGATTGTTCCAGAGGTGAATGTGATATAATTACGCTTTCGCGAAAGCGTAAAAAAAAGCCCCACTCGCGTGAGGCCCTCAACTAAACTAAACTTTAGTTACTAGGTGTTAGTACGGTGTCTACCACGTGTATGATGCCATTTCTTCCATTGATACCGGTCTTAGTGAGAAGCGAGGTGTGACCTGTTGTATCTGTGATTACTATTTTATTATCCTTTAGGGTAGCCACGAGTTGCTGGCCATTTACTGTCTGTAATGTAAAACTGCCATTTTCTACATTTATTTTATTTATTAGTTCTGTCTCGGTTAGTGATTGGGCAACTATGTGATATGATATAATAGATGCGAGTGTTGCTTTGTTTTCTGGGGTGAGAAGGTTTGCAAGTTGTTTTGGAGGTAGTTTATCAAACGCCTCATTAGTAGGGGCAAATATAGTATATGGTCCATCTTCTTTAAGTGTAGATATGAGTCCTGCAGCTTTTAGTGCGGTTACGAGTGTTGTGTGGTCTTTTGAGATGACGGTGAGGTCTATAATATCAGACTGTGCATAGCTAGTAATTGATAATAAGATGATTATAAGTAGCGAGAGATTTTTTAAGATTTGCATACTAAAGTGAGGCTTGGTGAGTTTATGATAGAATCTTTTTCTATGTAAAATGTACGTACTAACTTTGCCCATTGGATGAAAGTGTATTGCCAAATTTTCGTTAATTCATAAAAACTACGCTATTTGAAGACATTTGTTGAGAAGCATATTGTAGATCTTCTTAAAACTGGAGATGAGCGTGCCATAGGGTTATTATATGACCATTATGCGCCTGCGCTCTATGGTGTGGCTATAAAAGTGACACACGATGAGGAGCTTGCACAAGATGTACTTCAAGAATCTTTTGTAAAAATCTGGAAAAATGCACATAAGTATGATGCAGATAAAGCGCGTCTATTCACGTGGCTTTTTAGGGTAGTTCAAAACACGGCTATAGACAAAGTGCGTAGTCGTAAAAGAAAAATGAATAAAGAAGTCCAAACAGATGATTCTAACGTATATCATTTACAGTCTACATCACTGGCTATAGAACATATGGATTTGCAAGAGCATACAGATGGGCTAGAAGATAAGTATCGAGTGGTGATAGATGCGCTGTTTTTTCAGGGTATGACCCAGCAAGAAGCAAGTGATGAGTTAAACATCCCGCTGGGGACCGTAAAGTCAAGATTAAAAATAGGCTTGAGGGAACTGCGTAAATTATTTGGAGTTTTATTTTTGATGATAAGTGTGTTATGAGTGATAGAGTGTCACAATTTTTAGAAAGCGATTTGTTGGAGCGTTACCTTATGGGTACAACTTCACCTATGGAGTCTCAAGAGGTTGAGTACTTTGTAGCAAAGTTTCCTGAGGTAAAAACTACTTATAATGAGTTGCAAGAAAATTTAGAAAACTATGCAGCATCTTATGCTGTAGACGTGCCTAAAGATTTACGTGCAAAGATTTTAAAACAAACTAAGGCAAAGCCTAAACGTGCGCTGCCACTTCTGGCTATTGCAGCTTGTACTATAGCAACTCTTTTTGGACTTGTCGCAATAATGATTTATAATCAAAATCAAGAACTTCTAGAAGATAGAAAGTTTACTTCAAACTTGCTAGAAAATCTTAATGATGACATTGTTTCTAACAGGCAAATGTTACAATCTGTAGAGGAGCAGTTTATGATACTTAATAACACTGCAACTCAAAAATATATTCTTAAGGGTAATAATAGAGCAAACAGACTAGAAGCTGTGGCATACATAAATGAGATAGAAAAGAGATCATATGTGCACGTAAACGAGCTTCCAGAATTGCCAGATGAGCAGGTATACCAGATGTGGGCCTCTGTAGATGGTAAACTTGTGCCGTTAGATATCTTAAAAGTAACAAAAGATAACCTTGTAGAAATCCCTTATGAGGAGCGTATGGCAAGTATAAATGTCACTATAGAACCTAAAGGTGGTAGTAAAGAAGCAACCAAAGCAAATGAAGTTGCGGCCATAAAATTTGATCAAGAACAGCAAATACCTATGCCGTAAAAAACTTTTAGGTGCTACTAGGTTTCTGTATCTTTGTAGAAAATATTTGTAATGGAATTACTCTTGATAACATTAGTCCTTCTAGCACTATCGGTAGCAGGCATTGCGATAAAAATCTGGGCAAAAAAAGACGGTAAGTTTGCCGGTACTTGTGCCAGCCAGAGTCCATTTCTTAATAAGAGTGGAGAAGCTTGTGGTATGTGTGGTAAAATGCCCGAAGAAATGGGTGATTGTTCTGGAGATAAGTAAGCATAACAGCTATTGGAACAATTTTATCCCGCACTATTTTATACTTTAATAGGAGTCACGTTTGTAAACGTGGCTTTTTATGTTTTCTACTGGTTGTTCGCTTTCGCGAAAGCGTTTCAAAAACCAAATAAATCATTACCACCAGTTTCTGTTATTATTTGCGCAAAAAACGAGTCGCAAAATTTACAAAAGAATGTCTCGTTCATTCTTGAACAAGATTATCCAGAATTTGAAATTATACTCATAAACGACGCCTCAAGTGACGATACAGAAGAGGTAATGGAGGCCTATGCTCTTGCGCATAAAAATGTACATCAAGTTAATGTGGTCAATAATGAAGCCTTCTGGGGTAATAAAAAATATGCGCTCACTCTAGGTATAAAAAGAGCTACACACGCACATATGGTTTTTACAGATGCAGACTGTGTGCCTGCCTCTCCACAGTGGCTTAGACATATGGCAGGCTCTTTTGTAGCTAAAAAAGAGATCGTACTAGGGTATGGAGCTTATGAAAAGATAAAGGGTTCATTTATCAATAAGCTTATACGTTTTGAAACTCTAATGACTGCCATACAGTATTTTACTTATGCAAAAGCCGGTAGACCTTATATGGGTGTAGGGCGCAATCTTGCGTATACTGCAGCTATATTTTATGAGCAAAAAGGGTTTATAAGCCATATGAAGATTAAAAGTGGAGATGACGATCTGTTTGTAAATCAAGCAAGTAATAGAAAGAATACAGCGCTACAATATCACCCAGAGTCTTTTACAATAAGTACACCTAAAACCTCTTTTGGTGCCTGGATTACTCAAAAGCGTAGACACATAACTACGGCTAGTCATTACAGGTTTATAGAGAAATTTTTCTTGAGTCTTTTTTACGTGAGCCAGTTGTTATTTTTTATGGTAGGTATAGCAGTACTTGCTACAATGTATCAGTGGGAGTTAGTTCTTGCAGTTATAGGAGCACGTTACTTTGCGGCCTGGCTTGCCATAGGTTTTAGTGCTAGAAAACTACGAGAGAAAGACGTGGCTTATTTTTATCCTATATTTGAGATGGTACTTGTATGCGTGCAATTAAGTATCTTTATAAGCAACCTTATCTCAAAGCCCACTAAGTGGAAGTAACTCCAGAAAAAATTCAACTTGAAATTAAAAGAGCAAAAGCTGGAGAGCAAAGTGCTTTTAACTTCTTGCTCAACTCCTTCTGGAGTGAAGTGTATGGCTTCCAGCTCAAGCGTACAAGAAATGCGTATGATGCAGAGGATATTACCATACAGACATTTTCAAAAGCGTTTTCAAAAATAGATACTTTTAAGGAGGAATATAAATTTGCTACTTGGCTTATTGCTATTTCTAAAAATATTCAAATTGATATCCTTAGAAAGAAAGAGTCCTCTATACGCTCTAGAATTTCTGATAGTGACCAAGAACGGGTTTACAAAGTTGCAGACCTTAATCCCTCGCCAGAAGATGTGCTCATTAAAGAACAAAACCTAGCACAACTTTTAAGTTTTGTGAAGATGCTCAAGCCTCATTATCAAGAGATGATTAATTTACGGTATTTTCAAGAGATGAGTTATAAAGAAATGGCAGAGCATCTAGACGAACCTATGAGTAATGTAAAAGTGAAGCTACTACGTGCAAGGAGGTTGCTAGCAGATATAATTAAAAAGGCAGATCATTGAAAGCGGTGCCTTTTAAAAAGCTGGGCCCGGGTTTACTATTTGCCGGTGCCGCCATAGGTGTGTCTCACTTGGTACAAAGTACAAGAGCAGGAGCAGACTTTGGTTTTGGTCTTTTATGGGCACTCATACTTGTTAATATTATAAAATATCCATTTTTTCAGTTTGGGCCTCGTTATGCTTCTGTTACAGGTAATAGTTTACTTGTGGGGTATAAAAAACTAGGAAAACCTGTGCTCTGGGTGTATTTCTTCTTGACCTTAGGAACAATGTTTACTATACAAACAGCTGTGACGATTGTAACGGCAGGTATTGCTGTTCAGTTATTTGGTATATCTAGTGATATTGCTATTTGGAGTGTAGCAATTACATTGTTGTGTGCTGCTATATTAGCAATAGGTAAATACAGAATCTTAGATAAGTTGATGAAAATAATCATCATCACACTCACTATAAGTACACTGTTTGCGGTTTTTTTCGCTTTTCGCGAAAGCGTAATAACACAAGGTACAGGCGCTACGACAAATTTAATTCAACTGCTTCCCACCGAAGGTGCAGCAATTGCTTTTTTAATCGCCTTTATGGGGTGGATGCCGGCACCGCTAGACATCTCAATATGGCATTCTTTATGGACATTAGAAAAAGGAGATAGAGGAGAGGAGGCCGTGCGTAATTCTATTTTTGATTTTAATGTAGGGTATGCAGGTGCAGTGGTGCTGGGTGTTTGTTTTATGACGCTGGGAGCACTTGTAATGTATGGTAGTGGCGAGACCTTTTCATCAAAAGGTGGGGTTTTTGCCGGCCAGCTTATTAATATGTACACGGCAAGTCTAGGTGACTGGGCAACGGTGCTCATAGGTGTAGCTGCATTTACAACAATGTTTAGCACCACACTTACCACACTAGATGCGTCGCCTAGAGCACTTGAGGCAACAACAGCCTTGCTAGGTATAGGTTTTAAAAAGAAGGGATATCTATTCTGGCTTCTGGTTCTTATACTCGGCACCTGCGGAATATTGTTTTTCTTAATAAGTGAGATGGGGGTGCTGGTAAAGCTAGCAACGATACTTTCATTTCTTACCGCTCCATTTTATGCAATTTGTAATTACCTTTCTTTTATGGATAAAGAGATTCCTGAATCCCATAGATTATCTCCAGGTATGCGGGTGCTAAGTATAGTGAGTATTATAGCCTTAGTAGGTTTTAGTATTTGGTATGTGATTACCCTGTTTTAGTCGCTGGGGCAACTTGCTATTTTAACTATTGCTCAAGTGCGTGTATTTACTCGTTTAAAACTATCTTTGCCCCTTATGCAATTTGACTTACTTACTACAGATCCTGCTTCAAAAGCGAGAGCAGGAAAACTTACTACAGATCACGGCGTTATTGAGACACCTATTTTTATGCCCGTGGGTACCGTTGCTTCGGTAAAAGGGGTGCACCAGCGCGAGTTGAGAGAAGATATAAATCCAGACATTATTTTGGGTAATACGTATCACCTATACTTACGTCCTAAAATGGATATCTTACAGCGCGCAGGAGGATTACATAAATTTATGAACTGGGATCGACCTATCCTTACAGATAGTGGAGGGTATCAAGTATACTCACTTTCTAATAGGCGTAAGATTAAGGAAGAAGGAGTGCGTTTTAAGTCACACGTAGATGGGTCTATGCACCTTTTTACTCCAGAAAATGTGATGGAAATACAGCGCCAGATAGGTGCAGATATTATGATGGCCTTTGATGAGTGTACACCATACCCTTGTGATTATAGGTATGCAAAACGCTCTATGCATATGACTCATAGGTGGCTAGATCGTTGTATTAATCATTTTAATAAGATTCCTGCATTATATGGGCACGAGCAAGCACTCTTCCCTATAGTACAAGGAAGTACGTATAAAGATTTGCGTGCACGGTCTGCAGAGTATATTGCAAATGCTGGTGCTTTTGGAAATGCCATAGGTGGTCTTTCTGTAGGAGAGCCGGCAGAGGAGATGTATGGTATGACAGAGGTTGTGACGGCTATCTTACCTGAAGAAAAACCTAGATATCTTATGGGTGTAGGTACACCTATAAATATTTTGGAGAATATTGCGTTAGGTGTAGATATGTTTGACTGTGTGATGCCTACTCGTAATGCACGTAACGGTATGTTATTTACTGCGCACGGTAGTATTAACATTAAAAATCTAAAGTGGGAAGACGATTTTTCTCCTATAGATGAGATGGGTATTACGTGGGTAGATACAGAGTATAGTAAGGCTTACTTACGTCACTTGTTTAAGTGTCACGAGTTATTAGGTATGCAAATTGCTACTATACATAATTTAGGGTTTTATATGTGGCTCGTACGTGAGGCAAGAAAGCATATTTTAGCTGGAGATTTCTCAACTTGGAAAGAGAAAATGGTTAAACAAATGGATAATCGTTTGTAATTGAAAATATTAGATTGGTATATCGTAAAGCGCTACATCGGGACATTTGTCACGATGCTCGTGCTGTTTATACCTATAGGTATTATCGTAAACCTTGCCGAAAAGATTGATAAGATTTTGGCAAACGAGGTGCCCTTTGGCGAAGTAGCCTTGTATTACTTGAATTTTACAATCTACTTTGCAAATCTGTTATTTCCATTATTTTTATTTCTCTCAGTAATTTGGTTTACTTCAAAGCTGGCAAATAATACAGAAGTCATCGCTTTTTTGAGTAGTGGAGTTTCCTTTACACGCTTCTTACGTCCTTATCTTATAGGTGCTACAGTAGTTTGTGCTGGAGCCTTTATAATGGGTACGTATCTCGCTCCAAGAGCAAATAAGGGCTATAACGAGTTTATCTTTGAGTACCTCAAAAAGAAAAATAACGATAGAAATACTAGAGATGTTTATAGACAGATAGACGCGGGTGATTATATCTACGCGAGTAGCTTTAACCCACGCACAAAACGTGGTCGTAACTTTACTTGGGAGCATTTTGAAGGTAATAAAATGACCTATAAGATGAGTGCGACTCAAATAAGGTTTAATGAAGAGGATACTACCTATACACTCTACGGTTTTAAAAAACGTATTATAGGTGAAGATGGAGATGTGCTTATAAAACAAGCAAAAATCGACACCACCTTTGCGTTTGATATAGATGATTTAACCCCTGTAGAGTATATAGCAGAAACACTTAACACGCCAGAGCTTAGAGAATTTATAGCAAAGGAGAAGGCAAGAGGATCTTCATATATAAGCCGTTATGAGGTAACGCTACAAAAACGTTACAGTCTACCTGTAGCCGCATACATACTCACAATTATAGCAGTAGCCGTAAGTGCAATGAAGCGTCGTGGGGGTATGGGTGTCAACCTCGCTTTTGGTATTGTGCTAGCGTTTGTATTTATATTTTTTGATAAAGTTTTCGGTACCCTAGCAGAGCAGTCAGACTTCCCGCCGCTGGTAGCAGTCTGGACGCCTAATATTCTATTTGCAATACTTGCAGCATACCTCCTTCAAAATGCAAAACGATAGACTCAAAGCCTATTTACATTTTCATCTCATAGTTTTTATCTGGGGTTTTACAGCCGTACTTGGCGCGCTTATCACTATAGATGCAGTGCCACTTGTATGGTTTAGAATGGGGCTCGCCAGTTTATTTATATTTATCTATATAAAAGTGCGCGGTATCTCTCTTGCGCTTTCGCGAAAAGCGTTACTGGGTTTCGCTATTGCAGGTCTGGTCATTGCCATACACTGGCTTACCTTTTTTGGAGCAATAAAGGCATCAAATGTTTCTATAACACTGGCTATGATGAGTACTGGGGCCTTCTTTACAGCCTTGCTTGAACCTATTTTTTATAAACGAAAATTAATCTGGTATGAGCTTCTCTTTGGAGGAATTGTAATAGCTGCTTTATATATGATTTTTGAGGTTGAGACAGCATATCGTACAGGGATATTACTAGCCTTACTTTCTGCTTTTTTATCTGCTGTATTTACCTTGATAAATGGGAAGTTTATAGCAAATCATAATCCTACTAAGATCTCATTTTATGAGTTACTTATAGGTACAGCTTGCATTACCTTATATTTTGTCATAGCACAGCCAGCTACATTTTTTTCTATGGAGTTTTTTAATCTCCCTACGATGGACTGGGTGTACATAGGCATACTAGCCTCTGTATGTACGGCTTATGCCTTTATAGCCGCCGTAGCTGTGATGAAGCATTTAAGTCCATACACTATAATGCTTACTATAAATTTAGAGCCTGTTTATGGTATCTTACTAGCCTTTATGGTGCTAGGCGATGCAGAGCAAATGAGTACAGAGTTTTACTACGGAGCCTTAGTTATACTTGCCGTGGTAATCGCAAATGGTATCTTAAAAAACACTAAAAAATTCAAGGCTGTTAAAGAGGCTTGAGTCTGTTAAGAAAACCATTATATTTGTAGACTAATCCTAACCGAAAAGATAGTGTTGTAAGACACCATAAAACCCTGAAGATGGAATATTTAGATTTCGAATTACCCATTAAAGAGCTTGAAGAACAACTGGAGAAATGTGCCTTAATAGGGCAGGAAAGTGATGTTGATGTAACCCAGACTTGCAAGCAAATAGAGAAAAAACTAGCTGCTACCAAAAAAGATATTTATAAAAATCTTACAGCCTGGCAACGTGTCCAGCTGTCTAGACACCCTAACCGTCCTTATACATTAGATTACATAAACGCCATCTGTGGAGACACTTTCTTAGAGCTACACGGAGATCGTAATGTAAAAGATGACAAGGCGATGATAGGGGGCCTAGGTAAAATAGACGACCAGTCGTTTATGTTTATAGGGCAGCAAAAAGGTTACAACACAAAAACACGCCAGTACCGTAACTTTGGTATGGCAAACCCAGAAGGATACCGCAAGGCACTACGCCTTATGAAAAGCGCCGAAAAATTTGGAGTACCTGTAGTATCTATTATAGACACACCAGGAGCATACCCAGGCCTTGAAGCCGAAGAGCGTGGTCAAGGAGAAGCAATTGCTCGTAACATCTTAGAGATGACACGCCTTAAAGTGCCTATCATCGTTGTGATTATAGGTGAAGGAGCAAGTGGTGGAGCCTTAGGTATAGGTGTAGGAGATAAAGTATTAATGCTAGAAAACACGTGGTACTCTGTAATATCTCCAGAGTCTTGTTCTTCTATATTATGGAGAAGCTGGGAGTTTAAAGAGCAAGCTGCAGAGGCGCTTAAGCTTACTGCCAAAGATATGAAAAAGCAAAAAATCATAGACGAGATCGTAAAAGAACCACTAGGTGGTGCTCACGCAAATCGTCCTGAGACTTTCCTTACAGTAAAAGATTCAATTCTGAAAGCGTTTGATGAATTTAAGAACTTATCACCAACAGAATTAGTAGATCAGCGTATGGAAAAGTATTCTCAAATGGGAGTCTTCAAGGGCTAACAAGACCTTTTTCACTTGATGCCATAATCCGCACTTTGTAAGTGCGGATTTTTTTACCCTTATTAACAATATTTTCAAGTTATTAACAGTTGCATTGTTAATGACCTGTGAGTACTACGCTTTCGCGAAAGCGTAACTCGCACAACTATTTTTTTACATTCGTAGCTATGGAACAAACCAAGCCAAAACCAGCATATAATACTTCTAAGGGTCAGGTAATTAGCCTTGAGAAAGGTAAAATACCTCCACAAGCGCTTGATCTTGAGGTGGTTGTGCTGGGTGCGCTTATGATTGATAAGAAGGGTGTAGATGAGGTAATAGACATCTTATCACCAGAGGTTTTTTATAAAGAACAGCATAAACACATCTTTGAGGCGATACGCGTACTCTTTGAAGAAGGGCAGCCAGTTGACTTATTAACCGTTTCTGAGCAGCTCAAGAAAATGGCAAAGTTAGAAGCGGCTGGAGGTGATTATTACCTTATACAACTTACCCAAAAAGTAGCCTCTTCTGCACACATTGAGTACCACGCGCGTATCATCTTACAGAAGTTTATACAGCGATCACTTATTAAAATCTCAAACGAGATTATAGAAGAAGCATATGATGAGACCACAGATGTTTTTGACCTACTAGACACTGCCGAGACTAAGCTATACGAAGTAACACAGGGTAATGTAAAGCGTAGTTCAGAAAGTGCGCAGAGTCTCGTAATACAAGCTAAAAAGAAGATTGAAGAAATTGCAAACCAAGAGGGGCTCTCTGGTATACCTACTGGTTTTCATAAGGTAGATGAGCTTACCTCAGGATGGCAACCATCAGATTTAATTATTGTGGCGGCTCGTCCAGGTATGGGTAAAACGGCTATGACTCTTACGATGGCTCGTAATATGGCGGTAGACCAGAATGTGCCTGTAGCCTTCTTCTCTCTGGAGATGTCTTCTGTACAGCTCATCACACGTTTGATCTCGTCTGAGACGGGGTTGTCTTCTGAGAAGTTACGTACTGGTAAACTAGAAAAGCACGAGTGGGAACAGCTTAACGTAAAGGTAAAGAGCCTTGAGAAAGCACCACTATTTATAGATGATACACCGTCGCTTTCTATTTTTGACTTACGAGCAAAGGCGCGACGTCTAGCATCACAATTTGGTATTAAAATCATAATGATAGATTACCTCCAGCTTATGACGGGAGGATCTGCAAATAAAGGCGGTGGTAACCGTGAGCAAGAGATCTCGATGATTTCTCGTAACCTCAAGGCACTTGCAAAGGAGCTTAGTGTCCCTGTAATCGCACTATCGCAGCTATCGCGTGCGGTAGAGACGCGTGGAGGTAGTAAACGACCATTACTGTCTGACCTGCGTGAATCTGGAGCGATCGAGCAGGATGCAGATATTGTATCGTTTATTTACCGTCCAGAATATTATAAGATAGAGGAGTGGGATGATGAAGAACGCAGCCCGACTGAAGGTCAAGGAGAGTTTATCGTGGCTAAACACCGTAACGGGGGTCTAGATAACATACGCCTTAAGTTTATAGGTCACCTAGGTAAATTTGATAACCTAGACGACTTTACAACACCATATGAGTTTGCAAGTAGTATGAATGCCGCTGCAAATGATGATACCTTTAACCCTAATGCACTACCTAGTGCAGATGACGCCTTTGGCGGTCCAGCACCTGGACTACCTAGTGAAGAAGAAGATGATGGGGTTCCTTTTTAGAACATAATGTAATTACAGAAAAAGCCTTAATAGTATTGCTATTGAGGCTTTTTGTTTTTATAACAATCCATAATCTAGAGCTCATCTTTTTTAGGATGCCTTTTGGCACGCTGCTTGTCATAACAAATCCGTAAATTTCACGTTATAAAACTAATGATGAAAAAACTACTTATATTAATCTTTTTGGTGTTGAATTTCGCTTTCGCGAAAGCGTCGTACATCCTCATACCTATGGATGTAGAGACACAAAAGGAACACCTCAAGGCCTATGGGATTACCTACTGGTCACTTAATAAAAGCCAGAAGGTAAAATGGTTGCTCAACTACCGTGGCGGGTCATTTTTATTACCAGACACAGAAGAGGTGCGCCGGGAGTGCACCATACGTGGTGTCTCTTATGAGGTACTCTCAGATAGTCAGACCGAAAAAATTCTTACAGAGATTGCCAGCCCATCGCAAAATATGGAAGCTGTCGTATTAGAAAAGGCACCAAAAATTGCTGTTTATACGCCAGATAGTAAAGTGCCTTGGGATGATGCCGTAACGATGGTGCTTACCTATGCAGAGATTCCCTATACGACCATATATGACAAGGAGGTACTAAGCGACCAACTTATATTATATGACTGGTTACACTTGCATCACGAGGATTTTACAGGTCAGTTTGGAAAATTTTATGGAGCCTACAGAGCCGCACCGTGGTACATAGAAGAAAAGAAAGCCGCCGAAGCACTTGCTGCCGAGCTAGGTTACAGCAAAGTGTCTGAAGAGAAGCGCGATGTTGCTTTAAAAATACGTGACTACGTAGTGGGCGGTGGTTTTATGTTTGCAATGTGTAGCGCGACAGATAGTTTTGACATCGCACTTGCTGCAGAGGGCGTTGATATTTGTGAACCTATGTTTGACGGAGATCCTAGTGACCCTAGTTATAGCTCAAAGATTGATTTTAAAAAGACCTTTGCTTTTAAGAATTTCACGCTAGAGCGATCGCCTACTATGTATGAGTTCTCATCTATAGATATGACGCGTAAACGTAAGATTCCTTTTAGTACAGATTATTTTACGCTCAAAGATTATAGCGCAAAGTGGGATCCTATCCCTACAATGTTATGCCAGAACCATACGGCACTAGTAAAAGGATTTATGGGGCAAACTACGAGTTATGACGCAGAGGTTATAAAATCTAATGTGCTCGTGATGGGCGAAAATCTTACTAATGGTGAGGCGCGTTACATACACGGTATAAAAGGTAAGGGCTTCTTTACATTTTATGGAGGACACGACCCAGAAGACTACCGTCACCGCGTGGGAGACCCAAAAACAGAGCTTGAGCTTCACCCTAACTCACCTGGGTATCGTCTTATACTTAATAATGTACTGTTTCCTGCGGCTCGTAAGAAAAAACAAAAAACCTGATTGCATTGTTACGCCTAGTTTACATACTGTGTTCAGTTGCACTTATGGCTACTGCAGATGCTCCAGAGCGATTTGCGTGGAGCGAGACACGTGCGTTGCAGTGGTCAGATTTTAAAGGATCACCGGGTACGCTAGATGGCTGGGCAGCTAGTTCTAGTACGGGTATGAGTCAGGGGTATGCTTCAAACGGTCAAGGCTTTTTAGATAAAAATAGCATTACCGTAACCGCACATTTTTATCCAGAATACTCGTGGGTGCGACATAAAGAAAAAACAAAACACCTGCTCGCACACGAGCAAACACATTTTGATATTACAGAGGTCTATGCTCGTAAACTCCAGGCACGCATTGCTGCCTATAACTTTACAGAAAACGGCCTAGAAGAAATTAAAGCCATTTACCAAGAAGTAGAACAAGAGCGCATTGCTACCCAAAAGTTATTTGATAAAGAGTCTAACCACTCTATAGATCATATGAAAGAAGTACAATGGGAGCTTAGAGTAGCCAGATGGCTCGACGGTAATTTTGAAGAGTAGCATCTTACATACTCGCACCAGCGCATAAAAAAAACTGGATTCTCATTTTTGAGAATCCAGTTTTCTGTTTCTTAGCCTAAAGCCTAAAGCCTAAAGCCTAAAGCCTAAAGCCTAAAGCCTGTACTTAGTTGTAAAACGGCACTTCTACGCGCGCATTACCCCACGCCATATGTAAGTGTGCACCTTTATCTTCTGGAGTAAACTCCATACCAAAATACTCTATAGACTCATCTTCCATAGTAACTGGTACAGTGATACGTGCTACGTCATTTTCTGGTTTGTAAAAGTAAGATCCCCATACATTAAGGTCTGAGCTTAAGATTACCGTCCATTCCTTACCATTAGGCATTGCATACATTGTGTATGTTCCTGCTTTTACTGGTGTAGTACCTAGTTTCATATCCTTATATAAAGTCACCTCTACAGCTTCATTTGCTCCTAGTCTCCATACTTTTCCTTCTGGAGCAAGTTTAGAAAGCTCACGTCCTTTAAGTTGTGGTCTACTATACGTTACTTTAATATCTTTATTTGCTTCCTTATAACTTGTAGGGAAAGCCGCTTGGTCCATAGGACTCTTGTCTACTTTAAAATCTTGAGCATTAAGTGATGGTGCTGCAACAAAGGCAAGAGCAACCATCGCAGTCATAAGTACATTTTTCATAGTTAATTAATTTTTGTGTTAAAAGCCCTATAAGGCTTTGGGTTATAGTGTAAAGTTAAGATGTAGGTCGGCAATATTTATTAAAACTTTCAAAATGTTTTTAAAGTACGCTTTCGCGAAAGCGTATACCTATACTTTGTCACGTTTATCAGTAAATTAGTTATATTTTGTAATCATAAATGGTATTTGTGTTTTATTAATGAAAGTGTAAGTGCATCTTTGACTTATCAATAACAAATAAAACAAGTATTATGTGTGGAATTGTATGCGCCTTTGATCTAAAGGAGAAAGCCGAAGATTTACGCCCCCAATTATTAGAAATGTCTAAAAAAATCCGTCACAGAGGACCGGATTGGAACGGAGTTTTTAATAATGAGAATGCGATAATGACCCACGAGCGTCTCTCTATAGTAGATCCCGCTTCTGGAAAACAGCCTTTGTTTTCAAAAGATAAAAGCCTTGTGCTTGCGGCAAATGGGGAGATATACAATCACAAAGAGCTGCGTGAGCAACTCACTAGCGATTATGAGTTTCAAACAGCATCAGACTGTGAGATTATACTCGCACTTTATAAAGAGCACGGTCACGACTTTTGTGATATGCTCAACGGTATATTTGGGTTTGCACTCTATGATGTAGAAAAAGACGAGTACTTTGTAGCTCGTGATCATATGGGTATCATTCCATTATATATGGGATGGGATCAACACGGTACTTTTTATGTAGCCTCAGAGCTTAAGGCACTAGAAGGTGTGTGTTCAAAAATAGAATTATTTCCTCCAGGACACTATTACTCTAGCACAACCGGAGAGCTTACTCGCTGGTACACCCGTGACTGGATGGAGTATGATAATGTAAAAGATAACGAGTCTAGTATAGAAGAGTTACACGACGCCCTTGCGGCCTCTGTAAAACGCCAGCTTATGAGTGATGTACCTTATGGGGTATTACTCTCTGGAGGGCTTGACTCCTCTATTACTAGTGCTGTGGCAAAGCTATACTCTGAGAAGCGCATAGAGTCTGGAGATAAAACCGGAGCGTGGTGGCCACAGTTACACTCTTTTAGTATAGGGCTCAAGGGGTCCCCCGACCTTGCAGCTGCTCAAGTAGTGGCAGACCATATAGGCACTGTACATCACCCTATAGAGTTTACCATACAAGAAGGACTAGATGCTATAAAAGATGTGATCTATCACCTAGAGACCTATGATATTACTACCATAAGAGCCAGCACGCCTATGTACCTTATGGCTAGAGTCATCAAGTCTATGGGAGTAAAAATGGTACTCTCTGGCGAGGGAGCAGATGAGATTTTTGGCGGGTACTTATACTTCCACAAAGCACCTACGGCAAAAGATTTTCACGAGGAGACCGTACGTAAACTTGACAAGCTGCATATGTATGACTGCCTGCGTGCAAACAAGTCACTTGCTGCTTGGGGTATAGAAGGACGTGTACCCTTTTTAGACAAAGAATTTATGGATGTGGCGATGCGCCTCAACCCTGTAGATAAGATGATTACCAAAGAACGCCGCAGTATGGAAAAATGGATCTTACGTAAGGCGTTTGAAAAATACTTACCAGAAAGCGTAGCCTGGAGACAGAAAGAACAATTTTCTGACGGTGTAGGCTACTCTTGGATAGACACACTTAAGGATGTGGTAGATCAAGCAGTAAGTGCTACCCAGATGGAAAACGCACACCACCGCTTCCCGATACACACCCCGCAAAATAAAGAAGAGTTTTACTACCGCAGTATTTTTGAAGAGCACTTCCCGAGTGATGCTGCAGCGCTTTGTGTACCTTCTGTGCCTAGTGTGGCGTGTAGCACCCCTATCGCACTAGAGTGGGATGAAGCCTTTAAAAATATGAACGACCCATCGGGTAGGGCAGTAGCCTTTGTGCACGATGATGCCTATTAAGATATTTGTTTTATTAGTTTAATTATAAAGAACCCACTTGTAATGAGTGGGTTTTTTTACGCTTTCGCGAAAGCGGACTCATACCCGTAAAATAAAAAAGCCTTAGTAGGGGACTAAGGCTTTATAATGATTAAGAGGGGAGCGGGTAATTATACGGTCTCTGGTTTCCAAGCAAATTTTTGGAAAGGCTCATCTACCGGTGTGTTTGCAATGTGGTTTGTGTAGTTACTTATCACTTTTTGAGAAAGACCTAAAATGATATCTAACACTTGTCTCTCACCATATCCTGCGGCATAAAATGCGTCAAGATCTTCTTGCGTTACATTACCACGGTTGCGAGTTACAGTAAGTGTGAAGTCACGTAGTGCCTCAAGCTTCTCAGACGGTAAGGTTGTCTTGTTGCGTAGGGCATCTGTGATGGCAGCATCTACCTTCATCATATGTGCAATCCCTGTGTGTGCTGGTACACAGTAGTGACACTCGTGCTCTACGTTTATAGTTTGCCACACCACGGTAAGCTCATCATTATCAAAAGAAGACTCACCAAATAATTTGTGAAGTGTCTGGTAAGCTTCTAGTAGTTGAGGTGACTCAGCCAGTACGCCGTGTAGGCCTGGTATCATCCCAAAAGATTTAAGAGATCCCTCTAGTAAAGGCTTACTTTCTTGTGGTGCAGAGTCAATGTCGTGAATTTTTAACGTAGTCATAGTATTCTTTTTTTAGTTATTAATTATTTCTAAACAATCGGTTAGTTATGGGTTAAAAAAAATCCTTACGAATTTTTGAAAATATTTTCTATGTAATGGCCCAGCTGCTCTTCTGTAAACACTCTCGTAGCAGAGGAGAGGCCAAACATTGCAATGAGCAAGTAATCTGCCTGTGAGGCTACCTCTTGCGGGTTTTTGCTCTCATCTTGTGCAATAATACTGGCAAATATGCTTTTTATCTCCCCCGTAAAGTTAGACAGTGCTTCCTTTATGGCTTGGTCTCCATCTGTACCTATCTCGTTTGCCGTATTTGTCACTAGGCAACCTTTGCCATACTCGGTCTCTCTGGTAAAAGTTATAAAGTTGTAAAAGTATTCTTTTATACCAGCTACACCTTTTTGTGTTGTCTTGAGCTCATTTACAAGCGTGTACAGCTTCTTTTTATAACAAGCAATGCTCTCTAAAAAAACACCGTTCTTACTGCCAAAACTTGAGTAAATAGAAAATTTATTAATCCCCATTTCTTTTTCAAGCATTTGCATAGAGGTGCCCTCATAGCCGTTACGCCAAAAAAGGTTCATCGCTTTCTCGATCACCAGGTCTTCTCTATATGCTTTTTTTCTTGCCATATTTGTAATACGATACAAAACTAACCACTTGGTTAGTTATTGCCAAGTTTTTAACGTTTATTTAGTGTATGGTGGCTAGAAGAGGTGTGCTAGTCTGTTAAGATCACTAGTGTTATCTAGTTTGTAAAAATGCGGCACTTGCCACTTCTGTGTGGCAATGGCTTGCTTGCTCGTAGGTGCGTCCCAGGGAGAGTAGACTCGAAAACCGCGCTTGCCTTCTTTGTGAGCTGTGTTTACTATCGCCTTATCTCGCAGGCGGTCTTTTGTAAAAACAAATACGCCCGCCTCGGTCTCGTTGCTTGCATAGATGATGTAATAATCAAAGGGGTCATCTATGTGAAAAGGTGCAATAGGTGCTATGCCCTCTCTTTTCCAAAAAGTCACAAACTGCCCTACTTTTTTTGGCGTCTGTTTTGCTTTTCTGTAGATGATGGTTTTTTGACCGACTATAAAGCTACAGCCCTCATATGCTTCGCTCTCTGCATCTTCTGTATACTTAGACAGCTCCAGATGATGTGGAGCAAAAAACACGTCTATAAGTGTGCAGAGCGATGGATGCATTTATGTGTTAGTTAGCTTGTAGCTGTTTTAATGGTCTGGGTGAACATAGCGGGTGACACCACTACATCTACTTTTCTTTACGGCTCGATGCCTTCTATCTTCTCAATAGTTTCTTTAAAGAGCCCGAGCAAAAACTGTAGTTTTTGTGCATCTCCAGAGGCGCTGAAGGTTTTATCTTCAATCTTGACACTGTACCAGTCGTTTTTATTTTTCTCGTTAAGTATTTGTGGGATAGCCAGTGTAGCCAGTGAGGTGTTAGACACATCTATCTCTACTTCCCAGCCGGGGTTATCTGTGGTGTTTATTTGTATGGCTTCGCCTAGCTCCCAGGTGCCGTCACAGTTGTTTAAAAACCACTGCTGTATCCAGTCTAGTATGGTATCATTCATAAGGTGTGTTTTATAAGGTCTTTGCAATGTGTTTGAGTAAAAACGTCTCGCGCTCTATACTCATCCCTTTTTTTGAACTTGTGGCTATGGTATGCTCATTATGAGCAATGGCCTCTTGTATGGGGATCCACACGGCTTTCATCCCGTTGCTCGTCTCATAACGCTCTAGGCTCGCAGTGCCTAGCTCTTTGTGCACCTCACAGGTGTAGCAGTAAGAGATGATATGCTGTATATCGTGCGTGGGTTTATACCACGGTCTATACTCCTCGTAGATGCCGTAGGGAGTTATGTTTGTAATACCCAGCGCTCCCGTCTCCTCTCGCAGCTCGCGTAGCATCCCTGTGATGTGGTCTTCTCCCTCATCAAGACCACCGCCGGGGAGACTGTAATCTTCATAACGAGCGGTATACATAAGCAGTATGTGATCACCTTGCATCGCGATGCTCCTTGTGGTAAGCCGTTGTGTAATAGACTTGCCCTCTAGGCTTGTGATTTCTGGGTGATAATGTGTCTTTAAGTGTTGCATTGCGGTAAACTAAGTAGCGCGCAAAAATACCTACTTAATATGCTTTATGGCGCTATATAGGTAGTAAAGTATGGAGTAGTATTATTACGCTTTCGCGAAAAAGAGAAACCACCCGGTCCTATTTTGAGGTGGGTGGTTTTTTATGTGAATTACACAGATTTTGTTGATTTAAATATTTGCTGAACTTTATAAGAGTAAACTTGTTTTTTAAAGAATACCGGTTTACCGCTGTCGAAAAAAATAAATGCAGGAACCCACTGTCGGCTATTGTTGAAATATAGATTTTATTACTTCTTCCACATCAAAATCAGGTGAACCTTGCCTAGCATAATAACTAGAGTATCGTTCTATTAAATCTTTTAAAAACGGTAAAGTGATAGTTGCGAATCTATCAATTTCTTTATTTTCAATACCTTCTTCAATTTCAGCAATTGGAATTGAAAGCTTAGCTTGGAAATCAATAATCCCTGCTTTAATTGTATTATGTTTTGGGATAAAGTGATAGTATGGTTTATTATTAGTAATTACTTTTTTAAGCTTTTCTTTAAGGCTGTTACTAACCTCTCCTGTTTCAATAGATTCTGCAAGATTCGAAAAATGGTCTGTTAATTCAATAATTTTCAAAAGAAATGCATTTCTAACATTTCTGTCGCCATTTGGTCGAAATACAAAATCACAAGCTGGTGTTAAAACAACATATCGACTATCTCCATAAGTAACTAAATCTCCAGTAGAAAGAACTGTTTTTATTGGTCTGGTGATGTAGAATTCACTTGGATGCACATTGTGTTCATCTAAATATTCCATCATATGAAGAATCGTATAACGAAGTAGCGAATCCTCTTTTTCCTCTGGATTTCTTTTGCCATCTAACACCCAATTATCTAAAGAAGTTGAAATGTGCTTCCAGAATATATTTTGAATTAGCTCTTCGATTTTTCCATTACGATTTAATAGATTTAGAATTCCTGTTGACTTGATTAGCTTAAATTTATTTAAGGTTTCAAATACATCTACATTATCTCTCTCATAAACATTAAATATAGCGTTTGGAACATTTAATTCATCAGAAAGATGATGAGGGGTGCCAGTAATCACAAAAGTTGGAAAACGTAAATTTTCTTTAATTTCCTTGATAATCTCATTTCCTGAGGCATCTGTACCGCCTGTTCCCATTAAATCTAAATCCACAATTGCACCATCGAAAATATTTTCAGGATTTTTTAAGGCCGATATAGCTTCATTTTTTTTCTGTATCCAAGTTTCACCAATTTGAAACTCTTTGTTTTCTTTATTGAATAATTCAATATTTCTTTTGTATACATTTTCATAAATACCTCCATCATCTTCAACTATTAAAATTTTAATTTCTTGCATAATTATTTGTTGATTTCTATTTGGAAGTATACTCCATTATTACTTTTTCTAGCCGATAGTTCTCCATTTAATCTATCAGAAGCTTCGCCAGCAATTGCTAAGCCAAGACCTGTACCATCAATTTTTTTGGAATATCCAGGTTCAAATATAGCACCTGATTCAATTTCTAAATCAGAAAGTCCAGGTCCAGTATCCTTAAAATCAACAATCGTAGAATTAGCACTTTTATTAACTTCAATATTTATTTCTTTTACATCAGATTTAGAAATTTCTAACCAGTAAATACTATTTTCAATTAGGTTAGTTAGTGCAATATATAAGTCTTCTGACCATCCAAATATTTCTGTTTTTTCGTCTCCCAGAATATTAACTTTAATATTTGCATCATCAAGAGTTGATTTAAAAACATCTAAACTTTCATTTATAACTTTAATTACTGAGAAATTAGATTTTTTATCCCTTTTTTGTTTAGCTAATGGTGATATCCTTTTGAAAAGAGTAGAAATAAATTTACTATTAATTTGAAACCCATTTATACTTTTAGTTAATTCATCTAAGTGTTCTTCTTCTTTAGTGGCACGATAAAACTTTAAATAGCGTTCCATTACTTTAGTTTCGGAATTAAAAAACTGTAGTGGTTTTCGACCTTCGTGAAGAATAAAATTGACAATTTTGCCTAAAGTTGCTTGCCCTTGATATATAGCAATTGTCTTTTCAATTTCCTCTTTTAATTCTGCATTTTTCTCTTCTTCGTCAGTTAATATTTTGTCTATTTCATCAATAGCTTTTTTATCAATTTTGAATTCCGAAAGCTTTTTGCCAATAGAGCTTTTAACTTCTGCTAAACTGAACAATGAGTTAATTGTATCTTGAACCTTGGTAGATTTCCCTCTACTCTTTTCGCTTTTTATTCTATAAGCTAATCTCCGTATTTCTAATTCAAAAAGAGCTTTTTGAGCAAGCTCTTTTAAGCCAGAGTAGTGCTCGTTTTCTTTTAAACCATCTCTTGCGCTTTTTTCTTCAAGACCGGATTTTTCCTCAGACTGGATTGTGACAAACCCAACAACTTGATTATTCCCAAGTTTTTGAGTCATATTTTGAATCCTCTTTTTATCCAAATCTAACCAATCTATACCTCCATTTCCGTAAGGTCTAATTCTAAAGGAATTTTTATATACGTTTACACCATAAACATCGTTCAATTCTCGTCGAGCTTCATTTTTGCCCATATATTTTTTAGATACTGGGTCAATCAGACCTTTATTAATTAAGTTATCTATGGCATCAGGCTCTCGGTCAAATACCCTGAAGTCTATTTTTATTAAACCGCAATACTTATTATTTTCCGTTAATTCAAACTTTTTTGTAATTGTTTCCTTTTGAACTGCATCTGGATTAATATTGTTTTCAAAAATTAAAATAGCTTCTCCTTCATTTGAAATAATTCCAGATATACGATAATCATAAAACTTTATAATTGGATATGTATCAATGGTAAAGTTCTCATCTATCTCAGGAAAAGGCGAATTTTCAAATGCAAGATTTATTGTAAATTTATCCTCAGTGGATTCTTCAAAAGGTGAAATCAGTTTTCGTAATTCATTGACTAATTGCTTTAGAGTCTCTCGATTCCAATACGATGATTTAGAGTCAATTTTTTCTATCGTTTCTTCAGCATTATCTTCATTTATTATAATGTCGGTATACTTTTCATCTTTTGCAATAATCAGTATTTCAGTTCCCGAAGGTTCGCTGGTTTCTTTTTTTTCAACAAGAAGTTCTATATTTTCTAAATAGTCATCAGATTTAAATATTCTCCAATCAATTACTGCTTCTGATTTTTCTCCATTTTCGTCAACAGTAGAAAGCGTCATTTCTTGACCTAAAATAGAGGCAGCAAAACGACCAATTCCTTTTCTTCCTTGAAGTGTTCTTTTACCTTTTTTGCTTACTTTTCTTTTCAGTTTATCGTTGGTAGCAGGAACTAACCATTTATTAATAACTGTATCGAAGTCCATACCGTGACCATCATCCTTAATTGATATAATCAAGGCTCTTTCATTTTCGATTTTAGTATATTTAAATACGATATCAACTTTGGAAGCGTCAGCATCATAAGAATTCTTCACAAGCTCGACTAATGCTGCATAAGAATCTCCGATTAAATCACTACCAATTGTATGTATCAACCTGGCAGCTGGTCTAATTTTATATGTTACGTCATCACTCATTATAGCTGTTTTTTGATTTTTATTGCTATTTCTTTTGCCATCAAAGGTGGGACAGCATTTCCAATTTGTCTAAAAGCAGCACTTCTGCCACCTTCAAAAAAGAAGTCGTCTGGAAATGATTGAATTCTTGCAGCTTCTCTGACAGAGATAGATCTTATTTGTTTATTGTCCGGATAAATATAATGATGACCATCTTTTGCTATGTGAGCAACCATTGTATGAGAAAGACCGTTGATGTCAACAACTTTATATCTGTCAACAAATGATTTTTCATTTTTATGGGTTTTGAGTTCAGTTGGTAAATCAGGATATTTTAATCGCTCTGATTTTTTTAACCATTTGTTTATGGCAATTTTGTAGATGTTTAGATCTCTTTCATTATGAGGTCTAGCTATATGCTGTGTAACAAAATCTACTCCATTTCTTAATTCAAATCTTTCGAGATATGTTGTTATAGGTTTAGCATATTTTGTCACATTTTTTTGGTCACCTGGTTTTAATTTTTTTAAATCTGATAAAATTTGACGAATAGTAAATTTCTCATCGAGTTTCTCAAATTCTGGGTATTTAAAACCTGAACCTTTTTGCCAACCAATTAAAATAATCCTTCTTCTTTTTTGTAGCACACCGAAATGCTCTGATTTTTGAACTGTATAATCCAATTCATAACCAATACGTTTAAAATATGCTTGCATATTTTTGAAATAACTCCCCTTTTCGGCGGTTATTAACCCCATTACATTCTCAAAGACAAATACTTTTGGTTCGTATTTTTTAAGAAATTTTGCATATTCTTTATAAAGAAAATTTCGAGGGTCATTTTTCATACCATCTTTATCTCTTGATCTTCCAACAAGGGAATAGGCTTGACAAGGTGGGCCACCAATAATTAAATCAATTTGTTTTCCTTTTGCAAGTGTGTCTATTTTGTCAAAAATGATTTTATTGTTTTTACCTCCGATTGGAATATTTATGACAGAATTAGAAAGTTCTGAATTAGAAAAAGTCTTTATAAACTCTTCTCTGGTAATTTTTTCAGAAATATAATCGTAATATTTTTCTGTTTTATTCTCAGAATTTAATTTATGATATATCAGTCTAGTTTCTAAAGTGTCACAGGCTTTTTTGTCTATTTCTACGTGAGCAATAGGTTTAAAACCTGCTTTGATAAATCCTTCAGATAAGCCGCCTGCACCTGAAAATAAATCTATGAAATTTAGTTTTTCCATAATTAATTATTCAGTCTTAAATGTCCATAAACTTTTTCAAGAATTTCAGTTGGGTTCGCATCAATTGCCTTAGAGATTAGATATAATTCTTCTGCTTTGAGATTTGTATCTTCTTTCGTACTTAGATTACTAAGGCGAGATTTTCTTATACCCGTTTTTCGTGCAACTTCAGCCTTATTTATTGACTTGTCAGTAAGATATTTACCAAGAAGGGTCATATTTTTTAAATTAAATTTATTTCTCAAAAATATACAAAAGTTCCGTTTTTAGAAATATTTGTATCTATTTAAAGAACTATTTAATAAAATTTAATTTTATGATTTTAATCACTTTAACCAATTTCACTATCTAAATTTCCTAAGCCCAGTAAAACTGTATGCTAGATAATTATTTTAGTTTAATAGGTCGTATCTCGTTAATGGTTGCCTAAAAGCAAACTTATAAACCGCTACGCTACAGTGCTCTAAAATACAGTGCTGCTATCATACTTCTTTACGGATTTCCTTATTCTGGTCATATTTTATCAACATTTTCCTACAAAAGGAGTTGTAGGGTGTGCGTGGTAACTTTCGCGAAAGCGTACTACATAAAAAAACCACCTTTCTAGAAGTAAAAAGGTGGTTGTGTCAAGTTGGGGTGCAAAGGAGGTTATGCCTTTACTTGAGGTAGAGGCTTTTTCTTTTTGTAATGTCTCCCGTACCAAAGTAAGACACCGGTAACAGGTAAGGTAGCGACGAGCAGGCTTACTAAAAAGGCAATGATTTTACCTACAATACCGCCTATGGCTCCTATGTGTATGTCATAATTCATACGCTGTATTTTATCTGCAAATCCGGCATTACTGTACTTGCCATAAATGCTGGGTGTCTCCAGCTCTTCTAGCGTGTTTTGATCAAAAAAACGGTAATCTGAGTCGTAGTACAGGCCTTTGCTGTTTGAGACTTCTACATAGATACTTTCCTCTGGGCTGGTAGGGTAGTGCAGCTCGTAGCTCACGGCCTCCGGATTTTCTATAGATAGTTTTGTGATGAGGTAATCCATAGGCACGGTGGTTTCTCTTTGTGCGAGCTGGCTCTCGTTTTCTGGTATGATAAAGTAGGGGCTTTTTTCTCCTCCCGTAGATTTATACACCACATACTTTAACCAGTTGTATGATATCATAGAGCCTGTAAAAGCCACTATTAATGCAAAGGAGCAAATGTAAAAGCCGGTAACGGTATGCAGGTCAAAGTTTTTGCGCTTCCAGCGGGTGGTTTTTTTCCAATCAAATTTGAGGCGCTGTTTAAGATTCTTACGCTTTTTAGGTATCCAGATTATAAAACCTGAGATAATGATGAGTATAAAAAGTAATATAGAGACACCTACTACTTGCTCACCTATAGCCTTAGGTAGCCATAGTCGCATATGACCTTTTAATATAAATGCAAAAAATCCAGAAAGATGATCATCTACTTGTATCACCTCTCCAGAGTAAGGGTTTAAAAAAACGCTCTGGTAAAACTCGGGTTCTTCGTCATAAAAGATAACCTCTATGGCGTCGTCTTTTTTCTTAAAGATAGTGCCGTGCACGGTATTGTTAGGCAGTACGGCCTCTGCAAGTTCTTTTGCCTGTGTGGGGGTTAAGATGGCTTGCTCTTGAGGGGTTACTTTTTTATAATCGTCATAAAGGCTTTCTATCTCTTCTCTAAATGCCCAACAGCAACCTGTGATGGCTACTATAAAAACTACAATACCTGTGGCTAGCCCCAAGATTTTATGAAGCTGAAATGCAAATTTTTTAAACGTCATTGTTTTAAAAATTAAAAAAGAGCAACCCCTGTTGGGGTTGCTCTTATAGTTTTGGCTAATTAAAATTTATAAGTAAAGTTTGCTAGTAATGCTCTTTCTTGTTGTGGGTTTATGGTGGTCCACCCTTTGTAATATTCTTTATTAAAAGCGTTGTTGAGCTTGAGGCCTATTCTATACTTTTCTGCCTGGTAAAAGACAGTTGCATTTGCAATAGTATATGCAGGTAGTATAAACTCACCTGTAGAGGCATAGTTTATAGCAAATCGCTCACTAGCGCCATTAAGACCTGCGCCTATACCAAAACCGTCTAGGCTTCCTTCTTGAAACTCATAGTTTGCCCAGAGGTTGTACAGATTTTCTGCTCCGGCTTCTAG
Organism: Dokdonia donghaensis DSW-1; assembly: GCF_001653755.1. Classification (GTDB taxonomy): domain Bacteria; phylum Bacteroidota; class Bacteroidia; order Flavobacteriales; family Flavobacteriaceae; genus Dokdonia; species Dokdonia donghaensis. Next base: position 3,208,926 of record NZ_CP015125.1, on the reverse strand, counting down.
TGGTCTACGGTTTAAGATCTCAAGATTATCAGACTTAGTAGTCTCACTATCGTTATAGCTATAACCCGCACGTATGTTTAATCCTTTTACTGGGTTTGCATTAATCTCTAGCTCGAGTCCTTTGCTCTCTACCTCACCCCCTTGTATTTTATTAAAAGGAGAAGATGGGTCTGTAATCACGCGGTCTTTTACCGTGATGTCATAATAGCTTACCGTCGCATTAAGACGATTGTTAAAGAGATTAGTCTTTACCCCAAACTCCATCTGGTTTGCCTGCTCTGGGTCAAACGTTTGTAGGGTTTGTGCTCCCTGGCTTGGGTCTCCTACAAGTTGTGGGGCAACGTTTGTAAAGCCGTTCTGGTAATTTCCAAAAACAGAAACCTTATCCTTTATAGGTTGGTACACAAGACCAAACTTAGGTGAGAGCGTAGTCTGGTCATAATCATCATCTGGATTTGCAAGATCACCCTCATTATCAAAATGGTCAAGACGTAAACCTACCATAGCAGAGAAGTTATCTGTGATATCAAGCACATCTGATGCATACACGCTATAGATGTGGTACTTAGACTTTGCATTGCTCACTCCTTGTGATGCAAGCGCAGCATCTACAGCAGAGGTAGATAAAGGGTAGCTATCTTCTTCTACATCTGGGGTAAATGGGTTATCGCCATTTGCACCACCGCTAGGGGTGATGTTACCATAAAAGGCAAAGCCTGTACTATTATCTGTACCCGTCTCATTAAAGTAATCTACACCTATCACCACTCTGTTACGTAAAGAAGCAAGTTTAAAGTCTCCTATGAAATTTTGCTGTATATCTGTCGTTTGCGTGTTTGCATTTTGTCTACTTATAAAGCGAGAATAGGTGTTTCCGCCTAATATTCCAAAATCAAATAGATATGAGTAGTATCCCTCTGTAGAGGTAGCACTTTTTGAGAGTAAGGTTTGTGACTGCCAGGTGTCAGACAGTTTGTAATCCATCTCTACTCTATAGTTTTGAGTTGGGTTTTGTAAGCTCAAATCGTTACTTGTAAATGATAACTTGTTGTTATACCCTAGCTCATCAAGGTTTGCAGCCTCTGTAGGTGCGCTTCTGTTTAAGAATAAGAAAGTAGGGTTAGTTTGCTCTGCCTGAGTAATCTCTCCATAAAAAGAAAATGAAAGTCTGTTGTTTACTCTATACGATAGTGATGGCGCTACAAAAAATGATTTTCTAAAACCAGCATCTTGAAAACTCTGCTCTGTCGTATAAGCCGTGTTAAGTCTAAAGTATAGGTTATCTTCTTTGCTCAAAGCGGTATTAAAGTCACCTACAATCTGGTTAAGCCCATAGGTTCCAGAGGTAAAAGAAAGTTCGCCACCTGTACCCACGTACGGTTTTTTTGTCACCACATTAATGAGACCTCCGTATGAGCTCACAGCATTACCAAAAAGCGTTGCAGAGGGTCCCTTAAGCACCTCAATGCGCTCAATGTTTGCCGGGTTGATTGTTCCGTTTGTTAATCCAGGGAGTCCGTTTACGAGTTGTGGTTGTACAGAAAACCCACGCAGTGAGTAATACCCAGCTCCATCGCCACCACGACCAGTAGACTGCCATAGTTGCTCTACGCCTGTAGCATTTTTTAAGGCATCGTCAAAGTTTGTAACCACTTGAGACTTTAAAATCTCTGTCGTAACGGTATTGTATACCTGCGTGTTTTCGATATCCTTAAGCGGTAGTTTTGATACGTAGGCCGTCTCTTTTCTTGAGAATTTATTGCGGCGCTCTCCCTCAACAATCACCTCGTTTAAAATCTCGTTACCTTCATACAGCGTTATGGTGCCTAGAGATATATTATCACTTGTGATAGTGATAGGCATTTCTCTAGTTTTAAAACCTATATACGAGAGTTGGAGTATATAGTCACCTGCTTCAATATTTGAGATGGTAAAGGCACCATTTTCATTAGTTTGGGTTCCCTGTGTTGTGTTTTTAAGCATCACATTCACACCTAGAAGGGGTGTTTGTGCATTGTCATTTACAGTTCCTGTAATACTTGCTTTTTGGGCTAGCGCTAGGTTTGCTAGCAATAAAAAGAGTACGATTGGTATATGTCTTTTCATTTGTTTTTATTTAGACTTAATATAAATAGATAATTTTGGCGCAAATGTATGGGGGACTTTTGTTTTGACCAAATTATTTATAATAAATCTAAATAAGAATTTTTAACAGCTTGATTTCAAGTGGCTGTCTAGTTGTTTATTCAAGTTTTGAGATGTTAATTGTTGATTATATGATTTGTAATTACGCTTTCGCGAAAGCGTACTCATAATAAAAAAACGGCTACCCAGTAAAGGGTGGCCGTTTTTGTAATATAAGAGTTATCTAAGCCCTAGATGGCCTGAGTTCTATTTATATCGTTGTATGTTGAGATTTGTGTTACATCACTTTATTTGCCAAATATTTTTGAACTTCATAAACGTCGATACTTTTATTGAATTTTTTACTAACCGAAGGGGTGTTTTCGCTTGAAATCCAGATTTTTAGTTCGGCATCTAAATCAAATGTTCCCGATGTTTCTAAAGAAAACCTTGAGATGCTTTTATAAGGCATAGATTTATATTCACTCTTGCTTCCAGTAAGCCCTTGCACATCAATGATTATTAATCGTTTGTTTGTAAACATAAATGTGTCACGTAGGAGCTTAAAGCCTAGTTCTATATTTTCATTTTCGACCAGTAGGCGGCCATATTTTTCTGTGAGTTTCTCTGTTGATGCTTCGCTAGCATTTCCTAAAATTTTATTGAAAAGTCCCATATGTGTTTTTGATTTTTTATGTGGTTATTTTTATTGAGGCGAGCTTGATATGATTTGCAGTGTTACATAATTTCAACGCTCTAAGTGAGATGCAATATTTTTAATAAAGTAAAATAGCTATTTATGATTAATGATTGGTTTGATTTTCTTGTATCAAATCTAAGGTAAAGCGCATTTGGGTATCTACATTTTTTATGAAATCTTTAAAATTTTGAGGCACGATATAATCTGGTATGATTCCTCTTTTATCTAATTGGTTTTCTCTTTGAGATACATCTTGCTCTATATTATCAATAGAGAAATCTGTGATAATACCAGATTTAGGGAGCACATAGCTTAGAGAGGTGTGCCCGTTGTGTCCGTAGTACCCGCCCATAGTTTCTTCTCCTATGACTATTGAGTTTGCATTGCTCGCTACCATTGCTGCAAAAAGGCTACCCGCAGATGCTACTTCTGGACTAACTAAAAGGTAGATGGTACCCTTAAAAGCGTTTTTATTTGGCATTCTTTTTTTCATTTCGCTTGATTCTTCGCTTAGGTAAAAGTTGCCATTTTTCTCTACAGGAAACCTTTGCTGAAAATGACGATTAAACCTTCCTACGCCAAAAGGCCGTAGTGTTTTAGGGACATTAATATCAAGGTGTCGTATTAAGGGAATTTTATTAAAAGTTATCCAGGCCTGTCTACTTTCTTGAAAGTTTCTAGCAGCTACGTATGAGTATGTGATAACATCATTAGGGTCACTTCCTCCGCTGTTTTGACGCACATCAATGATGAGGTTTTCTATACCTGTCATTTTTATTCTTGTAAAAACACTATCAAGAAACTCTTTGTATGCCTTATGTTCTTCTGTAGTTTCATTACCCATACTAAATGTATTTATGGTTAAAAGACCAGTCTGAGTGTCGAGGTCCTTATAATGATATTTTTGAGATGTATCTAGATCTAAGTAATACAGATTGTCATATGGTTTTGAATGCCTGTTTGTAAACCTTTTGTAATAGCTGTTGTAGCTTATTCCTTCTATACTTATGGTTTTTGATAATGCAGTATTCTTATCCTTATAGACAATATTAAAAGTGTTGACTTGTCCATAATGCAGTCTATAATATTTTGAAAAATGTTTTCTTATACCTGTTCTTTTACCCGTGATGTTTAAACCATCTGTTGTGTAATATTTGTAAAGGTTTTTTATAATTTTTGAGATAGGGATGTCATTAATTGCAGTAATCTCAGAACCTAGTGGTATCTCCTTGTTTGCATAATTTATTATCCACTTGCCTTGTATCCATTTTATAGGAAGTGGGAAATATCCATAATTTTCTTTCTCGAGTTTTTCTTGAGCCTTTTTTGGGAGGCTAGTATCATTATGAAGGCTACCTTCATAATCTGTTAGTATACAAATTATGTTATAAAAGTCACGATGGGTAGCTGCTGTTTTAATCTCATTTTCTGCCCATTTATAAATACTGTCTATTTGTTTTTTTGATCTGTATTTATATAATCCAGAATTTGCTCTTGCTCTTATTTCTTTAAATAGACTTAGGTCTTTCTGCATTTTTTTATAAGAAAATGAGTCGTCAATATTTTGTCCAGATACTGATATAACCGTCATTAAAAAAATGAGAAGTGTTATGTAATTTTTCATTTAAAGGTTAGTTTACTCGCATAACAGCCAGATCGCTTGTGTGATTTGGCAGTACTTAGAAGGTTCTTTATAATAGGATTTAATTGCGTTCTGAAAGGGTTGCAGCTATTTCTAGAGTAGTAGCTTTACTAAACTTGCTGTTTTCTCTATAATTATTAAGGCAATAGGTAATAGCATTGATTCCTCTTTCTTTGCTGAGATTGTGCTCCACAACCGTTTGAGCGATGAGGTAGTTAAAGATTAACGCACCTTCCGGATATTCTATAACAGATTTTTCTAAAAAAGTGATGGCTTCTTCTGGGCGTTTTAATTTTGTAGTTAACAGGGTAAATGGTCGTTCATAATAAAAGGTGTTCTCATTATAGCCCTCGGTGATCTGCATTTTCCAGCTTGAGAGTGCTTCTTCATACAGTTCAATTTCCTCATAATATTGCGCTTTTGAAGAATGTATTTCCTCTTTTGAGAAAAACTGGTTTTGTTCTCCTACCATAAAAGCTTGTTCTAAAAGATTCTTGTCTTTTTTCTCTAAAACAATAGATAGCAGATAATAAAAATCTTCTTCCTTAAGAGTGTATTTAATCCCATAAATATCTTTAGACAATTTGCTTTTATGGTCTAGGTATGCGCTTAAAGAAAACTGATCTTCTAATAGTCTTTTATCAAAATCATCATAATTTTTAAAATCTGAAAAAATAAATTGTAATGCGTCATTAAGAGATTTGGGAACGAGATCAAGATGCCCTGCATTATAAATGCGGTGTGTAGCTTTAAATTTTTGGTTCTTTGTGGTTTTAAAAACAGTATCCAGCATTTTACCTGTCTCTAGTCTATCTGGATTATCCTTAAGTCCAGAAGAAACAAAGTAATAAGTGTCACGCAACTGTGAATCATTAAGATATGAATGTAAGTAATCTGTCTGTTTTTTAAGCAAATCTGGTGTAATTGCTATAAAGCCATTAAAATTGGCTTCTTTTTTTGATATCATTTCATTTACAAACGTAGCCGTATTAGAGTGTCCTATAAGTGTATTAAAGCCAGATGTGGCATATAACTTATTAATCATAGGTACAATTTCTAGAAGTAAATGGTTTTTTAGAGCGGTAGGCCCCTCCAGAAACTTAGTTACAGGCACCCTTACATCATTACCATAATTAGGCATTGTTTCATAATTTCTATTAGTGTGATAAATACCCACAATAATGCAATCTGGTATCACATCATAGTCCATTAAAAAAGTACTGTAACTACTTGTTATAGGGAATAGCTCATAACCATCTAGCGCATAAATAACAGGGTAACTCTTATCTTCACTATACGTCTTAGGTAAAAGAACTTCTATCGTTCTCTGGCTCTTAAAATAGGCAGAGTTTAAAGTTTTGGTAATAGCTGCTTTGTTATTCTCACTATGAGTTTGAGCAGCTGCTATAGCTACTAGAAAAACAAAAATTAGATTTAATGTGTGTTTGTGTACTACTTTCATAAGAGTGTTATGCGATTCTTTATGCTGTATACTATTATTTTTTATACTAAAATAACCTTACTTTATAACTTGCTGAATACTAGTTGTAAAGTAAGGCTTTCGTCTTTAATTTTTTACTCATTTATTTGAAGAAACAGTGAGTTACATAACTCCTCTACAGCATCATTATAATCTGCAGCATTTGATAATACGAGAACACCTATTTCTTTTTCTTTATCCAGCATAAGCATAGAAGAAAATCCACCAGTGCCACCATTGTGATTTAACACGCTAAAACCTTCTGCCTCATAAATATTCCATCCCAGTCCCATAAAAAAACCATTTCCTATGTTAAATGTTTTTGCTTGCGCGAAATTAAATACCTCATCATTTTCAAGATTTTTATGCATAAACTTAGACATATCTATAACAGACGATTTTATAGAGCCGCCAGCCGCAGTTGTCTCAGAAAAATCCCAGTGAGAAACAATATTGCCGTTGATATCTCTAGGCTCAACAAGCTTTGAAGCGTCTACATTACCTCTTACCGTTGTCGTACTTGTCATTCCCAAGGGATTAAAAATAATATCTTGCAACAGTTCTTCATAGCCTACATTCCTTTTACGCGCTAGCGCATACCCCAGTACACCCATACCTAGATTTGAGTAGGCATACTCTGTACCGCTAGGGGAGTTAAGAGTCACACTATTCTCTAGATAACTCTGCAAGTTTTGAGCGCTATAGTTTACATATGGGTTGTTAATGTTAAAATCTACAACCTCATCTGCATTAGTAGGTAGTCTTGGTAATCCCGATGTATGATTTGCTAGTTGTTCAAGTGTAATGTCACCGCCTTGTGGTATTGTAAATTCAAATTGATCTTGCAGTGTTTCATTTAGTGAAGCCTCATTAGTTGCAATCATTTTTGAGAGACACACTCCTGTAAATGCTTTAGTGATGGAGCCTATTTCAAAAACACGATCTGCATTATTAATCCCTTTTAACACATTATTTTCGTTTATGACACCTAGATACTCTGTAGTTCCATTATGTACAAGAGCAATAGCCACTTGTGTATTTATAGGTAAACTGGCAATATCCTCTTCTATAATGCTTACATAATTTTGATTTTCAATAGCAGTACTTAATTCACTTGGTATTGTACTGTCATCATCATTGTCACAACTTGTACATAAAAAAGTTGCTAGTGCAATAAGCAGCACAGTTTTTACTATTTGAGCGTTCCTTGTTTGTTTTCGTAGTTTTTGCATAATAAAATTGTTTTGACACAAATCTATTGATGCATAGGTGTTTGGGAGTTCCAAAACCTCTAGTTTGCACAAGTTGGTACTTATTTATGCAATTTTCGATAGGCATTTGGAGTCATACCTGTAATTTTCTTAAAGGAGTTATGAAAAGTAGTCTTTGAAGAAAAACCACATTCTAGACCTATTGCCAGTAAACTGTAGTTTTGAAACTCTTCATTTACGATGATCTTCTTGATTTCGGCCACTCTATAGCGATTGATGTATGTAGAAAAATTGTAACCTGTAATAGCGTTTACAATTTGAGAAACATAACTAGGGCTAATATTTAAAAGCGCAGCAACAGCATTTCTGTCTAGGGTATGGTCTCGATATATTTTATCTACAGTACAAAGCTTTTCTAATTTTTGAAAATAAATATTATCTGCTGTTATTGTAGTTTGAGTTTTTATATCCTCAGTTTTTATAGGAGTAACCATTTTATTAGGTAACGGGCTAGCATCATTTGATACTTGTGAGAAAAACAATCTATTTATTTTTTTCCGGTCATTTACAAGCTTAAGCTTATAGATACCCGAGTATGCCACCCAGTGTATGAGTATGGTAGATAAAAGGGCTAGTGTTTGTAGCGCATTTACGATGTCACTTTCTATAGCTGGACTTATGATTACTAATAGCATAAGGAGCCCAAGTATGGCGACTTCAAAATACCATAAATAGGTTAACCATTTTTTTTCATTTTTGTCTTTAGCATATTGAATAACTTTATAGGTCTTGATGAGTATAAGAGGATAAAAGATGATAAAGACAATAAACATACATAGCACTAAAAGTCCTCCTAGAATATCAAAAAAATACATCTCACTAGTAAATTCACCACTCATAGTAAACTCCACAAAATTGAAAACTAATGTCGAGGCAAGTGCTGGTATAAATAACAAATACACTTTTTTTGAATTCATAGGGGCGTAGTCTACCTGTGCCGCTATAAACAAGTAAATAAAAACTGGTAGTAAAGCCTCGGTATCAATATTTTCTAACACTACAAGTAACGGGTATACGGCTACTACCTCTGTAATATCAAGAGTGATTTTAAGTAAAGACCAAGACAGCGATAAAATGGCAAAAGCCAGAAATTTATTTGCCCTGCTCTTAAAAAAAGGTGAAAACAGCAATATAAGGCTCATCAATACACCTTGAAATATTGCAATACTCAGAATGATAAGTTTAATCATTATATAAATTCTGGTGATGTAGTGATGGTTATATCAAGTATCATTAAGAGATAAAACAAGTGAAAGCCATAAAAATCCTGAGTAGGTATTCTCGTAGCAAAAAATGAAAAAGCACTTCTCAAAGGTATTAAAATCAATGAGATCATTCTTTTAATTAAACAGTATTAATCTAAAGGCGATGTACCTTAAAGCAATAACTAAATCCCTTGAATTTATTTTTCGCTTTCGCGAAAGCGTACTCATACTAAAAAACGGCTGCCCAGTAAAGGGTGGCCGTTTTTATCTAAAGATCACTATCTATTAGGTGTATAAAAGCTTTAAAAAATACTTCAAGCCAAAAGCTAGCTATAGCGGGTATCTATTTACGTTTTAAAGTATCTCTTTACGATAAACATTTGGGTCGTGCTTCTCCATATAAAACTCGGGATTTGGCACCGTTGTAAAACCAAATTTTTTATAAAGCCACTCGGCGGTATTAGTTAATAAAACCCAGCGTCTTAACCCTTGAAGGTTGGGGTGTTGCATAATCTCACTTAGTAACCATTTGCTTAATCCCTTACCTCTATAGGTGTCTAGCACATACACATCACCTAGATAGGCAATGGTAGCGAAGTCTGAGATGACTCTTGCAAACCCTATTTGCTTGTCATTTTGGTACACCCCAAAATTTAGAGAGTTTTCTATAGATGTTTGTAGGGTGTGAATGGGGATGCCCTGCGCCCAGTCTGTCTCATTTGCCAGAAACTGGTGTATGCTTGCAATATCTAGTTTATGCTTATCTGTAGAGATGGTGTAGGCGCCTCGGTGTGTTTCTATAACGTTCACGGTGGTTTGTGATAAATTATTGTTTACTCATATGGGGCTCTAAGTGACAAAATTAGAAAATTATAGATTAAAATAGAACTTAAAGGCTTGTGATGAGGTTTGTTGAGGTAATGTTGTTTTTTAACTCAGTTCTTTAATAGTCAACGTATTTTTTTCTTTTCAAATGGTCTTTTATCTGAAGTGTTCATTTTATATTGTTCCAAAGCCTCTTCCAGAGTAAGATCTGTTGGCATATTTTCAACGAATGTCATAACTGAAGTAAATATGAACGGTATGTTGCTTTTTGAATTAAAATCAGATTTTGTTGCAATGTCATCTAATTGATCAGCATTCCATTTTTTTCTTATTCTATTGGCGCTCTCATATTTTTCTTTACTCAAATTTGCAAGCCATATTTTGTTATTTAGAGAATCTGGCAACAAGTGATGTCTATATTGCCAAGTTGAGTAAACCTCAAAATCTCCTTTGTTTTTATCATTTTGGAAATGTAGGTAAGCGATTGCCTGTTCAGGATCAAATCGTCCTTCATTTACTGCCTTGCAAAGAATTGGTTCAAGATCAATGATATTTTTATTGCCGCTTCTTTTTTGAGAGGTATGAACTAAAACCACATCGTGATTTTGCCCTCTTAAAGATTTTCTAAAACCGAGCTCCATCTGAGAAGGAAAGCCAACAGAATCTGCTATTGAAAGTATCCTGTTCATATTTATCACTCGATTAGCTTGAATAGTGTCATTATGAGTATCATACATAGGTCTGAATAATTGATCTCTTTCATAAATTGACTTGAATTCGTTTCTTAATCTTGAATCATATTCAATCGTTCTTTGCTCTATAGAAGAATTCCAAAGGTTTTCATCTATATAGGTGCTGACAAAAATTGACTTTAGCAATTCTAAATCATCAGAATTATTTATAAGTAGTTGAAGATTTAAATTTCTCTCATCAAAATTATTAGAGAGTTGATTTGAAAGAGCGGCATTGTAAACATCTGCACCAAAAGGTTTTTTGATCTCTCTAAATGCCAATGAGTAATTTCTGGATGCTCTATCGAAATCACCATTACAAATTGCAATTTCAGCTTTATTAGTTAGCGTGTAATATGCAGTAATTGCTTCATTATTGTAGCTGCATTTTGTTAATTCTGTGATGGCAGAATTTTGAGACTTACTATTGGTCTCATTACGGTTTTTACAACTTATTTGAATTGTCAGAATAATTATAATGAATGTTATTCTCATTCTTTAAATTTTATGGTGACCAACGGTCTTGTGTATGAAACGTAGTGCATAAAAAGACACTAACTTTTCAGATTAACACAGAGCCAGATTTTTCTATTCTAAAAGGAACTTTTAAAAATGCTTGATTTTAACTCAGTTCTTTTTTATGCAAAGTATTTCTGATGTTAGATGAAATATTCTTTAAATTGTACCTCACAGATTTATAATTTTTCCTGTCAAGAAATTTAAGAGTATCATAATTCAATTTAATACGTGCTTGTTGATTGCTATATTCGAAATTTTTACCTCGACTTTCTTTACCTTTCCTCTCTTTCTCAATTTTTTGGTATTCTTTTATTATTTCTTCTTTGTCAAAATCAATTACACTACATCTATGAGAGTCATCATTTCTAATTTCTCTTAACATAGTAATGTGCTTATCGTAGGAGATTTTTTTATCGAAAAAGAATTCTTTTTCATAAATAAATACAAGAACATTGATATTTAAGTCACTTATTTTTTTAAAACTTTGATTTGCCTTTTCAGTAGTTCTGTAACGTTTCTTAAATTTCGGGTTATTTATTATCAATTCATTTAATAAATCTTCAAAATTTTCAAACTTCCTATAATAGTAATAATTCAATAAATTTTCTATTTGATGAAATGCAATTGTACAAAATGATATAAATTTATCTTTGTCAGGTAATTCTTGGTCTAAGAATATTTTTTCCATTTTCAGGTTGTCTTCGATCAACTTTTTCTCAACATTTTCAATATCAATATAGCCGTATTCAATTTGATTATATAGATTGTTGTATTTTTCTAAAAGTCTTTTAATCAATTGATTATCTTCCCCTTTTATTAATTTTAAGAATGATAAGTGCCCTAGTAAAACTTCCTTAAAATCTAAATTTTTTTTACTTTTTGTTTGGTGAGCCTTAAATCTTGATGTTGCAAAATATAAACCTCCCTTTTCCCAATTGTTAAGCATAGCACGAACTTTTTGTAAATATTCTCTTTTTACATTGAGTTTGGTATTTACAATAAGACCAGTGACTTCTTGCCTCTGCATAAAAGATCTTACTCTTGTTTTTTTAGAGTTTAAGCTAAAATTCTCCGAATTAACTATTTTTTCAATTTCTTTGATGAATGTTGGTTTGAAAATGTTCCAATTTGAAGAGAAACTTAAATCATCTGCATATCTCGTATATTTAATTCTATTTTCGTTACTAAATTTTGATAGTTTTCTATCTAAATTTTGAGTTACAATGTTTGATAATATTGGACTAGTTGGAGCTCCTTGTGGTAAGGAATTTCCGTGAGTACATAGATTAGCTATTAGAAAGCCGATAGTTTCTCTTTCATTCCTAAGGTTGAATGGTGCTAACTCAAGCACTACCTTTACTCTTCTGAAATTTATAGAAGGGAAATAATTTTTAATGTCAATATTTAGTAGGTAATTTTTATTAATGTGGGGTACTGCATTTCGTCTTATATCCTTACCTAATAAAAAACCATTTGTTGAATAGTGAGAATGATTTTCGAATATAATTTGTAATAGTAAATTTATAAGTGATTGAGCCCTTTTAATAAGCTTATCAGGAGATTTTATTTTTCTCGTTTTTCCATTTTTTTTTGGAATTTCAAATACAACATATCTATCATCTTTGGTTTTTGATAAATAGTATAAGTATTTTATATTAAGAGGTTTAAGGTTTGTTTTGTAAATTCTAAATTCTAAATAATTAAGTAATGCTACAAAGTCAGTCAAATTTTTCATTTGATAGAACCTTTTCTTCGTATTCTCTACGAGCAATTTATCTAAAAAGACACCAGGCATATTCTCTTGTGTATGTACTTCAAAAAGTCATTTATCATAAAATTATAAGTATCAAAAACAAATAGTTGAGGGCGATTTATAGAGTAATTATAAAGGTGTATTATTATAAAGATATAAATGTTTAAAAGATTAAAAGTTAAATTAATAGCTTTCATCCAATTCCTCACGTTTGAATTTACATTTCGATATCGCAATGCATAATCAATATTTCTCTGGTGTCTTTATTTTAGTTTTTTTAATATTTTTCTTAAGTAGCATATAACAGCAACCTCACTATCTACAGCCCGTAAGCCCAGTAAAACTGTATGCTAGCTGGTTATTTTAGTTTAATAAGTCGTATTTCGTTTTTAGTCGTATAAACGCAACCTTATAAACAGCTACGCTACAGTGCTCTAAAATACAGTACTGCTGTCATACTTCTTTACGGTTTTCCTTATTCTGAGCACATTTTTATAAACATTTTCTTACAAAAGGGGTTGTAGGGTGTGCGTGGCGACTTTCGCGAAAGCGTACCATAAAAAAAATCGGCTACCCAGTAAAGGATAACCGATTCTTTAAAAATCTAGTAGATCGTTATAAGGTGCTTAGTCCTTTTTACGATCGTCACGTCTGTTATCGCGACCACCACGATTATCACGACCACCGCGGTTGCGATCGTTGTTTTCTCTAGGTGGTCGTGCTACATATCCTTCTGGCTTTTCCATAAGCGCCTTACGAGATACTTTCTCTTTACGAGTACGCTTGTCTATACCAAAGTATTTTACGTCTAGCTCTTCACCCATAGAGAGTACGTCACTAGCGTTTTCTGTACGTTCCCAAGCGATCTCAGATACGTGTAGTAATACCTCGTTACCAGGAGCATCTAGATACTCTACTACGGCTCCAAAGTCTAGCATCTTGATTACCTTCACCTTGTATGTGTTACCCACCACTGGCTTAAAGGTAATAGAGTCTATCTTTGCAAGTACGGCGTCTATACCTTCTTGACCTGTACCTAGTATCTCTACAACACCTTCTTCTGTTACAGGGTCTTCGTTTATCACGATAGTAGTACCTGTTTCTTTCTGAAGTTCTTGTATTACTTTACCACCTGGGCCTATTAATGCACCTATGTACTCATTTGCAATACGTACACCTACCATCTTAGGAGCATACTCTTTTACGTCTTCACGTGGTGCTGCAATGGTATCTGTAAGTTTCTCAAGGATGTGTAAACGACCTGCACGTGCTTGTTGTAGTGCATTTACTAGTATCTCATAAGAGAGTCCTTTTACTTTAATATCCATCTGGCAAGCTGTAATACCGTCTGCCGTACCGGTTACTTTAAAGTCCATATCTCCCAGGTGATCTTCATCTCCTAGTATGTCTGAAAGTACTGCATATTTACCAGTCTCTGCATCTGAGATAAGTCCCATTGCAATACCAGATACTGGCTTAGTCATCTGGATACCTGCATCCATCATTGCCATTGTACCTGCACATACCGTTGCCATAGAAGAAGAACCGTTTGATTCTAATACTTCAGACACAACACGTACTGTATAAGGACAATCATCTGGTACCATTCCTTTAAGACCACGTTGTGCAAGGTTACCGTGACCTACCTCACGACGTGAAGTACCACGTATAGGTCTTGCCTCACCTGTACAGAAAGGAGGGAAGTTATAGTGTAAGTAAAAACGCTCTTCACCCTCGTGTGATGGCATATCTATCTGGTTTGCATCTCTAGAGGTACCTAGCGTTACTGTTGCTAGTGCCTGAGTTTCTCCACGTGTAAATACTGCAGACCCGTGTACAGATGGTAAGTAATCTGTCTCACACCAGATAGGGCGTATGTCTACCGTCTGGCGACCGTCTAGACGTAGTCCCTCGTTAAGAGTAAGGTCACGTATAGCAGCCTTCTCTGCACTGCGGTAGTACTTAGATACAAGATCTCCAAAATCTTCAAGCTCTTCTTCAGAGAAGGTAGCTTTGATCTCTTCTTTAATTTGAGAAAAAGCCATTCCTCTTTCTTTCTTAGAAGAACCAGCCTTTGCGATAGCATATACTTTATCATAAGCCATCTCGTGTACCTTCTTCTTAAGATCTTCATCTTCACGCTCTGCTGGGTACTCACGTACTTCTTTGCGTCCTACAGCTTCTGCTAGGCGTAGTTGTGCCTCACACTGTACTTTAATGTGCTCGTGAGCAAACTTAATAGCGTCTGCCATTTCTTCTTCAGAAATCTCATCCATCTCACCTTCTACCATCATCACAGACTCTGCAGAGGCACCTATCATCATATCGATGTCAGACTCTTCTAGCTGTGCTCTTGTAGGGTTAATGATAAACTCACCATTTACACGACCTACTCTTGCCTCAGAGATTGCACACTCAAAAGGGAAGTCAGATAGTTGTATTGCTGCACTTGCTGCAAGACCTGCCATAGCATCTGGCATTACATCATCATCGTGAGACATAAGCTGGATCATCACCTGTGTTTCAGAGTGGTAATCTTTTGGGAAAAGTGGGCGTAGTACACGGTCTACTAGACGCATAGTTAATACCTCACCGTCAGACGGGCGTGCTTCTCTCTTAAAGAAACCACCTGGGTAACGTCCTGCTGCTGCAAACTTCTCGCGGTAGTCTACCGTAAGTGGTAAGAAGTCTACGTCTTTACTCTCGTAGTTAGACACTACTGTACAAAGCATCATACACTTTCCAGACTGTACTACTACAGATCCGTGTGCTTGCTTTGCAAGTTTTCCTGTTTCGATAGAGATTTCTCTTCCATCACCAAGGTCAATGACCTCTTTGTAAACCTTTGGAATCATAAAATGTGTTTTTCCTTCCCGAGTATATCGGGAGATTTTCTCGCGGTATGAGGATTGCTATAATCCCGCTTTCGCGAAAAATGTTAATAGTTTAGAACACCCTTCGTGGGTATTCATAGTGTCGTTGTGTTGTGTAGTTGATGTATCTTAAATAGATACTAAGTGATAAATGGGTAGTTACTTCCCAAAAATCGGACACCAATGAAAAACTAGCTGTGAAAGCTTTCTCTGCCATTTTGTTATGATGTGTAATCATACAAAAGGTCTTATGTAATATGTCTTGCCTTAGGGCGAAAATCTGAAGTTTTAGTAAGCAACCATTGCGGTTGTGTAGTACTGTATGTTTCAGAATTTGATCCGTTTTGAAATTTCGCGAAAGCGTACCTCTCAAAACATCGGTATTAAATATATAGAAAAAGGGAGCCGTGAAGCTCCCTTTTTAAAAAATTCTTATTTACGGATACCTAGCTCCTTAATGATAGCTCTGTAACGTAAGATATCTTTTTTCTTTAAGTAATCAAGTAAAGAACGACGCTTACCTACCAGCATTACTAGTGAACGCTCTGTGTTAAAATCCTTACGGTTTTTCTTTAAGTGCTCAGTTAAGTGAGTGATACGGTGCGTGAATAAAGCGATTTGACCCTCTGCAGATCCTGTATCGTTTTTACCTTTTCCGTGCTTTGCAAAAATTTCTTCTTTTACTTCTTTTGTTAAATACATTCCAATATTGTTTTAAATGAGATCGATGTATGTCGTGATAGTTTCTCTATCAGCGTGCAAAGATATAAATAATAATATCAAATAAAATAAATCGCACAAATATTTGTTTGTGATTAAACCTATTGATTTTAATAAAGTCTTAACATTTGAACCTTTAAAACAACGTATTATGAAACCTCAAATCAAAATTCCTTTAGTAGCACTATTGAGTATTGTTATGATCACCATCTCTTGTTCTGACGATGATGAGAGCATCACACCTCAAGAAGTATCTACAGAAAACCTCACACTTGCAGCCCAAGTAGATGTCATAGATGACGCAAGTTATGACATTGTAGAAAATGTATATCTAGAAAATGTGCAAGATACTCGTAGTGCCGTAGTAACTAGCTTTTTTCCAGAATGTGCTACACTAGATGTTATGCCTAATGGTGATGGCAGCGGTAACATACTTGTAAGTTTTACAGAGGGGTGTACACTTAACAATGGTGCCGTGGTATCTGGACAAATTACTCTAGCATATGCCGCTGTAAACGAGGGTACGCGTGAAGTGACTTATGAATACAATGACTTTATTTACAACGGTCACGGGGTGACTGGTGGTGGTACCGTAGTAAGAACCTTTGAGAATGAAAACGGTAACCCACAATCTGTATTAACCTCTAGCATCACGATAGACTTTGCAAATAGTGATGTAGATGCAGCACGTACCTTATCTAGAACTCGTGAGTGGGTAGAAGGTGTAGGGTCTGGCACCTGGACAGATAATGCATTTCTCATAACAGGTAACTGGGACACCACATTTACTAATGGATTGTCTCGCAGTGGTGAAGTAACTACTGCACTACGCAGGGAGGCTACCTGTCCTTATTTTGTAAGTGGTGAGCTATCTATCGTTACTCAAAACGATATAGAAGGCACATTAGATTATGGCGATGGCACTTGTGATAACGTAGCAGTTATTACCATAGCAGGTCAAGAGTATACTATCCAGTTATAAATAAAAACCTATATAACTTGCCTTCTAGTAATATCTAGAGGGCATTTTTTATGCGGTAAGTTCTGTAAAAAGACTCTCGAGACTGGCATTTTTCTGGTTGAGCTGTAAGATCTTGAGCTCATTATCGTGTGCAAAGTCAAATACTCTTGCACGCATATCTTCTTGTGTGGCAAAGGTAATCTCATAGGTAAAGCCTGTCGTGTTTTTTACACTGGCTACTTTATCAAGTCGTGTGAGTGCAACTTCTTCTACGCGGTAGTCAAACGCTACTATAACCACTTGTTGCTCGCCATCTCGTAGCTCGCTCATCTTTCTATCTGCTACAATCTGCCCTTTATTAATGATAATCACACGGTCACAAATGGCTTCTACCTCTTGCATAATGTGTGTGCTCATTAATATAGTCTTATGTTGCCCTATATTTTTTATAAGGCTACGTATCTCTAGTAACTGGTTAGGATCCAGACCGGTAGTAGGTTCATCTAGTATAAGCACTTCTGGGTCGTGTAGCAGTGCCGTAGCAAGACCTACACGCTGGCGATACCCTTTTGAGAGTTGGCTTATTTTTTTATGTGCTTCTGGGGTAAGTCCCGTGAGTTGTATTACCTCTGCTATGCGCTCTTTACTTACCTTATATATACCTGCATTAAAAGCGAGGTACTCCTTTACATACATCTCTAGATATAACGGGTTGTGCTCTGGGAGATAGCCTACAGCGCTACGTACCTGTTGTACCTCCTTACGTGTATCATATGAGTTTACTTGAGCCGTACCTTGAGTAGGAGCGAGGTAGGTGGTTAAGATTTTCATCATTGTACTTTTACCGGCACCGTTAGGACCTAGAAAACCTACTATCTCACCTTTGTTAAGTGTAAATGAGATGTCGTCTAGCGCTTTCTGAGTGCCATAAGTTTTTGTAATACCGTGTACTTGGATAGACATATGATGATTTTGTTCTTACACAAAGTTAGTAAATAAGGGATGAGCATAAAACGTAACAAGCAGGAGTTTCTTGTGTTCATTACTATGTAGTAGTAGGAGCTTGGTCTATTTTAAGCGCTAGTTCTAGTGCTTCTCGTCATTCTCATAACGGTGTGACGCTATAGCAGTCTTGTACTAAGGTTTTTAGTGCTGAGATGTATATGAGATTATGTGGGTGTGATGACGCTTTCGCGAAAGCGTATAAAGCACCATTGTGAAATCCATAATAAAATGGGCTTAATAAAATTTATTTCGCAAAAGAGATGGTTTGTCGGTTCTCATTAGATTTTTTTTCTACATTAGCAGTCTAAGAATTGAATATGCAAACGCAAGTTTATTATTGGAACAACTTTTTTTATTTCTTCTTTTTTAAGAAGAGATCAGGATTGGTATTGCAGTAATTAGACATACTCAAAACTAGAAAAGTCCTGATAAAAATTTTTATCAGGACTTTTTTATTGGAGTCAATTCAAGTAAAATAAAATTTAGAAAGGTGATTACAAATCATCTATAGAAAACAGATTATGAAAGTAGCGATACAAGGCGTGCGAGGGTCTTTTCACCACAAGGTAGCTCAAGAGTTTTTTGGGGCAGATGTGGAGGTGCTGGAGTGTATGTCTTTCCCAAGGCTGGTAGATGCGTTGCTAGATGGTGAGGTAGATGATGCCGTGATGGCTATAGAAAATACCATAGCAGGAGCCATATTACCTAACTATGCACTACTAGATGATCATAATCTTACTATAGAAGGAGAATACTACCTAGATATACAACACAACTTGATGGCGCTCAAAGGGCAAGATCTTACTACCATAAAAGAAGTATGGTCACACCCTATGGCAATATTGCAATGTAGACAGTTTTTTAGAGACTACCCATCTATAAAACTGGTAGAAGATACAGATACGGCGGGCGTGGCAAGAGAGATAAAAGATCGCAATCTAGCGGGTATTGCAGCAATTGCAAGCACAACAGCGGCAGAGATTTATGACCTCTCGATTATCAAGTCATCTATACAAACTGTAGATGAGAATGCTACTCGCTTTTTTATCCTTAATAAAAATGGAAAAGAAGCCGAAGGGGTTATAAACAAAGCATCACTGCGATTTACAACAGACCACAAGCGTGGGAGCCTGGCAACGATACTTAACGTGCTAAGCGATTGCAAGATGAATCTCACAAAAATTCAATCTATGCCTATCATAGAGAAACCTTGGGAGTATGCCTTTTTTGTAGATGTCACTTTTGATAGTGTAGAAAGTTTTAAGAAAGCAACCACTTTAGTCTCACTTATGGCAAAAGATTTTAAAGTATTAGGTGCTTATAAAAACCAGAAGCAATGAGTAAACCAGCAAATAGATTACAAGAAACTAAGGAGTACTACTTCTCAAAAAAGTTAAAGGAAGTACGTGGTCTCATAGCTGCTGGTCACCCTGTGATTAATATGGGTATAGGCAGCCCAGATATGCCAGCACCTCCAGCAGCAGTAGCTGCAATGCTCAAGGGCTTGCACGATAGTGTGGCACACCAGTATCAAAGTTATACAGGTATACCAGCACTAAGAGAGGCAATGGCTACTTTTTATAAAGATAATTATGGAGTCACTGCGCAAGCAGATACCGAGATCTTACCATTAATGGGGTCAAAAGAAGGAATTATGCATATCTCTATGGCTTTTTTAAATCCTGGAGATAAGGTGTTATTTCCTAATCCTGGGTATCCTAGTTATGCGGCTGTAACAAGGCTCGTAGAGGCAGAAGCACTTACCTATGACTTAACTGCAGAAAATGGGTGGTTGCCAGACCTTAAAGAACTGGCAAAGCAGGACCTGTCACAAGTAAAATTAATGTGGGTAAACTACCCGCATATGCCTACAGGTACAAAGGTGCCAGATGGTTTTTTTGAAGAATTAATTGCTTTTGCAAAAGCGCAAGATATTCTTGTTATAAACGACAACCCATATAGCTTTATACTCAATGACAACCCACAGTCATTACTAGCAGTACCGGGAGCTATGGATGTAGCGCTAGAGCTTAATAGTTTAAGTAAAACATATAATATGGCAGGCTGGCGCGTGGGGATGGTGCTAGGTAGTGAAACACATATAGGTCACATATTACGTGTAAAATCTAATATGGATAGCGGGATGTTTTATGGTATACAAAAAGGAGCCATAGCAGCACTAGGTCTTGGTAAAGATTGGTTTGATCATATTAATGGTATCTACGCACAAAGGCGAGCGCTTGTTTTTAAACTTGTAGAAACGCTAGGCTGTAGTTATGATAGTAACCAAGTAGGACTCTTTGTATGGGCAAAGTTACCATCAGGTATAGATGCCGAAGCATTTATAGATAAGATGCTATTAGAGAAATACATATTTATCACCCCAGGAACCATTTTTGGAACGATGGGAGCGGACTATATACGTTTTAGCCTCTGTGTTAAAGAAGAAGAAATAAAAGAAGCCATAGAAAGGGTAAAGTAATAAGGAAGCTGAATATTGTTAATTAACAGATGTAAGGTGTTGATTTTCAAATAAAAGTGTAGAAATAAAGATAAATGAAAGACATTTGTATCATAGGGGTAGGGCTTATAGGAGGCTCTTTTGCACGAGATTTGCGCGCGCAGTTGCCAGAAGCAACCGTGTGTGGTATAGATGCTAGTAAAAAACATCTTGATGAAGCACTAGCTTTAGGCTTTATAGATAAGGCGGGTGTCCTAGAGGATGTTGCAAAGGCAGACCTGGTTGTGCTAGCAATACCAGTAGATGTAGCGATACACGTACTACCAGACGTTCTTAACATAATAGATGATGATACCGTAGTGATAGATATGGGCTCAACAAAACAAGCTATTTGTGAGGTTGTAACAAATCACCCTAAACGCCGAAATTTTCTAGCGTGTCATCCCATTGCGGGAACCGAGTTTTCTGGACCTAGCGCGGCAATTACTGGTCTTTATGAGGGAAAAACAAACATAGTTTGTGAGGTAGAAAAAACCGCCTTTAAACTCCAAGAGCCAGTGCTTGACCTTTTTAAAAATATGGGAATGCGTATGCGTTATATGGATCCAGTTTCTCACGATAAGCACATTGCATATATGAGTCACCTGTCACACATAAGTGCATTTATGCTAGGTAAAACGGTTATAGATAAGGAGAAGAATGAACGCGATATTTTTGATATGGCGGGCAGTGGCTTTGCATCTACCGTACGTCTAGCAAAAAGTAATCCCGTAACCTGGACCTCGATTTTTAAACAAAATAGAGATAACGTATTAGAAACACTCACAGAGTATATAGCAAATCTCAATGATTTCAAATCCCTTTTGGAAGCCGAAGATTATACAGGGGTACACAATGAGATGGAAAATACAAACCACATAAAAGAAATATTAAACGGAATAAAATAGTTTTACGCTTTCGCGAAAGCGGAATCACAAGCCCAAAGCGGCACAAATTAAATGAATATGGAAAATAAAAAAGAACTTAGAAATTGGTTAGACGCTTTTGGCCTTGATCACCCACTCGTGATAGCAGGACCTTGTAGCGCAGAGACAGAAGCACAGGTGCTTAAAATTGCACACCAGCTTAAAGACACAGATGCCACGGTACTACGTGCCGGTATCTGGAAGCCTAGAACCCGCCCAGGAAACTTTGAAGGGGTAGGTGCATTAGGTCTTAAGTGGCTTCAAAAAGCAAAAGAAGAAACAGGTATGCTTACCACTACAGAGGTGGCAAATGCACATCACGTAGATCTAGCACTAGAGGCAGACATCGATATTTTATGGATAGGAGCACGTACAACAGTATCTCCGTTTATCGTGCAGGATATTGCAGAGGCGCTTAAGGGAACGGATAAAACGGTTCTTATCAAGAACCCGGTAAACCCAGACCTTGCATTGTGGCTAGGAGCTGTAGAGCGTTTTTACACACAAGACATTAAAAACCTTGGAGTGATACACAGAGGATTCTCAACGTACGAGAAGACACGCTACAGAAATAATCCAGAGTGGCAAATCGCTGTAGATTTACAGAATAAATTTCCAGATTTACCATTAATTCTTGATCCTTCACACATTGCAGGGCGTCGTGATATTATACACGATTTATGTCAGACAGGTCTTGATCTTAACTATGATGGTCTTATGGTTGAGACACACTATGATCCAGATAACGCTTGGAGTGATGCTGCACAGCAAATTACACCGGCTACGCTTGTACAGATGATGAAGGATTTAAAAATCCGTAAAGAAGTAGGTACAGAGGTAGAGTATAATAATAAACTTAATACACTACGTACTCAGATAGACGTTATAGATCACCAGCTTATTGAAAACCTTGGGAAGCGTATGAAAATCTCTGATAATATAGGGGAGCTCAAGGCAGAAAATAATGTCTCAATACTACAAACAAAGCGTTGGAACGAGATCCTTGGGAAGATGATTCTAGAAGGAGAGCAGCACAACCTAAGTGAGGAGTTTATCTTACGTGTGTTTAAAGCAGTGCACCAAGAGTCTATAAACCACCAGAAAAAAGTGGCACAGATGCAAGGAGCTTAAGCTTCTACTAAGCAAAAAAGACCAGCCTCAAGGCTGGTCTTTTTTAATTTATAAGCGCTAAACGATTAATCATTTTTAGTATATGCTAGTCTACGAGAGGCTTTGCGCATAAGTACATTTACTAGGTCTTCTGGTGAGCTGCCGAGACCACCTCTTACTTTTTTATTATAATTCCATAAAAGTGTGCCGTCTGCTCCATTATTAACACTCATATTTACAATGGCAGTATTTGTAGAGCCCCAGAAGCCCACAAGTAGACCTAAAGCTATACTCGCTCCATCACTCATAGGTTTGTTAGTTTCATAATCGCCAGAAATTACGGCGTCTACTTCTAAAATTTTTGCAAGATCATCTGTAGTGTATTCATATAGATTACTGTAATCAATGCCTTGCTTTTTAAGCAGTGCATTAGTTCTTGACGGTTGTTGAATTTCTAGGGTAGTCAATTTGCCTCTTTTTTTTCTCTTAAGAAACCAAGAAAACATCCCTGTTTGTAAACTCTCACCTTCTGCTTTTTCAAGACGTTCTAGCTGCTCGTCTGTCATATCTTTCATTTGCTTAGGTCTTAGTTTTACCTGCGTTTTAAAAGGTACAATTGCAATAATCTTGTGATCTTTTGCAATAACGTCAAATTCAGGATTTTCGTAAAGGCTAGTTTGTGCAAATACAGTTGGAGTAATAGCAATTATTGCTAGAAGGAGAAAAATAATTCTTTTCATTTAATATAAATTTGATTGATTAAGGCTCTAAAATAACATAATTAACTAGATAATTCCTACATCGCTTAATTATTTACGGACTTTACCACATTTGTTTATGGAGTATTAAAAAAGAGGTTATTTTTACACCTCACAATACACTATGACAGGAACAGTTTATAAATCTACAGGGAGTTGGTATACCGTAAAGGCAGAAGACGGGAGGTGGTTTGAATGTAGAATAAAAGGGAAGTTCCGTATTAAAGGAATCAAGAGTACAAACCCTGTTGCGGTGGGTGACGTGGTAGATTTTGATCTTGATACAAAAAGTGATGTAGAGACTGGTGTGATTACAAACATACACCTGCGCGAGAATTATATTGTACGCAAGTCTGTAAATCTTTCTAAGCAAACCCACATCATAGCAAGTAATGTAGATACCGTTTTCTTACTGGTAACACTCAATAATCCTCCCACGTTTACTGCATTTATAGATCGTTTTCTGGTTACTGCAGAGGCATATCACATTAAAGCAGTATTGCTTTTTAATAAGATAGATACTTATAACGAAGAAGAAATACTGGAGATACGATACCTAGCAGCTATCTATCGTGAGATAGGGTATGAGTGTGTAGGTATATCTGCTATTACCGGTAAAAATGTAGATACTGTGAAGGAAATGATGGAGGGTAAGACCTGTATGTTTACCGGACACTCTGGTGTAGGTAAGTCTACGCTGGTAAACGCCATAGAACCTACACTAGACCTCAAGACAAAACAGATAAGTGTACAGCACAGCCAGGGGCAACACACCACCACCTTTGCAGAGATGTTTGACCTAGGTTTTAATGCACGCATTATTGATACACCAGGTATAAAAGGCTTTGGTATTGTAGATATGGAACGCGAAGAAATAGGAGATTACTTTCCTGAATTTTTTGCTCTTAAGAGTGAGTGTAAATTTAATAATTGCTTACACCTAGAAGAGCCAAAATGTGCTGTAAAAGCTGCGCTGGAAAATGATGAAATCCCCTGGTCTCGCTATAAGAGTTATACCCAAATGCTGACGGGTGATGATGAACAGCATTACAGAAAAGATATTTATCCAGAAGAATAATGAAAGCAGTCATACAGCGAGTTACACAGGCTTCGGTTACTATAAATGGTGTTGTAAAGTCAGAAATAAAAAGCGGCCTTCTCGTGCTGTTAGGCGTTACTCACGAAGATACACAAGAGGACATCGAGTGGCTTTGTAATAAAATTATAGGCTTACGTATTTTTGGCGATGAGCACGGCGCAATGAATCTTTCTGTGGGTGATATAGATGGTGATATTTTGGTGATAAGCCAGTTCACATTATTTGCCAGTACAAAAAAAGGAAATCGACCTTCTTTCTTACAGGCAGCACGCCCAGAACACGCAGTACCTATGTATGAGGAGTTTGTGAGTACGCTTTCGCGAAAGCGTAATAAACCCACTTATACCGGAGAGTTTGGTGCAGATATGAAAGTGCAACTGCTCAATGACGGGCCAGTTACTATAACTATAGATACAAAAAATAGGGTGTAGCGACTTGTGCGGTAGGTGTCTTTTTTATATTTTGCTGACACATCAATCAAATCAAAATGCGCATACCTACTTTCCTCCTATGTATGTGGGCACTATTTGCCTACTCTCAAGATAATTTATATACTTCAAAAAATATTCCTGAAGACCTTTTAAAATCTGCAAACAGTGTCTTGCGTTTTGAAAAGCATACCATAGATATACCTAATTCATCTACCATAAAAACAGCTCACAAACGCGTGGTGACTGTTTTAAATAAACGTGGTAATAGAGATGTAGAGGCATATATGTATTATGATGATGTTACTCGCATAAAAAATGCTTCTGTTGTAATATATGATGATAGCGGTAAGGAGGTTAAAAAGTATAAACAACGCGACTTTAAAGATGTAAGCGCTGCAGACGGTATAAGTCTCTATATAGATACACGCTTGTTATATCTCGATTTTACGCCTACCAGCTATCCTTATACGGTCGTGGTAGAAAGCGAGATTGTCTCAAAAAACACAGCTTCTATTCCATCTTTTTATGCAAACGAGGGGTATTACTCAAGCACAGAAGAAAAGATTTTTGAAATTAACTATGCAGATGGGGTTAATTTAAAGCATAAAATGTACGGGGATTATAACCGCATAGAGGTAGAAGAATCTCAAAATTCACTATGGCTTGTAATTAAAAATTCTCCATCGCTTGTTCCAGAAGATTATAGCCCTGGGTTTAGAAATATAGTGGGTAGGGTGGCTATTGCTCTTAATGATTTTCACTTAGAGGGGCTAGATGGAGACGCTCGTGACTGGGCAACTTTTGGACAGTGGATGAATGAGAATTTGCTTCAAGGTGCGCAAGATCTTCCAGAAGAAACAATTACACAGGCAAAGGAACTTGTAAAAGGCATTAAAGATCCTATAGAAAAGGCCAAGATTATATATGATTTTGTGCAAAATAAAACACGATATATAAGTGTGCAAGTAGGTATAGGTGGCTGGAAACCTATGCTAGCATCACAAGTAGATGAGCTGGGTTATGGCGATTGTAAAGCGCTTACAAATTACACCAAATCTTTATTGGAAGCGGTGGGGGTACCATCCTATTATACCATTCTTTATGGGAGCCGTGACAAGCGTGATATAGAAGATGACTTTACGGCTATACAAGGTAATCACGCAATTTTATCTGTACCCACTGATGATGATTATGTGTGGTTAGAATGTACAGATCAAGAGGTTCCATTTGGTTTTATAGCTGGTTTTACAGATGATCGAGATGTACTTGTCGTAAAACCAGATGGAGGCGAAATTGTCCATACTAAAAAGTATACGGCTCAAGATAACTACCAGACAATGAATGGTTCTTTTACTGTAGGTGCTAGCGGTAATGTTAAAGGGGAAGTAAGTATCAAATCTGGAGGTTTACAATATGCAGGAAAATACAGGCTCGTTGCAGAAAACCAAGACGATAAAAAGAAGTATTACTATAAGTTTTGGAATTATCTGAATAATGTATCCTTAACAAGTATTGATCTTCTAAATAATCGTGATGAAGCTATCACTACCGAAAACATAGAACTTGAAGTAGAAAATTATGCTTCATTTGCTGGTGATGAAATGCTTGTTCCTCTCAATTTATTTAATAGATATACAGCGCTTCCAGATCGTGTTAAAAATAGAATGTTTGAAGTAGAAATATCAAGAGGGTTTAAAGATGAAGAAACTATTAAGATTAATCTTCCCGATGATTTTATGATTGTAAGTATTCCCGAAGGAAAGCAGGTTGATTCCCCGTTTGGGTCATATACCTACAGTATAACCCAAGCAGAGAACTCAAAGATTATCTATAAGAGGTCGTTTCTATTTAACGAAGGGACTTACAGTAAAGAAAATTACACAAAACTTAGAAGTTTTATAAGAAGTGTAATAAGAAATGATCAACAAAAAATCGTCATCAAAAAACAATAATTCATATGAAAAAATCACTACTCATCACTATTTTAATGTTTCTTGTTATAGGTGCTACTGCTCAAGATTATGACTTTGGAAAAGTATCTAAAGAAGAGATTTTACAAAAGGAACACCCCAATTACCCAGATGCAAATGCAAGTATTTTATATAGAAATACCGATACTAAATTTGGTTATAGTCAAGACGAAGGTTTTTATGTCAAGACAGAGGTACAAGAGCGTATAAAGATTTACAATCAAGATGGATATGACGAGGCTACAATAATGCTGAGCCAGTATATAGGAGAAAGAGAAGAAGAGCAAGTTACAGGTATAAAAGCATATACTTATAATATAGAAGGGGATAAGATAGTTGAAAGTAAATTACAGACGCGTGATATTTTTAAAGAAGAAAAATCGAAATATAGGAAAGTTACTAAGTTTACAATGCCAGATATAAGTGACGGTTCTGTAATTGAATATAAGTATACTTTTAAATCACCTTTTTACTCAAATATAGACGAGTTTAGATTTCAAGAAGAAATACCTGTAGATCGAGTAGATATGAGATTTTTTGCGCCGGAGTACTTAATCTATCGTACACACGGTAAAGGTGTAATACCCCTCAATCTAACTACAGATAAAAGGAATCGCACCTTGAGATATAGGTACACAAGCACAAAACTTGCTGAAGTTGCAACATCTAGATCTTCTAATGAGGAGGTAGAGTTTATTGAGAATGGATATATAGTAAACTTAAGTAACGTTCCTCCTATAAAGAATGAGCCGTATTCTGGAAATCTCAATAATTATATGTCTGCACTAAAGTTTGAACTGGCTATGACAAAATTTCCTAATAGCGAGATAAGATCTTATGCGACGTCTTGGGAAGATGTAGCTAGCAAAATTTACCAATCTACAGCATTTGGAAAAGAATTAGATCGCCAGAATTACTATAAAAAAGATATTGATAAACTTATTGGTAGTGCCTCGAGTCAAACGGAGAAGATGTTGCTTATTTATGATTATGTAAAGAGCAAGATGACTTGGAATGATTACTATGGCGTTTATGTAGATGCGGGGGTAAAAAAAGCCTATAAAGATGGTGTAGGTAATGTGGCCGACATTAACTTAATGCTCTCTTCTATGCTTAGATATGCGGGTGTGAGATGCAGCCCTGTTTTATTGAGTACAAAAAATAATGGTATTCCTGTTTTTCCAACACGTACTGGTTTTAACTACGTAGTGGCAGGAGCTATAGTAAACGATAATTTGTATTTGCTAGACGGTGCCGATAAAGGCGGAATTCCAAATATTTTAAAACCAGAACTTTTAAACTGGATGGGTAGAATGGTTAAGGCAGATGGAACTTCAAGGTTAATAGATTTATTTCCGTCTAGACCCGCTACGCATATAGGAATGCTTACTCTAGAAGTTACAGATGATGTGATAATTTCTGGGAATGCCAAAAACAGATTTTCTGGTCACTATGCAAGATCAGAGCGTAACAAGTTTGCTGCACTTACTAGTGACGAGCAGTTGGAAAAATTAGATAGTTATTATGAGAGTATAGATGCAATAGACGTTTCTTTTAAAGACTTAAAAGTAGGTTCCAAACCACTCACGCTTGAATACAATTTTGAAGCAGAAGAGATGATAGATGAAGCTGGTGATAAGCTTTATATAAATCCACTAGCCCATTTAGGAACAACAAGAAATTACCTTACCGCAGAGGAGCGTAGCCATCCCGTAGATTATGTGTATCCTTGGTCAGATAAGTACACGGTTTCTATTAAAATTCCAGAAGGATATCAGGTAGAATCTGTGCCTGATGATCTGGCAATAAATCTTGTAGATAATATGGGTTCTTATCGTTTTGGTGTAACCGTGTCTGGAGATAAGGTAAATGTAGGGTTACAAAACACGATGAGTACGGCTCTTGTTAACTCTAACTACTATAAAGACTTGCAAGCCTATTTAAAAATGATAGTTGCAAAGGAGAGCGAAAAAATTGTGTTTAAGAAGATATAATATGAAATACACTCTAACTGTAATAGTGCTCATATGTTTTTTTCATACTAATGCACAAGAATTTAAGTCTGGTAAGATAGATCAAGATTGGTTTGAAAAAACTCTCACAGAAGAGCAACTTGAAGCACCAGCGGTCTTTCTTGAAAAATATAGAGATACAAATTTTGAATATCGAGATAACCTAGATGGATGGACGCTATTTACAACAATTCATAATGTAATAAAGATAAATAATACCGAAGGTTTGGAATATGGTACCCATAAAGTTGTATTACAACATCAGGGAAGGCAAGAAGAAAAAATAGATAGAATTGAGGCCTATTCCTATTCAAACTCGAGCGCCGGAGTAGAGCGTACTAAAATGTCTCGTAGCGAGGTTATAGACAATAAGCTCAATAAATGGTTAGACGAAAAAGTAATAGTAATCCCAAATGTTAAGGTTGGGGATATTATTGAGTATTCATATCGTGTAGAATCTACCTATTGGCATATTAAAGATTTAAATGTTCAAGAAGACATCCCTGTTTTGCACGCTTATGCGAAAATTGCTATTCCACAATTCTTTGATTATAATGTTTATGTAAAAGGAGATATTGAGATTGTTCCAAAATTATCAGTGGGCGGAAGAACCGAAAACTTCTCTACAGAAGATAAAAACCCTTTTGGTGGAAGAACTCAGCGTACAGATTTTGCAAACATAAGATTTAAAGAAAATATTAGTGAGTTTGAATTTTCAAATGTCTCTCCTATTATAAAAGAGGAGTTCACAAATAATATTGAAAACTTTAGAAGTGCAGTACTATGGGAACTAGGAGCTGTAGAAATGAGTAAGGGTAATAAAGTAAATAGAGCCAAAACTTGGGATCAGGTTGCAGACTATTACTATGAGCAGTTGGAACTAAGCGATAACCTAGAGAGCACTAACTTTTTAGATGAAAGTTCTCAAGCTCTTAAATCTAAGCACAGTAATCAAGTGGAGCTTATAGAAGCTGTTTATAGATTTATACAAAACAAAATGACTTGGGATGAGAAGGAGTATAACTATGACACTCCTGACTTGAGAAAAGCTTTTAAGGATGGTAGCGGCTCATCTTATGAAATAAATGTGCTTCTTGTTGCTTTACTCAAGAAAGTAGGACTTAATAGTTCTCCAGTTATGGCAAGTACAAAAAGTAATGGAGTGCCACTCTATCCTACTGTAAACGGGTTTAATTATGTACTCGCCGCAGTTGTAAAAGATAATGAGTGGTTAGTTATGGATGCCACAGAAAAAAATGCAATACCAGGTCTATTACCAGAGCGAATTATGAACTGGGAAGGGCGGCTTGTAAAACAAAACGGAACATCTAAAGGAATTCCACTATTTGCTAAGAAATTTTCCTCTCAAAAAACGATTGTGATAGCTTCTGTAAATACAGAGGGTATAGCAACCGGTAAATTGAGAGTTAGTTATTCTAATAATCTGGCATTGAGTTTTGTAAATATATACAAGCCTGCTGCTGCGAGTACTAGAGAAAAAATTCTAGCAAAAGAGTTTGAATCAGACCTCATAACAAATCCGCAATTTAAATTTGGAACCTTACCTAAGTCCAGTACCGTGTCGTTTGCTTTTGAAGATGATACCAGTGAGATTATAGGGGATAAATTGTACATTTTGCCACAGCTGTTTTTGAGTGCTACTGAAAATCCTTTTACTCTAGAAAAGCGTTCTTATACCATAGACTTTAGTTACCCTAAACAAATTGAAAATGTAGTAACCTTAAACTTGCCTGTCGGGTATGCTATAACCTCTTTGCCAGAAGCTATAGAAATTAATTTACCTGGTAATATGGGAGTTTATAGATTTAAATGTAGTAGCGCAACGGGTACAAGTGTTCAGGTAGTAAGATCTTTATCTATTAATACGACTCTAATTGATGCCAAATTATATGAGGAGATAAAAAAATTCTTTGCCCAAATAGTAGCCAAAGAAAAAGAAACCATAGTTTTGGTAAAAAAATAAATTATGAATATCTCAAACGCTCAGCAGGCTGTAGACGACTGGATAAAGACTCACGGTGTGCGATACTTTAATGAACTCACTAATATGGCTCAACTCACCGAAGAAGTAGGAGAGGTAGCCAGAATTATTGCACGCCGCTATGGAGAGCAAAGTGAGAAAGAAAGCGATAAAGATAAAGACCTAGGTGAGGAGCTTGCAGATGTAATGTTTGTGGTGCTATGTCTAGCAAACCAGACAGGTGTAGATTTACAAGAAGCATTTGATAAGAAGCTGGACATAAAAACAAAACGTGATCACGAACGTCATCATAATAATGAAAAATTGAAGTAAGCTATGCTTTTAAAAGTTCACCATACAGCGGCACATTGTGGCGGCGATATACAGATTACAGGTTCTAAAAGTGAGACTAACAGGCTACTTATCTTACAAGCACTCTTTGATAGTATTACATTAAAAAATGTATCAAATAGCGATGATGCCCAAGTTATGCAAAAGGCACTATCATCTAGTGATGAGGTGGTAGATATACATCACGCGGGTACTGCTATGCGTTTTCTTACGGCCTATTTTTCTATTCAAGAAGGTAGAGATACACTCCTTACTGGTAGTGCTCGTATGCAAGAACGCCCTATGGCAATACTGGTAGAAGCGCTTCAAGAGCTGGGAGCTCAAATCACATTTACTCACAATGAAGGGTACCCACCATTACAAATAAAAGGGAAAGCATTACAGCGCGATGAGGTAACACTCAAGGCAAATGTGAGTAGCCAGTATATCTCTGCACTTATGATGATGGGAGCAAAGCTAGATAATGGTCTTACCGTACATCTTGATGGCAAGATTACCTCGGTTCCTTATATAAATATGACGCTTGCGTTATTACATCAACTAGATATAGAGGCTACCTTTGAGGGGCAAAAAATAGTGATAAAACCGGGTAGAAATTCAGCGGTAGCTAGAGAGATAACGGTCGAGTCAGACTGGAGTAGTGCGTCGTATTTTTATAGTATTGTTGCGCTTTCGCGAAAGCGTAATTTTAACACCCCACACACCATTACCATAGCTAGTTATAAAGAAAGCAGTCTTCAAGGAGATGCTGCTCTTAGAGAAATATACAAGCAACTGGGCGTGGTTTCTAGTTTTGCAGGAGATAAGCTCACACTCTCGCTTAATCAAGATTTTGAGTTGCCAGAAACGATAACCTTAGATCTTGCAAACTCACCAGACATTGCACAAACTATAGCCGTAAGCTGTTTAGGTCTAGGCGTAGGATGTCACCTCACGGGCTTGCACACACTTAAAATAAAGGAAACAGATAGGCTAGAGGCACTGCGTGAGGAGATTACAAAGCTGGGAGGTAGCATTATGGTCACAAATCAAGATCTTACACTATTACCTCAAAAAGCTGCTGTAAATGAGAATATTACCATAGCGACATATCACGATCACCGTATGGCAATGGCCTTTGCACCACTTGCATTGCAAGTACCGTTACTTATAGAAGATGCTGGTGTTGTGTCAAAATCATACCCTGATTTTTGGACAGATCTAGAAGTTTTAGGCTTTGGTCAAGAGATAATTGGCTAAAGACTTGACAACCCCTATCTCGAGATTGTATATTTGCCGTCTTGCGAGCTAGCGCAATATGTGCGGCAACTCGCCTACAAAACAAAAACCAGAACCCTTTATGAAGTTATCACACTTTGACTTTAATTTACCAGCAGAATTACTAGCAGAGCACCCTGCC
This sequence comes from Dokdonia donghaensis DSW-1, assembly GCF_001653755.1. Classification (GTDB taxonomy): domain Bacteria; phylum Bacteroidota; class Bacteroidia; order Flavobacteriales; family Flavobacteriaceae; genus Dokdonia; species Dokdonia donghaensis. The sequence continues at coordinate 3,176,580 of NZ_CP015125.1, read as the reverse complement.
GAAAACAGGGACGAGTCTAGATTAATGGTCCTTAACCGTAAGGAACAAACCATCGAGCATAAAATGTTTAAAGATCTTATAGATTATTTTGAGCCAGAAGATGTAATGGTACTTAATAATACAAAGGTTTTTCCAGCACGTTTATACGGTAATAAAGAGAAGACAGGAGCGCGCATCGAGGTATTCTTACTTAGAGAGTTAAACTCTGAGACACGACTGTGGGATGTACTTGTAGATCCAGCACGTAAAATACGTATAGGTAATAAGTTATACTTTGGTGATGATGAGAGTCTTGTTGCAGAGGTGATAGATAACACAACATCACGTGGCCGTACGTTACGTTTCTTATATGATGGGTCTTATGAAGAGTTTAGAAAAAAACTCACTTCACTAGGAGAAACACCATTACCAAAATACATAAACCGTGAGGTAGAGCCAGAAGATGAGGAGCGCTACCAGACTATCTATGCAAAAGAAGAAGGAGCCGTAGCTGCACCTACCGCAGGACTACACTTCTCAAAACACTTATTAAAGCGTTTAGAAATTAAAGGTATCGACTTTGCTGAGGTTACATTACACGTAGGTCTTGGTACATTTAGCGCGGTAGAGGTAGAAGACCTTTCAAAGCATAAAATGGATAGTGAGGAAGCATACATACGCAAGCCAGCCACAGAGATTATAAATAAAGCTATTTCAGAAAAGCGTCGTGTGTGTGCCGTAGGTACTACCGCAATGCGCGTGATGGAAAGTGCAGTATCTAGTAGCGGTACACTTAACGAGTTTGGTGGTTGGACTAATAAATTTATATTCCCACCATATGACTTTAGTATTGCAAACTGTATGATTACAAACTTCCACACACCTAAGTCTACATTGCTTATGATGGTGTCTGCCTTTGCAGGTCACGATTTTATGAAGCGCGCTTATGATGAGGCAGTAAAAGAAAAATACAAATTCTACTCTTATGGAGATGCAATGTTAATTATCTAACTCATTGCTATAATGTATAAAAGCCCAGACTGTAAAGTTTGGGCTTTTTTTGTTTGTAGCACTATCTTATGGTGTGCTTATATAGGTAGTATCCCGCTTTACATTGCAATTCCTCGTGCCGGCTACGCCAGGCAACTGCGGGATTTACATTGCAATCGGGGCTAGTGAGTATAGTAGATTTATATCTTTTAGTGTGATTAATATGTATCATTAAGCTGCTGTACAATTGCGGCTATTTTTTTATTCTTTGAAGCGCGATTTAAAACCTTTGGAGGAGCTTGTCTCACTTCACAATCTGTAATGGCACAACGCTCACAAGTAACCCCTACATTACGAGTAGGTATATTTGGGTCCTTGAGAAATTTTATTTTACGCTCAAGTTGTTTATTTATGAGTAGCCCTATACTTATGCTTCTAAACTTGTTCTCTTTAAAAGGATCTTTTGTTGCAGTAGAGAGCACTAGATACTGTACGCCCTCATTCTCATAGTTAGATATTTGTAAGTCAAACTTACTATTCTCATTACTCTTAGATAAATCTTTGAGTACCTGTAAAGACACCCATCTCCTGCAGTAATGCTCATCACTCTCATTTGCTCGTGGCGCGTGCTGGTGCGCTAGATGTAGCTCTTTTGTGAGGTGAAATTTTGTGTCATTAAGCTTGTGTGTAAACCGCAAGAAAAACAAGTTCTTTATATTAAACTCCTTAGGTAGAATATTAGTAAGTCTTTGATAAAAAGACTCTGGTGATGCGTTAAACTCATTTGTGATATGCTCAAAAGAATCTTTATAAAAAATAGGCTCCTTAAAAACATCTTTAATTTTTGCCGTAAGGTTTTTACGAGGTATGATTAATGCTCCTGCAAAGTAAGAGGCATAAAAATTATTAAGTACTTGGTCAAAAGTTTCAAATAGTATCCACGGGAAGGTGTACAATCTTTCTTTAATCTCTAGAAAGTTATAGGCTATTTCCTTTGCATAGATAAAGGTTCGCTGTGACTCGTCTATATCATTTGCGACCAGTAGTGTGAGCGATTTGGGTATAAAAACAGATCGCAAGTTATCTAAATCTTTGTGCTTATCGAGTTCATCATTTTTTATGGAGTAGTTGTATTCTTCTATGAGGATTTCCTCTAGCTCGTTTGATGAGATACTTTGCCCTATGTTTATTTGATACGATTTTACAAAGTCGAGTACCTTTTGCTCTATGTTATCAAAGTAGTTGTTATTTGCTTCTTGATATGAACGCACAGAAGCAAGAAAAAAGCTTTCCCTCCCAAAGTTGTAGTGCTGTGCAATTTCTATGATTGTACTTATAAAGGCGTTGACTTTTGCTGGCGCATTAGATACAATATCTATGAGATCACTTTCTTTTATACCAAAAAGCTCTAGAGGAATCTCTTTAAGAATCTTTGATTTTAAGATTTCACCTATAGGAGCGAGGTTTTTATCCAGCTTTAAAGACACCATTTGATCGTACGGAATGTCTAATTTTTCCGAAAGCGTAAATATTTTATCAGGTTTTGGATATTTTTTTCCGTGTTCAATTTCATTTAAATATGACTTTGATAGTCCGGTTAATTTTGATAATCCAAAAAGTGATAAATTCTTGTCAGTCCTTATCTGTCGGAGCTTAAGCCCAAAAATTAGTTTGATATCTTCTTCATCCATATAAACAAATATAAGGCTTTTTGCGAATACGTAATTTTAGTGAAATTTTATTTTTAGCGAACGTTCGCTTTTTTTATTAAAGTATTTTTTTTAACATTGTGGTGTAGAATTTAAAACAGCAATAGATGGCACCAGAAATAAACCAGTATGTAATAAGTTTTAACCGTAATGTTAAAAGCTATTACTCAGAGATATTAACAGACGAGGCTTTAGATTTTATCAAAGCCCTTCACGAACGGTTTAATTCCAGACGATTAGAATTACTACAAGCAAGAGAGCAACAGCAGCTATTGTTTGATCAAGGTGAGAAACCTTCTTTCCCAACAGAGACGAAAGGTATTAGAGAAGGGGAGTGGGTTGCAGGAGAGATTCCTTACGACTTGCAAGACAGAAGAGTGGAGATTACTGGGCCTACAGATCGTAAAATGGTTATAAATGCGCTCAACTCTGGAGCAAGAACTTTTATGGCAGATCTAGAAGATAGTACCGCACCTAGCTGGCAGAATGTGATGGAAGGTCAGATGAATCTTCGTGATGCTGTAAATAAAACCATCACATATCATCACCCTACTAAGGATAAAAAATATACACTTAATGATGAGGTTGCCACCTTACTAGTAAGACCTAGAGGATGGCATCTCAATGAGAAGCATTTACTTATAGATAATGTTGAGGTCTCAGGCTCACTGGTAGATTTTGGATTGTACTTTTTTACAAACGTTGCTCAACTTTTAAAAAATAAAACAGCCCCCTATTTCTATCTCGCAAAGCTAGAGCACTATCTAGAGGCAAGACTCTGGAATGATGTATTTGAGTTTGCTCAAGAATATCTGGAGTTACCTATGGGTACAATAAAATGTACAGTACTTATAGAAACCATTACTGCAAGCCACCAACTAGATGAGATTATTTATGAACTTAAAGATCATATAGTAGGTCTTAATTGTGGCCGCTGGGACTATATATTTTCTTACATCAAGAAGTTTAGAAATGATCCAGACTTCTTAGTGCCTAATCGTGACCAGGTAGGGATGACCGCACCATTTATGGATGCCTATTCAAAACTTGTGATACAACGCTGTCACAAAAGGAAAATCTTAGCCATAGGCGGTATGGCAGCACAAGTACCTATAAAAAATAACCCTCAGGCAAATAATGCAGCTTTAGAAAAAGTAAGAAAGGACAAAGAGCGAGAGGTAAAGAATGGACACGATGGTACCTGGGTAGCGCATCCAGCACTAGTGCAAGTTGCGATAGATGAGTTTAATGCATATATGCCAGCACCTAACCAGATGGAAGTCACAAGAGATGATGTAACCGTCACGGCAAATGATCTTATAGCTATTCCAGAAGGTACGGTTACAGAGGACGGTGTTCGTAAAAATATCAACGTAGGTATTCTGTATCTCAATGCCTGGCTCAGTGGTCAGGGAGCAGTGGCACTCTATCACCTTATGGAAGATGCTGCTACAGCCGAAATCTCAAGAACTCAAATCTGGCACTGGCTTAAAAATAAAGCCGTCTTAGAGGATGGAAATGTGCTCACTAAAGATTTGTACACAATGCTTTTTGATGAAGAGGTAGAAAAAATAATAACAGAGGTGGGTGCAGATAAGATAGAGGCAACCCAATTTGAAAACGCTTTTAATCTCTTTAATGATCTCGTCTTATCAGAAGATTTTGAAGAATTTTTAACCACACCAGCATACACATATTTATAAACACAATCTATATAGAATAGCCTTACAGGCATTTAAATAAAATAATCTCTTAATACTTAATACTATGTCAAATTATAATTCAGCCCTTGAAGTTATTCGTACACTTAAAGCAAAGCACGGAAACTCGTGGAGTTCTATAAGCCCAGAAAACTCGGCTCGTATGTCGGTGCAAAATAGATTTAAAACCGGTCTTGATATTGCCAGATACACCGCAGCTATTATGCGTAAGGATATGGAAGAATATGATGCAAACCCTATGAATTATACGCAATCACTAGGTTGCTGGCATGGGTTTGTAGCGCAACAAAAAATGATCGCTGTAAAAAAGCATCACGGCACTACAAATAAAAAATACTTATACCTTTCTGGATGGATGGTTGCCGCTTTACGTTCAGAACTAGGGCCATTGCCAGACCAATCTATGCACGAAAAAACTGCCGTACCTAAGTTAATAGAAGAGATTTACACTTTTTTACGCCAGGCAGATGCTGTAGAGCTCAACGATCTCTTTCGTCGTCTAGATGCTGGAGAAGATGTGCAAGATCAAATAGATAATTATGAGACGCACGTCGTGCCTATTATTGCAGATATTGATGCAGGTTTTGGTAATGAAGAAGCAACTTACCTTCTTGCCAAAAAAATGATAGAAGCAGGGGCTTGCGCACTTCAAATAGAAAATCAAGTGTCTGACGCTAAGCAATGCGGGCACCAAGATGGGAAAGTAACCGTACCACACGAAGATTTTATTGCAAAAATTAATGCACTACGTTATGCCTTTTTAGAACTAGGAGTAGAGCAAGGTGTCATTGTAGCAAGAACAGACTCTGAGGGGGCTGGTCTTACTCAAAAGCTACCGGTAAGTCAAGAGCCAGGAGATCTTGCATCACAATATCTTGCCTTTGTAGAGGCAGAAGAGATAGATATTGCTACTGCAAAAGAAGATGATGTATTATTAAAACGCGATGGTAAAATTGTACGTCCAGTAAGATTACCTAATGGACTCTATAAATTTAAAAACGGAACAAATATAGATCGCGTTGTACTAGACTGTATTACCAGCTTACAAAATGGAGCAGATCTTTTATGGATAGAAACTCCTACGCCTAATGTAAAGCAAATTGCTCATATGGTTAATAGAGTGAGAGCGGTAATGCCTAATGCAAAGCTGGTATATAATAATTCACCGTCATTTAACTGGACACTCAATTTTCGTAATCAAGCTTATGACGAGATGCTAGAAGAAGGTGAGAATATGACAGCTTACGACCGTAATAATCTTATGGATGTAGAGTATGATAATACAGAGTTGTCACACCGTGCAGATGAGAAAATTAAAACCTTCCAGATGGATGGAGCACGAGAGGCAGGTATCTTTCACCACCTTATCACATTACCTACATACCACACTACGGCCTTACATATGAATAATCTTACCGAGGGATATTTTGGTGATCAAGGTATGCTGGCTTATGTAAAAGATGTGCAGAGAGAAGAAATACGTAGAGGTGTTTCTTGTGTAAAACACCAGCGTATGGCAGGATCAGACCTGGGAGATGATCACAAAACTTTTTATGCAGGAGACAGAGCTCTCAAGGCTGGCGGAGCAAATAATACCAGTAACCAGTTTACTGTAAAAGAACCCGTAACAAAGAAAAAAGCTGTGCTCGTTGAGTAAGTAAACCTCAATTTGTTGGAAGAAGGCGATGCTTGCTCACATCGTCTTTTTGAAATAAAAGAAATTTCAGTCCAGATATAGTCTTTGGTAGGAAGTATTTGTTTACACTATCTGGCTGGAATTTCTTATTTATATAATGGCTGTGCGGGGTGTAATTACGCTTTCGCGAAAGCGTATATCTAAAAAGTTGTATCATTATAATGAGCATCTTTATGTGATGATTTACTCACCTCAGTAAAGAGCCTTAACACCTTATTTAAAATTATGAAAAGCAGAAAATTACTTATGATACCTGGTCCAATAGAGTTTGAGCCAGATGTATTGCAAGCAATGGCTGTACCTACCACAAGTCACGTTGCGCCAAATTTTATAGACGTTTTTGGAAACGCTCTGGATATGATGAAGGAAGTTTGGAAATCAACAAGTGGTCAGCCTTTTATAGTCGCCGGAAGCGGAACGCTAGCTATGGATATGGCGGCGTCTAACCTTATTGAGAAAGGAGATAGTGCGCTTGTCATTTCTACCGGGTATTTTGGTGAACGATTCAAAGATATTCTAGAAACATATGGAGCAGAAACTACGGTTCTTAGTGCGCCTATAGGTGAAGTAGTGCCTTTAGATATTATAGAGGAAACGCTCAAAGGAGGCTCCTATAAATTGCTCACGTTTACTCACGTAGATACATCTACAGGAGTTATGGTAGCGCCAGAGGCTATATGTAAGCTTGCGCAAAAGTATGGAGTACTCACCATACTTGACGGAGTGTGCTCTGTAGCAGGTGAAGAAATTTTACAAGAAAAGTGGGGTGTAGATGTGGTATTAACCGGATCTCAAAAAGCCATAGGCGTACCGCCTGGGCTTGCACTGCTTGTTGCTTCTCAAAAAGCGCTAGACGTCTGGAAAAATAGGAAAACACCCGTAGGTAACTATTATGCCTCTTGGAATAACTGGCTACCTATAATGATTGCTTATCAAGAAGAGAGACCCTCTTATTTTGGCACGCCACCTGTAAATCTTATTTTGGCCTTAGAGAAAAGTCTAAGTATTATTTGTGATGAGGGAATAGGTGCAAGAGTGCAAAGACACAAAAGGCTTGCACGAGCCTTTAGAGCTGCAATAACCTCTCTTAATTTATCTATTTTACCTACAGAAGATGTAATCGCTGCTCATACACTAACAGCGGTCTATTATCCAGAAAATATAGATGGAGCGTTACTGCGAGCACATATGGTGGCAGATGATGTTATCGTAGCAGGAGGATTGCTTTCTGAAATTAAGACAACTTATTTTAGAGTAGGGCATATGGGGTCTGTATCTTCTAATGATTTACTAGCCGTGCTAGGAGCGCTAGAGCGTGCGCTACAATCCCAAAACTATCCTTTTGAAATGGGAGTAAGTCTTAGAACATTTCAAGATAGTCTCATTTGATATTGACTATCATATTTAAAATAATAAAGCCCTCATTATAGAGGGTTTTATTGTTTTATGATGGGTGTAGTATGGTGAGCTGTTTGCATCTATGAGATCTAGTGCGGGAAACAACAAACAACTCCGTACCTTTGCATCGTGAAAACAGAGAAAAAAGATATACGTAAATTAACCAAAGAAGATCTAAGAGCTTTCTTTGTAGGCCAAGGTGATAAAGCTTTTAGGGGTAATCAGGTTTATGAGTGGTTATGGCAAAAGGGCGCTCACGACTTTGTAGATATGACTAATATCTCAAAGGAGACACGCATCTTGCTAGATGAGCATTTTGTGATAAACCATATACGTGTAGACCAGATGCAACGCAGTAGTGATGGTACTATAAAGAACGCTGTAAAGTTGCACGATGGTCTTACGGTTGAGTCTGTTTTAATACCTACTAAGAGTAGGACAACTGCCTGTGTATCTTCACAAGTAGGTTGTAGTCTTAATTGTAAATTTTGTGCGACAGCTAGATTAAAGAGAATGCGTAATCTCAATCCAGATGAGATCGTAGATCAAGTGGTGGTCATAGATAGACAAAGTAAGTTATATCACGATAGACCCCTGTCTAACATTGTTTTTATGGGGATGGGAGAGCCATTAATGAATTATAATAATGTGATTAAGGCTATAGATAAGATTACAGATCCAGAAGGACTAGGTATGTCACCTAAGAGAATTACAGTCTCTACCTCTGGTGTGCCTAAGATTATTAAAAAAATGGCAGATGAAGAGGTGAAGTTTAATCTTGCTGTATCGCTGCACTCTGCACTAGATGATGTACGTACAGAGATTATGCCCTTTAATGAGCAAATGCCACTCGCAGATCTCAAAGAAGCACTTATTTACTGGTATGAAAAAACTGGAAAGCGCATTACCTATGAGTATGTAGTTTGGGATGGCATAAATGATAGACAGATAGATATAGATGCTTTATTAGATTTTTGTAAAGCAGTGCCTAGTAAAGTAAATATCATAGAGTATAACCCTATAGATGATGGTCAGTTTCAACAAGCAAACCCTCAAGCTATAGATCGTTATGTAGATGTGCTTGAAGCAAACGGTGTCACGGTAACAGTGAGAAGATCACGAGGTAAAGATATAGATGCCGCTTGTGGGCAACTGGCAAATAAGCAGTAGTTGATATACATAAAAGAAGACATAAAAAAAGCGACTCTATTGAGTCGCTTTTTTTATATCTAAGTCGTAGGCTTAATTGTTTACAATTTTTATAGAAGTAGATGCAGTAGCACTACTTATTTGAGCAACATATACTCCAGTAGGTAAATCGTTAAGATCTACTGTATCTGTATTTCCACTAAGTGAAGATGTTCTTACATCTTGCCCTAAGAGATTGAAAATTTTTGCATTTACTAATTCTTCTTGCGAACTTATTGTAAGTATTTTAGATGCTACAGAAACATTTAAGCTTTGAGCTAGTAGCTCTTCTGTAGAAAGCGTTGCGTCTACAGTAAGACGATCAATACCTATATAGTTTGAGTTATTTCCTGCAGGTCCACCATCTGTAACCCAGTATCTAAATGCAACCTTAGTGATTACCCCACCGTCTGGAAGACCAGACATTGTAACAACTTGTTGTTCCCAATCTTCTGGGTATTCTCCCACTGCAAGAGATGGATTTATTTCTAGTAATACATCTGTATAAGAACCATTACTTGAAGAAGTTGGTTCAGTTCCGCTTCCATCAGGATCTAAGCGCACTTCTAATCTGTCTGGGAAAGCACTAGCTGCTCCAGTTCTAGTGTAAAAAGTTAATTCATCACCATTACTTAAGTTAAGCTCTGGAGTTATTAAATATACATCGATAACTGATCCAGCCGTAGCGTTAAAATTCATACCTAAATAAGATGTGCTAGCGCCATCAAATGCTTCAAAAACAGCATCATTACCTTGAAAAATATCTCCAGAAGGGTCGTCACTTACATTTAAAACAGTATAATCGGTTAAGGTCGTAATATCATCAAAACCCTCATCAATCAAGGTGTTTTGAGCATTCATAGTAAAGACTGCTAGAAGAGCAGCAATAAGAGTAATTTGTTTCATATTTTTTTAATTAGGATTATTAATACGAGGCTTAAGTTACAGAAATTATAGGCTCTTAATGAAAATTTAACATTATCTATACAATAAGTTTATAAATACAATCCTATTTGTAAGTAGTATCTTTACTACAATGAAAGTAGTAGCTCAAATTAAAGAACCCATAGCCTATGAAATGGAACTTTTTGAAGAAAAGTTTGCCCTTTCTATGCGCTCCAAAGTGGCGCTTCTTAATCGTATCACTCACTATATAGTAAATCGAAAGGGTAAGCAAATGCGACCTATGTTTGTATTCCTTACTGCAAAGATGATGAATAGCGGTGAGGTAAATGACCGCACATATCGAGGAGCCTCTGTTATAGAATTAATACATACGGCAAGCCTCGTACACGATGATGTAGTAGATGATAGTAATATGCGTCGCGGCTTCTTTTCACTTAATGCTTTATGGAAAAATAAGATTGCTGTATTAGTTGGTGATTTCTTGTTTTCAAAAGGATTACTCCTTTCTATAGATAATGGTGACACAGATTTATTACAAATTATCTCTGTCGCTGTACGCGAAATTTCTGAAGGAGAACTACTCCAAATCGAGAAAGCTAGAAAACTCGATATCACAGAGGAGTTGTACTACGAGATTATTAGACAAAAAACCGCGACACTCATTGCAGCTTGTTGTGCAATGGGAGCACAAGCCGTTCACGCAAAAGGTAAAGAAGTAAAGCGTATGCATAAGTTTGGTGAACTTATAGGGATGGCTTTTCAAATTAAAGATGATCTTTTTGATTACGGTTCTGAAAAAATAGGAAAACCTACAGGTATTGATATCAAGGAACAAAAAATGACCTTACCGCTTATATATGTCCTCAATACAGTTTCAAAAAAAGAGAAGGACTGGCTTATTAATAGTATTAAAAATAAGAATACAGATAAGAAGCGTGTAAAAGAAGTGATTGCCTTTGTAAAAGATAATGGTGGACTTGATTATGCGATATCAAAAATGAAAGCGCTACAGCAAGAGGCGCTTGAGATACTTATGACCTATCCACAATCTGTATATCGAGACTCGCTAGAGCTAATGGTAAATTATGTGATAGATAGAAAGAAGTAAGTCTAATTTGTTTCGTTAAGCATTTCTTGAAAATGATTCTTTAAAATAGTGGATACCTTAGTATTTAGTGTATCTAATATACCTACCCTTCCATAGAAACTAATATCTGGATTCTCTTTATGTACTAGAACAACTAAAGGATAACCTCTTTGAGCTTCAAACATATCAATATTTTCAAATCCGATTAGTGGTGGACTCTGGTTTAAATAGTATTGATATCTTATATTTTTTAACTGAAGAATTATTAAAAGGATCACCATCAGGAACTGCAGATGTAATTATTCCTTGAACTTCGATAAGGTCATCTTCATCATAATCATCATATTGATATTGTTTCTTGCAAGAGAATAAACAGACTATTAAGATGATAGTTACATAAAATTTCATTAGCAATTTTAAAAAGGAGGTGATTATTACATCTCCTTTTTAAAATTTTAAGCCCTTACTGGTCTATTTAGTATAAGATCTAAGTAAAGATTAATTTTATTTTTAAGCTCCTGTCTAGGTGTTATAAAATCTAAGAAACCGTGCTCTTGTACAAACTCTGCGGTCTGGAAACCTTCTGGTAATTCTTTACCTGTAGTATCGCGTACCACACGAGGTCCAGCAAAACCTATAAGTGCTCCTGGCTCTGAGATGTTAATGTCTCCTAGCATTGCAAATGAGGCAGTTGTTCCTCCAGTGGTAGGGTCTGTACATAATGAAATGTAAGGTATACCAGCATCTGCTAGTTGAGCAAGTTTAGAACTTGTTTTTGCTAGTTGCATAAGTGATAGTGCAGCTTCCATCATACGAGCACCACCAGATTTTGAGATGATCATAAAAGGAATGTTATTTTTGAGAGAGTAGTCTGCAGCACGTGCAATCTTTTCTCCTACAACGCTACCCATAGATCCACCTATGAAGCTAAAATCCATACAAGCTATCACTAGGTCTGAGCCTTTAGATTTACCTACAGCAGTGCGCACGGCATCTTTAAGTCCAGTCTTTTCTTGAGCGGCAACTAGCCTATCTGCATACGCCTTTTTATCTTCAAATTTGAGAGGATCTTTTGAGGTGAGTTTTGCGTCTAGCTCTTTATATTTATTATCATCAAAGAGAATTTCAAAATATTCATTACTCCCTATGCGTACGTGGTACCCATCTTCTGGTGAGATATAGAAGTTTTTTTCTAGCTCTTCTGTGTCTACTATTTTACCAGTAGGTGATTTATACCAGAGTCCTTTAGGAGTATCCTTTTTATCCTCTGTTGCAGTGTGTATTCCTTTTTCTTTACGTTTGAACCAAGCCATATAAGGTGTTTGAATTTGGTTAAGGGTATTATTAGTTCTTCTTAGCAAAGGTGACATTGTATGGTATCAACCTTTCGCGTAAGCGTTCAAAATTTCAAAATAATAGGCTGTAAAAATACGTAAAAGGGATGATATCAAACAATTTTGACATCATCCCTTTTATGTAGTAATAATATGTTGATTATTAGAGCGTATCTACATTATTAAGGTCTTCAAAAGCCTTTTTAAGACGTGCTCCCATCGTTCCTTCTGCCTTGCGTAACCATACGCGTGGGTCATAAAATTTCTTGTTAGGAGAGTCATCACCAGTAGGGTTTCCTATTTGAGTTTTAAGATATTCGGCGTTTTCTCCAAAATAATCACGTATACCCTCTGCAGTAGCATACTGAAGATCTGTATCTATATTCATCTTTATAGTACCATATCCTATAGCCTCACGTATCTCTTCTACGGTAGAACCGCTTCCTCCGTGAAAAACAAAATCTATATGGTTGTGCTCCTTTCCATACTTTTCTGAAATGTACTCTTGTGAGTTTTTAAGAATTTTTGGTGTAAGCTTTACATTACCTGGCTTGTAAACTCCGTGTACGTTTCCAAAAGCCGCAGCGATTGTAAATTGATCACTTACCTTGCTCAATTCTTCATAAGCATAAGCAACTTCTTCTGGCTGGGTATATAATTTTGAGTCATCTACATCGCTATTATCTACACCATCTTCTTCACCACCTGTGATTCCTAGCTCTATCTCAAGGGTCATATCCATTTTTGCCATACGCTCAAGATACTTTTTACAAATCTCTATGTTCTCTTCTATAGGCTCCTCACTTAGGTCTATCATATGTGAGCTGAAGAGTGAGTGACCGTGCTCCTTATAGTACGCCTCACTAGCATCTAGTAAACCATCTATCCAAGGGAGTAACTTTTTTGCACAGTGGTCTGTGTGTAAAATAACTGTAGCTCCATATGCCTTTGCAAGCTCGTGTACGTGCTTTGCTCCAGCTACTGCTCCTAGTACGGCTGCTTGTTGGTTTTCATTACTAAGTCCCTTACCTGCGTTGAACTGGGCGCCACCATTAGAAAACTGTATGATGACAGGGGCGTTAAGTGAAGCTGCTGTTTCTAGCACAGTATTTATACTGTTAGACCCTATAACATTTACAGCAGGAAGGGCAAAGCCTTTCTCTTTTGCATAGTTGAAAATTGCTTGTACTTCGTGCCCTGTGGCAACACCTGGTTTTATAGAATGCGACATTGTATGAGTTTAAAATTTATGTAGTAAAAGTAATGAATATTACTCGTTTATTATTCTTGTGAGGTGGGTTACTACGATAACGTTTTAGGAGAATTACGCTTTCGCGAAAGCATAATTAGAAGTATTTCAATGATATAAAGTGTGTCTATATCATTTTACATAAGCTCATCTATCTAAGATTAAAATGGGTAATTAATCCCCACGTTATAGACAGCATTTGCAAAGTTGTACTGGGTAAACCATCTATCACCCTCTGCAAGGGCAGGGTTGTATGTTTTAAAACCTATGTCAAAGCGGAGTGCGAAAAAGTCAAAATCCCATCGCAGTCCAAAACCTGAACCTAATGCTAGCTCCTGTAAACTCTCAAGCCCTGTAAATCTTGAGGCCTCATCTTCTACATTATCAAAAACATTCCAGATATTACCAGCGTCTGTAAAGAGCGCACCTTCTATAGGCCCTATGAGGTCAAATCTATATTCTAGGTTAAAAGCAAGTTTCATATTTGCTTCATTAAATTCATTGGGGCTACCGCTGCTTCCTGGGCCCAGGTCATAAGCTCTCCAGGCTCTGTTATCATTAGACCCACCACCAAAGAAACTACGTATAAAAGGAATACTCCCAGAGTTACCATAAGGAATGGCAATCCCACCAAAGGCTCTTGCCGCAATAATATTATTATTACCTAGGTCCCAGTGACGAGAGTAGTCTAGCTCTGTTTTTACATACTGTGAGTATACAACGCCAAAGAGACTTTTATTACCATCTTCATTTTTGCTAGTATTTGCAATATTACCTGCCAGGGCTAAAGCATTACCAGCAAGCTCGATGTTTGTTCTAAAACGGCTAAAGGTTTCGTCAAAAAGGTTTTCTCTATTATCGTAGGTGTGGGAGATATTAAGAGATACAATGAGGTTGTCTTCTGTAAGTCGCTCCTGTCGCTCGCCTATAGCTTGTATATCATTTATATCATTTTGAGAAATATCACCAGCGTTACCATTATCTACATCATTTATAAACTGCTCTGCGCCAAAAGGTATAGAGAGGTTTACCTCACCACTTGCATCTGTAGTAAAGTATGCAGGATTTACATCTGCCTGATTGTTTTGAGCGATACTGTTTAAATCATCATAACTATTTCTGTATATATTGAAATAGTTGTCTGGGTTGAGGTTACGCACATATTGAGCATTTACAAGATCTACGCTAAAAGATCTTTTCCAAGAGGGGCTCCAGTTGTACGTGAGACTACCGCTCACTGTTTGTTTATCCAGCCCTATATTTTGCTGTACGCCTACACCTAGATTAAAACGGGTATTAGGTTGCCACTCTGCAGGTATCCATTTATTAGTATTAAACGGAAAAAATATACGTGGGAAGGTAAGACGCATATCTGCGCCTATTTCAGAGATATTAAAAAAACTATCATCTGGGTTTGCCGCATCATCAGATGCTCCTACACTACCACGACCAGAGATTTCAAGTGTTTCTGCTCCTCTAAAGATATTACGAATTAAAAGCGACCCAAAACCAGCAATTCCAAAGTCTTGAATATTTGAGGTAGAGACATCAAAATCTGCCCTAAGCTTATATTTTTCTAGCGGGGTGAGTCGTATGCTCGCTATGAGATCAGACCGTGTACTATCTGCCGGGTCTTCGGTGTATGAGATACTAGGGTACTTAAATGTACCAAGTCTACTCAACCTGCTCAAACTCTGTATGCGATCTACATCGCGGTAGATAGCGCCAGGCTTAAGAGGGATAATATCTGTAAGTGCCTTAGGTCTGTAATTTATTTTATCATAAGCATAGATATTAAAGCCATCACTTACAAGAGAGTCATTAAAGGTTTTATTACGGTTCTCATAACTATAATCTGTGATGATGTTTACGCTAGATACTTTATGCACTTTAAAAGGAACCTCATACGTAGAGTCATTTACAGTCTCTGTAGGGTTGTCTATTATATACTCTAGATTTGCCTTATGGTTTGTTTTTACAGTATCTCCTACAAGGCGTATATAATCAGACTCAAAATGGTAGAGCCCGTTGTTTCTAAATAATTCTGTAAGGCGCTGTGTTTCTGTATTTATGTTTGCTGTGGCATAACGCTCTCCCGGTTTTAGTACAGACTCGTCTTTATGTACATAATAAATAGAATCTGCCACTGGAGAAGCAATGATAGGGGTAATACTATCTAAAAAGTAAGGTGTACCCTTCTTTACTTTATAATCTATAGATGCGCGCTGGTTACTATCTTTCTTAATGTTGTAGCCCACCTCGGCATTAAAATAGCCATTGTTTACATAATAAGCAGTAAGGCGTTGGGCAGACTTTTCGGTAATGGCTTCTGTTACGATGGCTGGAGCTTCACCAGTCTTTTTTATACCGCTATTAAAATTCTTTTTAAAATTACGCACAGCTTCTACTTGCTTTGCAGAAAGTACGCGCTCCCAGAAGGTATATCTGTTTGCACTTGCAGCACGTTGTGCATCTAGTATAGAATCTATATTAGGCCTTGCTAGATTATAAATGTATAACCGTAGAGGCGTACCTATGAGGGGTAGTTTTGTGTTAGGTTTTTGGTACAGGTAATTGTAAAGGCGTGTCTCGCTTACTTTTTCTTCACCATCATAAATAGTGTTTTCTGTAAGGAGGTGACCATCTGCAGGAACTCGTTTTGTTGCGTTACAACCTAACAGAAAGAGTGCCACTACCAGAAATAGTGATATTTTTGTACAAGTTGTTTTCAATAGGGCGTTTTCATCATTTTCAAAAGTACATCTTAATCGTGGTAAGCAAAAATACAATCAAACGAATAACGAGTTTAGGGCAAAAAAAGTACCGCCAGCGCGAAGGTGTTTTTGTTGCAGAGGGTATTAAGGTTGTAAATGAACTTCTTTTATCATCACTAGAGCTTGTAGAATTACATACCGAAGATGTTTCCGCTTTCGCGAAAGCGTTATCACCCCAAGACCAGTCTAAGGTAAATGAAGCAACTCCAGCCGAGCTTAAGAAACTCACCTTTTTAAAAACCGCACAAAAGGCAGTGGCAACATTTAAAATGCCAGAAGCAATAGCTATAGATAGGTCTGGGCTTACCGTTGTGCTAGATGATGTACGTGACCCTGGTAACCTAGGCACTATTATACGTCTTTGTGATTGGTTTGGGATAAAGCAGCTGGTGTGCTCAAAGGCTACTGTAGATTGTTATAACCCAAAGGTGGTGCAAGCCACAATGGGATCGCTCACGCGAGTAGCGATTATTTATACAGATATTGATACATATTTGGCTAGTGAGCATCGTCCCGTTTTTGGAACCTTTATGGATGGAGAAAATATTTATGCAGCATCACTGCCGCAAGAGGGTGTGATTGTAATGGGTAACGAAGCAAACGGAATTTCTACGGGTATTGAGCAGCTCGTTACAAAGCGTGTTGCTATACCTAGATTTGGCATCACACAAGCTACCGAAAGTCTTAACGTAGCAACGGCAACGGCAATTTGTTTAAGTGAGTTTAAAAGAGGGTAGTAGCGCGGTCTTACTGAAAGGTGAAGTTTAAGAACACACCTCTGGTTTGCATTTTTGTAATATTACCCGTCCAAGGACTGTTAGGTCTATTATCTCGTACTAACTCGTCAGACGCGGCAAAGACACCTTTTATACTAGGTATAAATTTAAAGTAGTAGAGGTATAATTCTACACCTATAGCCATCTCATAAAAGAAAGGACTAGACGTTGTACGGAACTGTCCAGCAAAGTTATCATCTGGATTGTCTTCGTTGCTAGATAAATTAGTTACTGTAGCTACGCCAAATTGTACATAAGGGCGCACATTATTAAGTCTTCTCGTATTAAATTTAAGTGCAAGTGGTAAGTATATATACGTAGAGGGCACCTCGCGTAGCTGATCATTTTCATCATCAAAACGTGGGTCTGGCGCATACATAAGATTACGCTGTGTGTAGATAAGTCCTGGCTCAGTACGTAAACTCACAAACTCAGAGAGTCTTAAGTCACCTATGAGACCTACATTAAAACCTACAGATTTTTCAACCTGTATGTCTTCTTGCTCATTTTGATAATCAAAATTGTAATCCATTGAGTTCACACCAAAGTAGTATCCCCAAGAAATAGGTTTTTTATCAAAGTTTTGATCATTCTGAACTCTGGGTCTTGATAACCACTGAGCATTAACCGAAGAAAAACTTAAAACAAGTGCTATTACAGCAATGTATGTGCGCATAAAATTATTTTGTAGCCGTGTAAATTGTTGCAACGCCAAAGGTTTGTGGCTTATGTTGCACGTCTTTAAACCCAATTTTACGCAAAATATTGTTGAGTACCTCTCCAAAAGGAAATGCATTTGCGCTTTCGCTCAGGTAGCCGTAAGCATTTTTATCTTTAGAAAATAGTTTACCCACAGTAGGTAAGATCACTTTAGAGTGGAAGTTGTATCCTTGCTTAAAAGGTGTTTTTGTAGGGACTGAGGTTTCTAATATCACAAAAATCCCTCCTGGTTTTAGTACACGTAGTATCTCTGCTAGACCTTTTTCTAGTGTTTCAAAGTTACGTACCCCAAAGGCTACAGTAATAGCATCAAAAGTATGGTCTTCAAAGGGCATATTCTCACTATCTGCCTGCATCATCTCGATGCGGTCATCTAGTTCTTTGGCAGCAATTTTCTTTCGGCCTACAGATAGCATTCCTTCAGAGATGTCAAGACCTACTAGTTTACTAGCATTTGTACTTGCCATATTAATAATAAGGTCTCCCGTACCTGTTGCAATGTCAAGGATAGAATCTGGGTTAGTATCTGCCACAAGTTGTACCACCTTCTTGCGCCACTTTACGTCTATCCCAAAAGAGATCACACGGTTAAGACCGTCATACTCGCCAGAAATGTTATCAAACATTTGCTCTACTTGCTCTTTTTTAGACTGGTCTGAAGACTTATATGGGGTTACCTTTTTGGTCATTTCAATTTTTTTACAAAGATAACGCTTTCGCGAAAAATTATAATCCATAACCCCTTTATCTTCTATACGAAAGCTTATTTGTCTTGCTCTGGGTTTCAACTCCAGATGCTTAGTTATTTTGAATACCGTTCGTTTTTTTCACGAAAGCGCACCTACAAAGCCCTCCAAACTGGCAATAATCCCTTGCAATTTTTTTAATCCATCACCTATGTAGTATCTTTGTACGCATTTTTGAGCACATCCATTTATGAAAATAATCATTGCAGGAGCAGGAGAAGTAGGGTTTCACTTAGCAAAATTACTCTCTTACGAATCTCAAGATATTACCCTTATTGATACTAATAGAGAGAGTCTCTCATATGCAGACACGCATCTAGATATTAGGACTATAAAAGGGGACGCAACCTCTATTGCGATACTACAAGACTCACGAGTTGAGGGAGTAGATCTTCTCATCGCAGTTACAGCAAGCGAGACTACAAATATCACGGTTTGTGTACTGGCAAAACAGCTGGGTGCACAGCGCACGATTGCTCGTATATCTAACACAGAGTTTATTGAACATAAGGAGCTGGCAGGCTTTCAGAAATTTGGGATTGATGAGTTAATCTCTCCAGAGAGTCTAGCGGCAAGTGAGATTGAGTTACTACTTAACCAGAGTGGTTTTTCAGATAGTTATGAGTTTGATAATGGAGCACTTACTATGGTAGGTACGACCTTATCACGTACCGCATCTTTTGTAGGTAAAAGTGTAAAAGAGGCAGCAAAGATTTTTCCAGAGTTACACTTTATGCCTATCGCGATACAGCGAGAAGGAACACAATATACATTGATCCCTAGAGGTGATACTGTTTTTAAAGAAGGTGATCACATTTACTTTGTGACGGTGAAGGGCGGTGTAGAAGAGATTTACAAGCTTACTGGTAAAATACGTCAAAACATCAAGAATGTTATGATACTGGGCGGTAGTAACATCGGATCAAAAACTGCAAAAGATTTATGTAGTAATAGATTTAATGTAAAACTAGTAGAGAAGAACCGTGAGAAAGCAATTGATCTAGCAGATTTACTACCTAAGGCACTTGTTATAAACGGTGACGGTCGTAATGTAGAACTACTAGATGAAGAAAATATACACGATATGGATGCCTTTATTTCTGTAACAGGTGATAGTGAGACTAATATTATGTCGTGTCTGGTTGCTAAGTCAAAAGGAGTACAAAAAACTATAGCCCTGGTTGAGAATATGGATTACTTCCAGCTCTCACAGAGTATAGGTATTGATACCCTTATCAATAAAAAGCTACTGGCTGCAAATAATATATTTAGATACATCCGTAAAGGAGAGGTGGTAGCAATGACTAAGCTCAATAATATGAATGCAGAGCTACTAGAGTTTATTGTAAAAGACTCTTCTGAGGTACAGGGTAAACGTATACGAGACATAGATTTCCCTAGAAGTGCCACTATAGCAGGAGTAGTAAGAAATAATCAAGGTCTTATAGCCTTAGGTGCTTTTAGAATAGAAAAGGGTGACCGTGTAGTAGTATGCTGTTTACCTAGATCTATTAAAAAGGTAGAAGAAATGTTTATCTAGTCCCAATGCCAAAACTTAATTACAAGATTATATTTCACTTAATGGGATTACTGCTGCTTTTTAATGGCGGCTTTATGCTCATTGCAGCCCTTGTAAGTTTTCTTGCAAAAGATGGTGTAGGTCTAGAAGTCTCTGCAGCAGCATTGCTTACTGCATTTGCTGGTACGTTGCTTATGTTTATGACACGTGGGCACGAGAAAATTGTAAAAAAACGAGAAGGGTATATTATTGTGACCTTTGGGTGGCTATTTATGTCACTTAGTGGTATGTTGCCTTACCTTTTTACGGGAGCTATACCAGGCGTGGCAAATGCCTTTTTTGAGACTATAAGTGGGTATACCACAACAGGAGCCACCATACTTACAGATATAGAAGCGTTGCCTAAGAGTATTCTCTTCTGGCGCTCTACCACACACTGGATAGGGGGTATGGGTATCATTGTACTTGCTATTGCTATACTGCCACTGCTAGGTATAGGGGGAATGCAGCTCTTTGCGGCCGAAGCTCCAGGACCTAGTGCAGATAAGTTACACCCTAGAATTACTGATACGGCAAAACGTCTATGGTTAATTTACGTAAGCTTTACAGTGATTGAAACCATCTTGCTTAAGCTGGCTGGTATGTCATTTTTTGATGCG
The DNA here is from genome assembly GCF_001653755.1 of Dokdonia donghaensis DSW-1. Classification (GTDB taxonomy): domain Bacteria; phylum Bacteroidota; class Bacteroidia; order Flavobacteriales; family Flavobacteriaceae; genus Dokdonia; species Dokdonia donghaensis. The sequence continues at coordinate 3,156,129 of NZ_CP015125.1, read as the reverse complement.
GTAAACCACGCATTGAGTACGCTCTCAACTGGAGGATTTTCTACAAAAAATGCAAGTGTTGCTTACTGGAATGATAAGCCAGTTATACAGTATATTATAACGTTCTTTATGCTTCTAGCGGGTACAAACTTTGTATTAAGCTATTTTGCATTTAAGGGTAAAATCCAGAAGATTTTAAAGGATGAGGAGTTTAGACTTTATATGGCTTTTGTCTTTGGCTTTGGTATTTTAGTGTCATTAGTAATGTATTTTAATGCAGACCTTAGTCTGTCTACAATAGAGCACCCTATGGTGTGGGGTAAGGCAGAAGCTGCTTTTCGTCACGGGTTGTTTCAAGTGCTAGCAGTTATAACAACCACAGGATTTGTCACGGCAGACTACACAATGTGGACACCTTTTCTTACCGTTATTTTCTTTGGACTTATGTTCTTAGGTGGATCTGCAGGGTCAACATCGGGAGGTATTAAAGTTGTGCGCCACCTGCTTACCATACGTAATGCTATAGTAGAGTTTAAAAGAACATTACATCCTAACGCCATATTACCTGTGCGCTATAATGCTAAGTCTGTAGATCGCTCTATTATATTTAACATTCTTGCATTCTTTATATTATATATGCTCTCTTGGATTATAGGGGCAAGTGTACTTGCCTCAATGGGACTTGATTTTAGAACAGCCCTGGGAGGATCTGCATCTGCACTAGGTAACGTAGGCCCAGCCTTTGGAGGGTTAAGTCCCGTAGATAGTTATGGGTGGTTACCTATAGGAGCAAAATGGTGGATGGCATTCTTAATGCTCATAGGGCGTCTAGAACTTTTTACCGTACTTATTTTATTAACCCCATTTTTCTGGAGAAATAGATAATGTTTGCACAATCACCATACGATCTCATAATAATAGGCGCAGGACCTATAGGGCTTGCCTGCGGTATTGCAGCTCATAAAAAAGGACTTAATTACCTTATTGTAGAAAAGGGAGTGCTCGTAAATACCATCTACAGGTATCCAGAAAATATGACTTTTTTTAGTACCTCAAAGCTGCTAGAAATAGGTCGCGTTCCTTTTGTATCTCATACAGATAAGCCTACTCGTAAGGAGGCGCTTGAGTATTATAGAAGAGTGCAAGACACTTGGAAACTAAGATTAAAACTCTATACTCAGGTACAGAAAATGACGCCTAAAGATGATGGATATGAGATTGAGACAGATAAGGGTAACGCTTTCGCGAAAGCGGTTATAGTATCCACCGGTTTTTATGATGTCGCTCGCGCACTAGGCGTACCCGGAGAAGACCTACCTAAGGTAAAACACTTTTATGACAGTCCGCACCCATATGTAGATCAAAAGATACTGGTGGTGGGAGCAGCAAACTCTGCCTGTGATGTCGCGCTAGAAACCTACTACAAAAATGCAGAGGTGACAATGGCAATACGTGGGGAAGGCCTGTATGAAAAAACCAAATACTGGATCAAGCCTAACATTGAAAACCGAATTAAAGAAGGCTCCATAAAGGCCTATTTTAATACCACAGTAAAAGAAATAACACCATCTACCGTAGTTTTAAATACACCAGATGGGAAGGTCGTTTTAGAAAATGACTTCGTACTCGCAATGATAGGCTATCAGCCAGATTATACCTTGTTTGAAAAGTTAGGCCTGCCTGTTACAGATGACGAGACACGCACACCTATTCATAATCAAGAGACGCTAGAAACGCCACTAGAACGTGTGTATGTTGCTGGGGTAATTGCTGCAGGAATGCGCACAAGTAAACTCTTTATAGAGAATACACGTGAGCACGGCGATATGATTATAGATGATCTTATAACCAAGCTGTAAAGCGCGTAAATCCAGGCATTTTTAGAGCGATTTTTTTGGTAAATAAAAAAGTCAAAAAGAGATAGGTATTCCTCAAATTCTCGCCTAAATTCGCAATCGATATAGTTTTTTATTCACCACTACTTATAAAAATATCATACACGAGGTAAGCTATGGCATCACGACAAATTACAAACACAATTTTAATGATACGTCCTGTTCAGTTTAGAATGAACGAGGAGACGGCGGTTAATAATTATTTTCAAGAAGATATAAGTCTTAAAAATGATGAGATCAATACAAAAGCACAACAAGAGTTTGATGACTTTGTTGCAAAGCTGCGCGCCGTGGGTGTAAATGTTATTGTTGAAAATGACGATATAAAAGGGAATACTCCAGATTCTGTCTTTCCAAATAACTGGGTATCTTTTCACGAAAGTGGTAATGTAGCCCTGTACCCTATGTTTGCCGAAAATAGAAGAAGAGAGCGTAGGGAAGAAGTGCTTACACGACTAGAAAGTGAAGGATTTACGATTAACAATATTGTAGACTACACAGAGGCAGAAGATGAAGATGTTTTTCTAGAAGGTACGGGTAGTATTCTTATGGACCGCCAGAACGAGCGTGCTTACTGCGCCTTATCTGCAAGAGCAGACGAGAGTTTGTTTATTGAGTTTTGTGAAGATTTTGAGTACACACCAGTCGTGTTTACTGCAAACCAAACGGTAGATGGTAAGAGATTACCTATTTATCACACTAACGTGATGATGTGTCTTGCAGAGGAGTTTTGTGTGATCTGTCTTGATACTATAGATGATAAAAAGGAGCGTAAAAATGTGCTGAAACACTTAAAAGAAACGGGCAAGCAAGTGATATCTATCACAGAAGAGCAAATGCATCACTTTGCAGGTAATATGTTACAGGTACTGGGAGCAGATGATAAGAAGTACCTAGTGATGAGTGCAGATGCACACCAGAGCCTTACTAAGGATCAAGTTAATAAGATAGAAAAACACTGTGAGATTTTAAGTAGCGACTTAAGTACGATAGAAACTTGTGGAGGAGGTAGTGCAAGATGTATGATGGCAGAGGTGTTTCTTCCTAAGGAAGAATAAAGTATATTCGTATTATGCTTTCGCGAAAAACAAAATACGGATTAAAGGCACTCACTTTTCTAGCAAAAAAGCCAGAGAATACAACAGTGCTTATACAAGAAATCGCAGATTCTGAAAATATCTCAAAAAAGTTTCTGGAGAGTATTTTACTTTCTATGCGTAAAGCGGGCTACCTAGGTAGTAAAAAAGGTAAAGGTGGCGGATACTACCTTATTAAAAAGCCAGAAGATATAAAGATATCATCTGTGATACGCACCCTAGAGGGACCTATTGCGTTATTGCCTTGTGTGAGTCTTAACTTTTATGAGCATTGTGATGATTGTCCCAAAGAAGAGGAGTGTAGTCTTCATATACTTATGATAGAAGTAAGAGACCAGACATTAAAAGTATTAGAAAATAAATCACTTATAGATCTTATTTAAACGATTTTGTGTAAAAGTGTATTAAATTCACACGAATCGGTATCTAAAGTGTAGGAAATTAGAGAATAACGCATTATATTTATCACATATAGGCGTTCTAGAATAATGTATTGAGAGAAGCAATTTTATAAGTGTTTGTAGTTTTCACTTTTAAAATTAACTGGTAAAACAGTACGGGTAATTTTTTTTAGTAGGATTTAAAAAGCGACCGAATTTATCTCTCAGATAATACACGTTCTGGTTCGCCTTTTTTTATTGCTCAAATCGCTTTGTAGCAATATTTCTTATCATCTCACCAAAAATAAAGTAGTGAAAGGGTAGCATACTATACCAGTATAGTCTGCCAAAAATACCTCTTGGTCTAAAGGTTGCCGTCTGGTGTAGCACATCATTTTCATCTATTGTAAACTCAAGCCAAGCTTCTCCTGGTACGCGCATCTCTGCAAATAGTAATAACCTAGGCTCTTCTTTACTTGCTAGTAACACACGCCAGAAGTCTATTACATCACCTGTAAAAATCTTATCTGGATGTGTTCTTCCTCTACGCAGGCCTACGCCTCCTACAAGTTTATCTATATACCCTCTTATCTTCCACATCCAGTCACCATAATACCAGCCTCTGTCACCACCTATTGCCCAGATATTTTCGAGAGCTAGGTTTCGGTCTTTTAGATGTATGGTTTGTTTGTCTTTGAGGCATCCATAGCTAGGTACTTGTATATAGTCATCTAGATTTACTTTAATACGACCACTTACAAGACTATCTTTCCAAGAGCTCGCTACTTGATTTTGTTCAATTTTGGCGAAAGCCAAATCAATAGCATCTTCATAACTTATAGGGGTGATGCCTAGTAAATCTTGCAATCTAGAGTCACTTGAGATCACCTCTACCTTCATACTATCTACAAGGTTGAGCGCAAGTTTATAAGATGTTGAGGTGATAAAATACAACCAGTATGAAGAGATTTTTGGGCTCATTACTGGTACTGTAAAAATATACAATGGAAGATTGCGCACTGTTGCATAACACTGCATCATCTCTTTATAGCTTAGCACATCTGGCCCTCCTATATCAAATTGATCATTATAAGTGCTCTCGTTGCCTAAAACTCCAGTGAGGTATTGCATTACATTGCGTATAGCTATAGGCTGGCATTTTGTATTGACCCATTTTGGGGTAATCATCACAGGTAGCTTCTCACATAGGTCGCGTATAATCTCAAAAGAAGAACTCCCAGATCCCACAATGATCCCTGCTCTAAGTACTGTGAGAGCAGCTTTACCTTTTTTTAGAGTGTTCTCTACGTTTTGACGTGAGCGTAGGTGTTTACTTAAGTTTTTATCATTTGCAATACCCCCTAGATAGATCACCTGCTGGCAACTAGTAGGAGCGAGATAGGTGTTAAAATTGAGCGCAGAGAGCTCTTCCTTCTCGTCAAAATCTGAGGTGCTCGAGCTCATAGAGTGCAAGAGGTAGTAGGCAACATCTATATCTTTCGGTAATTTATTTGCTTCTGGTTTGTCTAGAAAGTCTATCTCTATAATAGTAATCTGTTCCTTTATTTTTTTACTTACAGACAGCCGCGCCTCATTGCGCACCACACATACCACCTCGTGATTTGCCTCAAGTAGCATAGGGAGTAATCGCATCCCTATATATCCATTTGCACCCGTAAGTAGTATTTTCATAATCTTACAGGTCGTCTATGTTTGTGGGAGATTGCTGTGCTTTCTGGTCAAGAATACGCTTCATAAAATTGTGTACTTTTTTGTCTTTTGCCTTAGCTTCAATTTTGATAAAATAATTATCGCGATAGACACTATACTCTTCTGCTCGACCCTTGTAAAGGTTGAGTTTCCAGTAGGGAATTACCAGCGCATAGCTGTCTAGTAAGGCTCTAAAACCTATGATAATACCACGGGGTCTAAGCTCTATATTGCACTTATTGCGATATTTATCTAGAGCAAGAAAATTCTGGATCTGTATACTAGATTCTGTAATGACAAGGTGACCTATACCTATGCCGCCTTGTTTAATGCGCTCACGCAATCCGTAGGGCTCGCCCACTTCTTCGTTAATTTTGCGCTTTACATCAGGATTGTTGTAAGATACGTTAAGAAGCATTTTTTTCTTTTAAAGATACGAGTTTCGCTAGTGTTTCCCTATGTGCTCTTTCAATTTTCACATATATTTGTGCCATATTTTTAGACACCCTGTGACTTAAATATGTGTAGCGGTGGCGTGGTTGTAATTACGCTTTCGCGAAAGCGCAATAAGTCCCATTATATTTTCAACTATCAAGATCCTATGTCGTTACAATCTACTATAGAAACTCACGTAAAAGCCGCTGTTGCCGAAATTTATAAAGCTGAACTCCCAGCTGTCGAATTTCAAGCAACTCGCAAAGAATTTGAAGGAGATATCACAGTAGTGGTTTTCCCTATGCTACGTGTTGTAAAAGGAAACCCTGTACAGATAGGGACACAAATAGGTGAGTACCTTGTAGCACAAGTTGAAGAGATTACTGCTTTTAATGTAGTAAAAGGTTTCTTAAACTTAGTAGTGGCAGATGCGTTTTATATGAACGCCTTTGCAGAGATACAAGCCACCGAAAATTTTGGAAAAACACCAGAAGCCGGTAAAGCGGTAATGGTAGAATACTCTTCGCCTAACACAAATAAGCCACTTCACCTAGGTCACGTACGTAACGTGTTATTAGGATACTCTGTGTCAGAAATTATTAAGGCAGCAGGCTCTAAAGTTTATAAAACCCAAATCATTAATGACCGTGGGATTCATATCTGTAAGTCTATGCTGGCTTGGGAGCGTTATGGTAAAGGTGAGACTCCGGAGTCTACAGGTCTTAAAGGAGATAAATTAGTCGGTAATTACTACGTAAAGTTTGATAAAGAATATAAGAAAGAAGTAGCTGCCCTCGTTGCTCAAGGTAAGAGCGAGGAGGAAGCAAAAAAAGAGGCTCCTTTATTGCTCGAGGCCCAAGAAATGCTACGCAAGTGGGAAGCTGGAGATGCAGAGACTGTCGCGCTATGGAAAAAAATGAACCATTGGGTGTATGACGGTTTTGAAGTAACCTATAAAAATATAGGAGTAGATTTTGATAGTTACTACTACGAGAGTAACACCTACCTACTAGGAAAAGACAATATAGAAGAAGGTCTTAAAAAGGGCGTTTTTGAAAAAGATCCAGACGGCTCTGTATGGTGTGACCTTACAGAAGATGGTCTAGATAGAAAGATTGTATTGCGTGCAGATGGTACTGCAGTATATATGACGCAAGATATAGGTACTGCGATACAACGTGTAAAAGACCATCCAGATGTTGGTGGTATGATTTACACAGTAGGAAACGAGCAAGATTATCACTTTCAAGTGTTATTCTTAATACTTAAAAAGCTAGGATACGACTGGGCAGAAAATCTTTTTCACCTTAGTTATGGTATGGTAGATCTTCCTTCTGGAAAGATGAAGTCTCGTGAAGGTACCGTAGTAGATGCAGATGATCTTATAAATGAAGTAGCTGCTACCGCTGGAGAAATCTCTGAGGAGCTAGGTAAACTAGACGGGTATACAGATGAGGAGAAGAAGGCGTTATATAAAACAATAGGCCTGGGAGCTCTTAAGTACTACATTCTTAAAGTAGATCCAAAAAAGAGAATTCTTTTTGACCCTAAGGAGTCTGTAGATTTTCAAGGAAATACAGGGCCATTTATACAATATACGTATGTGCGTATACAAGCTATACTGCGCAAAGCTAAAGAGCTCAATGTACCTGCAACTGTAGAGGGAGCAAGAGATTTACATCCTAAAGAAAAGGAACTTATTAAACTAGTACAAGAATATCCTGCAACCATACAGCTTGCCGCGGCCCAGAAGAGCCCAGCTATTATTGCAAACTATACTTATGACTTGGTAAAAGAGTACAACTCATTCTTCCAGCAGGTGCAGATTCTGGGTACAGATAATGTGGCAGACCAGAGCTTTAGAGTAGCGCTTAGTAAAGAAGTAGGGCAGGTAATAGAGAGCGCCTTTGGATTATTAGGAATAGATGTGCCAGAGCGTATGTAGTCCTTAGTACTGGAAATAGGAAACAAAAAATGCGAGACAATAGTCTCGCATTTTTTTATGCTAGAATGTAGCTTGTTGTTATCTCAAGATGAGTTTTTTTATAACCTCACGGCCTAATTCCTCATTAAGCATTGTGCGTATTTTTTCTTTACCATAAGAAAGTTCTTCCCTAAAAACAGAAGAGCTTAGGTTTACAAAGAGTGTCTCTCTGTCAAAACGTATAGAAGTAGTATACGTCTCAAATGCTGGATTGAGCTTGTACCAAGCGGCTGTGACATCTACTTTGTCCATACCTTTGCTTAGTTTGTTTTTTTCTACAAATTCTCCCAGCGCTTGACTTATAGAAATTGGGTCTGCGTTTCTTTTTGCCATTACTCTATGATAAGGGGTTGATATCTACGGTATTTATAGATAATATCGTCTTTATTAATAAGAATGAGCTCTTCTTTGCTCGCTTTTTTTACAGTTTCTTGCCAGTTGTCTAGAGCTGTGGTGTATGATAGTATAAGGATATCATCTTCTATAATTGTATTGATGTTCTCGCTATCGTTTGAGGTAATAAACTCTCCTAGTGCATTAGGTTGTACTTTTTTACGTACGCCAGTGCCGTCTTCATTTATTTCAAAAAAGTCAATATTTTGACTCATTCCATAGGTTCTTGTGGTGCCGTCTGGCATCTCTATACTGGCAATTTCCCAGTAACCGCTTATGTTTGCAAGTTTTTCTTGAGGTGATGAGCTACAGCTCAAAATGAGGAGGGCGATAAGGGTGTAAACTAGTTTTTTCACGTAAGTGTTTTAATAATGAGTACTGCAAATTACGATAAAACAACAGCTTATTGTGCTCGTTCGAGATGAAAAAGCTCATAACTCTGGTGTATTTTTTTTACCACATTTTCTGTGCGCTCGGGGTGAGTGTCGCTTATAAACAATTGCCCAAAGTCGTTTGTGTTTACAAGCTCAATGATATGTTGCACACGGTTTTCATCTAGCTTGTCAAAAATATCATCGAGTAAAAGTAGCGGTGTTGTGCCACTTTCTTGTTTTATAAAATCAAACTGCGCGAGCTTGAGTGCGATGAGGTATGATTTCTGCTGTCCCTGACTGCCAAATTTCTTTACCGGGTGGCCATTTATCTCAAACTGTAAGTCGTCTTTGTGTATCCCTACACTTGTGTATTGTAAAGAGCGGTCTTTTGCTAGCGCATTAGTAAGAGAGTGCTTGAGCGGCATTGTGCTCAGTGAGCTGTTATAAGTAAGGGTTACATTTTCTGTATCGCCACTTATGGCTTTGTAACGCTCGTTAAAGATAGGTGCAAAGCGTTCTAAAAATTGTTGTCTTTTTTCAAAAATAGGCGTCCCAAAACCTTCTAGTTGCTCGTTGTATACAGCAAGTGTATCTGCATTAAATGTATTATTTGCTGCAAAGTACTTAAGCAGGGCGTTACGTTGCGACAGTATTTTTGAGTAACCCAGTAGGTCAGAAAGGTAGCTTTTGTCACTTTGTGAGATCACGCCATCTATAAATTTACGGCGGGTGTCACTCCCTTCTGTGATGAGGTCTCTATCTGCCGGAGAGATAATAACCAGCGGTAAAAACCCTATGTGGTCTGCAAAGCGGTCATATATTTTTGCATTGCGTTTTATGACCTTTTTCTGGCCTTTTTTTGCACTTACTACAACCTTCTCATCTCGTTCTTCTTTTTTATATAAACCATCTATTACAAAGAAGTCTGCATTGTGGTTTATGTTTTGACTTGTGACGGGATTGAAGTAGCTTTTTCCAAAAGAAAGGTGGTAAATCGCATCGAGCACATTTGTCTTCCCCACGCCGTTATTTCCAACAAAACAATTAATTTTTGCATCAAAGGTAAAGGCCTTTGACTCAAAGTTTTTATAGTTAATAAGAGAGAGCGATTTTAAGATCATAGGGTGGGGTAGGTGTGGCGCGCTTTCGCGAAAGCGGTAAACATCTAGTAATATTGCTTATTAGGTCTTCAAAATTAAGCATTAATTTCCCTTTCATAATTCAATAAATATTATATTTTTGCCCGACTAATAAACGACGAAATATGGCAACATATAATAAAAGAGGATATAAACCGAAAACAAAGCCCGTAAAGGAAGAAGTTGAAGAGTTTATAGATGATAGCGAGAGTACAACTGCAGAGGTTTTTGGATCACTAGACGAAGGAGCAAATAAAGCAGAGGAGTGGTTTGAAAAAAATCAAAAGCCAGTAATAGGTATTATAGTAGGTGTTCTTGTAATCGCTTTATTATATCTAGCTTACAATAAATTTGTGGCAGAACCTGCAGAGGCAGAAGCAGCAAATGAGCTTGTACTAGCTCAAGATAGCTTTACAACAGCACTAGAGGCGACTAATACTTCTGTAAAAGACTCACTCTATATGGTGGCTCTTAACGGTAAGAATGGTAAGTACGGTCTTCTAGATGTGGCAGATAACTACGGTGGTACTGCAGCAGGAAACCTAGCAAACTACTACGCAGGGATGTCTTACCTTGAGGTAAAAGATTACCAGAAGGCAATCTCTCACCTTCAAGACTTCTCATCAGACGACCAGATGCTTGCGCCGCTTGCAAAAGGAGCGATAGGTGATGCATTTATGCAACTAGGTCAACCAGAAGAGGCTCTAGGATACTATGAGAAGGCAGCAGGACTTAATGCAAACGATTTTACAACACCACGTTTCTTATTTAAAGCGGGTGTGACAGCTATAGAGCTAGGTAAAAATGATGCAGCTGTAAAGTACCTTACACAGGTAAAAGAAGAGTATGCAACGTCAGACTATGCTGCGCAGGTAGATCTATATCTAGGTCAAGCACAAGCAGGAAATTAATTAAGAGGTCATATTCTTAAAGTATATCGTAACTTTAAGGTATAACTTTTAAAACATAATATTATGGCAACAGTAGGTAACAACCTCTCTGTCTATGATAAAACAACCATCCCAAACTCGAAAGACTTCAAGTTTGGGATTGTTGTTTCTGAGTGGAATGGTGAGATAACAGAAGGACTTTTTCAAGGAGCGTTTGATGCGCTCAAAGATTGTGGCGCTATAAACGATAACATTGTGCGCTGGAACGTGCCAGGCGCTTTTGAACTCATTTACGGAGCAAAAAAAATGACACAAGCCTATGATATGCTAGATGCTGTTATCGTCATAGGTACTGTGATACAAGGTGAGACAAAGCATTTTGACTTTGTTTGTGAGGGAGTTACTCAAGGCATTAAAGACCTTAACATTCAGCAAGATATTCCTGTTATTTTCTGTGTGCTTACAGATAATAATATCGAGCAATCTAGAGCTCGTAGTGGTGGTGAGCACGGTAATAAAGGTACAGAAGCCGCTATAGCAGCTATAAAAATGGCACAATTACGTAAAGACGCAAAGTTTTAATACGTAGTAGTTTTACGCTTTCGCGAAAGCGTACTTATCCCATAAAACAAATCTCTTTAACGCATAGCGAGCGCAAATTCGGTATGCTTTTTGGATACGAAATCGTATATTTGAAATAACAATATTATGGGATTTGTAAAACGCACAAATAAGAAGTATAGCTACGAGCCTCGCTATTACAATAGCGAGAAAGAAGGGAGTCCTTTTAAGATTGAAGGGCGCTTTGATGAGCACCGTAAAACCTTAACTTATAATAAAGGTTTAAAGAAAAAGTTTACAACCGCCTGGGATGAACTTCAAGAAAGCCGAAAGGGAGGTTACAACCGCACTATATTTTTTATCGTACTCATTTTAATATTTCTCTTTCTCTGGATAATAGATTTTGATTTATCCATCTTTACCAACCCTCTATAAAGTAGTAGGTCGCAATGGCAGACATTATTAAACTCTTACCCGATCACGTAGCAAACCAGATCGCTGCGGGAGAAGTTGTGCAACGCCCAGCGTCTGTGGTTAAAGAATTACTAGAAAATGCCATAGACGCAGGAGCATCTTCTATAAAGCTTATCGTAAAAGATGCAGGTAAGACACTCATCCAGATTATAGATGATGGTAAGGGTATGAGTGATACAGATGCTCGTATGAGTTTTGAACGTCACGCTACCTCAAAAATTACCACGGCAGATGATTTATTTAACCTCAATACAAAAGGTTTTAGAGGAGAGGCGCTTGCCTCTATAGCGGCCGTCGCTCACGTGGCACTTAAGACGCGCCCAGAAGGAGCAGAGGTGGGTACGCATATAGAGATAGAAGGTAGTAAGATTATTACCCAAGAGGTTTGTGCAACGCCTAAGGGCACCTCACTTGCGGTAAAGAATCTATTTTTTAATATACCAGCACGTCGCAATTTTTTAAAATCAAATAGCGTTGAGTTACGTCACGTGATAGATGAGTTTCAGCGCGTGGCACTAGCACACCCTGATATTGCTTTTGCAATGTATCATAATGAGGGAGAGCTTTTTCAATTACCTAAGGGTAATTTAAAACAACGCATTGTTGCCATTTTTGGCGGGAAGACTAATGAGAAGCTAGTTCCCGTACAAGAAGAGACAGATATACTTACCATAAATGGGTTTGTAGTAAAACCTGAGTTTTCAAAAAAGACACGTGGTGAGCAGTTTTTCTTTGTAAATGATCGATTTATAAAAAGTGCTTACTTAAATCACGCAGTAACGGCTGCCTTTGATGGACTACTTCCAGATAGAGCGAGAGCAAGTTATTTTTTATACCTCAAGGTAGACCCAGCTACAATTGATATAAATATACACCCTACAAAGACCGAAATAAAATTTGACGATGAGCACGCTTTATACGCGATGTTACGTAGCACCATAAAGCATAGCTTAGGCCAGTTTAGTATTGCACCTGTGCTTGATTTTAATAGAGATAGCGAACTCGATACTCCTTATGATTACAAAAATAAAGGAGTAGTAACTCCTAAGATTGAGGTAGATCGCACTTTTAATCCCTTTGAGAGCGTCCCTGCGCCAAAAAGAGGAGCACAGCGCCCCGACTATGAGAAGCCAGATGTAACAGGCTGGGAGAAGATGTATGAAGGAATGGAGTCGCAAGCAACTGCAGGTAGTACCGTGACTTTTGAGAAGGAAGTGAGCACGGGTAATATGTTTGAGAGCGGTCTTAATACAAAAGCAGCCGCACCAATAACCGCAACAGCAGGAAGTCAAGACGAGTCCTCTACATATCAACTCAATAAGAAATACATAGTAAGTACCATAAAGAGTGGTATGGTGATCATAGATCAACATAAGGCGCATCAACGCGTGCTGTATGAAGAGTTTTTACGTAATATAACGGTAAAGGAATCTGTGAGCCAGCAATTGTTATTTCCCTTAACGCTTACATACTCTACAACAGAGCTTGCTTTAATAGAAGAGCTTAAAGAAGGACTGGAGAATACAGGCTTTATCTTTGGTCTCATAAGCGGAGATATTTTAGAAATAAATGGTATCCCTACTTCTATAACAGAAAGTCAAGTACCAGTTGTTATAGATCAATTGCTCAGTGATTTAGAAAACGAAGTGCCAGACAGCGGTTTTAGCCAGACAGACACACTTGCAAAGAGTATGGCAAAAAGCCTCGCGGTAAAAGGAGGGGAGACGCTAGATAGCCTTTCTAGAGAACACTTAGTAAATAGTCTCTTTGCTTGTAAAGAACCTAGTATATCGCCTACTAACAAGAAAACATTTATCACCATCACAGGTGATGATCTTGATAGAAAATTTAAATAACCTATGGGAAGAATCACAGAAACGGTTAAGATATTATTAATAGTAAATGTGATCTTTTACTTAGGGTCGCTGTTTATTATAAAACCGGACCCAGCAATGCAATTATTTGCATTGTGGTTTATTGAAAATCCTAGCTGGCAGGTATGGCAACCACTTACGCATATGTTTATGCACGACTTGTCAAGCCCTATGCATATAGCATTTAATATGTATGCCTTATGGATGTTTGGGAGTCCTATAGAGAATGCTCTAGGGCAAAAACGCTTTATATTTTTTTACTTCTCAGCAGGTCTTGGAGCAGCTTTGATACATACCTTAGTTAATTATTACCACTTTAATAATGCAAGTGAGGCTATAATGGCTTTAGGGTTTAATACGCAAGATATTACTGATATTCTTACTACTGGCTCTTTTAGCGAGAGGATACCTAGAGAGACTGCACAATCGCTTTATGAGTCATTTTCTGTTCCAGCAGTAGGAGCTTCTGGAGCAATAATGGGTGTGCTTGTAGCGTTTGGAATGTTATTTCCTAACGCGTCACTAGGGCTATTATTTATACCTGTGCCTATTAAAGCAAAGTACTTTATACCTATCTTAGTAGGGATAGATTTATTTTCTGGTGTTACAGGCTTCTCAATATTTGGAGCAAATATTGCAAACTGGGCACACTTAGGTGGGGCGTTATTCGGTTTTATAATGATGTTCTACTGGAAAAAACAAGGATTAGGAAGGTATTAATATACACATATGGCAAACACATCTCTAGCATATAAATTTAAAACCGCAAACATTGCCATAAAGCTCATTGTTGTAAATGTGCTTGTTTATGTACTGTTCAATATCATCCCGTGGCTAGTAGGATTGGGCTCTGGAACGTTTAGTCAGTATTTCGTATTACCGTCTGATGTGATACGCTTTTTACAACAACCGTGGAGTGTTGTGACTTATGCTTTTTTACACTCTGGTTTTAGCCATCTCCTGTGGAATATGGTATTTCTTTATGTGTTTTCGAGATTTGTTTTAAATCTGTTTTCAGAAAAGAAGTTCTTAGCTATATATCTTTTAGGTGCTATTGCAGGTGGTGTGTTATTTGCATTACTATATAATGTATTACCTGTCTTTAGAGGTACTGGTGTACTTTTGGGAGCATCTGCCGCAGTAAATGCTATTGTGGTTTTTATAGGTACATACACACCAGATGCAGAGGTGCGTATATTTACCTTTAATGTAAAATTATGGTGGATTGCTGCATTTATAGTAGTCAAGGATATTTTATTACTCGATGCAGGTAACGCAGGAGGGCTTATATCACACTTGGGTGGTGCGGCCTTTGGGTTTTATTATGCAAAACAATTACTAGCAGGTAATGATATAGGCCTGTGGTTTGAGAGACTTATAGATAATGTGAGTGGCTGGTTTACTAAAAAGCCAAAAAAACAAAAGAAAAGCCCACTACGCACCGTGCATAAAAATAAAAAGAGCAGTGTTCGCTCTGTAAAAAAAACAAATACAGCTACTAAGAGGGAGCAACAACAGCGCATAGATGCCATACTTGATAAAATAAGTAAGAGCGGCTATGACAGCCTCTCAAAAGCCGAAAAAGATTTCCTTTTTAAAGCCGGTAAGGAGTAACTAATGAAAAACCTAAATCTCCTTGAGAAGTTTATTTTTCTCATAAATAGTATCTGCGCGGTGCTATTACTTTTTAGTTATTTATTACCCTACATTCCGCCACATATTTTCCCGGCATTGTCAGTGCTGAGCCTATTGCTTCCGGTGCTACTTATTATTAATTTTTTATTCTTCTTATTTTGGTTATTTAAAGCCAAAAGACAATTACTATTATCTGCAGTAATCTTAGCACTAGGGATCACACATATATTCTCGCTCATACGCTTTGGTGGTGGTAGTGATACAAAACAAGTTGACACACTCACGCTCTTAACCTATAACGTACGCCAATTTAATGTTTATGGATGGGTAGAAGAGGCTAATGTTGGTAAACGCGCCATTGCATTTATAGAAGATCAAAATCCAGATATTGTTTGCCTGCAAGAGTATCACCCCGACTTTGAGCTAGATGCAAAGAAGTATCCATTCAAGCATAAAGTAATGCGTCCTGCAAATAGCAAATTTGGACAAGTGATTTTTTCAAAGTTCCCTATTGTAAATAGTGGCTCGCTTGATTTTGCAAAAAAAGGAAACAACGGTATTTATGCAGATATCAAGGTTGAAGCTGATACATTAAGGGTTTATAATATGCACTTTCAATCTTTCCGACTGTCGCCTAGTTTAAATAATCTACAAAAGGAAAATTCAAAAAAGCTACTCGGCAGGCTAGGAGTTGCTTTCGAAAAACAAGAAGATCAGGTTGAAAAGTTTTTACAGAGTGAGGCAGCCTCTCCATATAAGGTTATTGTCGCAGGAGATTTTAATAATAGCGCCACTTCATATATGTATCGCAAAGTGCGTAGTGATAAGGTTGACGCTTTCGCGAAAGCGGGATCAGGTACAGGAGCAACCTTCTGGTTTGACATCATACCATTACGCATAGACTTTATACTTGCAGATGAGCAACTAGAAGTCTTAGATTTTGAAACGTATGGAGATATAGATCTTTCCGATCACAAACCTTCTATGGCAACCTTTAAGCGCTTAAGCCAGTAAGGTCAATCTTCTCGAGGTAATCTTGTGCACTAGGACCAAGATTAAAAAGTAAATCTAAAACTGTGAGGTTTTCTAAATACCCGTGATTTTCATTAAAAAGCTGATGATATTCTGGTAGAGGATATTGAGGCTCCTTTTTTGCATTTACAAGCTGTCTGCAATCTACCTGCTCAGGATTTTTAAAATATTCTTCTGTTAGTATAGGCGTTATATCTAGCTGTAAACACTCCATAATAATCGCGTGACACGCTTTATTAAATTCTATGAGTGTCTCATACTCGGTATGATAAAGTGGCTCAAACTCATCTTCATAATACTCAAAGTATGGAGAGGTCTGGTAGGCTATTTTTAAAGACCTCCAGTGATCACGCTGCCAGTGAAATTTATTCTCAATCTTTACATCATAATAACGCTGTCTCTCTGTTTTATCCTTGCGGTGGAGTATAGGTATAATGAGTATGAGCGTGCCTGTAGATGTGGCAATCTTCATACGGGTGCGGTATGACTGCTTCTGGAAATTTCCATTTGCCTCTATATGTAGCTGCTCGGTTTGAGCAATTACAGCATATTGAATGATAGGGGCGCAGTAGCCGTGTGTGATAAGAGCAGCTTTCATTATAATGGGTTATGCTTTGGGTTGTTTTTTCTTTCTAAAAAATGACCAACCTATATAAAGCAGTAACGCTCCTAAAAACCAGTATCTATAGCTCACTAGTGGTCCTTCACCACCTACTGTGGTAAATACACGATCCCAGCGTATGCCGGCAAGACCAGGTACATTTGCATCTTTACTAAACCATACAAAAACTGGTTTACCCACTACGTGATTAAAAGGCACGTAACCCCACGCTCTAGCGTCTTGAGAGTTATGACGATTATCACCCATAAGCCAGTAATAATCTTGTTCAAAGGTGTACTCTGTAAGCGGCTCACCATTCATTAATATCTCATTGCCATTAACCGTGATGTCGCGCTCTCTACCCATTTCATAGCCTTCGTACACTTCTATAATTCGTTTGTAATATGGAAGGCTTTCTGGGTTAATTGCCACAGTCTTCCCTTCTTCAGGAATGTATATAGGGCCAAAGTTATCTACACTAGATGCGCGTCCTGGTTTTGCGCCAAAAATCGCTTTGTTATTTTCTATCGCATCATAATGTGTGCGCTCTATACTTATGATGTTTGAGTTGTTTTTGAGCTTTTCTATAGAAGCTTCACTTGCTTGAGCAGTGTGTACATAAGGTCCATTGTCACCTTGAACACCAGAGAGGTAGATGTCAGAAATCTCATAGCGACCGTTCATAAGATCTGAAGGGAATACATAGTTTCCGTTTGCATCTTGAGCTCTTTTTACAAGAAGCTCCTTAGAAACAATTGTGTAACTAAATTGTATACGTGCACGATCTGGTAAATCATTTTTCTCACCATTAATATATACATAACCATCTCGCACTTCAAGAGAATCTCCAGGTACCCCTACAGCACGTTTTACATAGTTAGACTTCTTGTCTATAGGTTTTCTCACACTGCCACGCATATTACCAGGTGTAATATCTACAAGAGTGTCTACTGGCCAGCTAAAAACAACAATGTCATTGCGCTCTATGTCTTGAAAACCTGGCAATCTAAAGTAAGGCAGTTGCGGTTTTGTTAAGTAGCTCTTAGTTTTTGTACCATAAATAGTGTCGTGTAGCATAGGTGTTGCTACGGTCGTAATAGGTGTTCTAGCACCGTAGTGAAACTTACTTACAAACAGCCAGTCACCTACAAGTAGCGTCTTTTCTAGTGAAGAAGAAGGGATAACAAAAGGCTGCATAAAATATGTATGCACAATAGTCGCGGCAACGATGGCAAATAGTAAAGAACTCGTCCACTCACCGCTAGATGATTTAGGGTTAATATCTCTCCCTTTTATGTGCGGTGCATCTGTCGCATAATTAATGTAGTAAAGATAAAGTCCTCCTGTAAGCACTGTGAGCGCTGTATCTTTAAAGCTATTAAACCCAAAAGACCTTGCTGTCTCAACCCACACTACTGGTATCATAATAAGATTTACAATAGGTACAAAGAGTAAGATAGTCCACCACTTAGGTCTATTTATGATCCCCATAAGTACTACGGCATTGTAAATAGGTACTCCTGCTTCCCAAGCTTTTCTACCAGCGCGTACGTAAAGTTTCCACGTTCCGGCAAAGTGTACTGCTTGAACGATAAGAAAAAATATAAACCATTGTGTAAGTGTCATCTGTATTCTTTTAGTTTGTGATAGGTCTTAAGTTTGTCTATTATGTTACGGTTATAGACCTAAAACATCACGCATTGAGAAATTTCCTTGTTTGCCTAGTAACCACTCGGCTGCAACTACGGCACCTTGCGCAAAGCCTTGTCTTGAGTGCGCCTCGTGACTTAAGATTATGGTGTCTATGTCGCTTTTGTAATTTATAATATGTGTGCCAGGTACAGTGCCCTCTCTTTCGGCAGTGATGGGTATGTGGTTATCTTTTATAGATTGTCCTTCGGCAAGTGACCAGGCTGTATACGGAGTAGTCTCTATAATTCCTTCTGCTAGGGTGATGGCTGTACCACTAGGAGCATCTAGTTTTTGTGTATGGTGTATCTCGGTCATATCTACTTTATAGTCGTTATGAGGAGCCATAATTTGAGCTAATTTCTTATTAAACTCAAAAAACAGATTCACACCTACACTAAAGTTTGATGCATAGATAAAACCACCATTTTTTTCTTTACAAAGCGCCACCATATCTTCATAACTATCTAGCCAGCCTGTGGTGCCAGAGACAATAGGAATACCCGCTTCAAAACATTTTGTGATGTGGTTTACCGCGCTATCTGGAATGCTAAAGTCTATTGCAATATCTGCATTTTCAAGGGTGAAATTTTCTGGTGAGCTCACGCGAGCTACAATCTCGTGACCTCTAGATTCGGCAATTTTTTCTATAGTTTGCCCCATCTTACCATAGCCAAGAAGTGCTATTTTCATATTAAAACTTATAATTTATGGTTAGACCGTAGTTCATAGTTTGGCCCATATCATCATTGTAAATTGCTGGTCCAAGGGTAAGCTCATCATCTACGTCAAATTGCGATAGATGCGCGTCTACATTTGCCTCAACTATCTGAAGTATATACACTCCCGCCGACACCAAAATAAACAAGTCACGACGTTTTCTAAATTGCTCTTGCCCGTTTAATAAGGCGTCATCAGAAAATATTTCGGTAGTAGTGCCATCTTCATTTACGGTGGTAAACTCATCTATGCGTCCCGCGAGACGTTCTTTAAAGGCGGTTCTAAAACGCTCAGACTGGTTAGAGTTAAATGATACCGCATAAATACTTGATCCCAGTGCGCCGTATACAAGTGGTAACTTCCAGTAATCTTTATTGTAAAGTTGCCCTAGACCTGGTAACACGGCACCATAAAAGGCAGCCTTTGCAGGTCGTAACGGTTCATAAGGATCCTGATCACTTACGGCAGTAACTGTCTCGGTATCTAGAAGTGTAGATGCTGGGACTTCTTGCGCTTTCGCGAAAGCGCAAAAAAACAAGAGTACTACCAGTAAGAGGAGTTTATTATTTTGCACCCTTAATGAGTTTCTGTAATCGACTAAAATCTTCTTCTGAAGAAAATGGAATGGTAATCTTACCACGCCCATTTTTTGAAACTTTGATGTCAACTTTTGCACCAAAATATTCGGCAAAGTCTTTTGTGCCTTTCTTTATGAACTTAGGTGTTTCTTCCTTTGCTGGTGTCTCAATATTTGCCGTAGCGTGATAGTTTTTTACAAGGGCTTCTGTTTGTCTCACAGAGAGCTTTTCTTGTAAAATCTTCTCGTATATATCTAGCTGGTCACCAGTGTTTTCTATATTTATGAGTGCACGACCGTGCCCCATAGATAAGAAACCATCTCGCATACCTGTTTGTACTATTGGGTCTAGTTTAAGTAGTCTCAAATAGTTTGTGATGGTAGAGCGATTTTTACCCACGCGATCACTCATTTGCTCTTGCGTGAGGTTTATCTCGTCTATTAAGCGCTGGTATGAAAGGGCAATCTCTATAGGGTCAAGATCTTGACGCTGTATATTTTCAACAAGGGCCATCGTGAGGCTCTCGTTATCATTTGCAATACGTATATATGCAGGTACTGTTTTGTTACCTATAAGCTTAGACGCTCTATAACGACGCTCTCCAGATACAAGTTGATATTTACCAAAGCTTATCTTACGTACCGTGATAGGTTGTATTACCCCTAGCTCTTTTATAGATGAGGCAAGCTCTCTCAGCGTTTCCTCATTAAAGCTAGTACGCGGTTGGAACGGGTTTACATCTATATCTTCTAGATCTAACTCTACGATGTTACCTACAACCTTGTCTGCATTTTTATCTTCTGCACTGTTTATATCATTTGCAGGGTCTTTGAGCAGAGCCGAGAGACCACGTCCTAGTGCTTGTTTTTTTGTTGCTTTAGCCATTTGTTAGCTATTGTTTTTTGTAATAAGTTCTTGAGCAAGACTCAAGTAGTTAGTAGCGCCTTTACTTGCAGCATCATAATTTATAATGCTCTCTCCATAACTAGGTGCTTCACTTAAACGTACATTACGCTGTATGATTGTCTCAAAGACCATCTCGCTAAAATGTTTCTGAACTTCTTCTACTACCTGATTAGATAATCGTAGTCGTGAGTCAAACATTGTAAGAAGTAATCCTTCTATGTCAAGATCCTTATTGTGTATTTTCTGAACGCTTTTTATCGTGTTAAGCAACTTACCTAACCCTTCTAGTGCAAAGTACTCACACTGTATAGGGATAATTACAGAGTCTGCAGAGGTAAGTGCATTAAGTGTAAGTAATCCTAGTGATGGTGCACAGTCTATCAAGATGTAATCATATACATCCTTTAGGTGAGAAATTGCTTTCTTTAACATATACTCACGTGCCTCTTTATCTACAAGCTCTATTTCTATAGCTACAAGGTCTATGTGTGCAGGTATAAGATCTAGATTAGGAGAAGAGGTTTTTACAATAGCATCTTCTGCCTTATTAGTATGTTCTAGTAGCTGGTATGTTCCTACTTCTACACTCTCTACATCTATACCTAAGCCAGAGGTTGCGTTAGCCTGTGGGTCTGCATCTATGAGAAGTACTTTCTTCTCGAGCACGCCTAGAGAGGCTGCGAGATTTACAGAAGTTGTGGTCTTGCCTACACCACCTTTTTGGTTTGCAATAGCAATTATTTTACCCATAAAATTTGAGGACGATTAGGAGGTAAAAATACAATTTAAAATGGGTTATTAAAATGGATTAGAAATGAAAAAACCGAGATTATGCATCTCGGTTTTAATATTGTGATTGATAGTGGTCTTAAAAGTAGTAGTTTACCCCTAGTGTGAGCGTTGTTACATCTATTTGTAGTGGAATGACTTCTTCTTCTGTAGGAAACGTAAGGTCATTATCATAACCGGTTATATAACTTAGGCTAGCACCTAGATGGTGCCCGTTGCTTAACTCATATCTCACGCCTACACGCGGTACAAAAATGGGGTTACCACCACTTATATCAAAATCATTACCATCTAGAGTTCCTTCATAATAATCACCAGTAGGACCTACTGCAGCTGCGACAAAAGGCTTAAATTTTCCTTCTTTATTAAATTGATACTCTAGACCAAACAACAATCTAAAAGACCTCATTTTAAAATTTAGATCATTAGGCAAGTTCTCAAAACTATTATCACCAGATAAGGCTGCATTTCCTTCAAGAGAGAAGTAAAGGTTTCCTTGTAAAGCTCCTAAAAAGCCTGGAGTAGCTATTACACCAAGTTGTACCTGCCCTGTCACAATAGACTCAGACTCGTCACTATCAAAAAACTTCAAGTTATTAATGCTTGTACCTACACCCAGATAAAAACTAGCAGCATCTGTATTATAAGAAGCAGCAGCATCTACCTCATTAGGCGTTGGGGCATAAATCTCATAATCACAAGCATTATAGGCTTGCACATTACGTATAAGTGCAGACTCATTAAATTGATCTATAGCATTAAGTGGTCTTCGTATGGAATTACAATCAGAAAAAAGTACGGCAAGCGTGCCAGCTATATTTGCTCTGTCATTATCTACGTTGATAACCTTAGAGGTTCCAGTAGCGTTTGTGATAAGATATTCTGAGGGACTTATTTGATATAAAGACGCTTTTCCATCTTGCAATGGTGTGGCAAAATAAACGATATTATCTACTTCTATTTTATCAAGGTTTCTATTGTTGAGAGAGACACTAGTTACCTGGTCAAAAGTATAAACGGTGGTTTTATAATTCTTTTTGTAAAGTACTGTTTGAGCAAGGTAATCTATGGCGACACTACCTTCTAGTGGGTTATTATTAAGTACTGTAATGCTTCCCGATGAGTAATTTTGAGCTGTAAGTACAGAGCAAAAAGCAATCATAAGAAATAGGGATGTAATGATTTTTTTCATAGTATTTTCTTTTTCACAAAAAGTTAGCGCTTTTTTGTCGTACTAAAAGCCAATTCTTTACTAAAAAATCTTAATTCACTACCTAAGCTTTCTACGTGTTGATATTATTCTGTCACCGCTTTCACCTCTTCTTCAGTAATCATTCCTTTCTGTTTATTGCCCCAGCTATTCATAATGTAGTTCATTACATCTGCCACCTCATCTTCATAAAGTTCAAGGTTTGCCATCACACCATTATATGCAACACCATTTACGGTAATAGGGCCTTGCTGTCCATATTTTACAGCTTTTATGGCTTCTTTATAGCGATCTTCTGTGAGCCAGTCTGATCCGGCAAGGGGCGGGAAAGTTCCTGCTACACCTTCTCCCTTACCTAGGTGACACTGTATACAAAAGTCTTGGTATACCTCTGCACCACGTTCTATAGATTCTGCAA
The DNA here is from genome assembly GCF_001653755.1 of Dokdonia donghaensis DSW-1. GTDB lineage: Bacteria > Bacteroidota > Bacteroidia > Flavobacteriales > Flavobacteriaceae > Dokdonia > Dokdonia donghaensis. The sequence continues at coordinate 3,133,366 of NZ_CP015125.1, read as the reverse complement.
GTGGGTCTTGAGAGGTGTAAACTTCTTTTTCCGCTTTCGCGAAAAATAAAAACACACTAACTCCTGCCGTACATAAACTTATAAGTAGCTTCATTATTTCTTAACTAGTTTAAGGATTCCCTTGCCCTCTACACCTACATAGATAGTGCCATTGTGATTAATCACATTACGCACACGACCTACATCTTCTAGTAACTTTTCACGAGCAACCACCTTGTCATTTTCTAAAATGGCAAGTTCTAGGTATTCAAATTTAAGCGAACCTATTAATAGGTTGCCATCAAGTTTTGCATCACCAGTATTATTTGCAAAAGCCATCCCAGAAGGAGCGATAGAAGGAACCCAGTAATACACTGGCTGCTTCATTCCCTTTTTTTCTGTAATTTCTGTAAACGTAGTTCCGCTGTAATTAATACCGTATGAGATTACTGGCCACCCAAAGTTTTTACCAGCCTCAGGGATATTAATCTCATCTCCACCACGAGGTCCGTGCTCGTGTATCCATATCTTACCTGTCTTAGGATGCACCGTCATTCCTTGCGGATTGCGATGTCCATAAGAGAAGATAGCTTCTTTTGCTCCGTCTTTACCTACAAAAGGATTATCTGCAGGGATGCTTCCATCTGCATTAAGTCTATAAATCTTTCCTCCATCACGAGTAATATCCTGCGGATTTTCATCCCTAGCACCACGATCTCCTATAGAAAAGTACACATAACCATCTTTGTCAAAACGCACACGACTCCCAAAGTGGTGTCCCTTTCTCGTATTTGGGCTTCCTTTATATAATACCTTCTTTTCGGTAAGCGCGCCGTCTTTTAATTTTGCTCTCATAAGTGCTGTCATCGCCCCATCTTCATCGCCTTCTGGTGATGAGTACGTGATGTATATCCAGCCATTAGTCGCATAATCTGGATGCAAGCGTATGTCAAGTAAACCACCTTGATTACGCGTCACCACCTCTGGAGCACCAGTAATCATTGTTTTTTTGCCATCCTTAAAGTGTATGAGTTCTCCACTTTTTTCAGTGATAAGCATAGACTCATCTGGCAATACAGCTAGTCCCCAAGGGTTTGTAAGTTCTGGAACAATAACCTCATAGGTGTAATCTAGGTTTGAGGTTAGTGTGACATCATTTTCTCTAGTTTCTTGCGCGCAAGCCACACTTGCAACAAGTAACAATAAGATATAAGTAAAACGACTTTTCATAGTATCAGATTTTAACGGCAAATTACAGAATTATCACCACACTCTATGATGTATTAACAATTTGAAAACACGTGTTAGAGGTTAGAATCTTATCTTTAATCTATGCAAGAGTAAGCTCGTGATGAATTATATCACTTTTGGTGATAAAGCCATTCGTTTTCTTGATAACTTGATTGTAAGGTTTGGCTTGTAAAACCTACTTTTGTAAGGAAGATATAAATAAGAATTGTGCGATTGTAAAAGTGTTTATTACGCTTTCGCGAAAGCTTAAAAATAATACAGTATGTCAGTAGAAAAAGTAAAATGCCTTATCATAGGTTCAGGACCAGCGGGATATACCGCAGCAATTTATGCAGCACGTGCAAATATGGCACCAGTTCTTTACCAAGGGCAGCAGCCAGGAGGACAGCTTACCACTACTAATGAGGTGGAGAACTTCCCTGGTTATGTAGATGGTGTGACTGGACCAGAAATGATGGTGCAGTTAATGAAACAAGCACAGCGTTTTGATACAGATGTACGTGACGGATGGGTGACTAAAGTAGATTTTTCTGGAGATGTGCACAAAGCGTGGATCAACGGAGAAAAGGAAATACACGCAGAGTCTGTGATTATATCTACAGGAGCGAGTGCAAAATATTTAGGATTACCTTCTGAGCAGAAGTATTTAAAAATGGGTGGAGGTGTATCTGCCTGTGCCGTTTGCGACGGATTCTTTTACCGTGGGCAAGAAACCATAATTGTAGGTGCTGGAGATAGCGCTTGTGAGGAGGCACACTACCTTTCTAAATTATGTAAGAAAGTAACAATGCTCGTACGTCGTGACGAGTTTAGAGCATCAAAAATTATGGCTGCTCGTGTACAGAAAACAGAAAACATTGAGATCCTTTTTAACACAGAAACCGTTGAGGTACTAGGTGACGATGTAGGAGTAACAGGAGCAAGAGTAAAGAATAATGTAACCGGTGAGGAGCACGATATCCCAGCAACAGGATTTTTTGTAGCGATAGGGCATAAGCCTAACACAGATATCTTTAAGGACTACTTAGATTTAGATGAGACTGGATATATCATCAATACACCAGGAACTTCTAAAACAAACGTACCAGGCGTATTTGTATCTGGAGATGCAGCAGATCACGTGTACCGTCAAGCAATTACCGCTGCCGGAACAGGGTGTATGGCTGCACTAGATGCAGAGCGTTACCTAGCGTCAAAAGACGAGCTTCCACAAGATGAGCCAGGAGTAGGCTCTACTTATGTGGATGAGGTGAAAGCTTAAATCAATGAGTTATACTGTTTTTATTGGGAAGTTCAAAGATGGAGAGCCAGCAAAAATTGCTGTTGATGATATCAAGAATGGTTTTTCGAAATATGGTAGTATTAGAGAAACTTCATCTGAAATAGAACTCATAGCTGACAGAGATTTATTTGAAAGTGGAACTTTTACCAAAGATAATTTCAGTCAACTTTCGCTACATAGACCCTCTATTGATCAGGAATTTAAAAATTTTGTTTTTGATTTTCTGCAAATTGATGGGACTTGCTATTTTAGTCAAGACCTCGACTTTATAAAAACAAGAAGTGGAGAAATCAAAAATTTCCCAAGAGATATGATTGAGCACTGTGTGACGGGAATTACTGTTGTAACATCTCCAGAAGATTTGTAAAATCGAAAATTTATATATTTAAAACGACAGCGAGAGCTGTCGTTTTTTGTTTGTGATTCTTTGCGGATATCTCACATTTTGTGACTTTATCTCCTCTTCGCGGACATCTCCCTGACTCCCTCTTCAAAGAGGGACACTGTTGTGGTTTGATACTTTTTAATTTTGCAAAGCAAAATTAAAAAGTATCGTGAGTATTCCCTTCTTCAAAGAGGGGTTAGGGGAGATGTTTTTAAAATCATTTCTCCAACCCCTTCTCAAGCGCCTTTTTTATCCCTTCTAGATTCTCGGTAAACTCCATCATTTGAGAGAGTACTTGTGCCATCTCGTTCTTGTCACCAAAACCTTTGAGTTTATTATTTTTTACAAAGGTTTCTTTCATCGTGTTCCAGCGCTGTTGCTGCGTTTCATCTAGCGCATTTATGAGTTCGCGGTATTTTAAGAGGTTTGCCTCTGCGCTTGAAGTGAGAGTTTGTGACTCACTTTCATAATGTGATAGGAGCAATGTCGCAAGCTCAGTGTCATTCATAATGGGAACCACTTTGGCTACTAGTTTATTCATATCACGGTATGACCCTTGAAGTTTAAAAGACGGCTCTGTGCGATAGGCATCTTCTTGCGCGGCACTGCGTATGTATTCTGCATTAACCTTAAGTACTGTGTTACGTATGGTGATTACCTTTTCTAGTACTTTTGTATAATCTGCTACCTCTTGCGCGGTGTGATTTCCTTTGAGCTGACTGTCTTGCGTCCCATTTTCTATGCGGTCTATTAAGGTATACACATCCTCAAAATGACTACTACTTAACTGCTGCAATAGCGCATTTGCAGTGAGCGAATTCTCAATAAGACTCAATTTAAACAGGTGTTCAGTATCTCCTATAATATCTCCCAGGTTATAAATATCTGCCCTGTTTGCAAGCATATCTGGTATGCGGAATTTCTCTCCACTCTCTGTATATGGGTTACCCGCCATTATCACACAAAATTTCTTGCTACGTAGGTCATAGGTTTTTGACTTCCCGTTGTACACACCCTCTATCTTACGTGTACCGTCAGATAAGGAGATGAATTTTTGTAAAAACTCAGGATTACAGTGCTGTATATCGTCTAGATATAGCATCACATTATTCCCCATTTCAAAAGCGACGTTGAGTTTTTTGAGCTCTTCACGAGCAGCGCTATTTGTAGCACTTTCTGGATCTACAGACGTAACTTCGTGACCTATCGCTGGGCCGTTAATTTTCACAAAAACGAGTCCTAGACGGTTTGCGATATATTCCATCAGGGTGGTTTTTCCGTATCCAGGTGGTGAGATGAGGAGCAACATACCCATACGGTCGGTACGTTTATTATCACCCACGGTTCCTAATTGCTTTGCGAGGTTATCACCAAACAATGGGAAATACACTTGGTCAATCAGCTTATTACGCACAAAGGATGTAAGAACCCTTGGTTTAAATTCGTCCAGTTTCAAAGCTTCTTTTAACTCTTCTGTAACCGTATGTTTTGCCTTCTTAAATGTTTCAAATGCAGGTACTTGATCTGTTACAAATAAGTTGAGCCTTGCCGTAAAGTCGTGGTAGTTAAAGTTGAAAACACCATCGGTTATCGTGCTGTGATCACCGCTTAAGCCAGTGATTTTTTCATTTGGAGAAGCCGCTTTTGTTTTTAAAACCGACTCATCTTCAAAGAGTAGTAAACACACCACTTCATCTACGTAGCGCACATCGGTAAGACTTTCTTGGGTGCGTACAAATGCCGTCACCCACTGTTTTACGAGCTGTACTTTCCCTTTTAAGCTAGGGAGTGACTCATAACTTTTCTTAAACTTAAGATCTGCCTGTTGTTGTTTTAACGCTTTCGCGAAAGCGTCTTTTAAACGCACCGCAACACTACTACGCACAAACTCTGTGTCACCTTGAAGCTCATCAAAGATGTAGGTCGCAATGGTCTGACTTAAATCGGGTGAGAAAAGGGACTCTGCTTTCGCGAAAGCGTGTATCTCCTCACTTAACGTCTCAACGATAAATTGGTACTCCTTTGCATCTGGAAAAAACTGCAACACCTCTCCCGAAGCCTTTATAGACTGGTTAAGCGTTTTTTGAGTAGTTGGGTCAATGCTGTTCCAGAAATACTGAGCATATGCTCTAATTTCTGGGGCGTAGGTGAGTAGTCCTAGTTCGTTGTGTTTGTGTACGAGTACCTTTAAAATTTTAGTCGCGTCTACATCGTGCACACCTTTTACATAGCCCTCTGCATAATCATTGCGGCTTTCTTCTTGTACTATCGCAAGTAGCGCATCATCACCAGCTTCTAGTAGCGTGTGCTTGTCTAGTTTATTAAATAATTTATAAGCTAGGTAGGCACTGCGGTACACCTCGCTAGTTTCTGATACAAATTCTTGATCCCAGATATCGCGAGAGGCGAGAAGGGTCTCGTTTGAGAGTTCTTGATAAAAATCGGTGCCTGTGAGGTGATAGTTAAGCGCGCCGTCTTTGAGCACAATAGTGAGGTCAAGCGGTTGCTTGTTTACACCAAATTTATGCTTGCCAAGTCGTATTACCGTATCTCCATCTTCATAGAGATCTAGTTTGTCTTTGAGCTTGCGCAGCGCATCTTCACGAGCTGTTTTAAGTCCAGTCTCAATCTCTTCTGCCTTTCCGGTATCTTCTTGCTCTTTAAGTTGCTGTATGATATCGCGTACCTTATTAATCATAAGGTCTGCGGCAAAGTATCCGTTTATTTCAGAGGCTGTTTTAAAGCTTTCGGCTTTTTTACGTACGCCTTTTAAAATGCGTTCTGAGGCATTTTTTAATGCCATTGCCTTTTTATTGCGCTTCTCTATCAGTGCGTTTTTACGTGCTTCAAAAGCTCCGTACACTTCCTCGCGCTTTTCAATAATAAGTGTGATAAACTCATCCCAGTCTGCAAACTTTCCTTCTAGCTCTTCTAGCTGGATAGAGATTTTAGTCTGGAACTCATCACACTTTTCTGGCGTGGTGGCAATATCTAGGTAGTTTATGATACTTTGATCAATAAGCTTCAATTGGGCAGCAAAGTCGGCTTGTGCTTCTGCACTTCCCAGTGATTTTTTCTTATTCTTAATCCCAGCCTTTAACTGATTGATAGTTGCAAAAATGAGCGAGATATCATCAATTATCTTAGTAGAGTGGGAGGTGTCTTCTATATCAAGGTTTGAAACAATGTCGATAAGTAACTCAAGATCTGTTGCAATCTGGTTTACTTCTTCTTCGAGCTTTTTGGCTTCAATTACTTTCTTGATGCCATCCATCGCCTGTTTCTTTTCGGCTACGGCATCGTGATACGGTTTTAACGCTTTGTCATCTAGTAAGAACTGTACACACTTCTCAGAAATTTTTTGTGTTTGCACAGCAATTTCTTCCTCTAGCGTTTTTACGAAAGTGGGATCTACATACCGTATATCATTAAGCGAGATGGTCTCTCCACGTAATGATCGCAACTGTGTGAGCAGCGCCACAAAATCATTAATAGACTTAAAAGAGGTGCTTTTTATTTTGCCAAAAATCTCAGAGGCTTTGGTCTCAACTTCTTTAGTCTGTTTGGCAGCGTTGCGCTTGAGCTGTACTACTTTTTGAAACTCATCTATAGCTGCATTTGCAGCACCATTTATTTCTGCAAGTGGTACGTTGAGTTGCTTGGTTTCTGCTTCTGGAAGCCAGTAGTAAGCATCAAGTATATCTTTTGAGAACTTAGCAATATCGCTATACAGGCCGTCGTAATTATCTTCTTTGTTGAGCAGTGTGATGAGGCTATTAACCTCTGCCATTGCTTTTACAATATCCTTATTTCCTATTTTGTAAAGCAAGGTGTCTTCGTGCTGAGAAGGCATATAGTCACCCTTTAAAAATGGGGTTTGCCAGATCTGTATCACGTGATGCTTGGTTTGCTCATTTTCGGTTCTAAAATAGCATAGCTGCCCATCTTGCAATACGGTAAAACCATTACAGATAATAGGAGTTTTTATCTCTTGAGTAATCACATTATATGACATCAAGTTGTACAGCGCCTCTTCTGGCGAGTAAAAGACATATAAAAAGTCCTCCCCGTTAGGCGAACTCACCTTTTGCTGAAATTTTACATTTGGGATGGCATTGTCAAAAATGTTGTATTCTCCTGTTTGTAAGTAGTAGCCTGTTGGGAAAATGATACCTTGATCATCTGGAAGTAAGACACAGGTGTCCTTTACACTCTGTATTTTTTGAACTTCCTTTAGTTTGTTATTAAATACAAAATAGCGAGGTTCTTCTTGAAAGGGTTTAATCTCTAGTGCAAGTAGGTTGCCCAGATCTGCATAGCGATACTGACCGTCATCTAGTGTCTGGTCTATAAGCTCTACCGGCTCATCTAGTATTCCTTTACCTTGGTCTGTATTATCTTCTATTTTTATGGTAAGATCACCACCTATAGTCTCTACAAACACCTTATCTAAAATAGATACGTGAGCGTGCTCACCATAACGGTGCATATCACGCGTAGCCTCTTGCCACTTAAAATCGTGTTGCTGTGGGAAGCGGTACTCGTGCTCACTACGGTTATCTACATACTGTAACGTATCTTCTTTTATGAGCCACTTAAATGTTTTAATATCTGTAACACTATCACTAAGCTGAAATACCATATACAGGTAGTTACCTATAATCGCAAACTTTGAAAAGATGGTATTACGGTAATACTTGTAGAGGTTTGCAAAGTCTAGTAGAAAAGTGTCGTCTTGTAAAAGTGAAAGATCACGAGGTTCAAAACGATTGTCTTTAAACTCATAGGCACTAAAAACATCTCCTAGGTGTATGTCTGTGCGTAGTCCAAAATGCACATTGTAGCCAAACAAACACAGGTTTTTAAGCGATACAATATCACGTGCAATACAGTTATTTTCTGTATTGATACGGTCATTTGCAATGAGCTTTGTTTCTAGTGAACCAAAAACATTTTTACGCTCCTCGTTAAGTTCTTGTAACCGCTGTTGTAAGTCGGTTTTTTGTTTTTGCAGTCTACCTTGTATAATCTCATAGGTGCCGCCGTCAAGAGTTTGCGTTGCTTTAGGTTGTATATCTGGAGTTTCGTTTGCCATAAATGTTGGAAACTAATCGTTGGTTTGTTGATTGATTCTTGTGATGAAAGTTGTGAGATGTAGTAGTAATTACGCTTTCGCGAAAGCGTAAAAACAACCAGCAGCTTGCCATCTCACTGGGTGCAAGCTGCCGTTGTTTACTGAGTTTTATTTCAGTTTCTTATCAGATAATCCTAATCCTTTTGCAAGGTTAAATAGGTTGCTGAATAAGGTTTGCTCACTGCTGTCTGAAGATTTAGATTTTAAATCCATCAGTAAGTTTGCAATGGTCACATTTTTAAGATCTTCAGAAGAGATGCCGTACTTATCTGCAAATTCTTTTACTTTTTCAAGCAAGTTTCCTTTTACATCATCACTACCTAAAATGGCATCTTTTACTTCGGTTACCGTTTCTGAGTGGTGTACGAGTCTGTCATAACCTTTGGCCTTTGTAATTTGCCCTATAATCTGGTCAAAGAACATTGTCTCACCACCTACAATATCAATATTTGCAGCCTTAAGAGCATCGCCTATAACCTGTGCTTGGGCATCTGCAATATCTTTCTGGATATTAATCTCTGCAAGATCTACCTGAAGTTCTTTATCAAGACGTAGTTTAAACTCTTCGTGTTCTTTACCTACACCGTCAAGTTTCTTCATAGCATTTGCCTTCTCTTCAATACCTGCAGCATCTGCAAGGGCTTTTTCTTTAATCACATCTGCCTCTGCAAGACCATCCTTACGTTTTGCTTCAGCTTTTGCTTCAATTCCGGCAGCTTCTGCAAGTGCCTTTTTCTCGATAACGGTTGCCTCAACAATACCTTGACGCTCATTTGCATCTGCCTTAGCGTGCATTACTTGTGCCTCAGACATACCCACGGTTGCTTCTTCCTTAGCTTGTGCTTCGGCAAGAATTTTACGTGCTTCTGCTTCTTTTTCACTTGCTTCCTTATGCGCTAGTGCTTCGATATTAATCTCTTCGGCTTTTTGTTTTGCTGCTTCTTTTGATGCTTCGGCTGCTTTTATGGTCTTAATAAGATCTTCTTGAGCCGCTGCCTCTGCATTTGTGATTGCTACTTGCTTAGAACGGTCTGCAGTTTTAAAAGCCTCAATATCTTTCATATTTTCTTGCTCCTCTACCACACCTTTCTCGAGCATTACGCGGTCGCGTATCACATCTTGAATGTTCTTTTTCTCAACTTCAACAACTTTTTCTTTTTCAATTTGAGCTAGTGTCACTACGCGCTCTCTCTCGGTAAGTTCTAGCATACGGTCTTTCTCCACACGCTCTGTCTCCACCTTGTCTGTACGTTGCTTGTTTTTCTCAGCTACGATGATCTGGCGTTGCATATTCTCTTCGGCTACTTTTACTTTTTCTTCGGTAGCAATGCGAGCGGTTTCAGACTTGAGACGCTCTTCTTCGGCAACTTTAAGAATCTCTGCCTCTTCACGAGATTTTATGTTTGAGATCTCACGTTTTTGCTGTTCTTCTTTTTCGGCGAGTTGCTTATCTAGTTCTAGTATCGCCTCGCGAGCCTCTACATCTTGCTTGCGTATAACTTTCTCCTCATCACGTTTAATAAGGTTTGCTTTGATGTTTTGTGCAGCTGTAAGATCTGTGATTTTCTTAATACCTTCTGCATCAAGTATGTTATCTGCCTTAAGATGTGTGACTGCAGTTTGCTCTAGGTAATCTATCGCACAATCTTCAAGAGTATACCCATTAAGATCTGTACCTATAATGTCTACAATCTCATCGCGAAACTCACGACGAGCCTCATAAAGCTGTATAAAGTCAAACTTTTTACCCACGGTTTTAAGCGCTTCAGAAAATTTTGCTTCAAAAAGGTCTTCAAGTGTTTCTTGACGTGATGCACGTTGCACACCTATAGTTTGCGCCACTTTTTTAATGTACTCAACTTCATTATTTACACGCACAAAGAAGGCTACCTTGATATCTGCACGCATATTGTCTTTACAGATAAGACCTTCGGTCGCTAGACGTTCGATTTGAATTTTCTTTACAGAAATATCCATTACTTCTACCCGGTGAAAGACAGGAACCACATAGAGCCCTTTATCTGTCGCTACTTTTGTTCCGCCAAAACCTGTACGAACCAAGGCTTGACCTTGATGTACCTTTTTGTAGAACATCGCAATGATGAGGAAGTAAATAACAATGAGTGCCACAATGCCTACAACGAGGGCGATGGCGATAGATGGTAGGTTTTCCATAAAATTGATGATTTTTGTTTTTGGTTGATTATGAATGTGCGTTTACACGCTTAATTAATATTTACTGACTAAAAAGTAATTTTTATCTGGTGACTGTTTGATGATGAGTACGCTTTCGCGAAAGCGTATTTCTGACCCATCTAGTGATTTTACATAAATACTCATCGGGTTACCATCTGCTAGTACCTCTGCGTTACCCATTTTATCTCCAGAAATGGTAGATAGCAACACGGCGTCACGACCTAGAAAGTCTGTAGCTTTATCACCATCTTTATTCAAGTTTTTAAAAAATGACTTAAATGGAGTGGTAAATATCTTAGTAAGGAACAAAGCAGGGATCATACAGCTCAACATAAGTATGTAACCAAAACTAGTTGCATAGCTACCAGTAATACTTGTGGTTACTAGGGTACAAAGCCACCATAAAAATACCCATACCGTAAAGGTGAACATAAATGGAAGACCTACAAAGTTGAAGTAAATTAAAAATACTTGCCACCACTTAAGTGGTTTACGTCTTTTATTTACAACGTGTGACCTGTCTACCTCTGCACTTGAGACATCTTCAAAATCCATACTGCCAGAGTCTACGGTGTTGATGTCAAAATCTGCATCTACATCTACATCGAGATCTATGTCGATGTCCATATCGTAGTCAAAATCAATACCGCTCACCGAGGTAAGTACCCAGTAAATGATCAAGAGTATCAATAAGACGCTCAAGATGATATTAACTTCTGAAAATATGAGATTTATAAAGTTGTCCAATGGTTGATGGTTTTAAGGTTTATGATGGCTAGGCGTTGTCTTTACCTAGCCCTAATTGTTCTTTAAGTTTTGCAAGCTCGTCATCTACTTTCTCCTCGCTAGTATCTGCAGCAGCGTTTATCTCATCATCTATACTTTTATTAGTATCTGCAATGTCTCCATAAGCCTCTGCAAGAGCTTCTTCTTGCGCTACTTTTTCTTTCATTCGTTCTAGCATACTCACGGTGCCTGTACTATCTAGTGCAGCCATTTGCTTGTTTACATTCTTTGTAGCATCGCTCACTTTTACACGTGCCTTGAGTGTTTTAAGCTCGTTCTCCCAGTTGCTTATGTTATCTTTAATAGTCTGGATAGTACCTTGTAGTTGAGCTACATTCCCTTCAAATTTTGAAGTATCCTCACCAGCACGAGTGGCGTGTGACTGTGCTTCTTCTTTTTTGGCAAGGGCTTCTTTTGCTAGTCTGTCTGCATCTGTTGCATCCATAGATCCTGCGTGTGCTTTTTTAAGAATAGCGATGGCTTTGCTCTCGTAGTCTTTTGCTTTTGCATCGTGCTCGTCACGCTCGTTTTTTGCGCGTATGGCCATTGCTTTTACTTGCGCCATTGCTTCTACACTTTTGGCTAGATCTTCTTTCATATCTCGTATGCCTTGCTCTGTCATCTTGATAGGATCTTCCATATTATCTATAGATGCATTTGCCTCTGCTTGTCCTATTTTAAAAAGTCGTTTAAATATGTTCATAATGTCGTTTTTTAATATTTTGAAAATTCTATAATCTGTTCTGAGTACTCACTCATAAGTAAACTCAGGGAGTTCAAGCTACCCTCTAGCTCGTTGAGGTCAAGATTTTCTATCTGTAGGGTATCTCTAAAGATGACCTTTTTACCAGTATCATCTAGTACAAAAGCGCCGTGTATGATATCTCGGTTTTTTTGCAGCAGACTTTTAAAAATCTTTTCTGACTGGTTATTGATGGTAAAAATAAATTGCTCGATAATTAGAATAGGAGGAGCAATGCCCAGAATTAGGTTTTTGATACCTGAGTTTTCCTTCTGTACAACCATAATACCATCTGCCGTATTTTCTGTAGTGATATTAAAGTTGAGTTCTAATAAAAAATCTCGAATAATTGTAAAGTGGTTCTTCATAAAGAGTGTCAATGTTGTGTTCCAATACATTGGAAGGTTAATAATACGAAAACTTGTCTCTGTAAATACCCAATTGTTTATAAGTGGCTCAGGATGTAAATAATTAAAGTGGTCATAATGTTTGATTTTTGATTGATGAATGTTTGATGATGCTATTACGCTTTTGCGAAAAAGCTAAATAAATTAGCATAAGTGAATTCTTTTCGCTAAAATTGTTAGGTAAATATACGAACAATTTTGTCATTTGCAAATAAAATTAGCAAAATATGTCATTCTTTGGTAAAAACATTCGAAAAATAAGAACCGTAAAGACGCTTAGTCAGCAGTCGTTTGCAGAGCTCTTTGACCTGAAAAGAGGGACGTTAGGGGCTTATGAGGAGGGTAGGAGTGAACCTAAAATAGATACGATAATTAAAATTGCTAATTATTTTAGCATTCCTATAGATGACTTGCTCACAAAAGAGCTTACTGTAAATAGTTTGCTCAAATTTAAAGCAGACCTTACTACAGATCACGAGCAGATTACAAAGGAAACCTTTGCTACAATACCTTGCATCACACCAAAAAACACAAATGACTATCTATTATATAATGACAGGGAAGCTTTTGTAGCAGATATGCCTGTGTTACAACTACCCGTAAATCCAGAAAAAGATTTCAGAGCCTTTACGGTAGATAACTTGGAGATGAGTAGTAATGACAAAGGACTCTTCCCAAAAGATATAGTAATAGGTGAGCACATCCCAAAAAACGTTTATAAAAAGCTCAATAATGGACATCTCATTCTAGCCGTTTTTAATGATAGACTAGTATTAAGACGTTGCTATCTCTCTGGAAATACTATTACCCTAAGAGCAGATCATAAAAATATAGACGACCTAGAGTTTCCTATAAAAGAAATTAAAGAACTCTGGCGCATACGCTACGTCTTCTATCACAGAGTGCCAGAACTGGCAGATGGACTAGAAGAAAAGATGGCACTGCTAGAAGCCCAGTTTATGAAAATAAAGGCTGGATTATAACTCTTGACTATTATACAAAGAAAAATGCTCGATAGTATCGAGCATTTTTTGTGTTGATTGATTGATGTTATTTATTGTAATTATTCTTTGCTTCTTATAACCCCACCAGAGTAGCTTTTTTTAGGCTTATCCACATTTCTTGGGCTACCGTAGTAATTTATGATTCCTCCAGAAGAGGCCTCCGCCTTAAGATCTTGAGAAGCGTAAACGTCCATCACGCCTCCAGATGAAGCATCTGCCTTTGCACTCACAGATTTGAGTTTACTTATTCTTGCTACACCACCACTAGAAACCGAAGCATCTAGTCGCTCTGCACTACCAGAGATACGTGCCACGCCACCGCTACTTACATCTGTCTCTACATTTTTTGCAGAAACTTGTACGCGCATTGTCCCTCCAGAAGATGCGTCAAATTCAATATCATCTCCAGTAAGTGTTTCCTTTGTAGTGAGACTTGCACCACTATTTACGCTCACATCAGTAAGATTTTCTGAGTAGGTTACAAACACCTTTTTTGAGGTAGCACTTTTGATATTGTCTTCGCAGTATATTTTAAGCTTCCCGTCTTTCACATAAATTTCGGCAGCGTCTACTAGGTTTTGGTCTGCTTCCAGTATTACGCCGTTTGTACTTCCTTTTTCTAAAAATACTTCCCAGCCATTTCCAGCGACTACTTCGTCAAAGTCTTCTGTGATGTTCAGATCTTCTGTAACTACATTTCCGTCGCCGTGTATTTGCCCTAGATTAATGTCAAACTGACAAGAGGTGACGAGTACAGCAGTAAGGATTCCTAAAATTGTTTTGATGAGCGTTGTCATAATGATTGGATTTTTGGTGATTGGTTCGTTTGTTTGATTGATTGTTTTTGATTGATGATGTAAAGATGTAGCTAAGTCCGCTTTCGCGAAAGCGTAACCTACCCAACTGTAGTAATTTATGACTGAGTTGTATAGATTGCTAGTGCAAGCTTATCACCCGTGTGATTTTCCAGCCTTTTGGGGTGTCTTTTAATATGGTAATAAACTTAGATGGTTCTGAATGGCTGTCTTCTACTAGGTTATGAAAACTATGTTTTCCTAATGATACCGCGCCAAAACCCGCTATCTCGTGTACCTCAAAGGTGCCTGGAGTAAGTGTTCTCTGTACTTTATTACAAATATTCTCCTTGAGAGCCTTCATATACTCTGTTTTGCTAGTAGAAAGTCCACCCTTGTCGTGATAAAACTCAAGATCTTCTGAGATGAGCGCTTCGTGAGTTGCGAGATCACAATTATTATATGAGCCAAAAAGAGCACTGTCTATAGCAAGAATTTCTTTATAAAGTTTACTATCCTCAGACACCTGCGCCACTCCGATCAAGGGGAGCAGCAACAGGATCCAAAGAAGATTGGTTGGGTTTTTCATAGTAGGTTAGTTATTTCGTAGCACGTCTGTGTCAGGAGTGTCTGGTGGTGTAGGAGCTTGGGGTGCTTCTGGCTCACGATCCCATTCTGGAGCATTTTCTCCTTCTTCATAACTGCGTTCTTCCCAAGAATCATTACCAGATTGCTCCCAAGAGTTATCATCATCATTGTAATCATAACTGCGATCTTCTGGACAGCCGTCACAAAGAAGCTTGCCATTACCCACGGTAAGGTATTGCTCTTCTGTTCCATTATCTAGTATGTCACGGTATCTACTATCATTGCGGTGGTATGAGTACGTATTATCATCTGCAATGAGGGTAGTTCCTTCTGGAAGGTATACAATCACTTGTACCTCGCGATCATTCCAGTGGCCATATGATTTTTGAGTAGGTGAGGTAAGAAAGCCATCTAGTGATAAAACACCGTCTTCTAGTTTAAAATCATACTGTATAGATGAGGCTAGCTCACGTGCTTCTTCATACGTGAAGTTATCTGCTCGTTTTTCTATCTGGATGTAGCCATTACTATCTTTAGTACTTCTCACAATAAGACGTACGTCACGCTCTATAGTCACATTTTCTGTATCACTCTTAATTGTCCTCATAAATCCAGTAGATCGCCCAAAAGGAATCTCATAACGATCACTCTCTCGCATCTGTATGCGCAGCGTGTCACTTGCCGTTATCGCAAGCTCTGTGCGCTCTACTACTTTACCAGTTTCTGTGTTAGAATACTTAATAGCTTCTTTTACAGAAAATACGCCTATTACTATCGCAGAGACAAGCCATAGACCAAAGAGGCTAAGCTTTGCACTCACCGGCATAGATTTTAAGTTAGAAGAAACAATCTTAAGTCCTAAATAAAATAGGAAGAAGAAAGGTATTCCAACTGCAAATAACGTGAGAAGAAGTACAAGCCAGATAGGCAGTCCTGTCTCATTATTTACCCACGGTAAATCGGCTAGATTAGGGGTGAAAATATCTACTACACCACCAGTTAAGAAGGTGATAAGTAATGAGATAACTACGGTAGCTCCAGTTATAATAAGGAGTACCCCTATAATCTTTGCAAGGACTTTAAAGAAAAACATAATAATCTTACCAATGGTCCCGAAAAAACCTTGAGCTCCTGTTTTTACTTTATTGCCATACTTATCATAATCTACACTCTTTACGGTGTCAGCCACATTTTCAAATCCTTCTTTTACTTTTTCTGTGATATTGTCAATGTTAACTGCCTTTCCCCGCATTGCGAGTTTATCTGCCGTGGTTTGTGCCTCTGGCACAAAAACCCATAGGGCAAGATAGATAAGTGCAGTACCTCCTAGTGTAAACCAAGTAAGCGCTATAAGTAACACCCAGCCTATACGTACCCATAAAGGATCTATACCCAGATAGTGCCCCATACCGCTAGATACACCGCCTATGTAAGCGTTATCTGTATCTCTGTAAAAACGGCGTTGTGCGATACGTGGTGCTTGTTTTGACTTTTTTGAGGAGTTGCTGCTAGCTGCAGGCTCATCTTCAAAAATATCGTCATCTACCATATAGTCTTCTGGTTGTCCCATTACAGCAATCACCTCGTCTAGCTCTTGTGAGCCTATTACCTGGCGCTCGTCTTTAATACGCTCAGAAAATAGCTCAGAGATACGAGCTTCTATATCTGCTATAATTTCATCTTCACCTTGCATACCTTCAAAAGAACGTTTGATGGCAGCGAGATATCTCTGTAATTTACCGTAAGCATCCTCATCTATATGAAAAAATACTCCTGCTAAATTTATATTAACTGTCTTGTTCATTTTTTTGTGGTTTTAGTGGATGTAACTACGGCTACTGCTGTCTGTAACTCATCCCAAGTGGTTGAGAGTTCTTTTAAAAATATCTTACCCGTTTCGGTAAGTCCATAATATTTACGTGGTGGACCACTGGTAGATTCTTCCCAGCGATAGTTGAGTAAACCAGCGTTTTTAAGTCTAGTGAGAAGCGGGTAAATTGTACCCTCTACCACCAGCAACTTGGCGTCTTTAAGCGTGCCTAAGATCTCTGCTACATATGCATCTTCGTCTTTTAATACAGAGAGGATACAGTATTCTAGCACGCCTTTTCGCATTTGCGCTTTGGTGTTTTCAATCTTCATAGATTTCCATTTTTAAATACATTAAACTGTTCGTTTTGGTCCTGATTTGGGTCAGGTGATTGATTAATTGTTGTTACGCTTTCGCGAAAGCGTACATAGTCATACCACTACATTATATAGTAGGTTGCTCTTGAGTTGATGAGTCCTCTTGAGTATCTGGGGTCTCTGCTACGGCAGAAGCTTTGATAAAATTTATAAGAAGCGGAAACTTGTAAATGCCTCCTTGTGATGCCTGCACTGCTGCCGAAATTACTGTGATAATCTCTATAAGAAATAATCCTATAGCCAGCACACCTACCACAATGGCAGTGATGAGAAAACCACCTAGATCTGCAAAGTCACTAGGGTCATTTATGTAACCATTGTTAAGCAAGCTAGCGCTTCCCTCACCAGCACTTACTATAAAGTAAATAAAGAACGGAATGCTTATTACCGCCAGCGCAATAAAATATAAAAGTATACTGAGCTGAAAGTTTATGGCATCTCTACCGTGCTTGTCTATAAATAAAGAGTTGCGCTTTTGCGCGCTCCATAAAATGAGCGGCGCAATAAAATTTCCAAAAGGAAAAAGGTATTTACAGAAGGTAGAAAGGTGTATTAATGTTCCTACATTTTTGTGATGTGTGGGTATGCTAGTTTCCATAGTCTATTAATGTCTTATGCAAATATATGTCTAAAAAAAGGTACTTTGTTACGCATAGTACTAAATATTAACATTTATTTAAGATATTAATATGCACGCATAGTATTAATAAATATTGTTACTTTTGTCTAAAAGCAATAGATATGTCCTTTCCTACACCTAGTAAATTCAATACGTTCACAATGTTTAAGCTACCCTCTGCGTGGCTTACGGGAGTGCGTGTTAAGTCATTATCACCAGAGTCTTGTACAACCACAGTAAAACATCGCTGGATTAATCAAAATCCTTTTAATAGTATGTTTTGGGCAGTACAGGGTATGGCTGCAGAGCTTGCTACAGGAGCACTTGTTATTGCACACATACAAAAGAGTGGAAAAAAAATATCGATGCTTGTGGCAAATAATAATGCCACTTTTACAAAAAAAGCAACGGGCAGAATACACTTTGTGTGTGATAATGGCCCTCAGATTAAAGAGGCTATAGATAAAGCCGTTGCTACTGGTGAGGGTCAAACCTGCTGGATGAAAGCTGTAGGGACAAACAAAGACGGTGTGCGGGTTTCTGAGTTTAACTTTGAGTGGACGATTCTTGTAAAAAAGAAGAAGTAAGACACAGTTGTACTAGTGTGTATTCTTTATAACTAGATACATTTCTTTATCTAAGAGTCTTTACATTTGCGGTATAAGTCAATGCTCATTTTTGCAATCGATTTTTTACAACAGACTAACAGTACTTAGAGATGAACTATATCCTTTTTGACGGTAACGTACGCAATCAACTTTTACCTTTTACTTATACAAAACCCGTAGCAGACTTGCGCATAGGGATACTTACCATACGTGAGAAATGGGAGTTTGTACTAGGTTCTACAACCTCTACCGTTACAGAAGAGTATCTCTCAGAAAGATGGCCTATGGTAGAGCTGGAGGTAAATGTGATGATTAATGCATCATATCTCCCTTCTCCTAATCTCACCCAGATTATTAAAGGCCTAGAACCACAACAAGCCATTTTTGATGGAGAAGAAATCATTGCCTTTTATGTAAGGGAGGGTGAAGAAGTAGATTTTGACACCTATGACTGTATACAATACACTGCTCCAGATATTCTTACGGTAGCCCATACTTGGGATATTTTTGCCAAAAACGGAGAAGCAATCACCAGAGATTTTGAGATGCTTACCGAAGATAGAGAGTCTCAAGACATTCCGGAGCACGTAATAGCAATAAATAAAGGTCAAATATTTATTGAGGAAGGAGCAACAGTTCACTACTCACATCTTAATGCGACAGATGGTCCTATTTATATAGGTAAAGATGCCCAGATTATGGAAGGTGCCCTCATAAGAGGACCTTTTGCAGTATGTGATCACGGAGCTGTGAAAATGGGCGCCAAAATTTATAGCGGCACCACTTTAGGTCCTCACTGTAAAGTAGGAGGAGAGGTGAATAACGCCGTGCTTATGGGGTACTCTTCAAAGGGTCACGATGGCTTTTTAGGGAATAGTGTGCTGGGAGAATGGTGTAACATAGGTGCAGATTCAAACAACTCAAACCTTAAAAATAATTATGCTCCCGTAAAGTTATGGGATTATGAGACAGGTCGCTTTGCAAATACAGGGCTACAGTTTTGTGGTCTTATGATGGGTGACCACTCTAAGTGTGGTATTAATACAATGTTTAATACCGGTACCGTAGTGGGTGTAGCTTCTAATATTTTTGGGAGTGGTTTTCCACGTAATTTTGTTCCTTCATTTTCTTGGGGAGGTGCTAGTGGATTTGTAACGCACAAAACAAATAAGGCCTACGAGACGGCAAAAATAGCAATGGCACGTCGTGACATAGAACTTACAGAACAAGACATCGCTATACTTGATCACGTTTTTGAAGAGACAAGGCAGTACCGTAGAGAGTAATTTGTGATTTGGTATTAATACTTATGAGGATTAAATCCATTTGTAAAAATGAGATCCCAAGGTATTACAGCTATCGCAAGCACCAATAGTATAAAGGCAATAATTGTCACGATTAGAACCTTACGTCTATAGCGTTTGTTATCTCTACGTATACGTTTACGTATTTCCATAAGTTGATCAAAAGACGCTTTTTTAGGATCTTCCCACTTTTCGTTTACAGTAGATACAAAAGATAGATCACCTCTCTTACGCTTTTGCTTAAGAAGGTTTCTATTGTTTTTTATTACTTGATTTGCTGCAAGAGCTGCTCCACCGAATCCCATATCATTTTCATTTTGGTTACATAGATATGTTGAGGTGTTTTGTAAAATGTTACAGAGCTTGTATGTTGTAATCCCTTTAATAACGGGGTTTTAGGGTGATATTTAAATAAACAAGGCTAGTGAAATTATAGGGCGAGGGTGGTTGAGTACGCTTTCGCGAAAGCGTAAAAAAAATATAATTATTTTCTAATTAAATAAACTTACTAGCAAAATACTCGCCACGGCAAGTGCAATACCTATCCAGTTTTTGAGGAGAAGTTTTTCCTTAAAAAACAAGATTCCTATAAAGGTACTTACCATCACAATAGCAACATTATTTATGGTAAAGAGTGTAGAGCTGTCAAATCTTGGGTCTCGCAGAGCCTGCACAAGCATATAGATAGAAAAATAGTTAGGTATACCCAGACAGACACCAGCCACAATATTTTTGAGCTTAAATGTAAATGTCTTAGTAATGATTTGATACCCTATAATTAAAAAGCCAATACAAGCAGCAGCGCCAAAGATAGTTGCACTAAAGATAGGTACATCTCCATCACTTACATAAGCACCCTCTATAAACTTAAGACTAGTATCTATCGCGCCACTACCTAAGAACACAAGAATTGGGAAGATGAGGTTTTCTTTCTTTATAGCAATTCCATCTTTTGCTTTTACAGAGGCGAGATAAACGGCTATTAAAGCCAGTATGATCCCAAGGCTCTTGTAGAGGCCTAGCGACTCGTTGTAATAGAAAACGCCAAAAAGTATGGGAATCCCTACACTCATTTTGGTCGCAACCGATACTACAGAGAGCCCACTCTTTTGTGTGGTGTATGCCATTAAGTTAAATACGATAATAAAGAGTACACCTAGCCCAGCTGATGCATAAAACCACTCCTGCTCTGGAATTTGTGCTAGTGTCGTACCGCCCTCATATAACAAGATGCCGCAAGTAAAGGCCACCACATAGTTTACGATAATGGCTTGCAAAGTATTTACTTCAAATTTTGAAAATAACTTGAAGATTACAAATATGAGACTGGAAGCCGCTATGCTTAGTAATAAGTAAATCAAGAGTCGCTGCGTGTGTAAGTATCTAACCTGTCACCTTGTATGTGTTGACTAGATTGTAGTGTAAATTGGCTTGTTTTTTTGGGAGCCTTTATACCTGCATTAAAGTTTGTAAGGCCTGTAAACACCCTCGCTTCATCCCATAAAGCTGTATCTATAAAGCCTTGTAGGGTAGCAGCGCCACCTTCTACAATAACAGATTGTATGTTATGCTCAAAAAGCTCTTTACAGATACTTTTTGGGTCACTGTCGTTGAGCACTATTGTAGGAGCTTCATTATTAAATATGTGTAGCTCCTTAGATAGGTTGCCTTGTGTGTCAATCACGATTCTAGTCGGGTTGCTGCCGTGCCAGTCACGTGTGGTAAGTGTAGGATTATCTTCTATAACGGTCTTGCCGCCCACTAAGATTCCCATCTCCTCGCTACGTAGTTTGTGCACTAGTTGTCTAGAGTGGGAGTTTGTAATCCACACCGGTTCTTGCTTATCTCTGGTAGCAGGAGCTATAAAACCATTTGCGGTTTCGGCCCATTTTAAAATTATAAATGGTCGCTTCTCATTGTGATAGGTGAAGAAGCGCTTGTTTACATCTTGACATTCTTTATCAAGCACACCTACGGTCACATCAACTCCAGCTTGCATCAGTTTTTTTATACCGGCGCCGGCGACTTTGGCAAAAGGGTCTATGGTGCCTATCACTACGCGTTTTATTCCTGAGTCTATAACGAGATCTGCACAAGGAGGGGTTTTTCCCCAGTGTGAGCAAGGTTCTAGCGAAACGTATAAGGTGGACTTTGCAATGAGTTCTGGGGTATTCGCTTTCGCGAAAGCGATACAATTTACCTCTGCGTGAGGACCGCCATATGCACTTGTATAACCTTCTGCAATAATCGTGTCATTATGCACGAGTACTGCTCCTACCGAGGGGTTAGGCATTGCTGCCGGAAGCCCATTTTTTGCCAGGGCAATACATCTTTTTATATAGGTGTTGTGTATCTTCACATCGCAAAAGTAAACGTTTAATAGTGATGAACAAACCAATCATTAGACCTATTCAAAAGGAAGATAATGCACAGGTTGCGGCCGTAGTGCGCAAGGTGCTGGTAGATATGGGCGCTCCAAAGGTAGGAACCGCTTATGCAGATGAGGCGCTAGATACTATGTATGAACATTACGACAGGCCTAAAGCTGCCTATTTTGTGGTAGAAGATAATGGTGCGGTAATAGGCTGTGCGGGCATCGCACAACTTGATAATTATGACGGTAATGTGTGCGAGTTGCAAAAGATGTATTTCTTAGAAGAAGCGCGAGGCAAGGGTCTAGGGTCGGCTATGATGAAGAAGTGCCTAGATACGGCTCGAGATTTTGGGTTTGAGCAATGCTATCTGGAGACGATGCCTTATATGGAGGCAGCACAAAAATTATACAAGCGCACCGGTTTTGACTATATAGATGGGCCTATGGGTAACACTGGTCACTTTTCGTGTCCCGTTCATATGCTTATTACATTATGAGTATAGACGATTTTCGCGCATATTTTAGGGAGCAACTGGCAGCACTTTATGAGCCAGAAGAGGTCGAGAACCTCTGTTTCTTAACGCTTGAGCACGTATTAAAAATGAATAGGGTTGAGATCTCGCTTTCGCGAAAGCAAAACATACACCCCTCACAACGTGTAGAGCTCGAAGAAATAACAGCTAGACTGTCTAAGAGTGAGCCTATACAATATATCACAGGTAGCTCGTCATTTTACGGGCTTGACTTTCAAGTAAATCCTGCTACGTTAATACCTAGACCAGAAACCGAAGAACTCGTTGCCTGGATTATAGATGATGTGGCGCAAGGTCTATTAAAAGGGGAAGCACAAGATATGCTACGTCTTTTAGACATAGGTACTGGTTCTGGCTGTATAGCCATTACGCTTGCAAAAAATATCAATAAAGCAACAGTAGAAGCGGTAGATATCTCTCAAAATGCGCTTGCCACAGCATATCAAAATGCTAAGGCAAATGGGGTGAAAGTAGACTTTTATAACCAGAATATTCTTGAGACGCAAGCGCTTGATGAGGTTTATAATGTTATCGTGAGCAATCCACCGTATGTGCGCGAGCAAGAAAAGGCAATGATGAGAGCAAACGTGCTGAGCAATGAGCCAGATAGTGCACTGTTTGTTTCAGATCAAGATCCTCTTATTTTTTACAGAAAGATTGGAGAGCTGGCCAGTAAAAGCTTAGCACCCGCAGGAGCTCTATATTTTGAGATTAATGAATATCTAGGTAGAGAGACTGTAGCGTTGTTAAAAGATATAGGCTTTACAGATGTTGTGCTTAGGAAAGATATGTTTGGTAAAGATAGGTCGATTAAGGCGTGTATGGCTTAAACCTAAGTGCGTTTGATTATTAAAAGAGACTGTTAGAAAAAAAAGAAATCGTATGAAGTTAGCATCTATTTGTGTGTACTGTGGTAGCAGTGCAGGAACTGATCCAGAGATTATAAACCAAGCCCGCTTGCTAGGAGCCACACTGGCAAAAAAGGATATGACACTCGTATATGGTGCTGCCAAAATAGGTGTGATGGGAGCAGTTGCTCAGGGAGCACTTGATGCAAATGGCAAAGTAATAGGAGTGATACCAGCATTTTTACAAATTAAAGAAGTGGTGCATACGGGACTTACAGAGCTTATCGTAAATGAGACGATGCACGAGCGCAAGATGAAGCTCCAAGAACTGTCTGACGGTTTTATCACGCTTCCTGGTGGTTTTGGAACGATGGAAGAACTCTTTGAGGTGCTTACTTGGAGCCAGCTAGCGTTGCATAAAAAGCCTGTGGGGATGCTCAATGTAAATGGCTTTTATGATGATCTTCTAAGTGCACTTAAAAATATGGTAGACAAAGGTTTTCTTAAACAAGAAAATTATGATATCCTTCTTGTAGATACTACTATTGATGGTCTTCTTAATCAGATGGAGAACTTTGAGCCTATGGCAATGCCTAAGTGGTTAAAAGCTTCGTTGTCTGAAAACGAGTAGTTTGACTGCGTTAGTTTACACGTAGTTTACTCTTAAGCGATGCAAAAGCGTTTTTTGTCTATTACTTGAGAGGTGTCTTTATTTTGTTTAAGCTTTTGTCTAAAAATGTCTAGTTTGTAGTAATTAACTAAAACAATTATTTACAAATGAACACAAAGAAAAAATTTTTTGCAGAAGGTTTGGGCACATTTGCCTTGGTTTTGTTTGGTTGTGGAGCGGCAACTATTGCTAGTGTCTCACAATCTGGTCCAGAAGGAATAGGACTCTTAGGTATCTCACTTGCTTTTGGATTTTCGGTAGTTGTGATGGCATATGCTATTGGTCCAATTTCTGGTTGTCATATTAATCCAGCTATCTCAATTGCAATGCTTGTTGCGGGTAAACTTAGCGCAAAAGATACGGTGGGGTATGTGATATCACAATGCATTGGAGCGATACTAGCTGCAGGGGTATTATATCTACTAGCCTCTGGAAGTGCTGGTTTTACTATGCCAGAGTGGGGCCTAGGTAGTAATGGCTGGGGTGAAGGCTATCTGGGTAATTATAATATGACATCTGCTCTCATTGCAGAGTTTGTATTTACATTTTTGTTTTTACTCGTGATTTTTGGAACAACGGCAAAAAATGCATCTCCTCTTATGGCAGGTCTAGCTATTGGAATTTCTTTAGCATTAATACATATGGTTGCAATCCCTATCACAGGTACATCAGTAAATCCTGCAAGAAGTTTGGGTCCTGCACTATTTGCTGGGGGTAAAGCGATGAGCCAGTTATGGTTATTTATTGTTACACCTATTGCAGGTGGTATTTGTGCTGCATTAGTTAGAAATCTATTTATAGAAGACTAACTTTTTATATAATAAATAGTGTAAAGGCTGTTGCAATCTTCATTGTAACAGCCTTTCTTTTTGGTTATTTTTACATATGACTATTGAAGAACAAATCTTACAGCTTCGTCAAGAGCTACGCGAGCACAACTATAACTACTACGCGCTAGATACGCCTACTATTTCTGATTTTGAATTTGATAAAAAATTAGAACAACTCAAGGCGCTAGAACTTGCAAATCCAGCATATGATGATCCTAACTCACCTACACATCGCGTAGGTGGCGCAGTGACTAAAAATTTTGAGACTATTGTACACGAGCATAGAATGTACTCCCTAGATAACTCCTACTCAAAGGAGGATCTTGAGGACTGGGAAGCCCGCGTTAAGAAAATGGTAGATGGTGAAGTGCACTACACCTGCGAGCTCAAGTATGATGGTGCATCTATAAGTCTTACTTATGAAAATGGAGAGTTACTCAGAGCTGTAACCCGTGGAGATGGTTTACAAGGAGATGATGTAACTACTAATATTAAAACCATAAAGTCTGTTCCCTTAAAGTTAAAAGGAGATTATCCTCCTAAGTTTGACATACGTGGTGAGATTGTGCTTCCTTGGGACGGTTTTCACGCGATGAATGCAGAGCGTGAGGAACTAGGGTTTGAGCTATATCGTAACCCGCGTAATACCGCAAGTGGTTCTCTAAAACTTCAAGATAGTGCAGAGGTTGCAAAGCGACCATTGCAATGCTTACTTTATAATATCACCGGCAATAATTTAGGTATTACGACCCAGATGGAAAGTTTGCAAAAAGCTAGAGACTGGGGTTTTATGGTGCCAGATGCGGCAGTACTAGCAAAGAGTATTGATGAGGTGCTAGATTTTATTAATCACTGGGATAAAGCTCGTCACGACTTACCGTATGAGACAGATGGTGTTGTAGTAAAAGTAAACGGACTCCAGCAGCAAGAGGAGTTGGGGTACACGGCAAAAGCTCCGCGATGGGCTATGGCTTACAAGTTTAAAGCAGAACAGGTGTCTACCCGCTTACACGAAATAACATATCAGGTAGGTCGTACTGGAGCCATCACACCAGTGGCAAACCTAGAACCTGTAGAGCTTGCCGGGACAACCGTTAAAAGAGCCAGTCTTCATAATGCAGATCAAATAGAACGACTAGACATACGAGAAGGTGATGAGGTGTTTGTAGAAAAAGGAGGAGAAATCATCCCAAAAATCATAGCAGTAGATCTTACAAAACGCCCAGCAGATTCTGAGCCTACCGATTATATAGCCGAGTGTCCCGAATGTAACACTCCGCTTGTGCGTAAAGAGGGAGAAGCACAGCATTACTGTCCTAACGATATGGGTTGCCCACCACAAATTATAGGACGTATACAGCATTATATATCTAGAAAAGCAATGGATATAGATGGGCTAGGAGGTGAGACGGTAGCTTTACTTGTAAATGAGGGACTTATATCAAATTATGCAGATCTATATGAGCTTACAGTAGCGCAGTTGCTTCCGTTAGAAAGAATGGCTCAAAAAAGTGCCGAAAACTTGGTGAAGGGTGTGCAGGCCTCTGTTAAGATTCCTTTTGAGAAGGTGCTGTTCGGTTTAGGTATACGATACGTAGGAGAGACTGTTGCAAAGAAACTGGCAAAGCATTACAAGTCTATTGATGCGATTATTTCGGCAACAGAGGAAGATCTGGTTGCTGTAGATGAAATAGGAAGTAAGATAGCTGAGAGTGTTGTAGCATTTTTCGCGAAAGCGGAACATATAGTACTCATACAGCGTTTAAAATCTTACGGAGTACAGCTAGAAATTTCTGCAGAGAAGCTTGCAAACCAGTCGGATGTGCTTGCAGGTAAGACTTTTGTGGTCTCTGGTGTGTTTGAAATGCCACGTAATGATCTTAAAAAACTCATAGAAGATAACGGAGGGAAAGTCTCAAGTTCTATCTCATCTAAAACATCATACCTCGTTGCTGGCGAAAAAATGGGACCTAGCAAATTAGAAAAAGCTCAAAAACTAGGAATTACTATTATTTCTGAAATAGAATTCTTAGCTTTAACTAATGCTTAGAGAGAACTTTGCCGGATATAGGTTATATAGATCTATCAGTATTCTGCTAGGGTTTATGATGATGCTTACACCTGTCTTTTTTGACCAGAATGATGTGTTCTATCTAACTCCTTTTGGTTCTTTGTTTTTGTATATATATGTAATAAAAGCAACAGGTAAGTTTAGTATTTCCTTTTTAATATTTTTAGTAGCAACGCTACTGTCGGAGTATTTGTTCTTAACAGATTATGAGAAAAATATAACACTCACCTGCCTAGCATCTATTGTAGGGTATGCTGCACTCTTGTTTATAATGAAACCTGTATTAAAAAAACGAGTAACTGCCTTTTCAAATCACAATCTTGTAGAGCTCATTGTGGGATTTATTACCCTCAGTTTTGTACTGCTATACATTGTTTATCTAGTAATGCCGTTTATACCAGAAACGAGCCTCTTCTTGCTTACAGTGGTGGTTTTTGGCATTACAATGAGTGTTTGCTTTATAATACCTAATTATAACCTCCATCCAGATAATATAGGTCTTATTATAATAGGTGGCAGCTACATTGCTGGTACCGTCTTTGGCTTCATATACTACTTTCTTTATAATGAAATTCCTATGCTTATAATGGCCACATTTATGATGGTGTTTATGAAAGTAACCTTAGCCACTTATATAACTAGGTTTAAACGAATAGAAAAAGACAGTACATATCAGGAGTATATCTAGATTATATATCAAGCACGAGGCTTCTACTCTCTATATTTTTTGCATCATCTAGATAAAAATCTATTCTTCCTAGGTTAATGCCTCCCCAGCCCACCTGATTTATAAGCACAAACTTTCCTGATTTGTTCTGTGCGATAGTTGGCTTTTTTAAGAAGGTATGTGTGTGTCCACCTATAATAAGATCTATTCCTTCTGTCTTTCTGGCGAGCGCTACGTCTGAGATAATGTCTTTACTGCGATACTCATAGCCTAGGTGAGAAAGACAGATAACAATGTCACAACGTTCTTTTTGTCTGAGTGTATTTGCGGTGTCTGTGGCCATCTCGACAGGATCTAGGTATTTGGTTTCTTTAAACATATTTTTATTAACGAGACCATTAAGTTCTATCCCTAGACCAAAAACACCAATGCGTATCCCATCTTTTACAAAAACCTTATAAGGCTTTGTAAGTCCATCCATTATGGTATTTGAGAAGTCATAATTTGCTGTAAGAAGTTCAAAAGATGCATTAGGCATTTGTGCAGCTAGCCCACCTATGCCATTGTCAAAATCGTGATTACCTATGGTAGCGGCATCATATCCCATCATAGACATAAGTTTAAACTCAAGCTCACCTCCATAAAAATTAAAGTAAGGAGTACCCTGAAAGATATCACCCGCATCAAGAAGTAATGTGTTTGGGTTTTCTTTACGTACAGCCGTGATAACTCCCATTCTTCTGGCAGCACCACCTAGATTTGCATATTTTGGATCGTTAGAAGGGAAGGGCTCAACGTGGCTATGTACATCGTTAGTGTGTAAAATGGTGATGTGCTTTTTTTGCTTTCGCGAAAGCGTATCTACACCCATACTCATTGTTAACCCTCCTAATCCTACAAGACTTGTTGCTGCGGCGGTTTGTTTTATAAAAGTTCTACGTATCATTTGCTATCTCTTGTAAATCTGTTATCTCTTACGGGTGCGATGGTGTCGTATTTTTTAAAATAATCGATGAGCACATTTCTTATTTTGTAATCTAGCGTAAGCGTGCTTACCGGGTTTTCAAAAAAGGTCATATGGTCACCACCATTCTTGAGGTAGTCGCTAGTTGCGATAAAGTAAGTCTCGTTATCATTAATATCTTGACCTTGCACTTGTGTTTTTAAAAGATCACCTGTGGCAGAAAGTTGTATCTCCATACCTGCGATGGGATGTGCACTTCCACCTTTTAAATATTCAAAAAGAGATCTCATTTGCTTACCACTAAGCTCTACGACAACCACTTCGTTTTCAAAAGGCATTATCTCGTAGGCGGTTCTGGTGGTGATGTTTCCTTTATTAAGAGCAGAGCGTATGCCTCCATAATTGAGAAGCACTGCGTTAAAGGGATATCCAGTTCTTTTTTGAAATATAGGGTTTGCCATTTCATAAACAGCATCTGCCATCATATTGCCTACTGCTGTGTTGAGCTTGCCATCCTTTTTTGTGTACGATGCTGGTGCAATGGCTAGCACACTATCCATTTCTGCCTGTATAGCTTCCTTGTATGGAAGTATGGCTTGAGTTATTTCTTCACTCGTTGGGCTATTTTGATTTACAAGGATAATTTCACCTTTTATGCGCTCTGGAGCGTAGTGAGATTCTTCCTTACAAGAGATTGCTGTTGTATATATAACAATCGCATAGATGATAGTTAAAAGCGTGGTCCTCCTCATAATTTATGGCGTAGGTAGCAGTAAATTTTATCTACATTTGTTCAAAAGTAAAGTTATATGTTTTTAACCGGATTAAAAGCAAAATCCATCATTAAACAAATAGATAAAGCACAACAAGCACGCAATTATAAGGCGAGCGCAACTGCAGTATCTAGCGTTGCTATTTTACAAGATGTAGATAATCCTTTTAATCAAAATAATCTTTCTTCTTTGTGCAAAGCAATAGGAGTAAAGTCTAAAGATGTAGCAATACTTGAGTATGTGAAAACCTTAACAAAAGAGCAGCGTGAGCAGCCACAGTTATTTTCAGACAAGCAAGTAGGGTGGAAAGGAGTTTTTAAAACTAAGACTCTCAAAGATTTTAGTGCAACTCCCTTTGATATTTTAATAAGCTACTACACGCCAGAAAATTTATCACTTAAAGCAATGACAGCACTCTCTGCTGCAAAGTTTAAAGTAGGGATTGACCCAGCTATGGAAACATACAATGATCTTACGATACACGTAGCTACAGGTCAAGAAGTGGTTTTTACAAAAGAATTAGAAAAATATTTAAAAATTTTAAAAGTTATAAATTAATGCAGGAGTTAAGGGGTACAGGTGTTGCTCTCGTTACACCATTTAATGAAGATTTGTCTATAGATTATAATGGACTTACTAAGCTGGTGGAATATTGTATTTCTGGCGGTGTAAATTATCTTGTCACACTAGGTACCACGGCAGAGAGTGCTACGTTATCTAGTGAAGAGAAGCAGGCCGTAGTTGCTCATATCATAAAGGTAGCAGAGGGGCGCTTGCCTATCGTGCTAGGTGTAGGAGGTAATCATACAGCTGCAGTTGTAGCAGAACTTAAAAATGGTAAGTATGATGGTATAAAAGCTATACTGTCGGTCTCTCCGGCTTATAATAAACCAACCCAAGAAGGAATATACCAGCACTTTGCAAGTGTAGCTACAGCGAGCCCATTGCCAGTAGTACTTTATAATGTGCCAGGTAGAACTTCTAGCAATATGTTACCAGAAACTACGGCGAGACTTGCAAGAGATTTTGATAATATTATAGCTATTAAAGAAGCTACCGGTGATATGTCACAGGTGCTTGAGCTAATACACAAAACCCCAGATGATTTTATGGTGATCTCTGGAGATGACACACTTTCATTGCCATTAGTTTCGGCTGGAGGTAGTGGTGTGATATCTGTGATAGGTCAAGGTATTCCAGAAGTTTTTACAGAGATTATTAATGATGGTTTAAATGACGCTTTCGCGAAAGCGTATAAAGAACACTTTAAAATACTTGAACTTATAGATCTTATTTTTGAAGAGGGAAACCCTGCAGGTATTAAATCATTGCTAGCGCATCAGGGTGTGTGCAAGCCTTTTGTGAGATTACCACTAGTAAAAGCTACAGATGACCTACACCAAAAGATAGGTGCATTTTTAAACACTTTATAGAAGTTGTTAAACGTATGCTAACAAAATAAATGCTAGGGTGAAAGCGTTTATTTTTGGGCTATATTAATTAAGTTATGTTATGTGATTGATTTTACGTAATTTTGCCTGCTGTTTTTAACCCTTATGAAGAATATATTTTTCCTACTAGTTGCAGTTGTTTTATTGGGCTCTTGTTCGGCGTATCAAGATGTTCTTAAAAACGATGATATTAAAGCAAAGTACACATTTGCAGATTCCTTGTATTCTCAAGGTAAATACAAAAAAGCCTTAAAGCTTTGGGAGCAGATTGTGCCGCTATACAGAGGACGCCCTCAAGCAGAGCGTGTGTCATATCTTTATGCAAATACATTTTACGAGCTAGGAGATTATTATCAAGGAGGGTATCAATTTGAGCGTTTTGTAAAATCTTTTCCTCAGAGTGAGAAGAGAGAAGAGGCAGCTTATAAAAGCGCAGAAAGCTATTATAATAGATCACCTAGATTTAACTTAGATCAAGGAGATACGTATATAGCAATGGGTAAACTTCAAGATTTTATAAATCAGTATCCAGATTCTGAGCGTCTTGATGATGCTAATGCTAAGGTGCAGGAGCTTAACCAGAAGATAGAGCTCAAAGCTTACGAGATTGCAAAAGGATATAATAAAATAGGAGAGAGTAGAGTAACGTTTCCAAATGCGATAAAAGCGTTTGATAACTTTTTACTAGACTTCCCAGGGTCTAAGTATCGTGAAGATGCTTTGTACTGGAAGTTTAACTCTGCATATCAACTAGCATTAGGGAGTGTAAGACGTCGTAAGGCAGAAAGACTTGAGGATGCAAAAGAAGCATATAACGCCTTAGAAAAGTATTTTCCAGGAGGAAAGTATAGCGAGCAGGCAGCAGAAGAAGTAGCAGCTATAAATGAAGCGCTGCTTGCAATGGAAACTTTAAATTAAAGAAGAATATTATGAATATTAAGGACTTAGATGCACCTTTAAGCACAACGACTATTGACAAGAATCTTGTAGATGCCCCTACGGATAATATCTATGAGGCAATTTCTATAATTGCAAAACGTGCTTCACAGATCAATACAGAGATCAAGAAGGAGCTTTCAGAAAAACTAGATGAGTTTGCTACGTTTAATGATAGTCTTGAAGAAATCTTTGAAAACAAAGAGCAAATAGAGGTGTCTAAATTTTATGAGCGCCTTCCTAAGGCTCACGCACTAGCAGTGCAAGAGTGGTTAGAAGATCGTATTTACCACAGAGATCCATCTGTTACTGAAGAAAAAAGTAACGACTAGATAGATGTCAGTATTAAGCGGTAAAAAAATACTTTTAGGAGTAACCGCTGGCATTGCAGCATATAAAAGCGCCAGTCTTGTGAGAGCATTCATAAAGGCTGGCGCTTCTGTGCAAGTAGTAATGACAGAGAAGGCAAAAGACTTTGTTACTCCGCTTACATTAAGTACACTCTCTCGTAATGAGGTGCACTCATCATTTACACTTGAGGGTGATGATAATGCGGTGTGGACAAATCACGTTGAGCTTGGGCTGTGGGCAGATCTTATGGTTATAGCTCCTGCAACAGCAAACACGCTTTCAAAAATGGCAAATGGGGCTTCAGATAATTTGCTGCTAGCCACATACCTAAGTGCAAAGTGTCCTGTGTATTTTGCTCCAGCAATGGATCTTGATATGTATATCCATCCTTCATCTACAAATTCTTTTCAGAAACTGCAGTCTTACGGTAATGTAATGATAGAGGCTACCAGTGGTGAACTTGCTTCTGGCCTGGTAGGTAAAGGACGTATGGCAGAGCCAGAGGATATCTTGACATTTATTGAGAATGATGTAATGGGTAAGTTGCCTTTAAGAGGTAAACGTGTGATGATTACAGCAGGACCTACTTATGAAGCAATAGATCCCGTACGTTTTATAGGAAATCACAGTAGTGGTAAAATGGGATGCGAGCTTGCTTTAAGAGCAGCAGCTCTAGGCGCTACAGTAGATCTTATACTGGGACCTAGTGCTATAAAAGTAAATCATAGTTTAATTACAGTGCATAATGTAGTCTCTGGTGAGCAAATGTATGATGCTGCACACGCCGTATTTGATAAGGTAGATGTAGCAATCGCAGCAGCCGCGGTGGCAGACTATAAGCCAGCGCAAGTAGCAGAGGAGAAGATCAAGAAAAAAGACACTTCGATGCAAATAGACTTAGTAAAAACTAAGGATATTCTTGCATCACTGGGAACTATTAAAAAAGATCAATATCTTTTAGGCTTTGCATTAGAGACTCAAAATGAGTTAGAAAATGCAAAGAAAAAGCTCGAGAAGAAAAATCTTGACGCGATTGTTTTAAACTCTTTGCGAGATAAAGGTGCAGGGTTTCAGACCAAAACCAATAAAATTACGTTTATTGAAAAAGACGGTTCGGTTACGGAGTATGATTTAAAGACTAAAGCCGAAGTGTCTATTGATATATTTGATAAAATAGCCGAAAAAATATGATGAGAGTACTTACATTCTTAGTGGTTCTATTTTGCTCATTTAACCTTGTAGCACAAGAGCTTAATGCTGTTGTGATTATAAACGCAGAGCAAACTAATAAAGCAGATTTACAAGTTTTTAAAACTTTAGAACGCTCACTTACAGAGTTTATAAATACCACAAAGTGGACAGATAAACGTTTTAAGCAACAAGAACGTATAGACTGTTCTTTTAATGTAATTATTACTCAGCAGGATGGTAACAACTTTCGCGCAAGCGTACAAGTAGGAGCATCACGACCAGTTTTTGGTTCTAATTATGATACACCTACGTTTAACTTTAATGATAAGCAGTTTGATTTTGAGTACACAGAGTTTCAGCCGCTTATTTTTAATCCTAATACCTTTGACTCAAACTTAGTTTCTGTAATTGCTTTTTATGCTTATACTATCTTAGGTATGGATGCAAATACCTTTAAGCTCAATGACGGTGATGGGTATTTTCAGATTGCAAAGCAAATAGTTACTACTGCACAGCCTAGTAGTGAGACGGGATGGAACCCTCAAGACGGGTCGCAGTCTAGATATAGGTTAAATGAAGATTTACTTTCTCCTAACTTTAGAGAGTTTGCAGGTATAATGTACACGTATCATCGTACAGGTCTTGATTTTATGGGTGAAGATAAAAAGCGTAGCAAGCAAACACTTGCAACTACCTTATCTCAATTTAGGTCTATGTACAATAAGAGGCCTAATAATTTTTTAACCCGTGTATTTTTTGATACTAAGGGAGAGGAGATTGCTTCTATCTTTTCTGGGGGTCCTTCTGTAAATGTAAAATCTCTTGTAGAGGTACTTAATCAGGTAGCACCAACAAAATCAAATTACTGGAGACAAATCACATTTTAATAGTATATAATAAAGACAATCCTTAATTTTAAATTCCCGTATAACGGGAATTTTTTGTTGAGTATTATATCTTACTTTGTGCGTTTATTTTAACTAAATCTAAAAATCATTGCTTACTTCTCTTTCTATAAAAAATTATGCACTTATTCAATCTGTACAATTACAGTTTGATAAAGGGTTTACTGTTATTACTGGAGAGACAGGTGCTGGTAAGTCTATATTACTAGGAGCACTAGGTCTTATTACAGGAAAACGTGCAGATATGTCTAGCGCAGGAGATGCGTCTCAAAAATGTGTAGTAGAGGGTGTTTTTGCTATAAGTGACTACCACCTCAAAACTTTCTTTAAGGCTAATGATCTCGATTATGATGCGTCTACTATTATAAGAAGGGAAATTTTACCTTCTGGAAAAAGTAGAGCCTTTATAAATGATACGCCCGTAACACTGGCACAACTTTCCACACTGGGTGCTAGGCTAGTAGATATACATAGCCAGAATAAAACGCTGCAGGTGGTAGAAAATGATTTTCAATTTGAGATGATTGATACGTTCTCAAACAGTGTGGCATTATTAAAAAAATATAGAACGGCTTACACTCAGTGGAAGGCTTCAAAAGCGGCCCTGGTCGAACTTTTAGAAAAAAAGAAGCAAGCCCAGCTAGAGTATGATTATCAATCTTTTCTTTTTACAGAGCTCGACGAGGCAGCATTAAGGGTAGGAGAGTATACAGAGATAGAAGAGGAGCTTAACACATTAAGCAATGCAGATGAGATTATGCAGCAGCTGGCTACAGCCGCACAAAATATATCTCTAGATGAAACAGGAGCTATAGATCAACTTGCTGCTGCCAGAGCAGCACTAGGTAGGCTAAATAGCTATGGTGCTCAATACACAGAATTGTATGAGCGACTTAATAGTACACTACTAGAACTAGAAGATATAGGAGAAGTACTTAGTCAAGTTTCTGATAATGTAGATGCAGATCCACTTACGCTAGAACGACTCAATACACGTATGCAATTATTGCACTCGCTCATTAAAAAGCATCAGGTAGCCAGTGTAGAGGAGCTTATTGAGATACGAGACAGGCTAGATAATGATTTACAAGATATCGCAGGGGTAGATGATAAGATAGAAGCACTAGAAGCTCAGATTCAATTAGAAAAGGAAACTGCATTTGCACTGGCTTCTCAGTTACATAAAGATCGTGCTGCTGCAATACCACACCTTACCTCACTAGTACAAAAATTACTTGTTGAACTTGGGATGCCTAATGCACAGTTTGCAGTACAGTTAGATTCTCAAGATACTCTTACAGCAACAGGAACAGACAGCTTAGAGTTTTTATTTTCAGCAAATAAGGGGAGTGATTTAAAACCATTAGGCAAAGGAGCCTCTGGAGGTGAGTTATCTCGAGTAATGCTAGCCCTTAAGTCTGTGCTTAGTAAACATAAACAATTACCTACACTCATTTTTGATGAGATAGATACTGGTGTGAGCGGAGAAATTGCTGTAAAAATGGGAGCCATCTTAAAGAAAATGGGTCGTACTATGCAACTTGTAAGTATTACACACTTACCTCAAATTGCGGGTCAAGGCGCTTCACATTTTAAAGTGTACAAAAAAGATACAAACGAGCGCACACAGACTTATATAGAAAGACTTGATGAAGATGAGCGTATTGTGGAGATAGCGGCTATGCTAGGCGGAGGCCAGCACAGCGACGCGGCAATTGCCCACGCAAAAAATCTACTAAACTAGTGTGATTTAAGCAGAAACCACGATATTTACACCTCCATAACGGCGCAGGCCGAAAACCTAACTAGAATACATCAAACCATTACTGTTATTATGAGTTATAACTTACTTAAAGGAAAACGCGGAATTATTTTTGGAGCATTAGATGCAAACTCAATCGCTTGGAAAACAGCAGAGCGCGTACACGAAGAAGGAGGATCTTTTGTACTTACTAACGCACCTATCGCTATGCGTATGGGACAGATTAACGAGCTTGCAGAAAAGACAGGGTCAGAAATTATTCCTGCAGATGCTACATCGCTAGAAGATCTAGAAAACCTTGTTACAAAAGCACAAGAAATACTAGGAGGTAAGTTAGACTTTGTACTGCACTCTATCGGGATGTCTGTAAATGTACGTAAAGGTCGTGCTTATACAGATCAAAAATATGACTGGACACAAAAAGGTACAGATGTATCTGCAATGTCTTTTCATAAAGTAATGCAAACACTCTACAAGCAAGATGCGATGAATGAGTGGGGAAGTATCGTAGCCCTTACCTATATGGCAGCGCAGCGTGTATTTCCAGATTATAATGATATGGCAGATAATAAGGCATACTTAGAGTCTATTGCACGTAGTTTTGGATACTTTTATGGTAAAGAAAAGAACGTACGTGTAAACACAATATCACAATCACCTACACCTACTACGGCAGGTCAAGGAGTAAAAGGTTTTGACGGTTTTATCGCTTATGCAGAGAGGATGAGCCCGCTAGGTAATGCTACGGCACAAGACTGTGCAGATTATACCATCTCACTATTTTCAGACCTTACAAAGCGTGTAACAATGCAAAACCTTTATAATGACGGAGGTTTCAGCAACACCGGAGTGAGCAACGAGGTGATGGAAGCATTTATGAAAGCCGAAGGACACGAATAAACTTTAGTACGCTTTCGCGAAAGCGGAATCAACCCCATACCAACCACCGTCTATATGTCGGTGGTTTTTTATTGCCTAGCCTCTAGGGATGTCTTAGCTTTGTTTTATATGCAACTTTCATATTCATTTATTATTCCCGTTTATAATCGACCAGATGAGGTGGCCGAACTCCTTGCTAGTTTTAACCAGCAAGAAACTGCTATTCCTTATGAGATTGTAATTATTGAAGATGGCTCTAGCATACCCTGTAAAGAAGTCATAGATGCTTATCCAGATCTTGATATTACCTATTTAACAAAGCCTAACTCAGGTCCAGGGAGTTCTCGCAACTATGGGATGGAGAGAGCGAGAGGGAATTATTTTATCATACTAGATTCAGATTGTATGTTGCCTCCACAGTATGTTGAGGTGATGGATAAAAAGTTAAAGGAGCAATATGTAGATTGTTTTGGCGGTCCAGATGCAGCACATCCAGACTTTTCTAACTTGCAGAAGGCTATAAGTTATAGTATGACTTCGTTTTTTACTACTGGAGGCATACGCGGCGGAAGTGAAGATGCCGGAAAATTTCAACCTCGTAGTTTTAATATGGGATTGTCTAAAAAGGCTTTTCAAGCTAGTAAAGGTTTTGGAGATATTCATCCCGGGGAGGATCCAGATCTTGTATTGCGATTATGGGATCTAGGTTTTAAAACGGCGCTTATACCAGAGGCTTTTGTCTATCATAAACGTCGCATCTCTTGGAAAAAATTTTATACTCAAGTCCATAAGTTTGGACTAGTCCGACCTATACTTAATTTATGGCACCCTAGTACTGCAAAGCTCACTTTCTGGTTTCCTACATTGTTTATCATAGGTTTAGTAGCAAGCTTGATGATAGGATTGCTTGGTAATACAATACTGCTCAAGCTTTACGCATTGTATGTTGCGATTATTTTTGTGCACTCAAGTATCATAAATAAAAGCCTTATGATAGGTTGTCTAAGTATTGTTGCAACCGGCATTCAGTTTTATGGCTATGGTACGGGGTTTCTATCTTCTACAATAGCAGTAAAATGGTTGAGACAGCTTCCGCGAAAGCGTTATCCACATCTTTTTTTTAGTACATTAGAGACCCAAAAGTAACTACCATATATGTTGAGAGGAATTAAAATAAACAGCGTGACTGCAAGAGAGTTTTTATTCTTCTTGCTGTTTACTACTATCATTGCGGGCCTCATAAAATTATCTAAAACATATAAAACGCAATTTGAGGTAGCCATAGAAGTGGTAGATGTCCCCATAGACCGAACAATCCAAGAGTTAACACCTGCCTATGTAAAAGTAAGTGCAGAAGGTTCTGGTTTTTCCTTACTTACAAACGCAATAGAGGTGCCTACATTAAAAGTGCCTTTTACAGAGCTACAGAGCGTAGAGTCTCATATATATGAATATACAGTAACTGCAAGATCACTTTCACAAAAAGAAGTTGTAGATAATGCGAGTAATGTACTTGCAATCGTTCCTCCTCAAATACGTATAGCTGTGGATTCTGTAGCGTCAAAACGTATCCCGGTACAATCTAATGTTGCTGTTTCCTATAAAACAGGTTATGGAGCAAAAAGCAAGTTACGTATCGAGCCAGATAGTATTACTGTAGTGGGGCCAGCAACTTCTATAACATCAATTAAAGAAGTTTTTACAATAGGAAAAGAACTTATGGAGGTAGATAAAAAGATAGCGCAAGAAGTAGCACTATCTACTCAAAAGCTGCCTCAAGATGTCCGGTTGTCGCAAATAGCGGTAAATATAGTACAAGATGTGGCTAAGTATACAGAGGGTAAAATAATAGTGCCTATTACCATACTCAATGATTTAGATACGCAGGTTAAAATTTTGCCTAAAACTGCAGAAGTAAGCTATATAGTAGAACTCGAAAATTTTGATAAAATCACCCCATCAGATTTTCTCGTTACCTGTGACTATGAAAACGCTACAGATAATGATGCTTACTTACCTCTAAAAATAGCAAAGGCGCCAGCCACTGTAAAGGTCGCGAGACTTATAAACAAGCAAGTAAAGTTTATTGTAATTAATTAGTTATGATAGTAGTAGGTATTACAGGTGGCATAGGAAGCGGTAAAACGACGATTGCAGGTTTTTTTAAAGAGTTAGGAATACCGATTTATATTGCAGACGATGAGGCAAAGCGCCTTATGAACACAAGCAAGGAATTGCAAAGGGAGATCATTAACCTTTTTGGAGAAGAAGCATATAGGGAAGGTTTACTTAATAGACCTTACATAGCGAGTAAAGTATTTAACTCTAAAAAAATGTTGTCTAGTCTCAATGCTATAGTACATCCTGCAGTTAGAAAACATTTTCAAGACTGGGTTGCAGCTCAAAATGCACCATATGTTATGCAAGAAGCTGCAATTTTATTTGAAAATGGGGGGTATAATTTATGTGACTTTACCATACTTGTAACGGCTCCATTAAAAGAGCGTATTGCTCGTACTATAAAAAGAGACGATACGACCGAAAATGAGGTAATTAAGAGAATGAAAGCGCAATGGTCTGATGATCGTAAGGCTGCAATGGCAGATGTCGTTGTAGAAAATATAAAACTTGAAGAAGCAAAAAACGCTGTATCACGCATTCACACCCATATTATGGTGCGTCTAGATAAGGGTTGGGCATAGCATAACTACCGCTTGTTAACATTTGGTTAAACCGAAACCGCCTGAAATGTTAAAATCTTATTTTTGGGTAGTGAATAAAAAACTATTTTACTTATTAATTGTGCTTATGAGCTTGTCGCTCATAGGTATCATATTTGTACAAGGCTATTGGATATCTAGTAGTGTAGATGCTAAGCGTGAGCAATTTAGCTTTAACGCTAGGCAAGCACTATCTGCTGTGGTAGATAGAATAGAAAACCGAGAGCTAGAGGATTACTATTATCCGGTACAGAAAATGGTAGATAGTATCGGGCTTCCAGACGAGTTGTCTTTTGAAGAATACTTTTACATTAATGAAGATCTCGTAAATAATGAGATTACTTTATACAGTAGCGGCATTTTACAAGAAGATTTTAAAATCACAGCGCCAGGAGTTACAGGAGAAGAAGGGGATAGTATAGAGTTTAAAAGATATGCAAACAGAAGATCTACTCAAATTATAAAAAGGGGTAGTGTAGACGGTAATGAAAGCTCAACATCAAATAGAATACAAGAGTTCTCAAGATTGCTTGATTATGAGAAATATCAATTTTCTGGAATAGTAAGTGATATAGCAAATAGAATTCCAATACATAATCGGGTTACAGAAGAGGAAATTAGTAAACTTCTCACTATAGAACTTGTAGAGCGCAATCTAGAAACAGATTTTGAATTTGGAGTATATAGTAATGATCTATTAACAAGAGTACGATCTAAAGATTTTAAGTTTAGAAAGTCTGCACCGGGATATAGCGAGCCTATATTTCTATACGATAAAGACGTAAGTGATTACTCATTATATGTTCAGTTTCCGGGTGAGAAGAAGTTTGTTATCTCTTCTATATTAGGAATGGCAGGGTTATCTATAATTTTTACACTTATAATAGTGATAGCCTACTCAAGTGCATTGCACCAGCTCAATAAGCAACGACAGATATCACAGATAAAGACAGATTTTATAAACAATATGACCCACGAGTTTAAAAC
This sequence comes from Dokdonia donghaensis DSW-1, assembly GCF_001653755.1. Lineage (GTDB taxonomy): Bacteria > Bacteroidota > Bacteroidia > Flavobacteriales > Flavobacteriaceae > Dokdonia > Dokdonia donghaensis. The sequence continues at coordinate 3,093,188 of NZ_CP015125.1, read as the reverse complement.
ACCTATCGCTACTATAAACCTAGCGCTAGATGCACTTAAAAACTCAAAGATTTCTAGTAACCCAGAAAAGGTAAGCTATTATCAAGGCCTTATAAGAGAAGAAAATAAGCGTATGCACGGTCAAGTAGAAAATGTACTGCGCATCTCTAAGCTGGAAAAAAATGAATTAGATATTAACAAGGAGCGCCTTGATATGCACGAACTTGTTGAAGATGCTAGTAACCACATACTTCTTTTAGTTGAAGATCGTGGTGGGTATATAAACCTACATCTAGATGCAGAGCGCACACCAGTGCTTGCAAATGAGTCACATTTTACAAATGTATTAGTCAATATAATGGACAATGCTGTAAAATATACTCCAGAAGATAGAGCGCCAGAAATAGATGTGTATACAGAAAACTCTAAAGATTCTATCATCATAAAGGTTAAAGACAAAGGGGATGGAATGTCTAAAACTGTGCAGAAAAAAGTCTTTGATAAATTTTACCGTGAGCACACGGGAGATATACATAACGTAAAAGGACACGGCTTAGGTCTTGCCTATGCAAAACGAATAGTAGATGATCACCAAGGTGAAATCTCTGTCGAAAGCGAAAAAGGAATGGGGAGCACATTCATAATCAAATTACCACTAATATCATTATAATATGGAAACTGAAAACAAAAAGATTTTACTAGTAGAGGATGATCCAAACTTTGGAACTGTTCTTAAAGATTACCTTATGATGAATGACTACGACGTCACTCACGCAAAGAATGGAATGGAAGGTTTTGAAAAATTCAAAAAAGATGATTACGATCTATGTATCTTAGACGTGATGATGCCTTACAAAGATGGATTTACACTGGCAAAAGAAATAAGAGAGAAGAATGAAGAAATTCCTATTATCTTCTTAACGGCAAAAGCGCTTAAAGAAGATGTTCTTAAAGGATATAAAGTAGGAGCAGATGATTACCTTAATAAGCCTTTTGATAGTGAGGTCTTACTTATGAAAATTAAGGCAATTATACAGCGCAAAGCTGTAGACTCTGTTGCAGACTCAAAGCAGTTTGAGTTTAACATAGGGAACTTCCACCTTAACTCTAAGTTACGTTTCTTAACATATAAAGAAGAAGAACCTATAAAATTATCTCCTAAGGAGAATGAGTTATTACGTATGCTTGCCCTACACGAGAATGACCTTATGCCACGTGAGCTAGCACTTACAAAGATCTGGAGAGATGATAACTACTTTACCTCACGTAGTATGGATGTATACATCGCAAAACTACGTAAGTATTTAAAGAAAGATGACGTTGTTGAGATTCTTAATATACACGGAGAAGGTTTCCGTCTAGTAGTTAAGAAAGACGAATAAACATTTAATATCTAAAAGATATTAGTGATTTTATAAAACGTACCACTTTTAGGAGTGGTGCGTTTTCTTGTTTAAAAACGAAGCGATTTCTTCAAAAGGAGTTTCAAAATCAAACCAATGTATACTCGTATCTTTACGGTACCAAGTCATTTGTTTTTTGGCAAATCTTCGGGTGTTTGTTTTTATATTTTCTATAGCACGCTCGAGTGTAACTTTCCCTTCAAAATATTCAAAAAGTTCTCTGTAACCCACAGTGATGAGTGCATTATTGTGCTTTCGCGAAAGCAAACTTTCTACCTCTTTAACGAGTCCATTTTCAACCATAATATCCACACGCCTGTTTATGCGATCGTACATAATCTCACGATCTGCCTTAAGGCCTATTTTTATGGTTTGAAAGTCACGAGCAGGTCTAGGTTTATCTCTAAAAGATGAAAATGCCTCACCAGATGACAGGCATACCTCAAGTGCTCTAATCACTCGTTGCGTATTATCTATGTCTACTTGAGAATAATAGGTGGGATCTTTTTCTTTAAGAAGCTTTTGTAGAGCTATTTTTCCGTCTGTTGCTAGTAAAGTTTTAAGGTCTTCTCTCACGCCAGGTTTTACCTCTGGAAATTCATCAAGGCCATTTATAACAGCGTCTACATACATTCCAGAACCACCTACCATAACGAGTTCATTGTACGTTTTGTGTAAGGTTGTAATCTTTTGGATAGCCTCTTTTTCAAAATGGCCTACACTGTACGGCTCATCTACAGTGAGGTGTTGTATAAAGTGATGGGGCGCCGCTGCAAGTTCTTCTGGATCTGGTACAGCTGTACCTATGTACATTTCTTTAAAAAATTGCCTGCTATCTGCAGAGAGAATCTCTGTATTAAAATGTTGAGCGACTTTTATAGAGAGAGCCGTTTTACCTATAGCAGTTGGGCCTACAATGGCAATAAGATACTTAGAAGTCACGATCAAGAGAGTTTCCGCATTTATGACAAAACTCTGCATCATCACGATGCTTCTTTGCATTACAATTTTGGCAACACTGTGTATTCATATGTACATAGTCTTCACCATCTATTGTAACTTTAGAAGGTTCCATATCCTTTGCGTACTCTGCGCTTACTATTCCTGTAGGTACAGCAATAATACCGTATCCTAAAATCATAATAAGGGCAGCTATAAATTGCCCAAGAGGTGTCACAGGTGCAATATCTCCAAAACCTACCGTAGTAAGGGTAACTATACACCAGTATACACTTACAGGTATACTTGTAAAGCCACTTTCTTCTCCTTCTACCATATACATAATTGTACCAGCTATGATACAAAGTATAAGTACAGCAAATAAAAATATACTGATCTTTGCTCTAGAGTCTTTAAGAGCTCTAGATAACTTATTAGACTCACCTACATATCTTGTAATCTTTAAAATCCTGAAGACCCTAAGCAAGCGCAGTGCTCTTACGGTTAACAGTGCATTTGAGCCTATAAAGAAAAAAGCTAGGTACTGCGGTATAGTAGAGAAGAAGTCTATAAGGCCGTAAAAACTAAAAATATAAGTGCTAGGTTTTTTGATTGTGACTATTCTAGCAAAATATTCTAGCGTAAAGAATATCGTGATAATCCATTCTCCTATCTCAAAATAATCGTGAAATCTTGCATCAATGCTTTTTACGCTCTCAAGCATTACCAGAGCAATACTTGCCAGTATAAGTATGAGTAATACTACGTCAAATAACTTTCCGGCAGGCGTATCTGCCTCATAAATAATATCGTGAAGTTTTTTACGCCAGGGTGATGTACTGTCTTTTGTCACTGTTTGTTATGCCTATTATGTGATAAATGTACTACTTATCTATGAGTTTGAAATATGCTCTAGGGCAATCACCTTTAATCGCTTACGACTTCTAGCATACGTTTGTATAATATGCTTTGCATCCCTGTTGTCAGACATAGGCTCTATCATAGAGTTCAAGTACTCTAGATCACTTATATCATTGTTGCGATCATAAAATCCAACTCCTTTAAACCTCCCATTTTCTATAAATACAAAAGAGCGTTCATTAGACTTACGACCACGATCTGTGATAATCATACTCTTATTTTTGTAGCTATGTTTATCTATAAATTGTTGTACACGCTTATTATATGAAACTGGATCTTCTTTTTCTACACAGGCACCATTGCACTTTTCGATTCCGTAATTAAAACAACTACCAGATTTAGAGTTAAACTGTGTTTTATTCATACACAGGTTGTAGGCAGCAACAATACGTTCCATACTACTCTTTGCACTCATTGTATTGCTATAGGTAGTAATAGACTCCTTACGCCCATCTGCACGTTCTGTTTTGAGATGTATGTAACCTTGCTGGTCTGTAAAGTGTGTAAGTTGTACCTTAAATTTTGTACGTCTTAGGGCTCTATTATACTTAGGTTTATAATGTTTTATAGCATCGTTCTCTTTAAGTAATGCTAGAAGTTCACTTCCCGTTTGTATAAAAGTGACACTCTCAACTTCGTCTTGTATTTTTTTACTTTTGTGGTTATCATTTGTAAAATGCTGGGTAAGCCGCTTCTTTATATTTTTACTTTTCCCAATGTATATGATGGTCTCATTTACATTATGCATAAAGTACACTCCGGTCTCAGAAGGAACAGATTTTATAAGCTCCTTGAGCTTAGTATCCAGATGCTTTTTAGGAAAAGAGCGCGTCGCTTTTTTAAAAACTATTTGCTCTGGATCTTTTGATAGTAGTAGTTTAAAAAGTTTTACGGTAGCAATAGCATCACCATCTGCACGGTGACGATTAGACATTGAGATACCTAATGCCTTTGTAAGTTTTCCTAAGCTGTAACTGTCGTGCCCTGGTAAGAGTTCTTGTGATAGCTCAACGGTACAGAGTGTTGTTCTATCAAAGTGATATCCCAACCTATCAAACTCTAGACTAAGTATGCGGTAGTCAAACTGTGCATTATGAGCAACAATGGTACAACCCTCGGTGATTTCTATTATACGCTTTGCAACTTCGTGAAATTTTGGTGCATTGCGTAACATCTCATTATTTATACCCGTAAGACCTACTACAAAAGCTTGTATAGGTCGCTCTGGGTTTACAAGGGTGACAAACTCATCAACAACTGTCTGCCCGTTAAATTTATAAATAGCTATCTCCGTAATACCTTCTTCGTTGTATTTTCCACCGGTGGTTTCTATGTCTAGTATTGCGTAAATAAGTCTATTGTTTTGCTCGTAAAACGAGTGCTTTAATTAAATTGTTGTGTGTATAATGGCTATCTAGCGCCAAAAATACTACTCCCCACACGTATCATCGTGCTGCCGTTATCTATGGCTAGTTTATAATCACCACTCATACCTGATGATAAAATGGTGAGATTTGCGCTTTCGCGAAAGCGTAAAAATAATCCTTCAAGCAGTTCAAATTCTGCCTGTACCTGGCGTTGGTCATCTGTAAAGGTGGCCATCCCCATAAGGCCCACCACGTTTACATTAGGATAGTTATCAAGCTCATTAGATTGAAAAAGTGCCGCAACATCTTCTACCGCCATACCAAATTTTGAATCTTCTCGCGCAATCTTTACTTGTATAAGTACGTCTATCACACGATTATTTGCAAGGGCTTGTTTGTTAATTTCTTTGAGGAGCTTTATGCGATCTACCGCGTGTACTAGACTTACAAAGGGAGCCATAAACTTGACCTTATTAGTCTGCACGTGGCCTATCATATGCCATTGTATATCTTTTGGCATTTCTTCCCACTTCTCGGTCATTTCTTGGATTTTATTTTCTCCAAAAATGCGTTGTCCAGCCTCATAGGCTTCCATAAGATCTGCTACAGGTTTTGTTTTTGAAACCGCTACAAGAGTTACGTGTGGTGGGATGCTTTCGCGAAAGCGTAAAATATTTTCTGCTATACTCATTAAAATTCGTAAATCGTTACGCCGCTGCGTAGTTTAGGCTCAATATACGTACTTTTTGGTGGCATTTTAAGCCCTGCGTCTGCAATTTCTTTTAAGTCTTCTATTGTGATAGGAAGCATACCAAAACTCACAACAAACTCCTTACTGTCTACACGGTCTGTAAGACTAGCAATATCACGTCTCCCGTCTATATATTCTATACGCTTGTCATTGCGTAGATCTGTGATACCCAAAATAGGTTTTAACACAGTCTCATATAATATTTGAGTATCTAGTCGCTCAAGTGGTGTGTTAAAAGTTCTGAGCTTATGACGTAAATACAGACTATAATACTCACCGTCGAGGTACATACTAAAGTGGTGTTTCTTAGATGGTCTATAGGGTAGTTTGCCTCTATTTTCTATTCTAAAATGGCTATCTAACGCTATAAGAAAAGCTTCCTTGCTCAAACCATTAAGATCTTTTATAAGTCTGTTAAATTCATAAATAAGCAACTCAGACTCTGGTATTAAAAAGCTCATAAAGTGATGGTATGTCTCTTGATGCTCTGGGTGTGCATCAGATAGCAGCGCAGAAGAAGAGGAGCGATGGTGCCCATCTGCAATGTAGAGGTTACCTAGTTGCTCAAAAGCTTCTTGTAGTGTAGTGATTGTTTGAGTATCTGTAACTGGCCATAGGTAATGGGTGTCACGGTACGTGGTTGTAAATTCATACTCGGCACGTGTACTCATTACATCTTGCAATATCGCTTTTATACTGGAGTCATCTTGATAGGTGAGTAGTACAGCCTCTGCATTAAAACCTACCGTCTCAAGGTAGTCTTTAAAAAGTAGCTCACGATCTTGAAGGGTGTCTTCGTGCTTTTTTATGACATCATTTTTATAGTCTTCTACAGAGGCGCTGGCCACAATACCGTGAAAGGTGTTCTGATCTCTATCTACAATTTTGTAAATGTAAAAAGCAGGCTTATTTTCTTTAATGAAAATACCATCTTCTTTAAACTCTTGATACCTGTTACGTACAAGCTCAAAACGCTGTTTACCTGTAATCTCTTTATGAAACTTATATCCAGGGTTTATAATGTGTAAAAAAGAAAAGGGATTACGAGCCATACGGTGATCTCGCCCCTCTTGATCATAAAATTGATATGCACGGGTGGCTACGAGACCTACTTTATCTCTTGTAGGTCGCACTGCGCAGAAGGGGGAGATTTTTGCCATAATATGATACGTATCTTAGTTTTAGAGTATTAAGAAAACATTGCAGCTACCTTATCTGCCTTGCGTGATTCTTTATAATCATAAAAACCTTCGCCAGACTTAACCCCATACTTTCCTGCACGTACCATATTTACTAGTAATGGGCACGGTGCGTATTTAGGGTTTTTAAAACCTTCATACATTACTTCAAGTATAGATAGACATACATCAAGACCTATAAAATCTGCTAGTTGTAATGGTCCCATAGGGTGTGCCATACCTAGCTTCATCACTGTGTCTATTTCATACACGCCAGCTACGCCATTATATAAAGTCTCTATAGCCTCATTAATCATAGGCATAAGGATACGGTTTGCTACAAAACCTGGATAGTCATTTACCTCTACAGGTACCTTGCCTAGCTTTTCTGAAAGCTCCATAATGGTTTGCGTGGTAGCATCACTAGTAGAGTATCCTCTTATGATTTCAACAAGTTTCATAATAGGTACAGGATTCATAAAGTGCATCCCTATAACGAGTTCAGGTCTTCTTGTTACTGCCGCAATCTGTGTGATTGAAATAGAAGAGGTATTTGTGGCAAGGATGCAGTCATCACCAGTAGCTTCATCTAGCGATTCAAAAATTTTGAGTTTGAGATCGACATTTTCTGTAGCAGCCTCTACTACAAGTCCAGCATATTCTACACCCTCTTCTAGGTTAGTAAAAGTGGTGATGTTATCTAGCGTTTGTTGCTTTTCTATTGCAGTGATACGCTCTTTTGCAACCATTCTATCTAGGTTTTTTGAGATGGTGTTCATCCCTCTATCTAGTGATTCTTGTGAGATATCTACAAGCTGTACTTTGTAACCGCTTTGAGCAAAAGTGTGAGCAATACCATTACCCATTGTTCCTGCTCCTATAACTGCTATGTTTTTCATAATTGTGGTGCTTAGTTTCTTTCCCAGTGGGAAAGGGTGTGTGTGTGTTTGAATATGTGTTTTTTAAAAATCTGCGATAATCATTTTGGCTACGCGCAGTGCCTCTGTACCTGCCTCAAGTGAGACGATAGGAGTGGTGTTATCTTTTATTGCTTTCGCGAAAGCGTCTAGCTCATCAAGTATGGCATTATTGCTAGGCACCTCTGGATTGTCAAAATATATTTGCTTTTTGAGCCCCTCTGCATTTTGAAGAATCATCGCAAAATCATCTGGATCTTCTGGTGCATCCTTCATTTTTACAACTTCTACTTTTTTCTCTAAAAAGTCTACAGAGATGTAGGCGTCTTTTTGAAAGAAACGAGCCTTGCGCATATTTTTCATAGAGATGCGGCTAGAAGTGAGGTTTGCCACACAGCCGTTTTCAAACTCAATGCGTGCGTTTGCTATATCTGGTGTTTCAGATATAACAGATACACCGCTAGCGTTTACACTTTTTACAGGGCTTTGTACCACGCTTAATATTGCATCTATGTCGTGTATCATAAGGTCTAGCACAACAGGTACATCTGTACCTCTAGGGTTAAACTCTGCAAGTCTATGAGCCTCTATAAACATAGGGTTCTTTATACCTTCATTTACCGCCATAAATGCTGGGTTAAAACGCTCTACTTGCCCTACCTGGCCTAACACATTGTGCTCCTTTGCCAGGGCGAGCAATTGCTCTGCTTCTTCTACCGTACTTGTGATAGGTTTTTCTATAAAGAGATGTTTGCCAGCTTTAATTACTTTTTCTGCACTTGTGAAGTGATACGTGGTAGGCGTTACAACATCTACCATATCACAGGCGTCTATAAGTGCTTCTTCGCTATCAAATGCTACGTAGCCAAACTCTGTTGATATGGCGTCACGTACCTCTTTTGAGGTGTCATAAAAGCCTACCAGTTCATAGTTTTCTGATAGTTTAAGAAGTTTTAAGTGTATTTTTCCTAAGTGGCCTGCACCTAGAACGCCAGCTTTGAGCATAGTATATTGTTTTTTACAAAAATAAGGTTTTTAGTTGCTTTTATGACGTCCTGATTTTAGGGTGTGAAGATTTTAAGTAACCAGCTGGTAGCATTGATTTTGAAAATAAAATGGGGTGCTCTTGATAAATCATTTGTGATTGAGAGTGAGTTTTATTGTAAAAAAACTATTTTAGTAACCGATGAAAGACACTACTCGCCACCAAGGAAAACGCCGCCAACTCGTTCAAATATTAAAAGATAAGGGCATTACAAATAGTCTAGTACTTAAGGCTATAGGTAAAATACCACGTCACTTTTTTATGGATAGTAGTTTTGAGCATCACGCTTACCAGGATAAAGCGTTTCCTATCGCGGCAGATCAAACCATCTCTCAGCCTTATACGGTAGCTTTTCAAAGTGAGTTACTTGAGATAGAAAAAGGGCACAATGTACTAGAAATAGGTACGGGTAGCGGGTACCAAACAGCGGTGTTGTGTGAGCTTGGTGGAAAAGTATATTCTATAGAGCGCCAGCAGGAGCTATATAAAAAGACAAAATTATTCCTCACAAAGCTGGGATACAGACCTCGTTATCTAAGTTTTGGAGATGGTTATAAAGGATTACCAGAATATGCACCTTTTGATAGTATTATAGTAACTGCAGGAGCACCCTATGTGCCAAAACCATTACTAGCACAGCTCAAGATAGGTGGTAAGCTTGTGATACCTGTAGGTGATGACCCGCAAATAATGCATCGCTACATAAGAACCTCTGCAACCTCTTTTGAGAAGAAGGAGTATGGAGAGTTTAGATTTGTGCCATTGCTGGAGGATAAGAATTAAGGGACGGCTATTATCTCGAGCCTGTTACTTATTTTCTAAAGAAGTATCTTTGTAACCTATGGAATTTTCTTCAAAACTTCTTGAAAACGCAGTCTATGAGATGTCTCAACTCCCAGGAGTTGGTAAGCGCACAGCACTACGACTTGTGCTGCATTTATTAAGGCAGCCAGAGAGCCAGACGCACCATCTTACTGAGGCGCTTAACACAATGCGAGACACTATCAAGTTTTGTAAAAAATGCCATAATATATCTGATGTAGAGTTATGCGAGATTTGTTCTAACCCCAATAGAGATGCCTCATTAGTTTGTGTGGTAGAAGATGTGAGAGATGTGATGGCCATTGAGAATACAAGCCAATATCGTGGTTTGTACCACGTGCTGGGCGGAAAGATTAGTCCGCTGGATGGTGTAGGTCCACAAGATCTTAATATTTACTCCCTCATAGACAAGGCAAAAAGCGGAGAAGTAAAGGAGGTGATATTTGCATTGAGCTCCACAATGGAAGGGGATACCACAAACTTTTATATTTATAGACAACTGGAGGCCTATGATATTAAGACCTCTACCATTGCCCGCGGTATTTCTGTAGGTGATGAACTTGAGTATGCAGATGAGGTTACCCTAGGAAGAAGTATCTTACATCGCATACCTTTCGAAAATTCCTTAAAGAGTTAGAAAGTTTATAGAATACTCACTTTAAAAAATCCTGCTTGCAATTATCTATTGTCATTGTAAACTATAATGTAAAAGACTATCTACATCTCTGTTTAGATAGTGTTACTGCTAGTATACAAAATCTAGATGCAGAGATTATAGTCGTAGATAATGCGTCAATAGATGGTAGTGCAGCAATGGTAAAAGAACTTTTTCCTCAAGTTATTCTCATCGCAAATAAAGATAATGTAGGTTTTTCAAAAGCAAATAATCAAGGTGTAGCTGTAGCTCAAGGCGAGTATGTCTGTATTCTCAATCCAGATACGGTAGTGGGTGAAAACACGTTTAATGATGTGTACGCTTTCGCGAAAGCGCAACAAAAACCAGGTATCATAGGAGTACAGTTAGTAGACGGAACAGGTGAATTTTTACCAGAAAGTAAGAGAAACGTCCCTACACTTAAAGTATCGCTCAATAAGATGATAGGTGATGCTAGACATTATTATGCTTCACACCTTAAAAATGATCAAACTGGAAAAGTAGCCGTACTTGTAGGAGCTTTTATGTTTATGCCTCGTGCAGTTTATACAGAAGTAGGTGGTTTTGACGAGCGTTATTTTATGTATGGTGAAGATATAGACCTATCGTATACCGTATCACAAGCGGGTTATACAAATTATTATCTAGGTAGTACCGAGATCATACACTTTAAGGGAGAAAGTACTGTAAAAGATAAACGTTACAGAAAGCGTTTTTATGGAGCAATGCAGCTGTTTTATGATAAGCATTTGTATAAAAATATTTTTCAACAAACGTTAGTAAGGCTAGGTCTAGGTGTTGCAAAAGCCAAGTCTTGGATCACTCATTTTAAAAACCAAGCGGTCATAAAAGATCATCAAAAAATTAAAGAGTATATACTGCTGTCTAATAATGATGATCTGGCGAGAAAGTTGTCACAAAGTGTGAAAAAGACGGTAGTGACCCAAAACAAGCTATCTGCGACAAAGACGGGGCAAGAAATACTCTTTGATGCCCAGTATACCGGCTATGATAAAATAATTAAGGAAATTATAACACACTCCAGTAGTGGTGTTTCATACAAACTAATACCTAAAAAGAGTACTTTTGCGATAGGCAGTAATAGTAGTGAAGGCAGAGGCGAGATAATTACTTTTGAAACATAATAGTAATTTATTCTCACAATAAAACTGAATAAATTACTATTTTTGTAAAAACAACAATTGAAAACAGCTACATTTTACGAATATGGCAAGATTTGAATTAAAGCTACCAAAAATGGGAGAGAGTGTTGCAGAAGCAACGCTTACATCGTGGTTAAAAGAAGTAGGAGATGTCATAGAGGCAGACGAGCCTGTACTTGAGATCGCAACAGATAAGGTAGATAGTGAAGTGCCTAGTGAAGTAGACGGAGTACTAGTCGAAAAACTATTTGATGTAGATGCTGTGATAGAGGTGGGGCAAACCATCGCTATTATAGAAACAGATGGTGAAGGTGGTGATGCAACAGCTACAGAGACTACTGTACAAGAGGTTACAGAAGAAGCTCCTGCAGAGGCGGCGGTCGTTGCTCAAACGGTAACAGCAGCCCAAGATGCGGTAGCAGCGCCAGTAAGTACAGATGATAGATTTTACTCACCGCTTGTGCGCAATATGGCAAAACAAGAAGGAATCTCTCAATCTGAACTTGACGCAATACAAGGTTCTGGCAAGGACGGTCGTGTGACTAAGGATGATATGGTATCATATCTTGCAAACCGCGGTACTCAACAATCCGCTCCAGTAGCACAGACTGTTAAGGCGCAGCCAGCACAAAAAAGTGCACCGGTACAAAAAGCTGCACCAGTAAGTGTAAATGGTGAAGATGAGGTGATAGAGATGACTCGTATGGGTAAACTTATATCGCACCATATGGTTGCCTCTATACAAACAAGTGCTCACGTACAATCATTTATTGAAGCAGATGTAACTAACATCTGGAACTGGCGTAAGAAGAATAAAGATGCCTTTGCAAAGAAGGAAGGTGAGAACCTTACATTTACTCCTATATTTATGGAGGCAGTAGCAAAAGCAATACGTGACTACCCGCTTATAAATATCTCTGTAGATGGTGATCGTATTATAAAGCGCAAAAACATAAACCTAGGTATGGCAGCAGCTTTACCAGATGGTAACCTTATTGTACCTGTTATAAAGAACGCAGACCAGCTCAACCTGGTAGGTATGGCAAAATCTGTAAATGATCTTGCTGGTAGAGCTCGTGATGGTAAATTAAAACCAGACGATACCGCTGGAGGAACCTATACAGTGACTAACGTAGGTACCTTTGGGTCTATAATGGGAACACCTATTATAAATCAGCCACAAGTTGCTATACTTGCTCTTGGAGCTATACGTAAAGTACCTGCAGTGATAGAAACTCCAGACGGAGATTTTATAGGTATACGTATGAAGATGTTCTTATCTCACTCTTATGATCACCGTGTGGTAAATGGAGCCTTAGGAGGTCAGTTTGTAAAGAGAGTAGCAGAGTACCTAGAAAACTTTGATGTAAATAGAGAGATCTAATAGTCTCTTATCTCGATAATAAAAAAAAGCGCAACCTCAGGTTGCGCTTTTTTTTATAAGATCGCTTATCTTTTTTTTTTTTTTTTATTTTAATGAGCTCCAGTCATAACTATTTATAAATGCATCTATATCTTCTATATCATAGCTCTTTTTGCCTTTGTGCATAATAACGGGTAAACCTACTTTACCACCATTGTGGCCATCACTTTTGAGATGTTTAAACATAAAATCTGCTACTTTTTTATGTTTTGATACGACGAGAGTTCGGTATTTAAGGTGGTTGTCATTTAGGTAATTAATAAGGACTTCACATTTGTCACAATTATCTTCTGTAAAGACAGTAAACTCACTTGCTATAATAGGACGTATGTTTACATAAGCTTCGTCGTCTTCGCCTTTACGCTTGCTTATAGATTGTAGCTTGTTATTGTAGTTAAATATCTTAGTATAGGTAGGTGTGGCACCTCTAAGCGGTATTAACGTAATCATAAGTACCTTTTCATTAGGTGGTATTTTTTTTATAACCGGTCTATCTGCACTACGTCTAAAGCCTTCGCCTTGTACAATGAGAAAAGCTTCTTGTTCTTGATCTGTATTGTTTTGAGCATAAAGAAGCCAGCGCTTAGGCTGTTTTTCTTCTATAAGCTCTACATCTGGGGTGGAGGTGTTTTGCGCTTTCGCGAAAAATACCATACTCACAGTAACTAATACGGTGTATATAAGTTTTATTTTATTCATTGGTTTTGTGAAGTTTTAAGCTTTTGGCAACCGGATACTCAGATTCATAAAATTGAATGTATGTAGGTTGAGGTTTTGGGGAGTTATTACGTGATGATTTTTTAAAAAATCGAGCCTTTGAACCATTGAGGTTAATGGTGTACTTTTTATCTATATCTTCTTGTGAGCTTGTAAAGGAGATTGTTTTTCCTTTAAAAGTCCATTGCCCTTTTGCATACCAGTGCTCTTCTGGCTGACCCTTTAATTGTCTTGAGTTGTGGTATTCAAAAGTTCCATTTGGAGATAGTGTAAGTTGCCATTGCACAGGTAGGCTAGTCACTTCGGGGTTTGTGATGAGCGCTTTTTTGTAATCATTTGTATAGGTGCCAGCAACATCTTGAGTTGTAAAGGCAGTGGTTTGGGCAAATGAAATTTTCGCGAAAGCGAAAAAAATAACAACGAGACTTAAGTATTTTATATTCATAATAGAATGAAATCAAATCTTATACCAAGATAACATTTCTAGAATTTTTAATAGTTAGAGGTTTAAAAATTGTAATTATAAACAAGTATTTTTGTGAAATGCAATTAAATATAACAAGACCCATTTGTTTTTTTGACCTTGAGACCACAGGTGTTAATGTCGCAAAAGATAGGATTGTAGAGATATCTATCCTTAAAGTTTTTCCTGATGGAAGAGAGGAGGAGTTTACAGAGCGTATAAATCCTACGGTGCCTATTCCAGCAGTAACGACCGCAGTACACGGTATAAGTGATGCAGATGTGGCAGACAGGCCCACCTTTGCAGAGCGAGCAAAGGAGATTTATGATATTATAAAAGACGCAGATCTTGCTGGTTTTAATTCAAACAGATTTGATATACCACTTCTGGTTGAGGAGCTCCTGCGATCGGGCATAGACTTTGATATGAAAAATCGCAACGCTATAGACGTGCAAAATATTTTTCATAAAATGGAGCAGCGCACACTGGTTGCAGCATACAAGTTTTATTGTGATAAGGATCTGACTAATGCGCATAGCGCATCTGCAGATACGTGGGCTACCTATGAGGTTTTAAAATCTCAACTAGATAGATATGATGAGCTGGAGAATGATATGAAGTTTTTAGGCGATTTTAGTACACGTAAAAGAAATGCAGATTTTGCTGGTTTTATAGGGTATGATAAGGATGATGTAGAGATTTTTACATTTGGAAAACATAAGGGTAAGAAGGTAGAAGAAGTGCTAGAGAAGGAGCCAGGATATTTTGGGTGGATTCAAAATGCAGACTTCCCTTTATATACCAAAAAGGTACTTACAGCAATAAAACTACGTAAGCTTAATACTAAAGGATAATTTATGAAACTTATTTGTATAGGTCGCAATTATGCAAAGCACATAGAAGAGCTCGAAAACGAAAGACCAGAGCATCCGGTTGTTTTTTTGAAGCCAGATTCTTCTATATTGTTAAGTAAACACCCCTTTGTGATCCCACCGTTTTCTAATGATGTGCATCACGAAGTTGAAGTGCTTGTTAAGATTAAAAAGATAGGAAAGCATATAGATGAAAAGTTTGCTGCCACCTATTATGATGAGATAGGTCTCGGTATAGATTTTACCGCGAGAGATTTACAAGCGCAGCTTAAGGAAAAAGGATTGCCTTGGGAAAAGGCAAAGGGGTTTGATGGTGCTGCGGTTATAGGGACGCAATGGTTGCCAGTATCAGATTTTGAGAGTGTAGATGATATCTCATTTAGGCTAGAGTCTAATGGAGAGGTTGTACAGCAAGGTTCTACAAAGGAGATGCTCTGGAAAATTGATGCCTTAATAAGCTATGTCTCTCAATATTTTACACTTAAGATAGGAGACATTATATTTACAGGTACGCCGGCTGGTGTTGCACGTGTACAAGAAGACGATAAGTTAAAAGGATTTATAGGAGATACAGAGATGTTCTCAATAAACGTAAAGTAATATGTCAAGACATTACAATCTAGAAAAAGTAAGAGAGATTGCCGGTGGTGATGAAGATTTTGTGGCAGTTATTGTTTCAACTTTTTTACAAGAGATACCACCAGACCTAGAAGCTATGCAAAATGCTATTGAGAATGTAAACCATAAAATGGCATATCAATTTGCTCATAAAATGAAACCTAATTTAGATATGTTTGGTATAGATCTTTTAGATCAAATTAAGGCAATGGAGAAGTGGAGTGATACTAATAAGCCTACATCTGCCATACAGACTAAACTAGATGATATTACAAATACCCTTACTACGGTAATTGCAGAGCTACAAGAAGACTTCTAGATGAAAGCAGAAATAATTACAATAGGTGATGAGATACTCATAGGCCAGATTGTAGATACAAATAGTGCATACATATCTTCAGTTCTTAATAAAATAGGGGTTTCTGTATATCAGATAACGTCTATACAAGATGATAAGGCACATCTTTTAGAAGCTTTTGCAGCGGCACAAAGTCGTACAGACCTTGTCATAATCACAGGGGGACTAGGTCCTACTAAGGATGATATCACAAAGCATACGTTATGTGAGTATTTTAATGATGAGCTAGAGCTCAATCAGAGTGTGCTAGATCACGTTACGTACTTGTTTAAGGAGTATGTAAAAAAACCTATGCTCGAAGCAAATAAAACACAAGCGCTAGTGCCTAGTAAGGCGCAAATACTTGTAAATAAATTTGGTACAGCACCAGGTATGTGGATTGAAGACAAAGACACTGTCTTTATCTCAATGCCAGGAGTTCCTTACGAAATGAAGGGACTTATGGAAAACGAGGTGCTACCAAGACTTCAAGAGCAGTTTAAGTTACCCTACATACTTCATAAAACCTTCTTGACCTATGGAATGGGAGAGAGTGCTATCGCAGAGCGTATAGAAACTTTTGAAAATGAGTTGCCCGCCACTATAAAGCTAGCCTACTTACCTTCACTAGGTAGAGTGCGCTTACGTCTATCTACATCTGGACCAGAGCAAGATGTGCTTGAAAAAGAAATGGCTATCCAGACTAAAAAGCTTTTGCCACTTATAGATGATATTTTTATCGGTTTTGAAAGTGATGGAGAGCTAGAAGAAGTTGTTGCAAAACTGCTGGTAGATCATAATAAAACAATAGCCATTGCAGAGAGCTGTACAGGAGGTCAAATGGTAGAGCGTTTTACAAAGCACGGTGGCGCATCTCAATATCTTAAAGGAAGTCTAGTAACTTATGCCACACAGTCTAAAATAGATATACTAGGTGTAGACCCTACTGTGATAGACAAGCATTCTGTAGTAAGTGCAGAGGTTGCTTCACAAATGGCGGTAAACGCAAAGCGCCTCTATAAATCAGACATAGGTATATCTACCACGGGTAATGCTGGACCTTCTAAGGGTGATAGTGATGCAGAGGTAGGTACAGTATACATAGGTGTCGCCACAGATAAGGGAGTTACTGCACATCACTTTATGATGGGTAATCACCGCAAGAGAGTCATAGGCAAGAGTGTTAATAAAGCACTTGAGCTATTAAGAGATGTGATACGTAAGGAGGGATAAAATGTTTTTTGGTACGCTTTCGCGAAAGCGTAATAAAAACCCTTCTATTATATAAATTAGAGGGCTCTATTGTAGAAAATAAGAGTCATAAAATAAATTAACAGGAAAAAACTAGAAATAAGTTTTGTAGTGACCTATAAAATTACGTATTTTTGCACCCTGTTTTGAAATAACTATTTAAAGTTTTAGGAATGTCTAGAGTTTGTGAGCTTACAGGTAAAAAAGCAATGGTAGGAAACAATGTTTCCCACGCGATGAATAAGACGAAGCGTAAATTTAACGTGAATCTTATGAAAAAACGTTTTTACCTTCCAGCAGAAGATAAGTGGATCACTTTGAAAGTATCTGCATCTGCATTAAAAAATATCAATAAGAAAGGAATCGACGCGGTTGTTAAAGAGGCTCGCGCAAACGGATTCTTAACTAAATAATCCCATAAAGTAAACCGAGATGGCAAAGAAAGGGAATAGAGTACAAGTAATCTTAGAGTGCACAGAGCACAAAGCGACTGGTCAACCAGGAACGTCAAGATACATCACGACAAAAAATAAAAAGAACACACCTGACCGTATGGAGTTGAAGAAATTCAACAACGTACTTAAGAAGATGACTGTTCATAAAGAAATCAAATAAGTTATGGCAAAGAAATCAGTTGCATCGTTACAGACAGGATCAAAGCGTTTAACTAAAGCGATCAAAATGGTAAAATCTCCAAAAACTGGAGCTTATACTTTTGTTGAGTCAGTAATGTCTCCAGATCAAGTAAACGATTTCTTAGCTAAGAAATAAGTTTTACTTCAAGATAGTTCAAAACCCGTCTCATTTATTGAGACGGGTTTTTTGTGCTTTATCTACAGAAAGAAGTATAAAAATAAATCCTCCTATCAAAAGTTTGATAGGAGGATTTATTATGTGATTTATTTTAAAGTAGTACTTTATTGTAACTAGTGGGTGTTAAAATCATATTAGTTAGTAAATTTCCATTCTACATAGTCGCCTACTTCTATAACCCATTCTTCAGATAGACCTCCATTTATTTTTAATACGAGTTGTGCTGGTACTTGAGAAGGTAAAAATGTACTATCATCTAGAGGAGTTGTATTCTCTGCAAAGCTCACGATTCTATTATCTCTATTTATAAATATAATATCTAGTGGGTAGCGTATGTCTTTCATAAAGTACCCACGTAAATCCTCTTCTGGGTACAAGAATAACATACCTTGATGGGCTTTTAAGAGGTCTCTATTTTTGAGATCTGTTTCTTGCTCAAAGGCAGTATCTGCTACTTCTACATCTATTGTTCTTATAAGTTTGCCAGAAGCTTTATATAGTGATAATTCTCCCTCTTTATTAAATGCGGGAGTCTCCATAGTTATTACTTTATCAGAGCCACTAGTATTATTACAACTACTTAATGTTAATAAGGCAGCGAGTGATAGCGTAAAGGGTTTAATTAGTTTCATTAATAGGTTTTTTAGTAAATGCGGTAATAACAAAGTAGAGTCCAATAAGGATAAAGGGAATACTCAATACCTGTCCTGTATTAAGGTTAAATATCCAGTCCTCTCTACCTTCTACTTGTTCTCTCTTAAAGTTTTCGACCACAAGGCGCACTGTCATAAGAAGAAGTAAAAATAATCCAAACAAGAATCCAGGTTTTTTACGCGCCTCAGTTTTCCAGTATAAAAGGTATAATATGATAAATACAAATACATAGCCAAATGCTTCCATAAGTTGCCCCGGGTATCGGTAAGGAATACTACTTATTATTTCGGAAAATTGTGGATCTTCAGTAAGGGCTTGATATGCCTTTTTTGGGTTTTGTATGTTTGTAAGGCCTACAGCACGTCGCTCAGAAATCTCGTCTTGCACAAACTGTATGCCTAGTGGACCATCTGTAATCTTACCCACCATTTCTGAGTTTAAAAAGTTACCTATGCGTACAAAAATGGCTCCAGATGCGCAGGTAATAACTACGCGGTCTAAAATCCATAGCACAGATTTATGTAAGATTTTTTTATTGTATAAATAAAGACCAAATATAGTCGCGATGGCAGCACCGTGACTGGCAAGGCCTCTAAAACCAGTAAACTCAAATTCTGGAACAAACCTAAACGGAAGTATTACAGATAGTGGATCTTCCCATAAAAGCTCTGTTTGATAAAAAAATACGTGACCTAGTCGTGCTCCTAAAAGAGTAGAAACGACTGCATAGATAAAAAGACTATCTAATTTTTCTATAGCTACCTCCTCACGTATGAACATCTTTTTCATCAAGTAAAAACCTAATGAAAATGCCACTACAAACATCAAACTGTAAAAATGAATGGTGATAAAACCTAAATCTAATCCAGATACTGGGTTCCAAGTAAATTTGAGTGCAAACATATTTTCTATTTTGATCTTTTTAGCACCGTACTTATGACGCTGTGTTTATAATTATGGAAAGCAAGTTAAAACCTTAATGGCAGATAGTAAAAAGCTTTAGTCATTATTTAAGGGTTCTTTTTCTGGCACAGGATCATATCCTTGGCCACCCCAAGGATGGCAAGAGAAAATACGTTTTATCGCCAGTTTTCCACCTGTTAAAAGTCCGTGCCTTTGTAAAGCTGTCTTGGTGTAATGGGAGCAAGTGGGCGAGTAGCGGCAGGTGCTAGGTGTCCACGAGGAGATGAATTTTTGGTAAAACCAGATGATTCCTAAAAAGGGAGCAATTGCTATTTTCTTTGCAGAAGCCATTAGTTTACAGTAAAGGTAGTTCCCTCACGACCATCTTTCAGTTGAATTCCTAGCTCTAAAAGTTCATCTCGTATTTTGTCGCTTAGTGCAAAATCTTTGTTTTCACGCGCTTCTTTACGAAGTTTTATAAGTAACTCTACGGTACCACTTAATTTTGAGTCGTCCGCTTTCGCGAAAGCGTTATTGTCTTCAAGTCCAAGTACGTCAAAAACGAAAGCATTTATCGTCTCAAGTAATAACTTAAGATCACTTGCAGTGATAGTTGCTTTTCCGTCTTTAATAAGGTGTATTTGCTTTACTGCATCAAAAAGATGTGCAATGAGTATCGGAGTGTTAAAATCGTCATTCATCGCGGCGTAGCAAGACGCCTTCCAGTCGTTTACATTAAAGCTACTTTCTTTAGATGTGTCTAGATTTTTTACAATCTTGAGCGCTTCCATTAGTCTGTTAAAACCTTTTTCACTCGCTAGTAAGGCGTCGTTTGAGAAGTCCATAATGCTGCGGTAGCTACTCTGGAGGATAAAAAACCGTGCAACGCTAGGCGCAAATCCTTTTGTTAAGTGGGGACTATCTCCTGTAAAAATCTCACCTGGGTTGATGCTGTTACCAGTACTCTTTGCCATTTTCTGGCCGTTAAGAGTGAGCATATTTGCGTGTAGCCAGTACTTTACAGGTTCTGTTCCTATAGCGGCTTCGTTTTGAGCGATCTCACACTCGTGATGAGGGAACTTAAGATCCATACCACCACCGTGTATATCAAACTGTTCTCCTAGATATTTTGTACTCATTGCAGTACACTCTAGGTGCCACCCTGGGAAGCCATCACCCCACGGGCTAGGCCAGCGCATTATGTGCTCAGGTTCGGCTTTTTTCCAAAGTGCAAAATCTTGAGGATTGTTCTTCTCATCTTGCGCACTAAGGGCACGAGTGTTTGTAATCATATCTTCTAGCTTGCGGCCAGAAAGTTTACCATACTCGTGGTCTTCATTAAATTTTATTACATCAAAGTATACTGAGCCATTTTTCTCATAAGCATACCCGTTGTCTATAATCTTTTTGATTATTTCTATTTGCTCTATGATGTGACCTGTAGCTGTAGGTTCTATACTAGGAGGTAAGAAGTTAAATTTATTGAGAATATCGTGAAAGTCTAGCGTGTACTTCTGTACAACTTCCATAGGCTCAATTTGCTCTAGTCTAGCTTTTTTTGCAATCTTATCTTCTCCTTGATCTGCATCATCTGTGAGGTGACCAGCATCTGTAATATTACGCACATAGCGCACTTTATAACCTAAGTGTTTGAGATACCTAAATATCATATCAAAACTCATAAAGGTGCGCACATTACCTAAGTGTACATTACTATATACCGTAGGACCGCACACATACATACCTACATAACCCTCGAGTAGAGGTGTGAAGATTTCTTTCTTTCCAGAAAGCGAGTTGTAAACTGTGAGTTCTTGATCTTGGTATAAAGGCATTTTATGTGCTATTTATGTGTGTAACGAAGGTAAATATCTTAATTGTAAAACTCAAAAAGCGGTCACTAAAAAGAAACCGCTTTTTTATAGGTATGTATAAGCAAGCTATAGCTTCTTAAAAATCTGTGTCTAGCTTGATGTAGTCTAAAAATTCTCTACGTGTAGCTTCTTCTTTAAACTTCCCACCAAACTCGCTAGTTACCGTGCTACTTTCTATATCACGTATACCACGGCTGTTTACACAAAGATGTTTTGCGTCTATAACACAGGCTACATCTTCTGTTCCCATAGCTCGTTGTAATTCTTGCACGATTTGCATAGTGAGTCGCTCTTGTACTTGAGGACGCTTTGCATAGTAGTCTACAATGCGATTCATTTTACTAAGCCCAACCACGGTTCCGTTTGAGATGTATGCTACGTGTGCACGACCTACTATAGGTAGTAAGTGATGCTCACAAGTAGAGTATACTGTAATATTTTTTTCAACTAGCATCTCTCCGTATTTGTAATTATTATCAAATACTGAAACATTAGGCTTATTATCAGGGTGTAAACCAGAAAATATCTCGTTTACAAACATCTTTGCCACACGTTTTGGTGTTCCTTTAAGGCTGTCGTCTGTCATATCTAGCCCTAGGGTTTCCATAATGTGAGCGACGTCTTTCTGGATGCTTACAAGTTTATCTGCATTGCTCATTTCAAAAGCATCTGCGCGCAATGGGGTAACCGCACTGGTCCCTATGTGGTCATCACCTATTGCTTCAATTTGATCTAATTGTCTTTCTAATTCTGTTTTCATAGTATGCGGTACTCCTTTTAATGGGGTCTTTTACGCTTTCGCGAAAGCGTAATCAACACATTATTTTTACCTCAGTCGTTAAGACTTTTAAAGGCTTGCAAAGGTACGCAATAAACTGCGTTATTTTATAGAACTTAATGACTGAAGCGTTGTATCTCGATAGCTTCTACTTATAGGGATAACGGTTTTATCTATAGTGATGTGCTCATTTGTGTAGCTATCTATTTTTTGCACAGCCACTATGTATGAGCGATGGGTTCTTAAGAATTGTTTTATGGGCAATTTTTCTATAGCAGATGATAATGTCTCTCGGGTAACAATAATCTCATCGTTCGTGTGAATTTTTAGGTAGTCACCTAGACTCTCTATATAGAGAATACTGTTGAAGTCTACTTTCACCATTTTACGGTCAGATCTAAAAAAGGTAAAGGTATCTGTAATGGTTTTTTGTGCTGGTTTTTCTACTTCGTTATAAAATTTTTGTAGGGCCTTCATCAATCTTTCTAGTGAGATAGGTTTAAGTAGGTAGTCTACTGCTTGAAGATCAAATCCATCTATGGCATACTCACGGTAAGCGGTGGTGAAAATAATCTTAGTATTACCTTGTATTGCTCTGGCAAACATAAGACCTGTCACCTCTGGCATATTTATGTCTAGAAACACAAGGTCTACATCGTGAGCACTTAGAGTGCTAAAACCCTGTGCGGCATTTTTACAAGAGGCTACCACGCTTATTTGTTCAATTTTTGAAAGGTGACTTTCTAAAATTTCACGTGCCATAGGCTCGTCGTCTATTATGATTGCATTGTACGTTCTCATTGATCTAATCTAATGTTTACATTTAGGTAAAACCAGTTGTCTTTTAACTCACTCGTGAGTGTGTATTTCTGTGGGTAAAGCACATCAAGTCTTTTTTTACTGTTTTTAAGACCAAGACCGTGATTAAGCGTGTTGTTTTGAGTAGCTTTTACTGTATTTTTTATGGTAAAATGTAATCGCTTATCTACCACCTCAAGATGTATGTTTATAATAAGGAACTCATCTATAGGTCCTCCGTGTTTAAAAGCATTTTCTACAAACGCGATAAATAACATAGGTGGGACTTGAATATCTCGCTGTATGTTTTTTGTAAAGGTGACACTTAGAGAGTCTCTAAAGCGCACTTGCTCTAGACCTATATAGGAGTCTATATATCCAGTCTCTTCAGATATGGCAACGGTCTTTTTCTTTATTTGATTAAGCGAGTAGTCTAGTAAATTAGATAATTTAAGAATCAGGTCAGGAGTGTGCTTAGATTCTTTTAGGGCCGCTCCATAAATCGTATTAAGTGTGTTAAATAAAAAGTGTGGGTGTATTTGCTCTTTAAGGTAATGGAGTTCCTTTTCTTTAAGTAGTAATTGCCCTTCTAGTATTTTATTTTCTAATACACTATTGCGATGTAATGCCTTGTAGTTGTATTTGAGTAGCTGTGCCAGTGAGACTAATCCAGCCACGAGGTACACGAGTATAAAAACAAAAACAAAGTTGCGTGTGAGCAAGGGCATTTGCTTCATATCATAATTAGACAAGAAGATAAAGTTTATGAAGGTGATGATAATTATTAAAAACAGTGAGCCTACTACAGTATATAATAGGTATGTAGTAAAAACAATATATCTCTTTTTGAGAAGAAAATGCGGTATCAGGTAATAAGCAATAATGTAGGTCGCTACGATAGTAATAGGTAAGAGACTAGTTGCAAAGTGTATGACAAACTGATCATTATCTGCCGCATAGCTAAAGAAATAAATGTAAAATAACCATACTAATACCCATAGTATAATATGTATAGGTAAGTAAATGGTTTTTTTAAGCAATGATGCAAGCATCTCACAAAGATGACAAAAAAATGGTAGCCCTTATTTATTTTGAGATGAATAACGCTTTTATAAATATATATGACAGATTGTGTTGTGTTTTTGCATTTTATACAGATAGTCCGGTGGAAACACCTTTAAATATAGTTGCTTGTCGATTTAAATTATCACGCGACATTAAAGATTTTACATTTACGCTGAGCTTTTGAAATAGATTAATTTAAATAACTATGAGAATTTTAGAAATTTTAATACTAGTAATGATAACAGTGCTACCGCTTGTGATAACACGTGTGAGAGGTTTGAATAAGAAAATCTTAATAATTTCAATTCTAGTAGTGACTTTGTTGCAAATTATTTTAGAAGGCTATCGCTGGCAAATGATTCCGGCATATTTTATACTCCTTATTAGTATGCTATTACTATGTTTTGGAAAAGTCTTTTTTAGGGGCAGTTTATTTAAGAAAATAGTGGTGGGACTTTTTTTGTTTTTATCCTTGAGCCTTGCCTGGGTTTTACCATATATCTTCCCAGTCTTTACATTGCCGGAGCCTACCGGGGTGTATGAAGTGGGAGCTCAAGATATTTATTTCAAGACTGATCTTGATGAAATCATTACCGAAGACCCTAATGATACAAGAGAATTAATGATAAAAGCTTGGTTTCCTGCAGCGCCAGAAGAGGAAAGTAGAGAGCCTTATTTAAATCAGGCAGATAGACAGGGGTTTGCATTAAAATATGGCTTACCCATAACGTCTTTTAATTATTTAGACTTAATTGAAACACATACGTTTAAAGATGCACAAGTTGCACCAGGTGAGTTTCCTGTATTAATATTTTCACACGGTCAGTATTCTAATGCAACGGGATATTCTGCTATTATTGAAGATATCGTAAGTCACGGATATATTGTTTTAGTAATCAATCACACCTATGAGAGTATGGGTTCATTATTTCCGGATGGACGTATAGCATATTTTAATGCCGAATATGATAGTCAAAAACTTAATCAAGAAATGACAGATCTCGCCTGGACTAGCTCTCAAGATTTTCTCAAAGCAACCACAAAAGTAGAAAAACGTGCCGTAGCAGAAAGATTGGTGTTAAACTATTATGCTTCAGAAATCACTCAACGATGGGCTATAGATGTAAAGGTAGTTGTTAATGAGCTTGAAGTATGGAATGCAAAATCATTTTTATCTAATCATATTGATCTTAACAATATTGGAGTTTTCGGTCATTCACAAGGAGGTGCAGCTATAGGGCAAGCAATGGTAAATAGTATTAAAATTAAAGCAGGGTTTAATATAGATGGAGTACAATGGGGTACTGTAATAAATGATACTCTAAGGCAGCCATTTGTTTTATTATCTTCAGACTGGCCAGACAATCACCCTAAGATTAATACTCAAGTTTATCGAGAAGATAATATTGCAAATTTTACTAGTTTTTTGCTACAAAACTCAGGTCACGCAAGTTTTATGGATATTCCATATATCATAAATATTTCAAAACTAAGCGAAAGCGGCAGCATAGATAAAAGTCTAGCAAGTAGAATAACTTCAGAGACCGTTGTACGATTCTTTAATGAACATTTAAAAGATCAAGGAACATTTGATGTTGACAAGTTAACTGCCAAGTATTCAGAGTTAGTAGTTGAGGATTAAAAAAGAGGATAGCTATAGGAGCTTTTTTAGCTTTCGCGAAAGCATAAAAACTGAAAACATATATATAGAGATGATACGTCTCTAGCATTAAAAGAATTATTTTTAACCTTTAACACTATATATTATGTCACAAATTATCGATCGTATTAATGAAGGAGGGCCATTATTTATGGTACCTATTTTACTTGTTTTACTTGCAGTAGTAGTCTTATTTATTTTAGCACTCGTAGGTAAAAAACGTGTAAGAAATACACTAGAGCTCATAGGTCATCTCAGTCTCTTTGCACTTATGTGGGGACTTCTCGGGTCTACTATAGGTCTTATTACAGCCTTTGATGCTATAGAGGGAAATGGGAACATCTCACAGCCTATGATGGCAGGAGGGCTCAAAGTAGCATTATTATGTACCGTTTTTGGGTTGTTTTGTTTTGTGATAAGCAGGGTAGCAATGCTTGTGCTTACTATAAAAGCACAGAAACAAGAAACTTTACCAGTAAATTAATCTAGAAAGTACCAGTAAGCCCGGCGCGACCTAAGCCTACATTAAATTTCCAAGAAATGCTATTGTTTTTTTTAGAGCCGTCGGGATATACATTTGCCTTGTTCATATAGTTGTCTATAGAATCTACTATCACAATACTAAGTGCAGCACTAAGTGCTACGTCTGTAAGCCAGTGCGCTCCACCCCATAACCTTTGTAAAGGAGCTATGGAGCCTATAGCATAAATACCAACTTTTACCCAAACATTATCAAATTGCTTTGCTACTGCGTGAGCCATTGTTACAGAAAGAATGGTGTGACCAGAAGGGAATGCTCTAAAACCAGCCTCGCCACTATAAGGATTAAAGCTAAATTTACCTTGACCATTAGTAGGTCTACTTCTTCCTGTTGATGCTTTAAGAAGTGTTTGTAATAATCCAGCAGTCACTGCAGATGAGGTCATTAAAGCTCCAGTACGACGTACTTTTTCATTTTTTGTAAATAACCCAAAAAGATAAGTACCAGCTGTAATTCCATAAGCTACTTGAGGGCTCCCTAGTCGCTCTCCAGCTTCATCAAGTACCGTAGGGATATCTTCTCTTCTGTCTATAAAGTAGTTTTCTACATCATCATCTACAAAGTAGAGGAGTGCAGTACCACCTACAATGGCTCCTGCCACAATAAAGTCATCTTTTTTCCATCGCAGAGGGCCTGTGTATGCGTGGCCTATACCTTTAAGCATCACCTTTGTGTCGTAAAAAGCAAGTTTTAAGATACCCAGAGTATCTTGCTCTTGAGAAGGAATAGGTGTTTGTGCTTTACAAAAAACAGAAAATAGGACTACAAGTATGAGAGTATAAGTATATTTCATAACAAGATATATAGAGGGTGATCTTAATTATAAGATTGTATGTAAGCTTTAATTAAAAGAGCTTCTTTTTTCTTAGTTCAAAGTTCTGACCTAGATAGACTTTTCTCACCATCTCATCTGCTGCGAGTTCTTCTGGCTCTCCGTGTTTGAGTATACTTCCTTCAAACATTAGGTAAGTGCGGTCTGTGATAGCCAGCGTTTCTTGCACATTGTGATCTGTGATAAGGATGCCTATGTTTTTATTTTTGAGCTGTGCAACGATGCGCTGTATATCTTCTACAGCAACCGGGTCTACACCGGCAAAGGGCTCATCTAGTAATATAAAAGATGGTGAGGTAGCAAGAGCTCTAGCAATTTCTGTACGTCTACGCTCTCCACCAGATAAAAGGTCACCACGGCTTTTACGTATATGCCCTAAGCTAAACTCTTCTATAAGCTCCTCCATCTTGTGAAGTTGCTCTTTTTTAGACAGTTTAGTAAGCTGTAAAACGCTTAATATATTATCTTCTATACTCAGTTTTCTAAAAACAGAAGCTTCTTGCGCTAGGTAGCCTATACCGTTTTGCGCCCTTTTATACATAGGGTATTTAGTAATATCTTGCTGGTCTAGGTATATATTACCGCCATTAGGCTTTACAAGACCCACTATCATATAAAACGACGTAGTCTTCCCGGCTCCATTAGGGCCTAAGAGACCTACAATTTCACCTTGGTTAACTTCTACAGAAATCCCCTTTACAACCTTTCGGCCTTTGTAAGATTTCATTAAGTTTTCTGCGCGTAGTTTCATATGTAACAAATATACGTATTGTTTAAGCCTTTATTTTAAAGATCTATAACGCTCATTAAGAACAAGCATTATAGATCTTTATAACAAAAAAGAAATGCTTATTGATTTCCTTTCTTTTCATCTAGGGCTTCCCAGTACTCATAAGCACGGCGTAGGTGTGGTATTACTATAGTTCCTCCTACAAGAGTACCTATACTAAGTGTTTCCATCACCTCCTCTTTAGTCACGCCCTCGTCGTGGCAGCTCTCTAAGTGATATTTTACACAGTCATCACAACGTAGGACTGTAGAGGCAACAAGACCTAAAAGTTCTTTTGTCTTTTTGTCTAGAGCACCCGCGGTAAAAGCGTTTGTGTCAAGGTTAAAGATGCGCTTTACAATTTTGTTATTGTCTGCGAGTATTTTATCATTCATTTTCGAACGATAGCTATTAAAGTCGTCTATTATATTGTTACTCATAATGTAAGTGGGGGTTTACGCTTTCGCGAAAGCGTACAACGATTAATTATTAATAATTTTTGCCTGTTTCTTATGCGAGACCGGCTTTTTTGAGTCGGCGTTTTTCTCTTGTTATTACACCTCTTGAGATAAAAATACTAACCTCGTAAAGTATAATTATCGGTATAGCAACAATGACTTGTGTTGATATATCTGGCGGTGTGATTATGGCCGCCAAAATTAATACAATTACAAGCGCATACTTTCTGTTTTTCTTTAAAAATTCTGGTGTAACTAGGCCTATTTTAGTTAAAAAATACATAATGATAGGTAGTTCAAATATAAAACCAGAAGCTAGTACAGATGCACGCACAAGCCCTATAAATGAGTCTATGTCAAATTCATTTTGAACGGCTTCAGATATTTTAAAAGTGGCAAGAAAGTTTATAGAAAGTGGTGCTACTACAAAGTATCCAAATGCTGCTCCCATAAAGAAAAGCAATGAGGCAACAACTATAAAACCCTTACTAGATTTACGCTCATTCTCATATAAGCCTGGTGAGATAAATTTCCAAAATTCATAAAGTATGTATGGAAAACCTATCACAACGCCCGCCATAATGGAGGTCCATATAGCTGCGCTAAACTGTCCTGCAACCTTTCTACTCTGTATAATAAAGTCCATATCACCATCTGCAATGCATCCTTTTTCGGCCCCAAAGAAGCGTGATATCTCACAGAGTATGTCGTAAGAAACAAAGTCAGGACTTTGTGGCCCAAAGATGATTTTAAAAAGTGTTCCCTTAAAAATAAAAGCGACTACACCTATGATAACTACTGCTAGTGTTGCTCTTATTAAATGCCATCTTAATTCTTCAAGATGATCCAGAAAGGACATCTCATCAGGGTGTTTTTTTTCTTTTTTTGCCATTATGCGATTCCTTCTTTTATGAGGTCGTGTATATGTACAACGCCAGCATAGTTACCATCTTTTACGACCAGAAGCTGGCTTATGTTATGTTCTTCTAGAATATCTTTTGCAGCGATTGCCATAGCTGTGTGATTTACAGTTTTTGGATTTTCGCTCATAATCTGTTGTGCTGTAAGCCCTTCTAGTGAGTCGTTTTTTGCAAGCATTCTACGGAGGTCTCCGTCTGTGATTATTCCTTGTATAACCCCATTCAAAACGACGGCGGTTACACCTAGTCTTTTTTTAGAGATTTCAACGATAACCTCTTTAATGCTTGCATCTGGTGTTACTGCAGGGTTTTGATGTGTGGCACATATATCTTGTACTGTAAGATATAATCGCTTGCCTAACGCACCTCCTGGGTGATACTTTGCAAAGTCTTTTTCTGTAAAACCTCTCAGGTCTAGTAATGCTACAGCAACTGCATCACCTATAACGAGCTGTGCAGTGGTGCTTGTAGTAGGGGCAAGGTTATTAGGGCAAGCCTCTTCTTTTACAAAGGCGTGCAAAACATAGTCTGCCTCATTGCCTAAAAATGATGTTTTATTTGAAGTAATTGCAATGAGTGTATTCTCGGTTTTCTTAATAAGTGGGACTAAGGCTTTAATCTCTGGTGTTGTACCGCTCTTTGAGATACATATTACAATATCATCTATAAGTATACTCCCTAGGTCGCCGTGTATCGCATCTGCCGCGTGCATAAATAGTGCAGGAGTACCTGTACTGTTAAGTGTTGCAACTATTTTTTGAGCTATAATGGCGCTTTTACCTATACCTGTAATAACAACTCTACCCTTTGATGAGTAAATAGCTTGCACTGCTTGAGCAAATT
This sequence comes from Dokdonia donghaensis DSW-1, assembly GCF_001653755.1. Classification (GTDB taxonomy): domain Bacteria; phylum Bacteroidota; class Bacteroidia; order Flavobacteriales; family Flavobacteriaceae; genus Dokdonia; species Dokdonia donghaensis. The sequence goes on along the minus strand of NZ_CP015125.1, from coordinate 3,063,459 downwards.
CTTCATCTATAAGTGACGATAGATTTGCAATGGCAGCCTGCTCAATGTTAATGGTTTTCTGTGCGCTAGCAATGATTTGCTGAGTTATGTTCAAAACTTGGTTTTGTTATGATTTGTTTAACGTGGGGAAATTACTATCTTTAGAAAACACAAAGGTATGTAAAAATGCATTTGAATAGATGAAGACAGAACAAATAGACTTACACAAAGAACTTAAGAAATATTTTGGCTTTGGTCAGTTTAAGGGTTTGCAGGAAGAGGTAATAAAAAGCATTGTAGGAGGAAACCACACCTTTGTTATAATGCCTACTGGTGGTGGTAAATCGCTATGTTACCAACTGCCAGCTCTTATAGCAGAGGGAACCGCTATTGTGGTGTCTCCTCTCATAGCTCTTATGAAAAATCAAGTAGATGCCTTGCGCGGTATCTCACAAGATGAGGGCATTGCTCACGTTTTAAATAGTTCTCTTACTAAAGGAGAGATTAAAACGGTTAAAGAGGATATAGCAAGAGGTGTTACAAAACTGCTATATGTTGCTCCAGAATCACTTACCAAAGAAGAAAATGTAGAGTTCTTACGTGAGCAGAAAATATCTTTTCTGGCTATAGACGAGGCACACTGTATCTCAGAGTGGGGTCACGACTTTAGACCTGAGTATAGAAACCTTAGAAAGATTATAGGAAGAATAGGTGATAATATCCCTATCATAGCTGTAACAGCTACTGCCACACCAAAAGTGCAAGAAGATATTCTTAAAAACTTAGGGATAACAAACGCAAATACTTTTAAAGCTTCCTTTAATAGACCTAACCTTTATTATGAAGTGCGCCCTAAAGCAGCACAAGTAGATGCAGATATCATTCGCTTTGTAAAGCAAAATGAAGGTAAGAGCGGCATAATCTATTGTCTTGCACGTAAACGCGTAGAAGAGCTAGCACAAACTCTACAAGTTAATGGTCTTAAAGCAGTGCCTTATCACGCAGGTCTAGATGCAAAGACTAGAGCAAGACATCAAGATATGTTCTTAATGGAAGATGTAGATGTTGTGGTTGCAACCATAGCCTTTGGTATGGGTATAGATAAGCCAGATGTGCGCTTTGTGATTCATCACGATATACCTAAAAGTATTGAGAGCTATTATCAAGAAACAGGTCGTGCTGGTCGCGATGGAGGCGAGGGCCATTGCCTTGCTTTTTATGCCTACAAGGATATTGAGAAGCTCGAGAAGTTTATGAGTGGTAAACCTGTAGCAGAGCAGGAGATAGGTCACGCACTATTGCAAGAAGTAGTCGCATTTGCAGAGACAAGTATTTCTAGAAGGAAGTTCATTCTACACTATTTTGGTGAAGAGTTTGATAACGCTACTGGAGAAGGTGGGATGCTGGATGATAATATGCGCAACCCAAAAAAGAAGCACGAAGCAAAAGATGAACTTGTAAAAGTGCTTACTGTAATACGTGATACAAAAGAAATTTATAAGAGTAAAGAAGTAGTTTTCACGCTTAGGGGTAAGGAAAATGCAATCATCACCTCTCATAAAACACACGAGCAAGCATTCTTTGGAATAGGTAAAGACCAGAAAAAAGAATATTGGTTTGCACTATTAAGACAAGCTATTGTCGCAGGATATATTAAAAAAGATATAGAGACTTATGGTGTGATAAAAATGACACCTAAAGGTCTTTCTTTCATAGAAGAACCATCTTCATTTATGATGACAGATGATCATACCTTTGGGGTAGATGCAGACAATACAATTATCTCTGCCCAAAAAGCTGGAGGCGCAGATAAAAAACTGATGGAAATGCTACGTGACTTGCGCAAAAAGGTTGCAAAAAAGCTCGATGTACCTCCATTTGTAGTTTTTCAAGACCCATCATTGCAAGATATGGCTATAAAGTACCCTATTACCATTCAAGAGCTTGGTAACGTACACGGAGTAGGCGATGGAAAGGCAAAAAAGTATGGAAAAGATTTTGTAAAGCTCATACAGACTTATGTGGAGGAAAATGATATTCTCCGTCCAGATGATCTTGTTGTTAAAAGTACAGGGGCAAACAGTGGTCTTAAACTTTATATTATACAAAATGTAGATCGTAAACTGCCGCTAGATGATCTTGCTTCTGCAAAGGGTAAGGAAATGCCAGATTTTATTAAAGAGATGGAAGCCATAGTTTTTAGTGGTACCAGACTCAATATAGACTACTGGATTAATGACATTCTTGATGAAGATCAACAAGAAGAGTTACACGATTATTTTATGGAGGCAGAGACAGATAAGATAGATGTAGCTATGGAAGAGTTTGATGGAGAATATGAAGATGAGGAGCTTCGTCTGTATAGAATTAAATTTATGAGCGAGGTCGCAAACTAGGCTCTTTTAGCGTGAGGTGTATAATTACGCTTTCGCGAAAGCGTAACAAAAAGCATCGCCTCCACAACCACTTTTAGTTACAATAGTTTTTTTAAGTACAACGATGCTAAAATTTGTTTACAACATACGACACTATTTTGAAAAACGTGGCTTTTACGTGTCATCGAGGCTTGCAGATAGGTTAGGTATGCGAGCAAAGAATGTACGTCTTTTTTTTATTTACGTATCGTTTGCAACGCTGGGAGCAGGTTTTGCATTGTACCTAACCGTAGCCTTCTGGCTTAAATTAAAGGATCTCATTTATACAAAACGAACCTCTGTTTTTGATCTATGAGACTATTCTCTCTATTTAAACATAAGATTTATCTAGCCGTTATACTTCTTGTAATTACCTTAACTATAGGTGTATTAGGATATAAGTTTATTGCAGACTATAGCTGGGTAGACGCTATGTATATGACGGTTATAACCATTACCACGGTAGGTTTTGGAGAGGTGGTGCCACTCACTCCAGAGGCAAAGATTTTTACTATAATACTTATATTACTTAGTGTAGTAATTGTAGGTTTTGCTATTACCGTAATCTCTGAGTATATATTGAGCAGAAGTTCTTACAATGATTTAATACATAGAAAGGTGCAACAGGAAATAGATAAAATGAATGATCACATTATAGTATGTGGTTATGGTCGTAATGGTCAAGAAGCTGTTCAAAAATTAATGGCATACAACAAGCAGTTTGTTGTGATTGAAATGGACACAGATATTATTGAAAAATATGAATCTGATAAGAATATTCATTTTGTAAATGGTAATGCAAATGAAGATGAAATTCTTGAAAAAGCAGGTATAGACCGTGCATCTGCATTATTATGTGCATTGCCTGAAGATGCAGATAATCTCTTTATTGTATTAAGTGCGAGGCAGCTTAATAGTACATTAAAAATTATAAGTAGAGCCACGGCAGAAACTTCACAAAAAAAACTCAAACTTGCTGGCGCAGATAATGTGATTATGCCAGATCGCATAGGTGGTGACCATATGGCATCACTGGTGGTTGTTCCAGATCTTATTGAATTTTTAGACAACTTATCTGTAGTGGGAGAGGAGGATAGTATAAATGTTGAGGAAATAGGTTTTAGTCAAGTATGTCTAGATGGTAAAGAAGCCACTATTAAAGAAATTAATTTACGGTACAGAACTGGGTGTACTATTATAGGATATAGATCTCCATCTGGTAAGTACATTGTTAACCCTGAGGCAGATATGAGGATAGAGAAAGAATCTAAACTCATCGTTATAGGAAGGCCTGAACAAATCAAAAAACTACACGCTACTTTCGGTATTTAGTAAATGTGTACTATTTTAAGAGACTTTCCTTTGAATAAGGGGCATTTTTTTAGATATTGCTAGCTGAATTTTTATTATAACCAAACACATACATATGATGAAGAAATATCTTCTATTCATTTTATCAGCATTTATTCCATTAATTTCATTTGCACAAAACAACCAAGAAGTAGGAATTGATCAAAAAATTGATCAAGCATTCCAGCCTGTTTCAGATTTCTTTTCTGCTATCGTATTTTTTGAAGTAGCAGGTACTCCATTTGTACTTATATTACTTGTAGCAAGTGCTGCATTTTTTACAATTTACTTTGGTTTTCCAAACATTAGATATTTCTGGAGAGCTATCCAGACGGTACGTGGTAAATATGAAGATATTGAAAAACACGGGGCTACAGAGCTTTATGGAGAAGATGGTATCGCTCAAGGGCAAGATCTTACTAAAGTAGACATTGAAGATCATATTGAAAAAATAGATGACAACCTCGCTGTAGATGGTGACATTGTAGACACAATACGTGATGAAAGTTCAGATGGTGAAGTTTCTCACTTTCAAGCACTGGCAACAGCAGTTTCTGGTACCGTAGGTAATGGTAACATTGCGGGGGTTGCGCTAGCAATCGCATTAGGAGGACCAGGTGCAACATTCTGGATGATAGTTTGTGGTTTATTAGGGATGTCTACAAAATTTGTAGAGTGTACTCTAGGAGTACAATACAGAGATGTAGGTGAAGATGGTACCGTATACGGAGGGCCTATGTATTACCTTACTAAGGGGCTTAAAGCAAGAGGATTTGCAACACTAGGTAAAGTAGCAGCTGTAATTTTTGCAATCTTCTGTATAGGTGGATCTTTTGGTGGAGGTAACGCTGCACAATCTAACCAGGCAACCATTGTACTTAAAGAAATGTTTAATATGACAAGTGCAGCCTCTGGTTTTATAGTAGGTATTGTTCTTGCAATTATAGTAGGTATTATCATTATAGGTGGTATAAAACGTATTGCTCAGGTAACTGAGAAGGTGGTACCATTTATGGCAGTTATGTATGTTCTTGCTTGTTTATATATCATCTTTAGTAATTTTAGTCTTATAGATGATGCTGTAGCACTTATAGTGCAAGAAGCTTTTACTCCTACAGCAATTGGAGTAGGAGGTTTTATAGGAGTTCTACTAGTTGGATTTAAAAGAGCTGCCTTTTCAAATGAGGCTGGTGCAGGTTCTGCATCTATTGCGCACTCTGCAGTACGCACAAAATATTCTGCAAGTGAGGGGTTAGTTGCATTATTAGAGCCTTTTATTGATACAGTACTTATCTGTTCTATGACAGCCTTAGTAATCATAATCTTCAATTTCGGAGGATTCTTTGAGTATGGAGGAGACGGTACAGGAGCAGTATTAATAGGTGGGGAATCTTTTGAGGGAGCAGGTATTACATCAAAGGCATTTGCAGAGTACATTCCTTACTCTAACGTGTTCTTAACGATAGCAGTTGTACTATTTGCAGTATCAACTATGATCTCTTGGTCTTACTACGGGTTACAGTCTTGGAAATTCCTTTTCGGGCGTGGTAAAGTAGCAGATCTTGTATATAAAATATTATTCTTAACCTTTGTAGTGGTAGGAGCTTCTGCAAGTATGAATTCAATCTGGGCATTCTCAGACGCAATGATATTTGCAATGGTATTCCCTAATATGGTAGGTCTTTTCTTCTTATTCCCAGTAGTGAAAAAGCAGCTTAAAAGATACCTTGATGCTATAAGGCTTAAGGAGCAAGCTATAGACTAAGATCACATAAGATGAAACTATTTAAATCCCATTTTGTTTACGACAGACGTAAGCGAAATGGGATTTTGTTTTTTGCCATACTTTGTCTTGCGTGTCTAGGTGTTATTGCGGTTAGTAAAAGTCTTAAAGATTCACCCGCTGCGCAACCGCAAGAAGATGCTCGTGTCCTCGCTTTTCAAAAAGAAATAGACTCGCTTAAAGCAATTGAGCTAGAAAGAAGAAAGCCTAAAATTTATCCTTTTAACCCTACATTACTCACAGATTATAATGGGTATAAACTCGGGATGAGTACAGAACAGATAGATAGGGTAGTACGCTTTCGCGAAAGCGGAAAATGGTTTAACTCCACAGCAGAGTTTCAGCAAGTCTCAAAAGTATCAGACTCACTACTGGCACAAATATCTCCCTATTTTAAATGGCCAAAATGGTTGCTGGAGCAACGTAAAACTCCACAAAAGAAAAACAATTATAAGAAGAAGTGGAAAACGGCCGAAGAGAAAGGAATGCTCAATAGCATAACTTATGAAGATCTACTCGCAATAGAGGGTGTAGATGAAAATGCTGCTACTGCTATTATACGACACCGTGATAAGGTGGGAGGTTATCAAGTAGATTTTCAGATTTACAGTGTCTATGGTGTAGATAAATCTATAAAGAGACTTGTGCTTAATCATTATACGGTAAAAAACAAACCGGAAATACGTTTTGTAAACGTAAATACCGCGACAGCATCAGACCTTTCTACCGTTCCATTGCTTAATTTTGATTTGGCAAAAGAAATAGTAGACTATCGTACGCTTAGAGAGGGAATTAGCTCACTAGAAGAATTGAAAGATTTGGAGGGTATGACAGACTTCAAATATGACATAATAGCGTTATATTTACAAATAAATTAAAATGTGCTATGATTACCTGCGATATCTTCAGTAAGCAGGGATAAAAATAAGAATATGACAGATATGTATTTTACAGAGGAACATAACCTCTTTCGCGAAAGCTTAAAAGATTTTCTTCAAAAAGAAGTAGTCCCACATATTGACAAATGGGAAGAAACTGGACAGATAGAACGTTTTATCTGGAAGAAATTTGGAGATATGGGATTCTTCGGGATTGCTTATCCAGAGGAGTACGGAGGGATGAACCTTGATTTCTTTTATACTGTAATACTACTAGAGGAGTTACAGAAGATTAATAGTGGAGGATTTGCAGCTGCTATATGGGCGCACGCTTATCTAGCGATGACGCACCTCAATGCAGAGGGAGATACGAGAATAAAGTCTGAATATCTTGCGCCTAGTATCGCTGGTGATAAAATAGGGTGTCTGTGTATTACAGAACCTTTTGGGGGGAGTGATGTTGCGGGTATGCGCACAACAGCTGTAAAAGAAGGTGATCACTATATTATTAATGGCTCAAAAACCTTTATTACAAACGGTGTTTACTCAGACTATCTAGTGGTTGCTGCAAAGACGGCACCAGAGCTAGGAGGTAAGGGTATGAGTATATTCCTTTTAGATAGAGATATGCCTGGTATTAATGCAACAAAACTTGATAAACTAGGTTGGAGAGCATCAGATACTGGTGAGATTTCTTTTGATAATGTAAAAGTTCCTGCCGAAAATTTAATGGGGGAGGAAAATGCTGGTTTTGGGTACATAATGCAACACTTTGCATCAGAACGTTTAATTATGGGTGTTAATGCTCACGCTAGAGCCGAGTATGCTATAGAGTATGCGTTAGGTTATATGAAAGAGCGTACCGCTTTTGGAGTTACAATCGATAAGTTTCAGGCATTACGTCACAAGCTAGCAGAACGTACAGCAGAGGTGGAGATGTCTAAAGCTTTTAATTATACAGTGGCTCATCGTCTAGGTAATGGCGAGTATGTGGTAAAAGAAGCGACTATGTCTAAGCTTACAGCAACAAAAATTGCAGATGAGGTAATTTATGATTGTTTACAGATGTTAGGAGGTTACGGTTATATGGAAGAATACCCGCTAGCTCGTATGTTACGTGATAGTCGCCTAGGCCCTATAGGTGGAGGAACATCTGAAATCTTACGAGAAATCATTGCAAAAATGGTTATCGATAAGAAGACTTACAAGCCTAAAACTGAAGAAATTTCAAAAAAATAAAGGTTACTGTTGCGGGATTGCTTTTTAAGCGTATCTTTGCAGTCTGAAAACCGAATAAGAATTTAAAGAAAGGAGGTCCCACTATGTTAATTATACCAGTAAAAGACGGAGAAAATATAGATAGAGCGCTTAAACGTTTTAAGCGTAAATTTGATCGCACAAAGACTATGCGTAATCTTAGAGAGCGCAAGCAGTTTACAAAGCCTTCTGTAGTAAGAAGACGTGAGATTCAAAAAGCATCATACATTCAAGGAATGAGAGATGCAGAGAATATCTAATATTTATTAATCCGTCGTCACGTATAGCGTGATCTGGATTAACAGGGAGACTCATCCTCTCTCAATCATATATAACCGTTGTGTTGTAAAGTGTATCTTTACAGTACAACGGTTTTTTATTGCTTGTAATTTGATCGTGTGTTTATATTGTTTTTATAATGTCACTTAAACCATTCTTAGAATATCTCAATCTTGAGAAAAATTATAGTAAGCATACGGTGCTTGCTTATGAGAAGGATGTTACAAGTTTTTTTGTCTTCTTAGAAAACAATTATGGAGAAAGGGATCCAGTTAAGGTAGCTTATGCTCAGATAAGAGCCTGGATTATATCGCTGGTTGATGCGGGAATGTCTAGTCAAAGTGTAAATAGAAAGGTGTCTTCTCTTAAGTCATATTATAAGTTTTTACTTAAAACGGGGGATATTTTAGTATCGCCGCTCGTAAAACATAAATCTCTTAAGGTTTCAAAACGAGTACAAATTCCATTTTCCGAAAAAGAAGTAGTTGTTGTACTTAAGGAATTAAGAGAATCTCAAGACTTTATTTCACTACGCGATCTTCTTATAGTAGAATTGTTATATGGTACTGGGATGAGGAGGGCAGAGCTTATTGATCTAACTATAGGCAGTGTAGACTTTTCTCAAAAAATACTTAAAGTAAAAGGTAAAAGAGATAAAGAACGTTTTATACCATTGCTACCGGGAGTAATAACAACCCTAAAGAGATATATGGTTGAGCGAGTGCAGGTGGCTCAGTCTGGTAATAATGAACCTTTACTTGTTACTTTAAAAGGGTTAAAAGTGTATAGCACCCTTGTTTACAGAGTTATAAATCGTTACTTTAGTGAGGCTTCAGATAAGTTTAAGACGAGCCCGCATATATTAAGACATTCTTTTGCGACTCACCTTCTCAATCAAGGAGCAGATTTAAACGTTGTAAAAGAGCTTTTGGGTCACGCGAGTCTAGCCTCTACACAGGTTTATACACATAATAGTATAAAGGCTCTTAAAGATGTATACTCAAAAGCCCATCCTCGCACTAAAAAATAGAAGAACAACGTTTAATATGTGAAACACTACGAGAGTGTTTTGTGTGTAACCAATTAAACCATATTCTTATGAAAGTAACTGTAGAAGCTCCAAAGTTTGATGCAGATGTCAAACTCACAAATTTTATAAAGAAGAAAGTCGGAAAATTGGAACATTTTTATGATAAGATTATTCATACCGATGTTTATCTAAAACTAGAGCCTAACGAAAGGCCAAATAATAAAATTGTAGAATTATTAGTAAGTGTGCCTGGCGATGAATTTATAGTTAAAAAGATGGCAAAATCTTTCGAAGAGGCTACAGATGTGTGTGTTCAGTCTATGGAAAGAATACTTTTAAAACGTAAAGAAAAAATAAGATCACGTGTGATGTAATTTTTTTTCAAAAAAAGTTTGGGTAGGGATAAAAATTACCTACATTTGCAGTCCGTTAGAAATAGCGGACTTTTTTATGCTTCTTTTGGAAAGTATGAGTGAGTAAAAAGCCGATGTAGCTCAGCTGGCTAGAGCAGCTGATTTGTAATCAGCAGGTCGTGGGTTCGAGTCCCTCCATCGGCTCTTTTTTTAACTTAAAAATAAAGTTAAAAAGTTCTTTAAAATATTGTTTTATTATCAAAAAGATTTGCTTAGTTTTGCGCACTGAAATTTGATAACAAATAGGGGAGATACTCAAGCGGCCAACGAGGACTGACTGTAACTCAGTTGTTTTTAACTTCGCAGGTTCGAATCCTGCTCTCCCCACACCTTTAATCTCACTCTGTATTATAATATAGAGTGGGTTTATAAATGCGGGAGTAGCTCAGTTGGTAGAGCGTCAGCCTTCCAAGCTGAATGTCGCCAGTTCGAACCTGGTCTCCCGCTCTAAATGCCTTTGAGGTGTTGAGCTTTCGCGAAAGCGTAAATTTACCAGCCGACGTAGCTCAGGGGTAGAGCGTTTCCTTGGTAAGGAAGAGGCCACGGGTTCAATTCCCGTCGTTGGCTCAAAATAAAATATTAATAATGAGTGCTGGTCGCACTCACTTTTCGTGTTTAAATGAGAAGGGACTCGATCACTAGTAAATAGTACACTAATAATAACTAAGATTAAATAATTACATTATGGCAAAGGAAACATATGATCGTTCGAAACCCCATTTAAATGTTGGAACTATCGGGCACGTAGATCACGGTAAAACAACTTTAACTGCTGCGATTACGAAAGTATTGGCAGATGCTGGTTATTCAGAAGCTTCTGCTTTTGATCAAATTGATAATGCTCCTGAGGAAAAAGAAAGAGGTATAACAATTAACTCTTCACACGTTGAGTACGCGACTGAAAACCGTCACTACGCACACGTTGACTGTCCAGGTCACGCCGATTACGTAAAGAATATGGTAACTGGTGCTGCTCAAATGGATGGTGCTATTCTTGTAGTTGCTGCTACAGATGGTCCTATGCCACAAACTCGTGAGCACATCCTTCTTGGTCGTCAGGTAGGTATTCCACGTATCGTTGTATTTATGAATAAAGTAGATATGGTTGATGATGAGGAGCTTCTTGAGCTTGTAGAGATGGAGATTAGAGATCTTCTTTCTTTCTACGAGTATGATGGAGATAATGGTCCTGTTGTAGCTGGTTCTGCACTTGGAGCGTTAAACGGTGAGCAAAAATGGGTTGATACAGTATTAGAGCTTATGGCTGCTGTTGATTCTTGGATCGAAGAGCCATTACGTGAGACTGAAAAAGATTTCCTAATGCCTATTGAGGATGTATTCTCTATTACTGGTCGTGGAACTGTTGCTACAGGTCGTATCGAAACTGGTATCGCAAACACTGGAGATCCTGTTGAGATCATCGGTATGGGTGCTGAGAAACTTACTTCTACTATTACAGGTATTGAGATGTTCCGTCAGATCCTTGATAGAGGTGAGGCTGGAGATAACGCTGGTATCTTATTAAGAGGTATTGAGAAGTCTCAAATCTCTAGAGGTATGGTAATCGTTAAGCCAGGATCTGTAACACCACACGCTAAGTTTAAAGCTGAGGTTTATATCCTGAAGAAAGAAGAAGGTGGACGTCACACTCCATTCCACAATAACTACCGTCCACAGTTTTACGTACGTACAACTGATGTAACTGGTAACATCGGTCTTCCTGATGGAATCGAGATGGTAATGCCTGGTGATAACTTAACTATTACTGTTGAGCTTATCCAGCCTATCGCACTTAACATCGGACTTCGTTTTGCAGTACGTGAAGGTGGTAGAACAGTAGGAGCTGGTCAGGTTACTGAGATTTTAGATTAATTTTATCTAGATAATAAATAAAAGTAAAGGTGTTCTGTTTTTTCAGAACGCCTTGACTTTTGTTAAAGAGAAGGTTATTACGCTTTCGCGAAAGCGTAAAAATTATCTCAAGTAGGTTAGTCCTACGGATACGGGTTTAGCTCAGTTGGTAGAGCACTGGTCTCCAAAACCAGGTGTCGTGAGTTCGAGTCTCTCAACCCGTGCAATTTATGAGTATTTACACAATGTGTCTTGCTCATTAGAATTTTGGAATTTACTAGAAGATTATTAGATATCTTATCTACTTCTAAAACGATATAACTATTATGGCTGGATTAATTAATTACGTTCAAGAATCATATAACGAATTGAAAAATCACGTAACGTGGACACCACTTCCAGAGGCTCAGCGTCTTATGGTTGTAGTAGCTGTGTTTTCGATACTATTTTCTTTAGCTATATGGGGTGTTGATACTGTTTTTAGCAATGTAATTAAGTTATACTTTGATAAAATAGTAGGAACAAATTAATTAAGACGATATGGCTAAAGCAAACAGCACCAAACAGTGGTATGTGGTAAGGGCCGTTAGTGGTCAAGAGAATAAAGTTAAGGCATATATCGAGCAAGAAATTTCACGATTAAGTCTAGAGGATAACATTGAGGAAGTTTTAGTTCCTACAGAAAAGGTTATTCAAATACGTAATGGTAAGAAAGTAAACAAAGAACGTGTTTATTTTCCAGGTTACATAATGGTTAAAGCAAATTTAGCTGGAGAAATACCTCACATCATTAAGTCTATTAATGGTGTTATAGGATTTTTAGGAGAAGTGAAAGGTGGTGATCCTGTGCCGTTAAGAAAGGCGGAGGTGAACCGTATGCTAGGTAAGGTAGATGAGCTTGCTGTAAAACAAGACAGCGTGACAATACCATTTACTATAGGTGAGACTATCAAGGTTATAGATGGTCCTTTTAATGGTTTTAATGGAACTGTTGAAAAAGTAAATGAAGAAAAGCGTAAGCTTGAGGTGATGGTGAAGATTTTTGGAAGAAAAACACCATTAGAGCTTAGCTATATGCAGGTTGAAAAGGTATAAGAAATTAATTGTTACATTAATATATTTTGGATTTTGTTCTATTGCTTCCACTTTATGAACAGATCAGTTTAAATTTTTAGAAATGGCAAAAGAAGTAAGTAAGGTTGTAAAGTTACAAGTACGAGGAGGTGCCGCAAACCCTTCTCCACCAGTAGGACCTGCTTTAGGTGCTGCCGGCGTAAATATTATGGAGTTCTGTAAGCAGTTTAATGCTAGAACTCAAGATAAAGCTGGTAAAGTACTTCCTGTTGCGATAACTGTATATAAGGATAAGTCTTTTGATTTTGTAATCAAGACTCCTCCTGCAGCAGTTCAACTATTGGAAGCAGCTAAAGTAAAGAGTGGATCTGGTGAACCAAACCGTAAGAAGGTTGCAAAAGTTACTTGGGATCAAGTACGTGCAATTGCAGAGGACAAAATGCCTGACCTTAATGCATTCACTGTGGAAAGTGCAATGAAAATGGTAGCAGGTACAGCTCGTTCAATGGGTATAACGGTTAAAGGTGGAGATGCACCAGCTTAACAGCTTAAAAAGAAAACAATAATGGCAAAATTAACAAAAAAGCAAAAAGAAAATCAGTCTAAGATTGAAGCGGGTCAAACCTACAATCTAGCTGAAGCTTCTGCTTTAATCAAAGAAGTAAGTAACGTAAACTTTGACCCTTCTGTAGATATTGCTGTACGTCTTAATGTAGATCCTCGTAAAGCAAACCAGATGGTGCGTGGCGTGGTAACTCTTCCTCACGGAACAGGTAAAGACGTAAAAGTGCTAGCTCTTGTTACTCCAGATAAAGCGGGAGAAGCTGAGGCAGCAGGAGCAGACTACGTAGGTCTTGATGAGTACCTTGAGAAAATCAAAGGTGGTTGGACAGATGTAGACGTTATAATCACAATGCCTAGTGTAATGGGTAAATTAGGACCTTTAGGACGTGTCTTAGGACCACGTGGTTTAATGCCTAACCCAAAGACAGGTACAGTAACTATGGATATTGCAAAAGCAGTTTCTGATGTAAAGGCTGGTAAAATTGACTTTAAAGTTGATAAGACTGGTATCATCCACGCCTCTGTAGGTAAGGCATCTTTTGATGCAGAAAAAATTGCTGGTAATGCAAGAGAATTAATAACAACATTAGTAAAGCTTAAGCCTACAACTGCAAAGGGTGTTTACATAAAAAGTATTTTTATGTCAAGTACAATGAGCCCTTCTGTAGAGGTTGATACTAAGCGTTTTGCTACTGACTAGTTTAAATTTTAGATTATGACAAGAGAAGAAAAATCAATAGTAATTCAAGATTTAACTACGCAGTTAGGAGAGAACGCTCACATTTACCTTACTGATATTTCTGGACTAGATGCTGGGACGACTTCAAATTTACGTCGTGCTTGTTTCAAGGCAGGAGTAAGTTTATCTGTAGTTAAGAACACATTGCTTGCAAAAGCAATGGAAGCATCAGACAAAGATTTTGCAGAACTTCCTGAAGTTTTAAAAGGAAACACTGCAATTATGTTTTCTGAGACTGGAAATGCACCAGCAAAGGTAATTAAGGAATTTCGTAAGAAATCTGAGAAGCCTTTATTAAAAGGAGCATTTATAGAAGAAGCTATCTACGTTGGAGATGATCAACTAGATAACCTGGTAAATATCAAATCAAGAGAGGAACTTATTGGAGACATCATTGGATTACTTCAATCGCCTGCTAAGAACGTTGTTAGCGCTCTTAAGTCAAGTGGAGGAACCCTTGCTGGTATTATCAAAACCCTTTCTGAGAAGGAAGGTTAAGCAGTACGCACTATTATTTATTATATAACAATTACAATTTTCAAAAACGATAGAAAATGGCAGATTTAAAAGAATTCGCAGAACAATTAGTTAACCTTACAGTAAAAGAAGTAAACGAGTTAGCTACTATTTTAAAAGATGAGTATGGTATCGAGCCTGCTGCTGCAGCTGTAGCTGTTGCTGCTGGTGGAGCTGGTGGTGGAGACGCTGCTGAGGAGAAGTCAGAATTTGACGTAATCCTTAAGGCTGCTGGAGCTTCTAAGCTTGCTGTAGTTAAGCTTGTAAAAGAATTAACTGGATTAGGTCTTAAAGACGCTAAAGGATTAGTAGATGGTGCTCCATCTCCAGTTAAAGAAGGTGTTGCTAAAGATGAGGCAGAAGCACTTAAAGCTCAGTTAGAAGAAGCTGGTGCAGAAGTTGAGCTTAAGTAAGCTTACCATAATAAATAGATAAAGGTTTAGACTAGTTGTGTCTGTCAAAGGCGCAATTTGGTCTAAACCATTTGTCGTATAAAGTAGTTACCTTTTTTATGTAACTCGACTTTTTCTTGATTTCGGTCGTTAATATAAAATCTTTTTAGACTTGCTAAGGGGCAAGTTTAGTTCTAATCAAATTCCGTTCGTTGATGATGCAAGATGCAAAACAAGGAGAAAGAATCAGTTTCTCATCGGTAAAGAATAGACCTGATTATCCAGACTTTTTGGATATTCAAGTAAAGTCTTTCCAAGATTTCTTCCAGCTGGAAACAAAGTCTGATGAGAGAGGTGATGAGGGTCTTTACAATACTTTTCTCGAGAACTTCCCAATTACAGATACTCGTAACAACTTTGTACTCGAGTTTTTAGATTATTTTGTTGATCCACCTAGATATTCTATACAAGAGTGTATAGAGCGTGGACTTACTTATAGTGTGCCGTTAAAAGCACGTCTAAAATTATACTGTACAGACGAGGAACACGAAGATTTTGAAACAATCGTACAAGATGTATATCTTGGTACAATCCCATATATGACTCCTAGCGGAACATTTGTGATTAACGGCGCAGAGCGTGTTGTTGTTTCTCAATTACACCGTTCTCCAGGGGTATTCTTTGGACAGTCGTTCCACGCAAATGGAACAAAATTATATTCTGCACGTGTAATTCCTTTTAAAGGTTCGTGGATAGAATTTGCGACAGATATTAACAGCGTGATGTACGCTTATATAGATCGTAAAAAGAAATTACCTGTTACTACACTTTTCCGTGCTATCGGTTTTGAAAGAGATAAAGATATCCTTGAGATATTTGATCTTGCAGAGGAGGTTAAAGTTTCTAAAACAGGGCTTAAAAAATATCTTGGTCGCAAGCTTGCTGCACGTGTTCTTAACACTTGGCACGAGGATTTTGTTGATGAAGATACAGGTGAAGTAGTATCTATTGAGCGTAATGAGATAGTACTTGATCGTGATACAGTTCTTGAAAAAGAGCACGTAGAAGAAATTCTTGAGGCTGGAGCAAAAACTGTACTACTTCATAAAGAAGATAATCAGCAGGCAGATTATGCGATTATCCATAATACATTACAGAAGGATCCAACAAATTCTGAAAAAGAAGCTGTTGAGCATATCTATAGACAATTACGTAATGCAGAACCACCAGATGAGGAAACTGCACGTGGTATTATAGATAAGTTATTCTTCTCAGACCAACGTTACAACTTAGGTGAAGTAGGTCGTTATAGAATGAATAAGAAATTAGGTCTTGATATCGAGATGGATAAGCAGGTGCTTACTAAGCTAGATATTATTACCATTATAAAATACCTAATTGAGTTAATCAATGCAAAAGCAGAGATTGATGATATTGATCACTTATCAAACCGTCGTGTACGTACTGTAGGTGAGCAACTTTCTGCACAGTTTGGTGTAGGTCTTGCTCGTATGGCTCGTACAATACGTGAGCGTATGAACGTACGTGATAACGAAGTGTTTACTCCTATAGATTTGATTAATGCAAAGACATTGTCTTCTGTAATTAATTCGTTCTTTGGTACAAACCAGTTATCACAGTTTATGGACCAGACTAATCCACTTGCTGAGATCACGCACAAGCGTCGTCTATCTGCACTTGGACCAGGAGGTCTATCACGTGAGCGTGCAGGATTTGAGGTACGTGATGTACACTACACACACTACGGTAGATTATGTCCTATTGAAACACCAGAGGGACCAAACATTGGTCTTATATCTTCACTTGCAGTATATGCTAAGGTGAATAATATGGGATTCATTGAGACTCCATATCGTAAGGTTGAAGGTGGTAAGATAGATTTAAAATCAGAACCACAATACTTAAGTGCTGAGGAAGAAGAAGGGATGTTAATAGCGCAAGCAAACAACCCTATGAATGATGATGGTACAATTACTGAAGAAAAAGTAATTGCCCGTATGGAAGGTGATTTCCCAGTAGTAGATCCAGATACTGTACACTATGCAGATGTTAGTCCTAACCAGATTGCATCTATCTCCGCATCACTTATTCCATTCTTGGAACACGATGATGCAAACCGTGCACTGATGGGGTCGAATATGATGCGCCAGGCAGTACCACTTATTATGGCAGATGCGCCTATCGTGGGAACAGGTCTGGAACGTCAAGTAGCTACAGATTCTAGAGTACTAATTAATGCAGAAGGTGCAGGTACAGTAGAGTATGTAGATGCAAATATGATTACTATAAAATATGATCGTACAGATGATGAGCGTCTCGTAAGTTTTGACGAGGATTCTAAATCTTACAATCTTATTAAATTCCGTAAGACTAACCAGGGTACAAATATCAACCTTAAACCTATTGTAAAAGTAGGAGATAGAGTTGAGCGTGGTCAAGTATTATGTCAAGGGTATGCTACCGAGAAAGGTGAGCTTGCGCTAGGACGTAATATGAAGGTGGCCTTTATGCCTTGGAAGGGATATAACTTTGAGGATGCGATTGTAATATCAGAAAAAGTAGTACGTGACGATATCTTTACTTCTATACACATTGATGAGTACTCTCTTGATGTACGTGATACGAAGTTAGGTAACGAAGAGCTTACTAATGATATTCCTAACGTTTCTGAAGAGGCTACAAAAGACCTTGATGAGAACGGAATGATCCGTATAGGTGCAGAAGTAAAACCTGGAGATATATTAATAGGTAAGATTACTCCAAAAGGAGAGTCTGACCCTACTCCAGAAGAAAAATTACTTCGCGCAATATTTGGAGATAAAGCAGGAGACGTAAAAGATGCTTCCCTTAAAGCATCACCATCTTTACACGGTGTAGTTATAAACAAGAAATTGTTTGCTAGAGCGATAAAAGATAAACGTAAACGTGCAAAAGATAAAGAAGACATCGCAGTACTTGAAGATAAGTATGATGTGAAGTTTGACGATTTACAGGCTGTATTAATTGAAAAATTATTCAAACTTGTAAATGGTAAGACTGCTCAAGGTGTAATGAATGATCTAGGTGAAGAAGTACTTCCTAAAGGAAAGAAATTTACACTCAAGATGCTTAACTCTGTAGAAGATTACACCCACCTTACACAAGGTACTTGGACTACAGATGATAAGACTAATACACTTATTGCAGACTTATTACACAACTATAAGATTAAAGAAAACGATCTACAAGGTAACTTACGTCGTGAGAAATTTACAATCTCAGTAGGAGATGAGCTACCAGCTGGTATCATCAAACTTGCTAAGGTTTATATTGCTAAAAAACGTAAGCTTAAAGTAGGAGATAAGATGGCGGGACGTCACGGTAACAAAGGTATCGTTGCACGTATCGTACGTCAAGAGGATATGCCATTCCTTGAGGATGGAACTCCTGTAGACATCGTTCTTAACCCACTAGGTGTACCATCACGTATGAACATTGGTCAGATTTATGAGACCGTGTTAGGATGGGCAGGTCAAAAATTAGGAAGAACATATGCGACGCCTATTTTTGATGGAGCAACACTAGATCAGATTAACGCACTTACAGACGAGGCAGGTATACCACGCTTTGGTCATACATATTTATATGACGGAGGTACTGGAGATCGTTTTGATCAACCAGCAACGGTAGGAGTTATCTATATGCTTAAACTAGGGCATATGGTAGACGACAAGATGCACGCTCGTTCTATCGGGCCGTACTCTCTTATTACGCAACAACCTCTTGGAGGTAAGGCGCAGTTTGGAGGGCAACGTTTTGGTGAGATGGAGGTATGGGCTCTTGAGGCATATGGAGCTTCGGCTACATTGCGTGAGATCCTTACTGTAAAGTCTGATGACGTGATTGGTCGTGCTAAGACGTATGAGAGTATTGTAAAAGGAGAGCCTATGCCAGAGCCAGGTCTTCCTGAATCTTTCAACGTATTAATGCACGAGCTTAAAGGACTGGGACTAGACATTCGTCTAGAAGAAAAGTAAATGGTTTTTGGAAAGTGGAGTCTCTCGGGATTCCGCTTTCGCGAAAGCGTAACAACAACCATTCACAACAATAATTAATTCGACATACACAGAATTATGGCAAGAAATAATGACAATGTACAACAGCCGAAGTTTAACGCTATCTCTATTGGTCTTGCGTCTCCAGAATCTATTCTTGGGGCATCAAAAGGAGAAGTCTTAAAGCCGGAAACAATCAACTATAGAACGCACAAGCCAGAGCGTGACGGGTTGTTCTGTGAGCGTATTTTTGGTCCCGTAAAGGATTATGAGTGTGCTTGTGGTAAATATAAAAGAATACGCTACAAAGGGATCGTTTGTGACCGTTGTGGTGTAGAGGTGACAGAGAAGAAAGTACGTCGTGATCGTGTAGGACACATTAACCTTGTGGTTCCTGTGGCTCACATCTGGTACTTTAGATCTTTACCTAATAAAATAGGGTACTTACTTGGTCTTCCATCTAAGAAATTAGATATGATCATTTATTACGAGCGTTACGTGGTTATACAACCAGGTATTGCAAAGAATGAAGAGGGTGAAGACCTTAATAAAATGGATTTCCTTACGGAAGAAGAGTACTTAAACATACTTGACAGTTTACCGCAAGAAAACTTATACCTTGATGATGAAGATCCAAACAAATTTATCGCCAAAATGGGTGCTGAATGTTTGATCGAACTTTTAAGAAGAATAGATCTTAACGAGCTTTCTTATGAGTTACGTCACAAGGCAAATAACGAGACGTCTAAGCAACGTAAAACGGAGGCCCTTAAACGTCTTCAAGTTGTAGAAGCATTACGTGATGCAAATAAAAACCGTGAGAATCTTCCAGAATGGATGATTATGAAGGTTGTACCAGTAATACCACCAGAATTACGCCCACTAGTACCACTAGATGGAGGTCGTTTTGCAACATCAGATCTTAATGATCTTTACCGCCGTGTAATTATACGTAACAACCGTCTTAAGCGATTGATGGAAATCAAAGCGCCAGAGGTAATCTTACGTAATGAGAAGCGTATGCTACAGGAGTCTGTAGATTCACTTTTTGATAACACTCGTAAATCTTCTGCAGTAAAAACAGATTCTAACAGGCCATTAAAGTCTCTTTCTGATTCTTTAAAAGGTAAGCAAGGGCGTTTCCGTCAGAACTTACTTGGAAAGCGTGTAGATTACTCAGCACGTTCTGTAATTGTTGTAGGACCAGAATTAAAGTTATTTGAATGTGGTATTCCTAAGGGAATGGCAGCAGAGCTTTACAAGCCTTTTGTAATACGTAAGCTTATAGAGCGTGGTATCGTAAAGACTGTAAAATCTGCAAAGAAAATAATAGACAAAAAAGAGCCAGTAGTTTGGGATATATTAGAGAATGTTCTTAAAGGACACCCTATCCTCCTTAACCGTGCTCCTACGCTTCACCGTCTAGGTATACAGGCATTCCAGCCTAAACTTATTGAAGGTAAAGCGATACAATTACACCCACTTGTGTGTACAGCATTTAACGCCGATTTTGACGGTGACCAGATGGCAGTACACTTACCACTTGGGCCAGAGGCGATACTTGAGGCACAGTTATTAATGCTTGCTTCTCATAATATCTTAAACCCTGCAAATGGTGCTCCAGTAGCAGTACCTTCTCAGGATATGGTATTAGGTCTTTACTATATGACAAAGGCCAGAAAATCGACTCCAGAGTTTCACGTAAAAGGAGAAGGAATCACTTTCTACTCTGCAGAAGAGGTAAACATTGCCTACAATGAGAAACGTGTAGACATTAATGCGATCATTAAAATACGTGCTAAGGATTTTAATGAAAACAAAGAGCTTGTTTATAAAGTAATGGAAACGACTGTAGGTCGTGTACTATTTAACGAAGCTGTACCAGAAGAAGCTGGTTATATAAACGAAGTACTTACTAAAAAGTCACTACGTGATATTATAGGACGTATTCTTAAGGTAACAAGTGTGCCAGTTACAGCAGCTTTCCTTGACCGTATTAAGACTATGGGATATGGATTTGCATTCCGTGGAGGATTATCATTCTCGCTTGGAGATATCATTATCCCAGATGAGAAGCACGGTATGATAGACGAGGCAAACGAGCAGGTAGAAGGTATTACAGGATCTTATAATATGGGTCTTATTACTAATACAGAGCGTTATAACCAAGTTATTGATGTGTGGACATCTACAAACGCGACTCTTACAGAGCTTTCTATGAAGCGTATCCGTGAGGATCAACAAGGGTTTAACTCGGTATATATGATGCTTGACTCAGGAGCACGTGGATCTAAAGAGCAGATACGTCAGCTTACAGGTATGCGTGGTCTTATGGCAAAACCTAAAAAATCTAACGATGGAGGTGGTGCTATTATTGAAAACCCTATTCTTTCTAATTTTAAGGAAGGTCTTTCAATTCTTGAGTACTTTATCTCTACGCACGGTGCACGTAAAGGTCTTGCAGATACCGCTCTTAAAACGGCAGATGCAGGTTACTTAACACGTCGTCTAGTAGATGTATCTCAAGATGTTATTATAAACAGTACAGATTGTGGTACGTTAAGAGGAGTAGAAGTAGCTGCGTTAAAGAAAAACGAAGAGGTGATAGAGTCTCTAAGTGCTCGTATCGTAGGTCGTACATCTCTTAATGATGTTATAAACCCACTTACTAACGAGGTAATCGTTGAGGCTGGTGTTGAGATAGATGAAGATATCGCAGAGATTATAGGAGCTGCACCAATAGAAACTGTAGAAGTACGTTCTGCGCTTACTTGTGAGGCAAAGAAAGGTATTTGTGTAAAATGTTACGGTCGTAACCTAGCTACTAATAAAACGGTACAAATGGGTGAGGCAGTAGGAGTAGTTGCAGCACAGTCTATTGGAGAACCAGGAACACAGCTTACACTTCGTACCTTCCACGTAGGAGGGGTAGCAGGAGGTGTATCTGAAGACTCTAGCGTAACAGCTAAGTTTGACGGTAAACTGGAGATAGAAGATCTTAAGACAGTAATGGGAGAAGATAATGAAGGTAACCCTGCAGAAATCGTAATCTCTCGTACTTCTGAAGCAAAAGTTTCAGATCCTAAGACGGGTATCACACTTAGTACAAATACAATTCCTTACGGTTCACAAATATTTGCCAAGTCTGGTGATAAAGTGAAAGCTGGAGAAGTAATCTGTAAGTGGGATCCATTTAACGGTGTTGTGATTTCAGAATTTGCTGGAAAAATCAAGTTTGAGTCTATCGAGCAAGGTATAACTTACCGTGTAGAGACAGATGAGCAAACAGGTTTCCAAGAAAAGGTAATTTCTGAATCTAGAGATAAGAAAAAAATACCAACATTGATTATTGAGGATAGTAAAGGAAACGCGCTACGTTCTTACAACTTACCAGTAGGAGCTCACCTTATGATAGATGATGGAGATAAGATTAAAGAAGGAAAAATTCTTGTTAAAATACCTCGTAAGTCTGCAAAGGCTGGAGATATTACAGGAGGTCTACCACGTGTAACAGAATTATTTGAAGCACGTAACCCATCTAACCCAGCAGTAGTATCTGAGATAGACGGTGTAGTATCTTTCGGAAAAATAAAGCGTGGTAATCGTGAGATTATCGTAGAGTCAAAACTTGGTGAAGTTAAGAAGTACCTAGTAAAATTATCTAACCAGATTCTTGTACAAGAAAATGATTATGTAAGAGCAGGTATGCCACTTTCTGATGGTTCTGTAACGCCTAATGATATATTAAATATCAAAGGCCCATCTGCAGTACAGCAGTACCTTGTTAACGAAGTACAAGAAGTATATCGTCTACAAGGGGTGAAGATTAACGATAAGCACTTTGAGGTTGTAGTACGCCAGATGATGCGTAAAGTACGTATACAAGATCCAGGTGATACTATTTTCTTAGAGAACCAGCTTATTCACAAAGCAGATTTTATCGAAGAGAATGATGCTATGTACGGAATGAAAGTCGTAGAAGACGCAGGAGAATCTGAAAACCTTAAACCAGGGCAGCTAGTATCTCCACGTGAACTTCGTGATGAAAATTCTTTACTAAGAAGAGAAGATAAGAATCAAGTAACTGCACGTGATGTACAACCAGCTACTGCTTCTCCTATCCTTCAAGGTATTACAAGAGCATCGCTACAGACTAAGTCATTTATTTCTGCAGCATCTTTCCAAGAGACAACAAAAGTACTTAACGAAGCTGCTGTAAGCGGTAAGATAGATTACTTAGAAGGTCTTAAAGAAAATGTAATTGTAGGTCATAAAATTCCAGCTGGTACAGGTATGCGTCGTTATGATGACATTCTTGTAGGTAGCAAGGAAGATCTAGCAAATATGATGCAAGAAAAGCAAGAAGTAAACTATAACTAGTACCTATTGTACTAACAGTATAGTTAGATATAAAATCCCGTTTGACTTTTTTGTCAAACGGGATTTTTATTTTCATTGAGTATGTAAACAGCATTTTGACTAAATAATATATTAGTATTAATACAAAGTGGTAAGGTTTTTATTCCGCTTTCGCGAAAGCGCACCAATCCTTACCTTCACAATAGATAAAGTAATGTATGGACATTGCTCACTCCCATAAATTAATTTAAAAATTAACAAAGACACCGATAATGGCAGACGATAAAAAACAAAACCAAAACCAGAAGAAAATAAACATAGAGCTTACAGAAGATATGGCTCAGGGTACTTATTCTAACCTAGCAATTATAAATCACTCTGTATCTGAGTTTGTGGTAGATTTTGTAAATATTATGCCTGGCACTCCTAAAAGTAAGGTGAAGAGTCGTATAATTCTTACTCCTCAACACGCAAAGCGACTTGCTAAGGCACTAGCAGATAATGTAAAACGTTTTGAAAATGCACACGGCGTTATAAAGGACTACGAGAAGCAGCCAGTGCCACTTAATTTTGGACCTACAGGTCAAGCCTAAGTCGTATTTTTTTTATATTACCTTGTCTATAAACGGTTTATTTTAGCTAATTTTGATTTCTTAATTTTTTGTTAAAATGTTCTCATTTGGCTAAATTATGAATGCTATTAATGCAATGCATCTATAATCATAAT
Organism: Dokdonia donghaensis DSW-1; assembly: GCF_001653755.1. Classification (GTDB taxonomy): domain Bacteria; phylum Bacteroidota; class Bacteroidia; order Flavobacteriales; family Flavobacteriaceae; genus Dokdonia; species Dokdonia donghaensis. The sequence goes on along the minus strand of NZ_CP015125.1, from coordinate 3,039,799 downwards.
CAATTTAAATGAGCTCATTATGAAAATGTTAAAATAAATCGTAAATTTCTAAAGCGAAATAATTTTTGAGACTCTAGTGTGAGAATTAGTGACTTAAACAGGTGTATATTTCTCACTAAATTTCTATTTCTTGAAAATCTCAAAAAATAAAAAACACATTATTGTTGCTGTAGGGGCAAGTGCAGGAGGTCTAGAGGCTCTCAATGCTTTTTTTGGTAATGTGGTAGAAAATTATGACTACAGTTATGTAATCATACAGCATCTATCACCAGATCATAAGAGCTTAATGGCAGAGTTACTTGCAAAGAAAACTAAAGTGCCTATAGTAGCAGTTACAGACGACTCTATAATCGAGAGAAACTGCATTTATGTGATTCCTCCTACTATGAATCTTGTAATACAAGATGGACATCTCAAGTTACTAGACAAGCCAGAGGCAAAAACGCTCAATTTATCCATAGATTTATTTATGGAGTCTCTAGCAGTGGCCTATGGTAGAGATGCTGTAGGTGTTATATTAAGTGGTACGGGTAGTGATGGTACACGTGGTATACAGGCTATAAAAAAACAAGGTGGACTAGTCCTTGTACAACAACCAGAAGATGCTAGCTTTAATGGTATGCCATCTAGCGCAATAAATACGGGTGATGTTGATTATATCGTTCCTGCAAGAGAAATGATAGGTGAGATACATACGTATTACAATGATGGTCTCATTGTAAACTATGATGATGAAACTTCTCAAAAAATAAATGAGCAGTTGCGCACCATTTTAAACATATTGCATAGTAGCACTACAATAAATTTTAACTACTATAAAAGACCTACCATATTAAGACGTACAGAGCGACGTATGAATAGTCTTAAAATTAAAACCTTTGATGAGTATATTAACTATCTCCATATGCATTCTGAAGAGGTCATTATTTTATATAAAGAGTTTTTAATAGGCGTGACAAAATTTTTTAGAGATACAAAAGCGTGGGATCTACTTGAAACAGAAACCATACCTGCAATTGTAAGTGATAAGCATAATGGTGATATTATAAAGGTTTGGGACGTGGCTTGTTCTACAGGAGAAGAGTCATACTCTATAGCCATCCTTTTTGAAGAAGAAATTAAGAAGCAAAATAAGGATATAACGCTCAAAATTTTTGCTACAGATATTTCTGAAGAACATATACAAAGTGCATCTGCAGGTGTATTTACAAAGCGAGTAGTAGATAACGTACCACTTTCAAAATTAAATAAATACTTTAGTCAAGAGGCTGATGAGTTTAAAATCAACCCAGATCTCAGAAATAAAATTATTTTTTCAAATCACGATATTTTAAAAGATCCTCCATTTAAAAATATGGATATGGTTATATGCCGAAATCTTTTAATATATCTCAAGCCAGAGGTGCAAACCGCCGTCTTACATACCCTGCATTACTCGCTTAAACGTGATGGGTATTTATTTTTGGGTTCTAGCGAGTCTCATACAGCTTTACGTAACTCTTTTGAAGCTGTAAATGGAAAGTTGAATATTTTCAAAAACATTATCCCATCAGAAAGATTGCATAGTGAACTTCTTACTTCAAATGTTAAAAAGGGTAGTAGTACGCTTTCGCGAAAGCAAAAACAAAAATCGGTCACACCTTCGGTATCCTTTGACGGAGATATTAAGATGTGTATTTCTGATGCGATTATTTCACAGTTTGATACCGCTAGTGTTTATATAGACAGTGATTTTAAAGTAGTTGACGCAATGGGGGCCTTTGCAAAATATGCTCAGTTGCCAGAAACCGGTTTTTCACTAGACTTGCTCAAAATGTTGCCCGATAATCTTAAGACTGCTGTAAATAGTGCGACCAGAAAGGCTAAACGCACTAAAAGCGATTTTATTTATAAAAATGTGGCTACACAAAAGGCTGGTGTAGACATTATGGTAAATGTAATCGTAAAGCCCATATTTAAAAATAATACAGATGACTGTGATTATGTAATCACATTTATTGAGCAAGAGTTTACTCCAGACACAACCATACAGACGGGTGTTATGAGCATTGCTACTACACCAGATGCACGTATTAAAGACCTCATTGATGAAATCGAGGAGACTAGAGGAGAGTTAAAAAAGGCCTTAGAAGATGCAGAGAGTAGCAATGAAGAATTACAAACACTTAACGAGGAGTTACTTGCCTCAAATGAAGAGTTACAAAGTACTAATGAAGAGTTGCAAAGTGTAAACGAGGAGCTGCATACCGTTAATGTTGAGCACGTAGAAAAAATGGATGATCTTGCCCTGCTCAATGCAGATATGGATAACATACTCAATAGTACACAGATTGCTACTATATTTTTAGATAGAGAGCTTACTATAAGAAAGTTTACTCCTTCTATACAAGAACATTTTAAGTTAATAAAACAAGATGTAGGGAGGCCTATCGAGCATTTCTTAACCCAGCTGGGTACAGGTGCTAAGTCTATGCTCAAAGCCAAAATCGAAAAGGTGATGGAAACTGGCATAATAAACGAAACCCAGATTAATAAAAAAGATGGGCGTTCATACATAAGGCGTATATCTCCATTTTATACAGGCACTAAAAAAATAGAAGGTTCTGTCATCACATTTGTAGATATTACAAAAACCGTCGAGTCACAGAAAAAATTAAAAGAAAGTCAGCAAAAGTTTAAAGACTTCTACGAGAATGATCCCGTTATGCACGCTAGTGTTAACCCGTCTACCGGTCGTATAGTAGAGTGTAATAAAATATTTTTAGACACCCTTAAACTAAAGTCTAGAGATGAGGCAATAGGTAGACGCATATTTGACTTTTATACAGATCAGTCTAAGGCAAAAGGATTGGGTCTTCTTGATCAGATCCAAAAAACTGGGGTTATAGAAGGAGAGCAAATGACACTTGTAGATATAGATGGAAATCATATACCTATCATTCTCAATTCAGAGCTTGTAGTTCCAGAGGTGGGATCTTCATACTCTAGATCTACTTTAATAAATATATCAGACTTGCAGCGCGCACAGCAACTTATGTATGATAAGAATGAGGAGCTGCAACGCATTAATACAGACCTAGAGCAGTTTGTCTCTATTTGCTCGCACGATTTACAAGAGCCTCTAGGTACGATACGTTTTAGCAGTGATGTGATTTTAAAGAAGTTTAATGAAAATCTCGATCCAAAAGCCACAGAGTATCTAGGTTACATATATGGCGCCGCTGGTAGAATGGCAGACCAAATTAAAGGCTTACTAGAACATAGTCGCATAGGTCAAGAACTGGAGCGTACCGAGGTAGATGTGCAAGAGTTATTAGAAATTGTAAAGTATGACCTAGGTAAGCGTCTTAGAGAGTGCAATGGCAAAATACACTTAAGCAGGATGCCTTCTATATGGGCTTATAAGACAGAGCTTAGATTATTGTTTCAGAACCTCATAGGAAACTCTCTTAAATATTGCAAACCAGATGTGAGCCCGGTGGTGCGCATTTCTTCTTTTGAAGATGAGGGCTATTGGACATTTGTGATTAATGATAACGGTATAGGCATCGCACAAGATGATCTAGATAATGTATTTAAAATATTTGGTAGAGTTGCTACTCAGCACAAGTATGAGGGTACCGGTGTGGGGCTTGCTCATTGTGAGAAAATTGTAAAACTGCACGACGGGACCATTTGGGTAGACTCGCAAGTAAATGTAGGTAGTACGTTTTACTTTAAAATAAAAAAGTAAATATATGTCAGGCCCTTCTACTTTATATCCAAAGAAAATAGACCTTACTAATTGTGACAAGGAGCCTATACATTTATTAGGTCAAGTACAATCACACGCCTATCTCTTTGTAATAGATGCACTTAATAAGCAACTTGTGCGGGCCTCTGAAAATGTATTTGATTTGCTTTCGCGAAAGCGTGAAGACATTCATACAATCACGATTAAAGATATTTTTGGACCTAGTGCTAGTACCATTGCATTCCATATTGAAGGTAAAAATACTCAGACTATTGAAGTCGAAGTTAAAGGAAAGAGATATGTAGTGATTACTCACTATAGAGAAAATCTTATTTATATAGAGCTAGAGCCTATAGTAGCACAAGCAGAGGCTCATATAGTACAGCGACAGCTTTCAGATATTATTACTGATCTTAGTCAAGCTATTACAGTGAGTGAGATGTGTGATAAAACGGCAAATCTCATAAAAAACTTAACCGGTTATGACCGTGTAATGCTTTATAAATTTGATCAAAACTGGAATGGCACAATCATCTCTGAGTCTCGTGAAGAGGTATTAGAAAGTTGGCTAGGGATGCATTATCCTGCTACAGATATTCCACAGCAGGCTCGTAAAAGCTTCTTAAAGCAAGGGGTGCGCATCATTGCAGATGTTGCCTCTCAGACATCTGCCGTATTTCCAGAGCTTAATGAGCAAGGGCAGCCATTAGACCTCACGAATTGTGAGTCTAGAGCCTCTTCTCCTATACATATAGAGTATCTAGAGAATATGAAAGTAGGAGCTACTCTTACTGCTGCTATTGTAAGTAATGGAACTTTATGGGGGCTTATAGCTTGCCACCATTACAGCCCTAAGTTTACAAATTATTACCAGCGGCAAACTATAAAGTTTTTGACTCAAGTTTTTTCTACGCAGCTTACCTTACGTTCTTCAAACGAGGTTCTTGCGCGTATTAATGCCACCACAGCAAGTCGAGCAAAACTTGTAGAACAAATGAGTAATGAGTGGGATGTGCAGGGAGGTTTAACAAAAAAACCTACATCTATGCTAACCATCACAGAAGCTACAGGTGGGGCTGTGTTTCTAGAAAACATTCTGTCTACAGTGGGGGATACACCTAGTAAAGAAGATGTAAAAAATCTCATAGACTGGATATACACAACGCAACTAGGTAATACATATACAACTCAAAATCTTGCTAAAGTATATGAGAAAGGTGAGGCTTTCGCCAAAATGGCTTCTGGCGTGTTATGTGTTTTTATTGCAAAAGGACAAAAGGACTGCCTTCTTTGGTTTAAACCAGAACTAAAACAAGTGATTTCTTGGGGTGGAAATCCAGAAAAGGCCGTTGCCGAAAAAAATAAGCGCTTAAGCCCTCGTAAGTCTTTTGAAAAGTGGAACCAAGAGCAAGTACTTACCTCGTTGCCTTGGAAAGATTATGAAATTGCATCTGCTCAAGCCTTAAAAACAAGTATATCTAATATCATTATAAGTAGATATCAAGAAGTAAAATTACTTAATGATAAATTAAAGGAAGCCTATAAAGAGTTAGAGTCTTTTAGTTATAGCGTTTCTCACGATCTGAGATCGCCACTAAGGGGTATAGATGGATTTGCTCAAATTATTAAAGAAGATTATTTTGACACCCTAGACGATTATGGTAAGAATGCCATACAGACTATTATAGACTCAACAAGTAAGATGAACACGCTTATAGATGACATACTTGCTTTTTCTGGAATAGGCAAGGATCAGACAGCTATGGGAGTTTTTGATATGCAAGAACTGGTAAACGAGGTGGTACAATTTTTACAACTTGAAAAAAAATATAGCAATACTACCATAGAGGTAGAAGCAGATTTACCTAAAGCATATGGAGATAGAGGTATGATTTTTCAACTATTAATTAACCTTATAGGTAATGCCTTAAAGTATAGCCATACAGTACAAAAACCATCTGTACGTATAGGTGTTTTAAAAGATAAATCACCAGCAATTTACTACGTGCGTGATAATGGCATAGGCTTTAATGAGGCTCATAAGGAAAAAATATTCGGTGTTTTTAATAGACTCGTAAAAGACGAATTTGAGGGATCTGGAATAGGGCTTGCGATTGCACAACGTGTTATTGATAAGCATCAAGGAGTCATTTGGGCAGAGAGTAAGGAGCATCAAGGAGCAACATTTTATTTTCAACTCCCAGTTAGATAATGAAAGGATTTATAGTTTCTGTAGAAGATAACCCTAATGATTGTGCATTGATGAAGCGTGTTTTTGAACGTGAGATGCCTTTAGTAAAAACACATATTATAGAAGACTCTCTTAAAGCACTTACTTGGTTTCAAGAGTTTAATGATGTAAAAAATATTCCAGATCTTATATTCTTAGATATCAAAATGCCTAAATTAGATGGGCTAGCATTGCTAAAAGAAATCCGTAGGCTGCCACTTTTTACAAACTCGCCTGTTGTGATAATGAGTTCTTCAGACCAGCTTAGTGATAGGGATAAAGCATATGCATACGGTGCAAATAGTTATCTAGAGAAACCTAAAAGTTATACAGAACTCAAAGAACGATTACCCATAATCTCGAGCTACTGGCTTACGTTAAATAAATAGTTATGATAACAGAAGTACATATATTGCTAGTAGAAGACACAGAGTCTGATGCTGTTTTGATTACTAGGCAGATTCATAAACTAGATAAAAATTATAAAGTTCAAGTTGTAGATAATCTGTCTGATCTAGAGGTTGCTATTAAAACGTTTAATCCTCAACTCATAATTTCGGATTATAACCTGCCTACTTGTACGGGTATGGAGGTTCTAGAGGTATCTAGAGATAAATCGCCTACAGCTATTTTTCTATTTGTTACAGGCACCTTACAAGATGAGGAGCTGGCGGCAGAGACTATTTTAAATGGAGCGGATGGCTTCATACTCAAAAAGCATATAAACGTACTGGCCTCAAAACTATCACCATATATTGATAAAATTAAGAATAGACCAGTTATAGTTCAGAATACGAGAAATAGAATAAAACAAAGTACAGATCTCGTTAGTGATATCAAGAATTATATGGATGATATAAATAAAGAGAATATCACTCATCAAGAGCGCATTGCCAAAATAAGAGAACACCTAGAAAAAATCAAAAAATCCCTATGATATTAGAACATCTTAAAGAAAAAACTAAAGCCATACACGATGAGGTAGAAGAAGATAACCTTACGGGCTTTATAATGGATGGCAGTATAAATCAAGCGCAATACGAAGAGCTCTTGAGGCAAAACTTTTCTGTTTATAAGGCGGTCGAAGATTTTATAAACGCACGTTATGATAACTTACCAGACGAGCTTAAGCCCTTTGCTGGTTATCACAAAACAAATGCACTGGCAAAGGATATAGCTGGTTTTTCTAACTTTCCGTTACCACAACCTACAGCCATTACAGGCCCTCGGGACTTAGGTACGCTCGTAGGAGCTTTATATGTAATAGAGGGATCTATGATGGGGGGTATGATGATGAGTAAAAAACTACAATCTTGTGAGAAGTTGTCTCATATAGAAGCGCATTATTTTTATAACACAGATACAAAAGTAGCTGCTGCGAGATGGAAATCATTTAAAAATGCCGTGCAAAGTTATCAGTTTACAAATAATGATATAGAAAAGGCTACAGCTAGTGCCATTCATATTTTTGAACACTTTAAAAAGGCTTATAAAAAGCCCACAATGTAGTATCACTTCATATCATTACTACGATTTACTTTTTATAGAGACTTATGAAATCTTACAAACTTAAAATAGCACAGGTAGATGACTTTGTGCCTGAGATTGCAGGGGCATTTGGCGTGAATTTTACAAATAGTTTTGGAGAGTTTGCAGTAAAAATACCATCGCACATAGGTACTGGAGAGATAAAGGGTGTTAATTTTCCTAACGGTATAGGTTTACATATCATAAACTGCGATGTGCACGATGATACTGAGTTCTATTTTGAGAATAATGGTATAAACTCTCTCAGGTTCATATACTGTATGAAAGGAGAGATTGCTCATAAGTTTTCTTCTAGCGAAGAAGAGATTGCCATACGTCGTGCAGAGCATCTTATTGCTGCACCTACGTATGAGGAAGACCAGATTTATATTATAAAAAAAGATAGTCCTGCCATTATTTGTTATCTAGAGATAAATAAAGTTAAGTTTCAAGAGCAATTGTCATATGACCTTAATAAGATAGATGCAGCTTATTATCCACTTTTTGCAGATGTAAACGGATTAACCCAAATTGCTCATAAAGGCTATTACAGTCTTCAAATTTCTGATATCATAGATAGTATTCTCAATAATGAAGATCAAGGTCTGGTTCGTACTAATTACCTAGGTGCAAAGGCGCTTGAGTGTACTTCACTTATGCTTAAACTGTATAGGGAGGACTCACTAGAAGGTAATAAACGTACAACATTAAGACTATCAGATATGGATACTGTGGTAGCTGCCGTAAACTATATAGAAAATAACATTTCAAAACTTGAGACCATACCAGAAATTGCCGAAGCTGTAGGTATAGAAGCTTATAGGTTACAAGATGGTTTTAAACGCAATTATGGTATGACTGTAAATGATTATATTAAGGAGTTTAGACTTAAGAGAGCATTGACTATGCTCACCTCAGAAGATAAGAATGTCTCTGAGGTTGTGTATGCACTTGGACTATCTAGTAGGAGCTACTTTTCAAAAATTTTTAAAGAAAAGTATGGTATTCCTCCTTCTTCATTGCGCAAGGTGCCAGAGCTTTAAACTTGTTTGTCAAGAGAGTTTGTACTCCAGGCTTCTGGTTTTCCAGAAAATTTTGGCTTCGTGTTTGCCCATATGCCTTTAAAGAGATCTGAGTTGCGATAACCCTGCAGAGCCTCGTCAGATTCCCAGTGACTATGTGTAAAGAATATAGAAGGGTCTTCGGCATCTTTAAGTAGTTCTAAGTAGAGACAACCTTTAAAAGCACGTATATCACTTTTTACCTTCTCAAAATTGTTTAAAAACGAGGGTATCTCGCTTTCGCGAAAGCGTAATTTTACCAGTCTTACGATCATTTATCTGTAAAGTTTATCATTACCGTATCTCTATAATTGAGGCCAAAGAGACTAGCAGCACTTCCTACCGTACTAGGATTACTTTTGTAAATAGCAAGTTCTATGTAACCACCAGAGTTAAAAACGGCTAGTTTCTTACCTTCCTCTTCTCGCTTAGACTTTTCTATGTCAAAATTTATAGCATCGCTATACTGTTTGTAGATTTTTGTGATATCTGCACCACGTGCTTCAAGCTTAAAGCTGCGACCTTTGCCTACTTCGTCAAATAATTTTTTTGTGATGTTACTTACCACATTACCATAGTTATCTATATAAATGACGTTACCAGATATCTGGTTGCGAGCCGTGTTTATAACAGGTGCGATACCTGTAAGTTGTCTTATATTATCTATGTTTTTACCTATCACACCAAGGGTACCGCCGCGTGCGATATGACAGGCTGTCTTTACAAACACATCTAGTACAGTAAAGTTAGTAAGTGTGCGGTCGTGTATGTTTATCTCTACTTTTTCTTCTGGTACAATATCTTTTGTGAGTAGCGATATGATACCATTATTTGCACATATAAAATAATGACCATCTAGTTTTACAGCTATGTGGTTTGTTTCTGGTGTGAGCTCGCTGTCTACACCTATAACGTGTATGGACCCTTTCGGGAAATTTTGATAGGCATTTTGAATAATATAAGCTGCCTCCATAAGATGAAAAGGCGATACAGAGTGCGATATATCTACAATACGCACATCCTCTAGTTCTGAGTAAATCGCTCCTTTTACGGCTCCTGCAAAAGGATCTTTCTCGCCATAGTCTGTTGTAAGAGTGATTAATTTCATATAAAGTACTGTGCTTTGTTTTCTTAAAGAGTTACTTGTTTAAAATAGTTATAAACCACCATTGTTTATTATTTAATCGTTAACAGGGTGTTGAACTCGTGTTTTGCTGATTAAAAAAGACGTATTTTAGTAGTAAACAAAGCTAAAATATTTTACGGACGTAACTCACTAAATCCTTCTGCCTTTTGAACGAATTAATCTTAGAACTCTCAGAAATCAATCCGCGCGAATTTTTTGGACAGCGCAATGCTAATATAGAACTCCTCAAGCAGTATTTTCCTAAACTCAAGATAGTAGCTAGAGGTAATAAAATCAAAGCTTACGGAGATGAAGATCTTCTAGAAGAGTTTGATAGGCGTATGACAATGCTTATGGATCACTTTGGGAAGTATAATAAGATAGATGAAAACTCAATAGAGCGCGTACTTACAAGTGTGAGTAAAGAAGATTATGAGACGCCTGTAGAGAGTGGCGATGTGCTAGTACACGGTGTGAGTGGTAAACTCATAAAACCACAAACGGCAAACCAGCGTAAACTTGTAGAGCTTTCAAAAAAGAACGACCTAACCTTTGCTATAGGCCCTGCCGGTACTGGTAAAACATATGTAGGCGTTGCACTAGCGGTAAAAGCGCTTAAGGAGAAGCGAGTAAAACGTATTATACTCACAAGACCTGCTGTAGAGGCTGGAGAAAATTTAGGTTTTCTACCTGGTGATATGAAGGAGAAGCTCGACCCTTATATGCAGCCACTTTATGATGCCCTTAGGGATATGATACCTAGTGAAAAGCTAGAGACATTTATTGAGAAAGGAGTGATACAAATTGCACCTATGGCTTTTATGCGTGGTCGTACACTTGATAATGCTTTTGTGATACTTGATGAAGCTCAAAACACAACACACGCCCAGATGAAGATGTTCCTCACTCGTATGGGACGTAATGCAAAGTTTATGATTACTGGAGATCCCGGGCAGATAGATTTACCTAGACGTGTCACCAGTGGTCTTAAGGAAGCGTTACTTATCCTCAAAACCGTAAAGGGAGTAGGGATGATTTATCTTGATGATAAAGATGTGGTGCGCCATCCTCTAGTAAAGAAAATGATTGCGGCTTATCGCGAGATAGAAAATAGAAACGACTAACATATTTCTATACTTTTAATTCGTAATATATCATTCAGAATTTTACTTTTGAAGAATAACTAATCGTGTTGTTTTAATACCTCAAAAGGATTAATACAACTGTTCAAACCAACCTATAGTGAACACTATTACAGACACTAATTTTAACTTCCCTGGTCAGAAATCTATCTATAAGGGTAAAGTGAGAGAAGTCTACACACTCGAAGATGATTTATTACTTATGGTTGCAACAGATAGGCTAAGCGCCTTTGACGTTGTTATGCCTAAGGGAATTCCTTTTAAGGGACAAATCTTAAATCAGATTGCTACTAAAATGATGAAGGATACAGAAGACCTCGTGCCTAACTGGCTCGTGGCTACTCCAGATCCTAATGTGGCAATAGGGAAGCGATGTGAGCCTTTTAAAGTGGAGATGGTAATACGTGGCTATATGTCTGGGCACGCGGCTAGAGAGTATAAAGCGGGTAGGAGAATACTTTGTGGTGTTGCGATGCCAGAAGGAATGAAAGAAAATGATGCCTTTCCAGAGCCTATCATCACACCAGCTACTAAGGCAGAGATGGGTGACCACGATGAGGATATCTCAAGAGAAGATATTATAAAAAAGAACATCGTTTCAGAAGAGGATTACTTGGTGCTTAAAGATTACACACGCAAGCTTTTTCAAAGAGGAAGTGAGATTGCAGCATCTAGAGGACTTATATTGGTAGATACCAAGTATGAGTTTGGAAAAACAGCAGATGGTGAGATTGTTCTCATAGATGAGATACATACTCCAGACTCTTCTCGTTACTTCTATGCCGAAGGTTATGAGGAGCGTCAGGCAGCTGGCGAAGCTCAAAAACAACTATCTAAAGAGTTTGTGAGACAGTGGCTTATCTCAAATAATTTTCAAGGTCTAGAAGGACAAACGGTGCCTGAGATGACAGACGAGTACATAGAGACTGTATCAGAAAGATATATTGAGTTGTATGAGAATATTACAGGTGACGCTTTCGCGAAAGCGGATACTTCAAACATTCAAGAGCGTATCGAGAAGAACGTTTTGCAGTATCTAAATTCACTTTGAAATTTTATGTGTTAAAGTGTTATTTTGTTAAAATAATATTAAATTCCCTAATTACTGATAAAAGTATATCGTATTAAAGTACTATATATAAAAGATTTTAAAAACTACTATAGTAGCGGTCATATCAGTGTATTCTAGTTAAATACCTTTATTAGAGTTGGAAATTAATATCTTAAAATTTTCCTAATTTTTTCGTTTAAATAGTGTAGCTGTAAAGTTAATATAAAACCGCAGCTTTGGTAATTGCGTAGGTTTTTTATAACAACAAAAACCAAACATTATGCGAAATACTACTATTCGAAAAATTTTATTTTTCTTTTTGACAATCGTTACAACTATGACCAGTTTTGGTCAATTAGTAGTTTCTAATGGAAACGATGATGGGCCTAACTCATTGCGAGATGCTGTTGCTCAAGCAAACACCTTGACTGGAGTTAATACAATTACATTCAATGGAAATTTTGTAATCACACTCACTTCAGGAGAAATTGAGATAACTGAAGATATAATTATAACTGGTAACGGAACAACGGGTACTATAATAGATGGCGCAAGTAATAACGCTCGACTTTTTAATATTACCGGAGGAGCTTCTTCTACTATTACAATGATTACATTTAGAAATGCTATAGAGGCTGGAGACGGTGGTGCAATAGCCCTTTCTAATGCTGGTTTAATCACAATTTCTGATTGTGATTTTACTAATAATACTGCCGGAGGTTCTGGTGGTGGAGGCGCCATTGCAAGTACTGATAGTGATTTAACAATTATGAGCTCTAGCTTTATCGGAAATGCAGCAACAGGTGCTGGCGGAAGTGGGGGAGCGGTATATCAAGCCACTTCTGGACTTCTTACAATTGAAGGTTCGCTGTTTTCGGAAAATACTGCGATACGTGCTGGGGGTGCTGTAGAGGTAGACTCTAATGGAGATATTATATTTAATAATTTAGTTTTTGACACCAATACAGCGGGACCGAGTCCAGGAAACGGTGGCGCTTTTCATATTACAGGAGAAGCAAACAGCACAATAACTGGAGGATCGGCGAATAACAACATCGCGGCAAATGAAGGAGGAGGTTTCTGGAATGGAACAGGTCTTATGACCATTTCAGATGTAGATTTTGAAAATAATAGTGCAAACGGTGATGATAATGGAGCCTCTGGTGGAGGAGCTATTTTTAATGAAGGAGGAGATATAACTATTGATGCAGCTTCGCGTATTGTCGGAAATTTCGCAACTGGAGGTACTTCTGGTTCAGGTGGAGGTGTCCTTGTTGCTGGAGGAAGTTTTGCGGCAACGGGTACAGAAATAGTATCAAATTTTGCAAATAGAGCTGGTGGTGGTATCGAAGTGCGTAACGCATTATCTGACGACAGTCCTGCTACACTGGTACTTACCGATGTGCTTTTGAATATGAATAACGCCGGTGCAGATGCACCAGCTCCAGGAAATGGAGGTGGTCTTCATATTACAGGTCCCTCTACTACAACAATTTCTGGAGGAACAGCAAATAATAATAGCGCATCAAATGAAGGAGGCGCCTTATGGAATGGTTCAGGTTTAATGACCATAGAAGGAATGACTATCGATGGTAACAATGCAGATGGTGATGACAGTGGCGCTTCTGGTGGTGGAGGTATTTTTAATGAAGGAGGTGATATTACTACAGATGTAGATACTTCAATAACAAATAATGAAGCAGTAGCAGGAGCCTCAGGTTCTGGTGGTGGCTTATTAATTGCTGGAGGTTCATATACCGCAACTGGGACTACAATTACTGGTAACTTAACAAATAGAGCTGGTGGTGGTATCGAAGTGCGTAACGCATTATCTGACGATAGTCCTGCTACACTGGTACTTACCGATGTGCTCTTGAATATGAATAACGCCGGTGCAGATGCACCAGCTCCAGGAAATGGAGGTGGTCTTCATATTACAGGTCCCTCTACTACAACAATTTCTGGAGGAACAGCAAATAATAATAGCGCATCAAATGAAGGAGGCGCCTTATGGAATGGTTCAGGTTTAATGACCATAGAAGGAATGACTATCGATGGTAACAATGCAGATGGTGATGACAGTGGCGCTTCTGGTGGTGGAGGTATTTTTAATGAAGGAGGTGATATTACTACAGATGCAGATACTTCAATAACAAATAATGAAGCAGTAGCAGGAGCCTCAGGTTCTGGTGGTGGTTTATTAATTGCTGGAGGTTCATATACCGCAACTGGGACTACAATTACTGGTAACTTAACAAATAGAGCTGGTGGTGGTATCGAAGTGCGTAACGCATTATCTGACGATAGTCCTGCTACACTGGTACTTACCGATGTGCTCTTGAATATGAATAACGCCGGTGCAGATGCACCAGCTCCAGGAAATGGAGGTGGTCTTCATATTACAGGTCCCTCTACTACAACAATTTCTGGAGGAACAGCAAATAATAATAGCGCATCAAATGAAGGAGGCGCCTTATGGAATGGTTCAGGTTTAATGACCATAGAAGGAATGACTATCGATGGTAACAATGCAGATGGCGATGACAGTGGCGCTTCTGGTGGTGGAGGTATTTTTAATGAAGGAGGTGATATTACTACAGATGCAGATACTTCAATAACAAATAATGAAGCAGTAGCAGGAGCCTCAGGTTCTGGTGGTGGTTTATTAATTGCTGGAGGTTCATATACCGCAACTGGGACTACAATTACTGGTAACTTAACAAATAGAGCTGGTGGTGGTATCGAAGTGCGTAACGCATTATCTGACGATAGTCCTGCTACACTGGTACTTACCGATGTGCTCTTGAATATGAATAACGCCGGTGCAGATGCACCAGCTCCAGGAAATGGAGGTGGTCTTCATATTACAGGTCCCTCTACTACAACAATTTCTGGAGGAACAGCAAATAATAATAGCGCATCAAATGAAGGAGGCGCCTTATGGAATGGTTCAGGTTTAATGACCATAGAAGGAATGACCATCGATGGTAATAATGCAGATGGTGATGACAGTGGCGCTTCTGGTGGTGGAGGTATTTTTAATGAAGGAGGCGATATTACTACAGATGCAGATACTTCAATAACAAATAATGAAGCAGTTGCTGGAGCCTCAGGTTCTGGTGGTGGCTTATTAATTGCTGGAGGGTCGTATACTGCAACTGGGACTACAATTACTGGTAACTTAACAAATAGAGCTGGTGGTGGTATCGAAGTGCGTAACGCATTATCTGACGATAGTCCTGCTACACTGGTACTTACCGATGTGCTCTTGAATATGAATAACGCCGGTGCAGATGCACCAGCTCCAGGAAATGGAGGTGGTCTTCATATTACAGGTCCCTCTACTACAACAATTTCTGGAGGAACAGCAAATAATAATAGTGCATCAAATGAAGGAGGCGCCTTATGGAATGGTTCAGGTTTAATGACCATAGAAGGAATGACTATCGATGGTAATAATGCAGATGGTGATGACAGTGGCGCTTCTGGTGGTGGAGGTATTTTTAATGAAGGAGGTGATATTACTACAGATGCAGATACTTCAATAACAAATAATGAAGCAGTTGCTGGAGCCTCAGGTTCTGGTGGTGGCTTATTAATTGCTGGAGGATCGTATACTGCAACTGGGACTACAATTACTGGTAACTTAACAAATAGAGCTGGTGGTGGTATCGAAGTACGTAACGCATTATCTGACGACAGTCCTGCTACACTGGTACTTACCGATGTGCTTTTGAATATGAATAACGCCGGTGTAGATGCACCAGCTCCAGGAAATGGAGGTGGTCTTCATATTACAGGTCCCTCTACTACAACAATTTCTGGAGGAACAGCAAATAATAATAGCGCATCAAATGAAGGAGGTGCCTTATGGAATGGTACAGGTGTAATGACTATTACTGAGTTTACTGTTAATGAAAATAATGCAGATTTTGGTGGAGGATTATTTAATAACGGAGGAACTTTAAATGTAAGCACATCGGCCATAATAAATAATGAAGCATTGACTACGGGTGGCGGAATTGAAAATATTGTAAATGCTATCATGACAATCGATCGATCTACCATCTCTGGAAATATATCAGAAGATAATGGCGGCGGTATCTTTAATTCGGGGACAATAAACGTACAAGCCTCAACTGTAGCAACAAATGAAGCTTTTGGAATAGGAGGTGGTATCTTTTCAGATGGAATGGCAAACCTTTCCTCAAGTATCTTTGCACTTAATGCGGCAACTAGCGGTACAGATGTGAGCGGTATCATTACTTCTGATAACTATAATTTAATAGGTACAGATGATGCTGCAGATTTTACCGCAGATACAGATGATTTAGTTGGTGTTGATCCACTACTAGATGTACTAGCAAATAATGGGGGGATAACCCTCACTCACGCGCTGTTAGAAGGATCTCCAGCATACAATGCTGGAAATCCTGAAAATATGGACACGGATCAGATAGGACAAGATGTTTTCGAAGGGCGCCGCGATATTGGAGCATTTGAAGCTCAGACTATTCTTTCTACAGAGGATTTTGATAGTAATGAGACCCTTACAGTATATCCTAATCCATCAAATGGAGAATCTTTTGTGAGGTTATTACCTCAGTTTGGGGAAAAGCCTCAGATTGAAATTATTGAAGTGGGCTCGGGTAGGCTAGTCAGGAATTTTACGGCAACGCAAATCACGCAGCCATTGCCCCTAACTGGACTGGCAAATGGTTTGTATATACTTAGAGTAACAACAAATACTAAATCTATGAGTAGAAAACTCATATTAGCACGATAAGTTTTAGTTTGTTTGATTATGAAAAGCTCTTCTTATTAGAAGAGCTTTTTTGCTTTCGCGAAAGCGTACTTATATCATTTACTAAAATCTAATTCAAACTTTGAAATCATTTGCAGTAATACCTCTTCAGTTTCTGTAAAAAATGGTCTTGCGCCTTGATGAGCATCTACCTTTTTAAACTCAGCGACGATAGATCCAGACTCGTAGGCATCTACTATTTGAGGATGCACATAGTACTTGCGGCATACATTGCGTGTGTTGCCTAGAGCCTCTGCAGCGGCATCAAAAGCGGTGAGTATGTTTGCTTTGTTTTCTTTTTCGTCTTCTGTGTAGCCTAGATCGTGCACGGTTTCAAAAAAAGTTTTTGTAGCTCCCCAAGTTCTAAAATCTTTTGCCGAAAATAAGTCTCCGCTTATCTCGTGTATGTAATCGTTTACCATCGTGCTATCTATGCGGTGCTTATTGCCATTTGCATCATAAAATTGAAATAACTCCCAGCCAGGTATTTCCTCACAACGGTTTACAAGCTTTGCGAGTTTTTTATTGCGTAGCGTGATGTTGTGCTTTTTGCCTTTTTTACCCACAAACTCAAAGCGAATTTTTTCTTTGGTAGTCGTCACGTGACGTGTACGTAAGGTAGAGAGGCCATAGGTTTTATTGCGCTTTGCGTAGTAGTCGTTACCTATGCGTATGTGAGTCTCTTCCATAAGTCTCAATACAAGTGCAAGTACTTTGCGCTTAGACATATCTGGAGCATCAAGATCTTCATCTATGCGCTCGCGTATGCTAGGCAGTGCGTTTCCAAAATTGGCTAGTTTATAAAACTTAGTTTGGTTTCTAATTTTTGACCACAGGTCGTGGTATCGGTATACTTTTCTGTTTTTTGCATCGCGACCTACCACTTGTAAATGTCCGTTAGGAGGATACGCAATGCGCACTTTCTCCCATTTAGGCGGTATCACAAGATTATTGATGCGCTCTAATTCCTTTTTGTCTTTAAGAGGCTTATCATTAAAGTAATAGTGAAAGTTTTTGTTCTTCTTTTTCCTTCTTATGTTGAGGTCTGCATCTGAGACGTAAATGAGATTTGCTGCGGCTGCAGTTTCCTCAGGATTCCTTAGGATGTTCTCGATTTGGCTGGCGGTGAGTGTCATAAGAGTAAATTTAGTGACGAAAACAAACGCCTGTTCAAAAATATATGTGAACGTTTTGGTAAACTGCTCTTAATTTTTGTTACTTCACCATATAAATAGATCTTGTATGCAAGCACAACCATCATTTTACGATCAGGCTAATGAACTTATAGCAGATTTTTCTAGCGCTATGTGGGGAATCCCGCTCGTATGCTTACTTATAGGTGGCGGTCTGTTTTTGCTCATCTATTCGAGATTTTTGCCATTTAGATATCTAGGTCACGCTGTTGCAGTCTTGCGAGGCAAGTATGATGGAGAAAATGATGAAGGAGAGATTACACACTTTCAGGCGCTCACTACAGCGCTTAGTGCAACCGTAGGTATGGGTAACATCGCTGGTGTGGCAGTAGCAATTGCGATAGGAGGTCCAGGTGCTGTTTTCTGGATGTGGATGAGTGCCATT
Source organism: Dokdonia donghaensis DSW-1 (assembly GCF_001653755.1). GTDB lineage: Bacteria > Bacteroidota > Bacteroidia > Flavobacteriales > Flavobacteriaceae > Dokdonia > Dokdonia donghaensis. The sequence goes on along the minus strand of NZ_CP015125.1, from coordinate 3,021,547 downwards.
GTGGGTATGGCAACAAAGTTTTTTACAGGCTCACTTGCCATAATGTATAGAGGTAAAGATAGTGAGGGCAAAACACAGGGAGGACCTATGTATTTTATCACAGAAGGAATGGGTAAAGCTTGGAAACCGCTTGCCGTAATTTTTAGTATTGCGGGACTCGTGGGAGCATTGCCGGTTTTTAATGTAAACCAACTTACACAGGCGGTAAATGATATATTACTCGTACCTCAGGGTGTTGAGGTGGGTTTTACCTCTAACTTGATTATCGGGCTCGTGCTTGTTGCTATCACGGCAGTTGTCATACTAGGCGGACTCGATCGTATTTCTAAAACGGCATCAAGACTCGTGCCTGCGATGGTCTTTATTTACTTTGTAGCGGTAATGGCAATACTCTTTGTAAACATAGATGTAGTTCCTAAATATCTGGGTCTCATATTTACAGATGCCTTCTCTGCCGATTTTTATACGGGAGATAAACTGCTGGGTGGCGTGGTAGGTGGATTGATTTTATTAGGTATAAAGCGTGGTGCTTTTTCAAACGAGGCTGGTGTAGGTACGGCACCTATGGCGCACGGCGCTGCAAAAACTGCACAACCCATACGTGAAGGACTGGTGGCAATGCTAGGCCCTGCAATAGATACCATTGTGGTGTGTACACTTACGGCGCTTGCAATTTTGGTGACAGACGTGTGGCAAACGACAGATGCAAATGGAGTTACGCTTACGGCTTCCGCTTTCGCGAAAGCGTTATCACCCGCAGGAAAATACATTTTACTATTGTGCATCGCCGTGTTTAGTATCTCATCGCTTTTCTCATATAGTTACTACGGGACGAAGTGCTTGAGTTTCCTTTTTGGAGCGCATAATAAGAAGTATTATAACATAGCTTACATTGCGAGTATCTTGATAGGAGCAACCACATCACTTAGTATGATGATTAACTTGATAGACGGCTTTTTTGCCATAATGGCAATACCAACGATGATTGCAACCTTGTACCTCGCACCAAGAGTGATGAAGGAAGCGAGGAGGTATTTTAAGGAGTTGGGTTAATTAAAAAAACTTCAAATTATGAAACTAAATTTCACTTTAATAATTATAAATCTGTTTCTTTTAGTTAGTTGTGCAAATGATACTAAAACTTCAAAAATTCCTGCAATAGACAACCAAAAAGAGCCAGAAATTGAGAATGAAGTTCTACCAATGTACTTGTCTGGTAAAACCGATGAAAATAATGGATTTGAAAATTTCGATTTAATAGACTATTCGACTTTAGATAATGCCAGACCAAATAAGAATGTTATTCATTTAGTGCACAAAGATTCACTCCCTAAATTATATAAGATTAAAAAATCCCAGATTATGGAACTTATGATGTGGGGTGAAGATGATTTTTATAATACACTTGTTTTTGTAACTCCTGGCGACAGTATTCATTTAGAAGTCAACAACGGGAAATTTGAGTTTTTAGGAAAGAACGCGGCTCATTATAATTTTTATTTAAAAGCAGATCCACAGAGAAATAATTATAGTAAGCTCAGCTACAAAGGAGACTTAGAACTTTATAAAAATCAGGTAGATCAAGTATATGCGAACAGTAAAAAGATTTTTGAAGAATATCAGATAGAACATAATGTTTCGAGAGAATTTGTAAATTATGTTTCTAATGAATTAAAATCTGAATATCTCTACAACTTATCTAATCCAAGAGAAAAAAGTAAACCAGGAAATCCAAATTATAATAGTATCAATGGACTGACAGAAACATTAAAGAAGACACCAGCGTTTCGAATTGACGGTGTAGTTGACCTTAGTAGTTATTATGGCGACATTAGTGTGGAAGACTTTAAAAGGCCAGACTTTGTTAATAATGACTATTTTAAAAGGAGCTTAATCTCTTATATAAGGCAGTATTTTGTAAATCACGAGTATCTGGATTATAATGAAGAAAATCTAGATGCAGAATTAAAATTTGTAAATGAAAATTTCACAGGGGAAATAGCAAATTTTGCAAGAGTTAAGATTTTATCTGACTACTATAACAAAGGTTTTGGCAACGATAAAATATCTCAAGAAATACTTTTGAGAGAAATTCAACAAATTGAAAAGACTGAGGCTAGAGAAGATTATAAAGCTGTAGTTCGTGAGCTTAAAGCAGATTTAGCATATCGATTAATTAAATTACCTGAAAGTGTGCTTTCTGAAAAAATGACATCCTTAGAGGGTGACACTCTTACGTTTGGAGAGATTCTCGATAAAGGAAATAAATCAAATTTCATCAATATTTGGGGGCGATCCTATACAGGAGAACAGTGTCTTCCGTGTTTAGAAGGATTTGAAAAGCTCTCAGTAAATGAGGATATTGATAAACTAGATAGAATTTCTATATCCTTAGATCACGATGAGGATAGATGGGAAAAAGATGTAAGATCATTTCAGGCGTATTTGAATCCAAGAGAACAATTCAGGTCCGTAGCTCCACCTCATAAAAGTATGATTACTACATTTTTCAAAATGACTTTACCACCCAAATATGCAAAAATCCCTCGTTATATGATAATTGATAACGAGGGACTAGTTTTATACAATAATCTGCCTTCAACTAATGATAGTATTCTATTAAAAAAGGTCTTAACTAAAATAAATAATCAAAAATCTACACTTGGATCACCCCAAGATTAAAAGGCTTCTCGATAGGAGCGTGGTCTGCAGCTTCTATTCCCATTGAGATCCATTTGCGAGTGTCTCGAGGGTCTATAATACCATCTGTCCAGATTCTTGAAGCTGCATAGTATGGTGATACTTGATCATCATAACGAGACTTAATACGGTCAAAAAGTTCTTTTTCTACCTCTGGTGTGATTTCTTTCCCTTGCTTTTTAAGAGATGCAGTTTCTATCTGTAGTAACACTTTTGCAGCACTATTACCAGACATTACTGCAAGCTCTGCACTAGGCCAAGCTACTATGAGTCTCGGGTCATAAGCTTTACCGCACATTGCATAGTTTCCTGCTCCGTAAGAGTTTCCTATAACAATAGTAAACTTAGGCACCACCGAGTTTGAAACAGCGTTTACCATTTTTGCTCCGTCTTTTATAATACCTCCGTGCTCACTTTTGCTACCTACCATAAAGCCAGTAACATCTTGTAAAAATACAAGCGGTATCTTTTTCTGGTTACAGTTGGCTATAAAGCGCGTCGCTTTATCTGCACTATCAGAATAAATCACTCCGCCAAACTGCATTTCTCCTTTTTTAGTTTTTACAAGCTTGCGCTGGTTTGCTACGATTCCCACGGCCCAGCCATTAATGCGAGCATAACCCGTAAGTATAGATTGCCCGTAGCCCTCCTTGTACTCATCAAACTCAGAGTTGTCTACCAGTCTGTCTATAATGTCTCGCATATCATATTGATCTGCACGAGAGGCAGGCAGGATACCAAAAAGTTCTTCTGGGTCCTTTGCAGGCTTTGCAGGTTCAATACGGTTGTAACCTGCTTTTGTATAATCGCCTATTTTCCCCATCAATTTTTTAATGGTATCAAGAGCGTCCTTATCATCTTTAGATTTATAATCTGTCACACCAGAAATCTCACAGTGTGTAGTGGCTCCTCCTAGCGTCTCATTATCTATAGATTCACCTATTGCAGCTTTTACAAGGTAGCTTCCCGCAAGGAAAATACTTCCCGTTTTATCTACTATAAGCGCTTCATCACTCATAATAGGTAAGTATGCACCACCGGCAACACAACTTCCCATTACAGCAGAAATCTGTGTGATACCCATACTACTCATCACCGCATTATTACGGAAGATGCGTCCAAAATGCTCCTTATCTGGAAAAATCTCATCTTGCATAGGGAGATAAACACCCGCACTATCTACTAGGTAGATAATAGGTAGCTTATTTTCCATAGCAATTTCTTGTGCTCTTAGATTTTTCTTTCCTGTGATGGGGAACCAGGCTCCGGCCTTAACAGTAGCATCATTTGCAACGATGAGACATTGCTTGCCAGATACGTATCCTATTTTTACAACCACACCACCAGAAGGGCATCCGCCGTGTTCTTCATACATTCCTTCTCCAGCAAATGCGGCAATCTCAATACACTTTTTTGGGTTGTCTACGAGGTAATCTATGCGCTCTCGGGCAGTCATTTTACCCTTAGCTTTATGTTTATCTATACGTTTTTGCCCACCACCTAGTTTTACTTCGGCAAGGCGGTTTCTCATCTCTGATAAGAGTAGCTTATTATGATCTTCGTTTTTATTGAATTTTAAATCCATAAAATGTGTGTGTGCTTGAATGTTTTTCTGTCTATAAAGGTAAGTATTGTAGCACAAGCTTGAAATGAGAATTGTAAAAATTACCGACTACCCAAATTCCAATAAATAACCGATATTTGTAGCTTGTCTTATTACATAAGATTTTCCCTAAAAATAAAACTATGGGTATGAATAAAAATACCGTTTTGGCGTGGGCCACTTTTATAATGATTTTAGTAGGTTTAGGACTTATCGGTCTTGGCGTTTTTAAATATACCGATGTTGCCGGATGGGGTTTTGCCTCTGTAGGTGTTGGATTTTTTGCCATTGCTTGGGTTTTTAATGCCCTTAAGGGTCGTGTATAATGTGTAAGGATGCTTGAGGATTTTAAGCACCATATCGCACAAGATTTACCATTTCTTCTTGATAGTAAGATACTCGTCACAGTAAGTGGTGGGCTTGATAGTATGCTCCTATTATTGCTCTGTCGTCAGGCAGGCCTTACGATACGTGTAGCACACTGCAATTTTAATTTAAGAGGAGTAGAGAGTGATGGTGATCAAGCTTTTGTGGAAAGCTACTGCAAGCTTCATAACATTCCTATTTACATAAAGAGTTTTGATACTTCCGCTTACGCGAAAATTGAAAAAACATCAACCCAGATCGCCGCAAGAGAGCTGCGTTATCAGTGGTTTAAAGAACTTTCGGCTGCCGAAGGTTTGGATTATATCTTAACAGCTCATCATCTCAATGATGAGTTAGAAACGTTTCTCATAAACTTAGGTCGCGGTACGGGTGTTAAAGGTCTTACTGGCATCCCAGAAATAAACGGACCGGTTGTGAGACCACTGTTGCCTTTTTCGCGAAAGCGTATAAAAGAATATGCATTACAAGAAAAACTAGCGTGGCGTGAGGATAGTAGTAATGCAACAGATAACTACGTGCGCAACCACTTGAGGCATCACGCCATACCGAGTATGGTGGCAGCGCAACCAGCTACTTTGCAGGGTTTACAGACCACGCAGCAACATTTACGTCAAACAGATAAGCTACTAGCAATCTACACAGCGTCTTTAAGGAAAGCGTATGTGACAACACGAGATGGGCTACAAGTAATAAATGTATCAGCGCTAAAGAAACACGAGGAGCCACAGGCGGTTTTATACCAGTTATTACACTCTTATAATTTTACAGCGTGGAGTGATGTTTATGAGCTGCTTGATGCACAATCTGGTAAGCAAATATTTTCTGAAACGCATCGTTTAGTAAAAGATAGAGACGTGCTATTACTTACAGAAAATGCCGTTGCACAACCTACAACTTATACCTGGGAATCTGGTGTGAGTAAGATAGTAGGTGACTTTGGTACATTAAGGCTTGACACGAGCGAGATTTTTGACAGCACCTCAAGAAAGGAGATAGTGGTAGATGCGACAAAGTTGGCATTTCCGCTCACGATAAGGAAGTGGGAAGAAGGTGATTTTTTCTATCCTTTTGGGATGAAAGGAAAAAAGAAGTTGAGTAAGTATTTAAAAGATGAAAAGGTATCTTTGATAGCAAAGGAGCACGTGTGGCTGCTTTGTAATGATAAAGATATTGTGTGGGTAATAGGTCACAGAGCAGATGACCGTTTTAAGGTAGTAAACGACACACAAAAAATGATAAAATTTACAACTATATGACGCGTAAAGCATTCATAATATTAAGTTCGCTTATAGTACTTATGGCGACTGCTGTAAGTGCACAAGATTTTAGTTTTGGCATTTCTGAAGTTACCGTGGATCCAGTTCAATGGGCAGGTAGCGTAGAGAAAAAATCTGACACAGAATATATTTTAAACTACGAGGCCACTATAGAAGAGGGATGGTATATTTATGCTCAAAAATCGCCAGCTGGTATTCCGTTTAATTTTGAGTTTTTACAAAAGGATGCAGGAGTTTCCCGCGAGAAGTTTGCACAAGAGAGTGAGACAAAGACAGCCTTTGATGAGATTTTTGAAGAAGATGTCATAAAGTATGTAGGGCAGAACCCTGTGCTCTCTATGCCTATTACACTTACAGATAAGAGTATAACCATTGTCAAGTCGGTTATAAACTATCAAGTATGTAAAGAGGTGTGTATTCCTCAAGACTTTTACATTGCTCACAACTTAAAAACTGGAAAGGCAAAAGTCTTTACAGATTATAATGAGTTTGAAAAATATGGTGCTAGCCCAGCCCAAAAGGATAAAGGCGATAGCGATGATGATTATGAAGAAGATGAAAGCACAAGCAACAAAGGGCTGTGGACCGTCTTTTTCTTATCATTTTTAGGAGGTCTCGCAGCATTATTTACACCTTGTGTATTCCCTATGATCCCTATGACGGTGAGTTACTTTACAAAACAAAGTAAGTCTAGAGCAGCTGGTATACGTAATGCGATTATTTACGGTATCTCTATCATTATTATATATGTGGTCATAGGTCTTACGGTTACGGCAATCTTTGGTGCGACTGCAATTGTTGAGGTATCTACGAGTGTTACTTTTAATTTAGTATTCTTTGTATTACTTGTAGTGTTTGCTATTTCATTTTTTGGAGCATTTGAGATTATGCTACCTCAAAAATGGGCAAATAAAATAGATCGTAAAGCAGATAGAGGTGGATACCTAGGCATCTTTTTTATGGCACTTGCCCTTGCTATTGTTTCTTTTAGCTGTACGGGACCTATAGTAGGTGTCGCTTTAGTGCAGTCTATAACAGAAGGCGGTATCACACCTATCATAAGTATGCTAGGTTTCTCTAGTGCGATTGCCTTACCATTTGCACTATTTGCAATGTTTCCAGGGTGGTTAAATAGTTTGCCAAAATCTGGTGGATGGCTCAACACAGTAAAGGTAGTTCTAGGATTTTTAGAACTAGGGCTAGCCCTCAAATTCTTATCAAATGCAGATCTTGTAGTAGATGGTAACTACTTGCCTAGAGAAGTATTTTTAGTACTCTTAATTGCGATAATGATAGGACTTGCTTTGTACTTATTTGGAAAAATTAAACTAGCACACGATACAGAAGTAAAACATATCTCGGTAGGCCGCTTGCTACTAGGTATACTCACAACGGCATTTATTCTTTATCTCATACCAGGTGTTTGGGGTGCACCACTCAAACTCATAAGCGGCTTCCCGCCACCTATGAATTATAGCGAGTCACCTTATGGTATAGGAGGACAAAACACACTGTCTGAATCGTCTGAGGAGTTTCCAGATAATGCAGAGATAGGGCCTCACGGTCTTTTATCTTTTGTAGATTATGAAGCAGGTATGGCCTATGCGCGTCAAGAAAATAAACCTGTTTTACTTGACTTTACAGGTAAGGCGTGTGTAAATTGTCGTCGTATGGAGGAGCTGGTGTGGTCTAAGCCTGAGGTGCTTAACTTGCTAAAGAACGATGTTGTACTTATCTCTCTCTATGGAGACTCACAAGAGGAGTTACCAAAAGAGGAGCAAGGCGTAAGTGCTTCTGGTCGTCGTATTAAAACCGTAGGTAATAAGTGGAGCAACTTCCAGATAGAGCGTTATAACATTGTTGCGGCGCCTTATTACGTAATGCTAGATCACGACGAAACACTCCTAAATAAACCTGTGGGGTACACACCTAATGCAAAAAAATATGAAAAGTGGCTAGAAAAAGCCATCATAACTTTTAACAATCAATAAATGAATAACATCTTCAAACTACTTTGTGTCGTATGCTTTTTTGCTTTCGCGAAAGCGTCATCTGCACAATCACGAGAAACAATCTTAGACACTACATATCAGGTTTCTGAGCATTATAATAAACAAGAAGTACGCATCAAAATGAGAGATGGCGTACATCTTCATACAACTATTTACTCGCCAAAGGATACCTCAAAAAAGTATCCTATTTTAATGCAGCGCACGCCTTATAGCTCTAAACCTTATGGAGAAGGAAAGATGCGCACAGCGATAGCGCCTAATGCTTATTTAATGCAAGAAGGTAATATTATCGTATATCAAGATGTACGTGGTCGCTGGATGAGTGAGGGTAAGTATGATAATATGCGTGCTTTTATACCTAATAAAACAGGTACTCAGGTTGATGAGGCAAGTGATACTTATGATACTATAGAATGGCTTGTTAATAATGTAGAAAATAATAATGGTAATGTAGGTACTTGGGGAATTTCTTATCCAGGTTTTTATGCAACCTACTCGCTCTTGAGTGGACACCCTGCGCTTAAAGCAGCCTCACCACAAGCGTGTATAGGTGATTTCTTTTTTGATGATTTTCACCATAACGGAGCTTACTTGTTAAGTTACTGGAGAGCTACGGCGGTTTTTGGTTATCAAAAAGAGGGGCCTACTACAGAGTCTTGGTATGATTTTCCAGATTTAGATAGTGATGACCAGTTTGACTTTTTCTTAAAAACAGGTCCTTTATCAAACTTAGATAAATACTATGATGAGACTAATGAATTCTGGACGCAATTAAAAGAGCACCCTAACTATGATGAGTTCTGGCAATCTAGAGGGCTTATACAGCACCTAGAAAATATAGAGCCAGCCGTAATGGTTGTGGGAGGACTTTATGATGCCGAAGATTTATACGGACCTTGGGAGACTTACAAAAACATCGAGAAACGCAGTAATAATTACAATACAGTTGTTTTTGGACCTTGGAGTCACGGAGACTGGGCACGTAACAAAAAGAGACAGGCTGTAGGTAATGTTTATTTTGGCGATAATATTTCAGACTATTTTCAAAGAGATATTGAAACAAAATTCTTTAATCACTTCTTAAAAGGCGGTGATAAAGGTGGAGCAACAGGATTACCAGAGGCACACGTTTTTGACTCAGGAAGTAAAGAGTGGAACTCCTTTGAACAATGGCCACCTAAAAAGGCGATGAAAGCTTCTTTCTTTTTAGGGAAAGATAATGCACTTACGGGAAGTCCTTCTACAAAGTATGATGCAGAAAAGTTTTTAAGTGATCCAGCAAACCCAGTACCATATGCAGAAGGTAAAAAGATGGTATTTACACCACGTAAATATATGTCTGACGATCAAAGATTTGCTGCGGCTCGTGAGGATGTACTCGTTTATGAAACGCCTGTGCTAGAAGATGATCTTACTCTTGTAGGTGATATAATGGCAAAGCTTAATGTAGCTACAACTGGAACATCTGCAGACTGGATTGTAAAAATTATAGATGTATATCCAGATGATGTCCCTAACACAGAAGAAACAGAAGAAGGCGTAGAGATGGCTGGTTACCACCAGATGGTGCGTAGCGAGGTGATGCGTGGTCGTTTTAGAAAAAGCTTTGAGCGTCCTCAACCTTTTGTAGCCGGAGAAAAAGATGAGGTTTTTATTAAGTTACAAGATGTGCTTCACACTTTTAAAAAGGGACACAAGTTACAGGTGCAGATACAGAGTACTTGGTTTCCACTTATAGATTTGAATCCTCAGACGTATGTAGATAATATCTTTGAAGCAAAGGAAGAAGATTTTACTAAGCAAACACACTCAGTATTCCATAATTCTAAGATTGAGTTTAGTATTTTAGTGGAATAGTATAAAGGAGTTATTACATAAAAAAAGGTCTGAGATATATTTTATCTCAGACCTTTTTTTATGTAATAATAATTTACTTGTAAAAAAGAAAAACACCCCTGCTAAGCAGGGATGCCTTTCACCCCTAAATTTATGATAGCTAAATAAATAGCTCCCAAACCTTAATGTCTTAAGGTGGGCCAAATATAGCTTTGTTTTTTTTAAAATAAAATGTTAATAAGTTAATTTTCAACTTGTAAAAAAGAAAAACACCCTTGCAAAGCAAGGATGCCTTTCACCCCTAAATTTGTAAGTTTAAATCTTCATTGTGACCTAAGCATTATGACAAATGAAACGCAAACTCTAAAAAACTTACTATAACAAATCGTAGTTTTAATTTATAGTAAATGTAATATGCTATACATTCTCAAAGTAGGGGTGTTTGCCCCTATATGTATGACTAAGTCTAAAAATTTGTTCTTTTAAGAATTATAAACAAATTTCAAGTAAAGTAAAAGGCTATCCCTGTAGAATTATACTTTTACAATTTGAGTTTTAATAATGTAACGAAGAAATTTCGTTACTCGTATTACTTCATTAGAACTACTCAGCCTTTAATGTAAAGAAACTTGTGGATATAGATGAGAAAGATATTTCAGCAAGCAAGCAGTATTTGCTAGTTAAGCGTAAAGAATAGCTGTATCCCAGATTAATATTATAATCACGATAAGGAGATAGTGTTTTAAGCTTTCAATCTACTTTCCTATATTTAAGCAAATTATAAAGCTAATGCTCACAAAAGTTTATGGAAGCGCCGTTTTTGGTGTGGATGCTACAACTATTACTATTGAGGTAAATGTAGATAAAGGTGTAGGATACCATCTAGTAGGACTTCCAGATAATGCTATAAAAGAAAGTAGCTATCGTATTGCCGCAGCACTTCAAAATAACGGCTATAAAATACCAGGAAAAAAACTTATTCTTAATATGTCACCGGCAGACCTTCGCAAAGAGGGATCTGCATATGATCTATCACTCGCAATAGGAATTCTCATCGCAACAGAGCAAATAAAAGGTGACGAGGTAGATAAGTATGTGATAATGGGAGAGCTATCTCTAGATGGTGGCTTGCAACCCATAAAAGGAGCATTACCTATCGCAATAAAAGCCCGTGAAGAGGGCTTTAAAGGATTTATACTTCCAGCGCAGAATGCAAAAGAAGCAGCCATAGTAGATGGTCTTGAGGTTTATGGAGTAGAGAATATAAGCGAGGTGATACAATTTTTTGATAAAGATGTACCCCTTGAAGCAACCGTAATAGATACCCGCGCCGAATTTTATAAAAGTCTAGAACATCCAGAATTTGACTTTGCAGATGTAAAAGGCCAGGAGTCTATAAAACGTTGTATGGAAATTGCTGCCGCCGGCGGTCATAATATTATTCTTATAGGCCCTCCAGGATCTGGTAAAACAATGTTGAGCAAGAGATTACCCAGTATTTTACCACCTATGTCATTGCGAGAAGCGCTAGAAACTACAAAAATACATTCGGTAGTAGGTAGGGTAAAAGATAATCAAGGTTTAATGAGCGAGCGACCTTTTAGAAGTCCACATCATACTATATCTGATGTAGCGTTAGTAGGGGGCGGAGCTTACCCTCAGCCTGGTGAGATATCGTTATCTCACAATGGTGTTTTATTTTTGGATGAATTGCCAGAGTTTAAAAGGTCTGTTCTTGAAGTGATGAGACAGCCGCTAGAAGATCGAGAAGTAACGATATCAAGAGCACGATTTACGGTTACATATCCATCTAGTTTTATGCTTGTGGCAAGTATGAACCCTAGCCCAGGAGGTTATTTTAATGACCCAGACGCACCGGTAACGAGCAGTCCTGCAGAGATGCAACGATATTTGAGTAAAATATCTGGACCATTATTAGACCGTATTGACATTCATATTGAAGTGACACCAGTTCCTTTTGAAAAACTAAGTGATGAGACTAAGGCAGAGTCTAGTGCAGATATACGTAAACGAGTTACGGCAGCGAGAGAGTTGCAGGTAGACCGCTTTCGCGAAAGCGAGAAAACAAACTATAACGCACAGATGAATGTGAAACAAATACGTAAATATTGTGCACTAGATGACGCATCTAAAGATTTACTTAAAACGGCTATGGAGCGATTAAATCTTTCTGCACGAGCATATGATCGTATTTTAAAAGTAGCAAGAACGATTGCAGATCTTGAAGCTTCAAAAGTCGTAACGGGTACTCATATTTCTGAGGCAATACAATACAGAAGTTTAGATAGAGATGGCTGGTTAGGATAGTTTTAACGAATAATAAAGTAAAATTAAATAGCGTTTTGTAGATAGAAAAAGTAATTTTATACATTATGAAGTGTTTGAATAATTTTATGTAAATCATAATACAATTCAATAGCTAAGAGTATTTTAACTAAAATCTGGACCTTATGATTCATAATACAAACGCTCAAAATCTTGGTAAACCCTCTAATGAGTCTCAGCAAAGTTTAGAAAAATATTTGAATCATTTAGAAGGTTTCTTTTTTGATTTAAATTTTAATCACATTACTAAGGAGTTCAATTTTCCTTATGTAAGTCATAACGCTATGGAGCTTTACGACTTAAATGTTCACGATCTTTTGAAAGATGGTAGATCTGCCTATGTAAGTATACATCCAGAAGATCAAAAATTACTTGTTTCAAAAGGTAAAAAGTCTTTTGAAGAATTAACTCCACTTAAACTTGAGTGTAGATACACTCTCAAATCTGGTAGAAGTGGCTGGATAAAAATTCTTGCAACACCTGAGCGTTCTTCTGAGTTTAGCACAAACTGGATAGGTCACGTATCTGATATCACAGATGTAAAGGCTACAGAAGAGGAGTATGCTATAATGAAGGAGCGTTATGAGTTTGCAATTAAAGGTTCAGATTTAGGGTTATGGGATTGGGATATTGAAAAAGGGACTGTATTTTATTCTGACAAGTCATTGAGTCTTTTAGAAAAAGCTCGTGAGAGTATAGATCCTCACGAAGATACCTGGAACAATCAAGTTCACCCTGATGACAAGGAGATGTATTATAAAGATATAGAAGATCACTTTAAAGGTGAGGTTCCTTATTATTTTAATGAGCATCGAGTATTTACTACCAGTGGCAGTTATAAATGGATACAAGATAGAGGTAAGGTAGTAAAGTGGGATGATTCTGGTAACCCGATGCGAGTTATAGGTACACATACCGATGTTACAGAGTCAAAACATAGGGAGCAACTTATTTTAGAAAAAAATAAGCTTATAGAAAGTCATAATAGTAGGCTCAAAAACTTTGCACTCATTGTGTCTCACAATCTTATAACCCACGCGGGAAATCTTAAAAATATACTGCAGCTTATCGATATGGCTGACACACAAGAAGAAAAGTTAGAATTATCAAACTATCTCAATGATGTCTCGGCTGGTCTTAGTAGTACTATAAATAATCTTAATGAAATCGCAACCTCTAACAAGAATCTTGAAGAGACTCCAAAACTTCTTTTTTTAAATGATTATGTAAACGGTGCATTAAATAATCTTAAAACCCAAATTAAGGAGAAGGATGTAGTTATTATAAATGATATTCCAGACGATATACAGATTAATTATAATGCAGCTTATCTTGAGAGTATCTTATTTAATTTGATCTCAAATGCTATAAAGTACAGTGATAAAGAAAGACAGTCTAAAGTCTTTATATCTGCAGAGATTACCTCCGCAAGTGATATTACATTATCTGTAATGGATAATGGAGTAGGTATAGATCTAGAGAAATATGGAGACAAACTCTTCGGGATGTACAAGACTTTTCATCACAATGAGGACGCTCAAGGTCTGGGACTTTTTATGACAAAGAATCAAATAGAAGATATGGGTGACCAGATTTCTGTAGATAGTAAAAAGGATGAGGGTACGATATTTAGAGTGCATTTTATTAATAAACTGCCATAGTTCATTATCTTGACGCAGTATATATACTGCAAATAATGAAAATTAAAAGAAAGACAATATCAGGCCCAGGAGTGCTTGTTGCAGCAGCATTTATTGGTCCTGGTACCGTAACGGTTTGTACAATAACTGGAGCAACATATGGATTTACACTCTTATGGGCTATGCTTCTCTCAATTATTGCTACCATCATACTACAGGAGATGGCTGCGCGTATAGGTCTTGTAACTGGTAAAGGACTAGCAGGAGTAATAAGAGAAACAATTTCAAATAAAACATTTAAAGCTTTTGCCATAGGGCTTATGTTATCTGCTATAACACTGGGTAATGCTGCTTATGAAGCAGGAAACCTTAGTGGTGGAGTTTTAGGTATTGAAGCTCTTGGACTTTCAGGAGGGTTTACTATAGGTAACTTAACCTTTAATGCTTGGAGTATCTCACTTGGTATACTTGCTGCTATCATTTTATTTATAGGTAATTATAAGGTGTTAGAAAAAATACTCGTAACGCTTGTAATTATTATGAGTTTGGCTTTTTTAATCACAGCTGTGATGACTAAGCCAGATGTAATAGCACTTTTAAAAGGAAGTTTTACTCCTTCATTTCCAGAGGAGAGTTTATTAACTATTGTTGCTTTAATAGGTACTACTGTAGTGCCTTATAATTTATTTTTACACGCTTCTCTTGTGTCAGAAAAGTGGAGTGGTAAAGAAGCAATACCTGCTGCTCGTAGAGATACTATTGTGGCAGTAGTTTTAGGAGGGCTGGTGAGTATGGCTATTATAGTTTGTGCAGCTGCTATACAAGCAGGAGAGGTAAGAAATGCTGGTGATCTTGCAAGAAGTTTAGAGCCCCTGTTTGGCGATTATGCAAGATATTTTATAGGTTTGGGATTAGGAGCAGCAGGGTTAACCTCTGCAATTACAGCACCTCTTGCCGCAGCATATGTTGTGCAAGGTTGTATGGGGTGGGAGTCTAATCTTAAGGCTACCAGATTTAGAGTAATATGGATCTCTATATTGGTGCTGGGGGTCTTCTTTTCGTCTGTAGGCTATAGCCCAGTTGAGATTATACAATTTGCCCAAGTGGCAAATGGAGTTTTATTACCGGTAATTGCTGCATATTTAATTTGGATAGTAAATAAACGTTCTGTGATGGGGCGTGATACAAATTCTATTGTACAGAATGTTATTTCTGTCATTATCTGGTGTGTGGTTTTTATGCTAGGAGCACGCACAATTCTCAAAGTTTTTGGTATACTATGAAAACGATAGACATAAATAGTGATGTAGGAGAGGGAGTAGGTAATGAGGCTCTTTTAATGCCCTTATTAAGCTCTTGTAATATAGCCTGCGGTGGTCACGCTGGTGATGAGGATGTAATGAGAGAGGTGCTCGCTTTCGCGAAAGCGTATAATGTAAAAATAGGTGCACATCCCAGTTATCCAGACAAGGACAATTTTGGTAGATCTATAATGGAAATCTCAGATAATGTACTTAAAGAATCTATAATTGATCAGATTTCAAAACTCAAACATCTTGCCGAAGAAAATGGTCAGCATTTACATCACGTAAAACCGCACGGGGCATTGTATAATCAAGCAGCAATAGACAAAGGTGTAGCAATGCTCATCATTGAAGCGATACGTAGTGTAGATGAAAATCTCGCAATTTATGTGCCTTATAAATCTGTAATTGCAAAACTTGCAAAACCCTATTTAACCACCATTATTGAAGGCTTTGCAGACAGATCATACCATCAAGATTATACCCTTGTGTCACGCACACACGCAGAGGGGGTCTTAAATAATGCGCAAGATGTGGTTGCTCACGTTTTACCTATGATTATGAAAGATAATTTGATATCACTAGAGGGTCACATATTACCCTTTAAAGTTGATACAATATGTGTACACGGCGATACAGAAAATGCCATAGACATAGTGCGTGCACTTCGCTCGCAACTACACTCAGAAGGGATACAAATCGTATAAGTGATGTATAACTTTACCATATCAAGACTAGGCGAGTATGCTATGTTAATACAAGTAGCAGAAAAACCTTCACAAGATTTATTACAATGGCTTGTATGTAAAAAAGAACAACTACAATCCTTACCAGCGGTTGAGGTTGTGTTTACCTATAATGAGATATTGGTAAAGTTTCTTCTACCTTTAGAAGGTCGATATGACACCGTTAGAGCTAGTGTAGAAGAAATATTAGAGTCATCTATAGAGAGTATAGGTATTAATGGAGTATTACATAAAGTGCCGGTGTGTTACAATAGTCAAGTAGCTCCAGATCTTGAAGAATATGCATCACAAGTAAATCTTAAAGTAGACCAAGTTGTAGCCTTACATACATCACCAGTATATTCAGTATATTTTATAGGCTTTTTACCAGGATTCCCATATTTAGATGGGCTTGATAGTAAACTTCATTTAGAAAGAAAGGCTACACCATCACAATTTATACAACCGGGTAGTGTGGCTATAGGTGGTGCACAAACGGGTATTTACCCTCAACGAAGTCCAGGAGGGTGGCACGTAATAGGAAGTACGCCGGTTCAATTATTTGATATCAATAAAAACCCGCAATCACTTTTTAAAGCTGGAGACTCCATAAAGTTTTATGCAATTACACTAGAAGAGTATAAAGTTTATGAACGCTAGAGTAGAGATAATTAATAAAGGTTTCTTTACGACTGTGCAAGATGGTGGTCGTACTGGCTATGCTGCTATGGGGGTGCCAGAAAGTGGAGCTATGGATAGGCACTCTTTTTTTCAGGCAAATGCACTTCTTAACAATACTAAAGATGCAGCGATGCTAGAATGCACGCTAGTAGGGCCTACTATAAAGTATTATCAAGACACATATTTTGTAATTACAGGTGCTCACGTTAAAGCTACGCTCGATGGGCAGCCTGTAAAAATAGGTGTACCAACTCTCGCACGTGCATCACAAACTCTTATTACCTCAAAAATAAGCCAGGGAACTAGGTGCTATATAGCCTTTGGCGGTGGTATAGAATCTGCAATCACTCTTAACAGTAAGAGTTGGTATACACCCATAACTCCTAATAATCATATTAGAAATGGGGATACATTCTCGTTGGGTATTAGTACGTATGATATTTCAAAAGGTGCGCATATAAAATATAAATATGCATATGCCAGTGCGGGTAGGGTTCACACCATTAAAGCGTATAAGGGGCCGGAGTATACATTACTGGATTACAAACAGCAGCAACTCTTACAACAGCTATTTACCGTTTCAAAACTCTGGAACAGAATGGCCATCCAGCTCCAAGAGCCAGTATATAATAAACTAGAGGGCATAATGACGAGCCCTGTAATTCCAGGAACGGTGCAGCTCACTCTCTCGGGTAAATTAATAGTATTAATGCGTGATTGCCAGACTACAGGAGGGTATCCTCGTATTCTTCAGATTGCACAACCTAGCATTGATACTCTTGCACAGCTACAACAAGGCGATACTGTTTTATTGTCCGTTACTTGATTGACGATGTTCCATAACGATATCGCTTAGTATTTGTACAGCATCACCTGTACCTAGCATTTCTTCTAGTTTTAAAGCTTCCTCCTTCAGCGCTTTATGCTTGAGCATTGTGGCCCAAAGATTATTAATATAATCTGCATAATCCTGATCTTCGTTCCAGTGCGTGAGTTGTAATCTTCTACTACGTGCATAAAGCTTTTGTAAATTTAATTTGCAAAAGGTCAGTGTTGATTGCATAATAAGAGGTCTAGCACTTTTTAAACGTTCTGTTTTTGACGGTCTACCCATAATACTGTGATTATAAGGGGGAAGTTAAACATACGTAAAGATAGCAGGAAGGGGAGCATTTCGCTAGGGGTAAATGCCCCATTTTTATAGCTTTACAGCCAGTTCATAAATTTTTTAAGAAGGCTCAATTTACCCTTATATGGAGCATATCTTACTGGCACATCGAGCCAGGTGCCTCTTTTTACCACAGACTTTGCGTGACTAAATGTGTAAAAACTCTTCTCGCCGTGATAGCTACCTATACCAGAGTGTCCCACACCACCAAAGGCGAGCTTGTCATTTATAAAATGAATAAGTGTATCATTCATAGCACCACCTCCATAAGAAAAAGTGCTATTAAACCAATTCTTAAAAGAACGCTTTCGCGAAAAAACATACGCACTCAGCGGTTTTTCCATAGCGTTGATAACCGATGCAATTTCCTCATTTTTATCATAAGTAAGCACAGGTAATATAGGGCCAAAGATTTCATCCTGCATTACCTTATCTGCTACAGATACATCAGTAAGTACGGTAGGAGCAATATAGAGGTCATTCTTATCAGTTTGTCCACCTTTATAAATAGTTGCATTCTCAAGCATCTCAGAGAGTCTATCAAAATTTTTCTCATTGATTATGCGAGCAAAATCTTGTGAAATCTTTGGGTCAGCTCCATAAGCCTTAGTAATTTCTATAGCTATAGCTTTGAGTAATGCATCTTTAACAGAGGAGTGCACAAGTATATAATCTGGAGCAATACAGGTCTGTCCTGCATTTACAAATTTACCCCATACAATGCGTCTGGCTGTTTGTTGTATAAGAGCTGTCTCATCTACCACACAAGGACTTTTACCACCTAGCTCTAGGGTAACTGGTGTAAGATATGCTGCGGCTGCTTTATAAACTATTTTTCCTACGGGTACACTACCAGTAAAGAATATGTAATCCCAGCGTTGTTTAAGAAGTTCTTGAGCTACCTCTTTATCACCTTGTACAATGTGTACATAAGCCAGGTCAAACACTTCTGTAATTATTATTTCTAAGAGATTTGCGGTGTTAGGTGTAAGTTCGCTAGGTTTTAATACTACTGTATTTCCTGCAGCAATAGCGCCTATCATAGGCCCTACGGCAAGTTGAAAGGGATAGTTCCAAGGGGCAATAATTAATGCAGTACCATAGGGCTCATAATGTACGGCGGCACTAGAGGGAAAATTAAGTAAAGAAGCCTTTACTTTTTTTGGCATCTGCCATTTCCAGATTTCCTTTATGGCTAGGTTTATTTCTTTAATGACAACACTTATTTCTGTAGCAACTGTTTCAAATGCTGGTTTTTTAAAATCGGCTGTCAGGGCATCTATGATATCTTGCTCGTGATTTTTTATGCTTTCGCGAAAGCGTACTAAAGCAGCTTTCCTATATGCGATATCCTTAGTTTGACCCGTCGCAAAGAAGGCACGCTGATTTTCAAGAATGGATGGAATTTTCAAAATATGTGTGTTTTCTATAAAAATAAGCTGTTTTTACGGCATCTCTTCTTCATTGACAAAGTTTTAGGATTTTTTATTGCGGGTTATAAATAAGATCAATCGTATAACTCAAATTATGAAATATTTAAAATCTCACAGTTTATACTATGATAATTAGCGTTATGATAAAAATGCTAAGACTAGAATTAGGGTAGGATTCCATTTTAAATTGATTTAAAAAACTGATTTACAGCATTTTAAATGTTTTAAGTGCACGTTGGTTGTCGGGTGTAGTTTATACTGAGTCTGTAGGTGCCGCAAGAGAGTAATAATTTTAACCAGTCAAAACCACAAACCATTGAAAGAACTTAATAAATATAGTAAAGCGGTAACTCAAGATCCTACGCAGCCAGCTGCACAGGCTATGTTGCACGCTATAGGCCTTACAGATGAAGATTTTAAAAAGCCACTAGTAGGTATTGCCAGTACAGGTTATGAGGGTAATCCTTGTAATATGCACTTAAATAACCTTGCACTAGATATTAAAAAGGGAGTACAAACTTCTGATCTGGTAGGTCTTATTTATAATACCATAGGTGTAAGTGACGGTATCTCAATGGGTACTCCTGGTATGCGCTACTCACTACCTAGTAGAGATATTATTGCAGACTCAATGGAGACTGTAGTACAAGCTATGTCTTATGATGCACTGGTTACAGTGGTGGGTTGTGATAAAAATATGCCGGGTGCTCTTATGGCACAGCTTAGGCTAGATAGACCATCTATACTCGTCTATGGAGGAACTATAGCACCAGGATGTCACGAAGATAAAAAGCTAGATGTAGTGTCTGCTTTTGAAGCTTGGGGAGAAAAAGTAGCTGGTAGTATTACAGAGCAAGAGTTTAAAACGGTGGTAAAAAAAGCCTGTCCAGGTGCTGGTGCGTGTGGTGGTATGTATACTGCAAACACGATGGCTAGCGCGATTGAGGCACTAGGGATGAGCTTACCTTATACAAGTTCTAACCCTGCGGTGTCACCAAATAAAACTGCGGAGTGTGCTAGAGTAGGAGCTGCTTTAAGAAACCTAATAGAAAAAGATATAAAACCTTCAGACATTGTTACTCGCAAGTCACTAGAGAATGCGGTGAGACTTGTAACGGTACTGGGAGGATCTACTAATGCTGTGCTGCACTTTCTTGCTATAGCAAAGGCTGCACAAGTGTCATTTACACTACAAGATTTCCAAAAAATAAGCGATACCACACCTTTTCTAGCAGATCTTAAACCATCAGGAAAATACCTTATGGAAGATTTACATAATGTAGGAGGAGTACCTGGCGTATTAAAATATATGCTAGAGCAGGGTATGTTGCACGGTGACTGTATGACTGTAACTGGTAAAACTATTGCAGAGAATCTAGCAGTTGTAGACCATCTTCAGGCACATCAAGATGTTATTCATTCGGTTGAGAATCCTATTAAGGAGACGGGACACATCCGTATTCTTTATGGAAATATTGCAAGTGAAGGATCTGTGGCAAAAATTACCGGTAAAGAGGGATTACACTTTCGCGGAAGCGCAAGAGTTTATAACGGTGAGTATGCTGCAAATGCTGGTATAGGTGCCGGAGAGGTAAAAAAGGGTGATGTAGTCGTTATACGCTATGAAGGACCACAAGGAGGACCTGGTATGCCAGAAATGCTTAAACCTACAGCGGCTATTATGGGTGCTGGCTTAGGTAAAGATGTGGCACTTATTACAGATGGTCGTTTTTCTGGAGGGACACACGGTTTTGTAGTGGGACACATTACGCCAGAGGCACAAGTAGGAGGTGGTATTGCACTTATAGAAAATGGAGATACCATCGTGATTAACGCTGAGACGAACACAATTAATGTTGAGATAAGCGAGAGCGAACTAGAAGCACGTAAAAAGAACTGGGTAGCTCCAGAGCTTAAAGTAAAACGTGGGTCACTTTATAAATATGCTCGTATGGTCTCATCTGCGAGTAAGGGATGCGTGACAGACGAGTTCTAGTACAACACAAGCATAGTAAATAGGCGCCTAGCGAGCGTGATAGAATAGAAATAACATTTAAAGCGTACAACCTATGGACGTGAAGACACAAAACACATCAGACACTACAACTACCACAATGAGCGGTAGTGAGGCATTGATACACTGCCTTGTAGCAGAGGGAGCAGACCTTATTTATGGGTATCCTGGTGGGGCTATAATGCCTTTTTATGATGAGCTACACAAGCATCAAGATAAAATAAAGCACGTCCTTACCAGACACGAGCAAGGAGCGACGCACGCTGCACAGGGATTTGCCCGTGCCACGGGTAAAGTAGGAGTTGCCATTGCCACTTCTGGTCCTGGAGCGACTAACTTGATTACGGGTATTGCAGATGCTCAGATAGACAGTACACCTATGGTTTGTATCACAGGTCAAGTAGGCTCTCACTTACTGGGTAGCGATGCTTTTCAAGAGACAGATATCATAGGTATCTCTACTCCAGTCACAAAGTGGAATCATCAGATCACAAGAGCAGAGGAGATACCAGAGGTACTTGCAAAGGCATTTTATATTGCAAGATCTGGAAGACCAGGACCTGTACTCATTGATATTACAAAAGATGCACAGTTTGCAGAGTTTGATTTTGCTTACGCGAAATGTGAATACATACGCAGCTATACACCTACACCAACAGTAAATGAAACAGAAATTGCTCAAGCTGCTCAAGCTATAAACGATGCAAAAAAGCCTATGATAGTATGGGGGCAAGGAGTGATACTAGGTGAAGCCGAAGAAGAGTTTAAAGCTTTTGTAGAAAAATCTGGAATACCAGCTGCTTGGACTATTTTAGGTGTCTCTGCAATCCCTACAGAGCATCCTCTTAACGTAGGTATGGTAGGTATGCACGGTAATTATGCACCTAACGTTTTGACAAATGATTGTGATGTTCTTATTGCTATCGGTATGCGTTTTGATGACCGTGTTACGGGTAATCTCGCGACCTATGCAAAGCAAGCTAAGGTCATACACTTTGAGATAGACCCTGCAGAGGTAAATAAAAACGTAAAGGCAGACATCGCAGTACTAGGTAACTCAAAAGATACGCTTGCAAAAATCTTACCTCATATAGAGCAAAAAAGCCATACAGCCTGGCACCAAAAATTTAAAGATCTCTATGCTATCGAGTATGAGAAGGTCATAAAGAATGATATTTCACCTACTAAGGAGGGTCTTACAATGGGTGAGGTGGTAAATCTTATCAATAAACAAACTAATGGTGACGCTATAATTGTAACAGATGTAGGACAGCACCAGATGATAGGTATACGTTATGCAGACTTTAAAAAGTCTAAAAGTAACATCACTTCTGGAGGGCTAGGTACAATGGGATTTGCATTACCAGCAGCCATAGGTGCAAAAATGGGAGCACCAGAGCGAGAAGTTGTAGCCATTATAGGTGATGGTGGTTACCAGATGACTATACAAGAGCTAGGTGTCATCTTTCAGGCAGAGGTGCCGGTTAAGATAGTGGTGCTTAACAACGAATTTTTAGGAATGGTGCGCCAGTGGCAACAACTATTTTTTGATAAAAGATATGCTAGCACCACAATGAAAAATCCTAACTTTTGTAAAATAGCAGATGCCTACGAGATAGATAACCAGAAGGTAAGTACTAGAGAAGAACTAGGTCCAGCTGTAGAGAAGATGATTGCCTCAAAGGACAGTTTCTTCTTAGAAGTAATGGTAGAGAAAGAAGATAATGTTTTCCCTATGATACCTACAGGAGCATCTGTATCAGATATAAGACTAGAATAATAACCAGTATATACAGTAGTACAAAGTATACATAAACAGGTTACCTATGAGTGAAGTAAAAACATTTACCGTAAATATATATACCGAAAATAATATTGGGTTATTAAACCGTATTTCGGCAATATTTCAGCGTCGTAAGATTAATATAGAAAGCCTTTCTGCCTCAGAAAGTGAGATAGATGATGTGTTTAAATTCATCATTGTTGTAAATGTCACAGAAGAGCAAATGGCAAAAATACAGGGACAGATAGAACGTCAAGTTGAGGTGATAAAGGCATTTTATCATACAGATGAAGAAACCATATTTACAGAGAGTGCGCTATTTAAAATTAAGTCAAACTTACTTTTTGAAGAACCACAAATTCAGAATATCATAAAGGAAAGTCAGGCGCGTATCGTGACTGTGAATAAGGACTTCTTTGTGCTTGAAAAAGCAGGAAGACGCTCAGAGATTGAGCTTGTACATAGAGAGCTTAAACCTTTTGGGATAATGCAATTTACACGCTCTGGTAGAATAGCAGTCACAAAAACAGAGATGCCTATTTCTACATTATTACAACGTATAGAAGAGAGTAATGAGGTCGCCTTTGGCAAATCCCAAGCTTAGATAACTAATATAAAAGAACTAATCCAACAACCTAGGAGGGTAAGACCGCTTTCGCGAAAGCAAAAAAAGAATTCTCCGCAATGTAATTACAATGAAAAATTATTTTAACACATTACCACTAAGGGATCAATTATCACAACTGGGAAAATGCCGCTTTATGGATGCCAGTGAGTTTGAAGATGGTATTGCTGCCATTGCAGATAAGAAAATCGTGATTGTAGGGTGCGGTGCACAAGGACTTAACCAAGGTCTTAATATGAGAGATAGCGGCTGTGATATTTCTTATGCATTAAGAGAAGGAGCAATTACAGAAAAGCGCCAGTCTTATAAAAATGCAACCTCAAATGGTTTTACGGTAGGAACTTATGAAGAATTAATCCCTACGGCAGATCTAGTTTTAAACCTTACTCCAGATAAGCAGCATACGGCAGTAGTAAAAGCAGTTATGCCACTTATGAAGCAAGGGGCTACTCTTGCTTATTCTCACGGTTTTAATATTGTAGAAGAAGGGATGCAGGTACGTGATGACCTTACGGTAATTATGGTAGCTCCTAAGTGTCCAGGGTCTGAGGTACGTGAGGAATATAAAAGAGGTTTTGGCGTACCTACACTTATCGCAGTACACCCAGATAATGATCCAGAAGGAAAGGGGCTTGCTCAAGCTAAAGCATATGCAGCGGCTACAGGTGGTCACAGAGCAGGTGTGCTAGAATCTTCTTTTGTGGCAGAGGTAAAGTCTGATCTTATGGGCGAGCAAACCATCTTATGTGGTGTGTTACAAACGGGATCAATACTCTGTTTTGATAAAATGGTAGAGAAGGGTATAGACCCGGCATATGCAGGTAAACTCATACAGTATGGATGGGAGACTATTACAGAAGCACTTAAGCACGGTGGTATCACAAATATGATGGATCGTCTAGATAACCCGTCTAAGATTAAAGCATATAACCTATCAGAAGAGCTTAAGGATATAATGAGACCACTTTTTGAGAAGCATATGGATGATATTATCTCTGGTCACTTCTCAAAAACTATGATGGAAGACTGGGCTGCAGATGATAAAAATCTTCACACCTGGAGAGCAGCAACAGGTGAGACCAACTTCGAAAAGCAAGAAATCACATCACAAGAGATAAGTGAGCAAGAGTATTTTGATCACGGTGTGCTTATGGTAGCAATGGTAAAGGCTGGTGTAGAGCTAGCGTTTGAAACGATGACAGCTGCAGGTATTATAGAAGAAAGTGCTTATTATGAGTCACTACACGAGACACCACTTATTGCAAATACCATCGCAAGAAAGAAGCTTTTTGAGATGAATCGTATTATTTCTGACACGGCAGAGTATGGTTGTTATCTTTTTGATCACGCCTGTAAACCACTCCTTACAGACTTTATGAAAACTGTTGATACAGATATTATAGGCGCTTCTTTTACTCACGATAATGGAGTAGATAATCAAGAGCTCATTGCTGTAAATGATGCCATACGTAATCATCCTGTAGAAGAAATAGGAGCAACCCTACGTAAAGCAATGGTTGCAATGAAAAAGGTAAAAACCGAAGAGCAAGAAGCTGTTCTAAGCTAGTACTTATTCCCACCTCACGGTGGATACTTATGGAAGAAACGCTCAAAACATACATACCCACACTCAAATCTGTAACAGATGCGGCAAACAGGGTGCGCAAAGTGGTCACAAAGACACCGTTTATGCGCAGTTTTACATACTCAAAAAAGTATGAGGCAGAGGTGTTTTTAAAGCGTGAGGACTTACAGCAGGTACGTAGCTATAAAATACGTGGTGCGTTTAATAAAATAAGTACGCTTACAGATGAGCAGAAGCAAGCAGGTATTGTTTGTGCAAGTGCTGGTAACCACGCACAAGGTGTAGCCCTGAGTTGTGCAAAACTTCATATAAAAGGGGCCATCTATATGCCTGCAACTACCCCAAAACAAAAGGTAGAGCAGGTACAAATGTTTGGCGACACTTGGGTTGAGGTGGTACTCACTGGTGACACCTTTGATGATGCCTATGCAAAAGCAAGTGAAGCTTGCATATCACAACACAAAACCTTTGTGCACCCCTTTGATGATGAGAAAATTATAGAAGGACAGGCTACAGTAGGTCTTGAGATGGTAACCCAGTCAGAAAAGCCGCTGGATTATGTATTTGTACCAGTGGGCGGCGGTGGCCTTATCGCAGGATTATCTAGTGTGTTTCATCATCTTTCTCCCAAAACAAAAATTATAGGTGTAGAGCCTGGAGGAGCACCTGCGATGATGAATTCTCTTTTACAAAAAGAGAATACCACCTTAACAGAGATAGACAAGTTTGTAGATGGTGCCGCTGTACAACGAGTAGGAGAACGCAACTTTAGTATCGTCCAGCAGCTAGTAGATCGAGTTGTGAGCGTGCCAGAGGGTAAAATATGCCAGACTATACTAGATCTGTACAACAGAGATGCCATTGTAGTAGAACCTGCAGGAGCACTTACTCTCGCAGTTTTAGATCAATTTAAAGAGGAGATACGTGGTAAGAATATAGCCTGTGTAGTAAGTGGTAGTAATAATGACATTACCAGAACTCCAGAGATTAAAGAACGAGCACTCTTATATCAAGGGTTAAAGCACTATTTTATTATTAAATTTCCGCAGCGAGCGGGCGCTCTTAAAGAGTTTGTTGCAGATGTGCTAAGTAGTACAGACGATATCACCTATTTTGAGTATTCAAAAAAGACCAGTAGGGAGCAAGGCCCAGCTATTGTGGGTATTGAGATAAAATCTCCAGAAGATCTGGAACCTCTAGTAGAGAGAATGCATAAGCGTAAGTTCTTTGGTGAATATCTTAATGATAAACCCGAGTTGTTTCAATTATTGGTTTGAGTTACGCTTTCGCGAAAGCGTAATTATCTATAAAAATAAAAAGCCCTCATTAATAATAATGAGGGCTTTTTTTTTATACATCGTACCTATGCTGCTTGCGGTAAACTACGTGTTAACCAGCCGCTTTTACCTGCGGTGGCAATGGCATATGGAGTTATCCAAAATAAACCAAAGGTATAGACAAGACTGTAAGTATATGCCCAGAATGACTCAGATGGAGTGTACTTTCTTGCATAAAATAAAGCCGGAAAAGTGGTGACAATTAAAATACTTACTAGAGTTGATGTCAAAAATAAAATGGGATGTGTTGCTACAAATAGGAGCATAAATATGAGAAACGGGTAACTCATTAAAATAGTTAAAAACTGATTTACAAATAACAATCTTGCGCCTACTTTAGACTCTTTTCTGAAGTTTGTAAACACATACTTTGCCATAGCTAGGTTTTCTCTTACGTTACTACGTCCCCATCTTATGTACATTTTATAAAGACCTTTGTACTTTTCTGGAACGTTAGTATAAGCATATGCATTTTTTTGGAAAAGCACGTGTAGTCCTTGTCTAAGGATCATATTAGTAAGCGCTCTGTCCTCGCCTATGTCTGAAGATTTGCCCATAAACTTTTGATCAATCCATTCATCTAGGCAAGCAAACACAGCATCTCTTCTATATGCAGCTAGTGCACCTGGTGTGCAAAGAACACTGTTTACATTACTCTCTGCGCTTCTCACAAATTCAAAACTAAGGGTAAAACTAACATCTAGCATTTTAGGCAATAGGGCTCTTTCTTTATTGAGCACGCGTATGTTTCCTGCTACGGCTCCACACTTTTTATTACCTATAAAAGGGCTTACTAATAGTCTTAAGGTGCTTGAATCTACTATAGAGTCACTGTCTACTGTGATGAAGATGTCACCTTTTCCTTCATTAAAACCTCTATATAAGGCGTGACGTTTTCCCATATTTTTAGGCTGCTGGCAGATGGAAACTCGATCACCTAGCTCTTTTTTTGCTTTTTGCATCCAGTACCAAGTGTCGTCTTGACTACCATCGTCTATAGAAAGTAGTTCTAGTTTGTGCATAGGGTAATCACTAGCTGCAAGACTTTTGAGGGTTGCATATACTTGTTTTCCTTCGTTGTATGCTGGAACTATTACTGTACAAGTAGGTAGCTCTTGATCACTTACTGATGCTACAGGTTTGTATTTAAAATAGTGATATAAAGTATAGATAAAGAAGCCACTTTTAAAAACGAGTAGGGTAGAAGCAAAGGTCATAAAGCCATAACCAAATATCGAGCTCTTACGCTCAAAGTCTAATTGTGAAAAATCATAACGAAGCATATATGCGATATATGCCGAAACGGCTAGAAGTAAAAAAGTTGCTAGAAGTACAAATACTCCCCAAGGGTTTTTTGAGTTTTTCTGTAAAGAGTTATGCGGGTTATGTTCTTTATTTTGAGATACAGTTGTGGGAATTTCTCTTGATGGATTGGTTGTTATATTCATATCTGGATTCATTCAAGTTTAACAATGGTTTGAATGGTTTTACGCCAGTTGAGAATCTTTGGACTACCGAGTGAATGTTATTTAACATCTATATACTGTAATTAACTTTACCCTAAGATTTATTAGTGCTAGATGTTAAAATAGGGAAAAAGCGAAAAAAAATAAAGGCTTCCAGATGGAAGCCTTTATAATACCTTGCTTATATAAGCAATGCTAGTGAATAATTAATTTTTGAGTCTCCATAGTTTGTGGCTTTTCTATATTAAGAATATATGCCCCTGAAGCAACGTCTAGAACAGGGAGTTCTATATGTGTAGCTTCATTATCTGGAGTCCAATCTTTTATAAGTTGCCCTAGAATATTGAACAACTGCAGCGATTTTATTTCGTAATCTTGAGACTTGTCAATTATGATTGCTTGTGAATCTGTATTAAAATAAACACTAATAGAGTCTGATTCAAAAGTGTCTTCAATTACGACTTCTTCTTCTACATCTGTATCTTGAGCTACTTCGTCATCTTCTGTAGTTTCCTCTTCAGTTTGTTCTTGCTCTTCTTCATCTGTAGTTTCTTCTTCCTCTTGGTCTTCACTTTCTGCTCTTTGGAAAACGATGTAAAATCTATCTTCATAAGTGCCAGCAGAGAGTGTTATGGTATACTTGTCTTGAAGATTTGTAATTTCTGTTGTAGTACCTAAAAGTTCATCAAGTACATAAACAGATACATTATCTGTATTAACATTTTCTAAATCATCTAGTCCTATTGATATCTCCCCATCTATAGGTAAAGTAACTCTTACCGGAAATTGACGATCGTTTTCGATAGCTGGCACTCCTAATATGATAGCCATTTCATCTTCGAGCATCCAAGTCATATCCTCAGTAGGATTTGATGTGATAACGCCATCATAAGCTCTGTCATAGTCAAAAGTTGTGTTTTCATCAATTGTCATAAGCAATTGTCTATGGAATTGACTAGGTGAATCAAATCCTATTCTAAACTTCTCTCTAAGATCTTCTTCCTGTACTACGGCATCTTCAATGTTACTATCATCTGTATCTTCTTCTTGATCAGAATTAAAGAAGAATGTAGAAGAGGTACTCTCTTTTGCAAACGCTCTCTGTCTGTTGTTAAAAGTAGTAGTGCCGGTTGATACAGCCTCAACAAAGAACCCTTGGCCAACTGCTATAAAACGAGTTGGTGTTTTAGTTCCAGATCCAGTTTGACTTACAGCTGGATGGCTTACTGCTGGTGTACCACCACTTAAGGTATATAAAGCATACCCTGCTTGATAATCTGACAGGTAGTGGCTTCCGCCTCCCCAATGCTCCCAGAAAAGTAAGGTTCCAGTAAGATGAGGGTTATCATTTATAAATGTATTTGCATCTATAGCAGATGGGAATGGATTACCAACAAGATATTGATTACCTGCGTTAATTGTTTTATTTATAGGCTCTGCTGTTGTTCCATTATTAGGTTTTCCTATAAATGTATAATTCTGTGGGTCTGGTACTGCTCCAGTACCTGGTCCCTTCATCGTGTATCCATCACCCGCAACTAAGTTTCCGGCGTTACCTATATGCTCCCAAGCACTGTAGGTGTTTGCAAGATTGTTTCGATATGTAAATAACCAAAAGTCACTTATTGTTACAGGAGAGGTTGGTGCTCCATTATATCCAGTTGCAAAAGTCATCGCTGCTGGGTTATTAGGGTCTGTACTATCATTCATTATAGTAGAAATAGAATGACCTTGATTTATAGTGCTTGTATTTACAAGACCAACTGGCGAAGACCAAACGTTATACGAGTAGGTGTCTGATGTTCCTTGTTGATCTTTTTCTAGCCTACCAGAACTAGCTAAGTCTAGGTCACTATTTTCAGTTTGGATAAGTTGAGACTCGCCAACTAAATCCATTAAACCATCTAATTTAAGATAATGTGATACTTCAATCTTACTGTCATTTTCAATACTTAATTCGTTAGATCTAATATCAAGACCCAGAACAGTATTATTTTCATTAGTAGTTACATTATGTGAAGTTTGAACAATGTTCCAGTCTATAGTCTCATTAGAATCTACTATCGAAACAGCGCCAGGTATCTGTTGTGTACTACCATTCTCCCAAGTGTTGCTATTAGTCCAGTCCCCATTAGTTTCAGAAACATATGGTAGAGGTGCTGTTTGGAAATCTACGGTTTCTAGATTTTTTATAGCAGCCACGTGGTTGTTGTCAGACTCATCTTTAACATTTGTAAACGTGTACCTATTCATAGGTAGATATAACTCTAAATTGCTCCAAGGAATAGTAGCTACTTCATTTTTAGAAATATTTTGAGGTATAATTTTCCCTACTACAGAGGCATCTGTAAACCTTTCAATTTCTTGGTTCATTATAAATTGGAGCTGCTGCTGTGTAAGGTCATCATTCCAAATCCTTACCTCGTCTATAGTTCCATCAAAAAAGTTTGAAGGACTTGCGTGGTCCGTTGCTCCAATAAGGAGATGCTGGCTTGAAGCTACAGGACCTACTATGTTAGCACCATTATCTTGTATGCCGTCTATATAAAATGTGACTCTAGTTCCATTGTAAATAACTGCAACGTGATGCCACTCGTCTTGTGGTAGTGGTATTGAGGCATTGAGAGCACGAGTTGTGCCACCAGCATCTTTCCACTGTATACGTGGTCTAAAAGTCCCGTTTAATCTTAAAGAGTAGCCTTCTGTAAAAGCAACATTACGTTTTGAAATAATCTCTCTGTTACCGGAGTTGGGTCCTCTTTTTACCCAAGCAGAAATAGTAAATGGTCCGGTTAAATCTGCAACATCATCTGCATCCATATAGTCTCTTACACCATCGAAGGTAATTGAACGCTCATAATAGTACTCAGGAGCGTAACCGAAAGTGATATATTTAGTGCCATCAAAATCATAGGTAGTCTCAAGGTTATCACCTACGACGTTCATAATTCTGTATTCTGAAGTTGGACTAAATGAGGGAGTGTCGGATACAAACATTAAGAAATTTCCAGGAGGTGTTATAGTTGCTGTTAAGCTTACTTCTGGAATTGAAATTTTCACTTCACCTACAGATCCAGTCTCAACTACCTTCCAAGTTCTTCTAATCGCGGTAAAATCTACCAGCGTAGATAAACCAGCAATACCATTACTCATATCAACAGAAATAGGTGCTGCTGCTGCTAGCGATTCGTTATTGTTACCCCATATAAGGAAGTTCTTATCTGTAAATGTATTTGCATTACTTGTAATGTTATCAGAATTTGTATCATAAATATCCGTAAGTCCCATAGTAATTATAGCGCCTGGATTACTTGATGTAGATTGCTTTTGGTTAAGTGTTGCATCATCATCTCTTCCTATACCAGCTATGTCGTAAGTATATCCTGTATTTACTGCGGTATCCCATATGACATTACCATCAGTATCGACATAATCTTCATCACCTTCTCTAGAAGTAGTACTACTATTTATACTGTGTAAAGTAACGCCATTTTTAAGAGCAAGATACGACTGTAGTTTTTTCTGATCCAAATTAGAATTAGATACTGCATAGCTAATAAATTCTGTCATTTTTCCATTAAAGTGAGAGTCATATGGCGTACCAGCAACTGTGATTCTTCCCACTCCCAGTACATAGTTTGAGTTTCTAACTTTACTATAGGTTAGATTACCACCAATTGTACCGTTTGATTGGTTATAAGCTCTACCCGTGTAGTTGTCAATTTTCTTACCATTTCTATAAATTTCAGACTGGTTTGTTGCTGAGTTATATTTTACATTTAAAATCAATACCTCATTATCCATCGAATCTGTAGAGCTTACATATGCTCTACCGTAACTTCCATCACTCCCAGATGAAGTATTTGATGGTGTAGAACCTATCATATGACTTATGATGTTGTCTTGTCCGGTAAAACGAACCGATCCTGGATTAATCCAAAGCCCTGTACCGTCTTCACCAAATTGCTCATCTGTAATTCGCCCACTTAAAACACCTTCTTGATTTGTACTACTATTAATCGTACCATCAGATTGTATAACGACCCAGTATTCGTCAGTATAATACCCACCCTTTCCTTTGAGCTGGGTATCATTTGTTGTATCAAAATTTATTACAGGATTATGATTGATGTTTTCAACACTACTATTATAATAAATAGGAGCAGCATTGTTAGCAATCTCTGCATCATTATCAAAAGCAATATCACTCCAAGTATTTATTTGACTTCCTGAAGTGGTGGCGCCTGTACCTGCATTAGACTTTAACCAAAGTTTTAGATTGGATGTTATACTAGCTGGTCCTTCTGATGGATTTGAAAATGGTATTATTGGGTCTCCTTGTACTACTACATTGTCAAAATTCACTCCTACAGATTCAGTCGATCCATTAGATCTAAATTGTACACGAAGTCTTGTAGAGGCATTGTTGTTAAGAGTGGGAGGTAAGGCTATTGAAGCTCTTACAAAATTAGAACGACCAGACCCTGCACCTTCTGTATTTACTCCAGACCATCCATCTGCTCCACTACCAAAAGCAATAACATTTGTAGAATTATACCAGTTGTCAACGGGAGTGGCATTATATGCGCCTAGAACAGTCCAAGTTGCGCCATCAAAATACTCTACGCGCATCCCATCATTATTCTCAGGGGTTCTATAGCGTATATCTATTTGCAGTTTTAAATTTTGATATCCAGTTAAGTCAATTGTTGGACTTGTGGCATATGTGTTAGAATTAGATGCATAATTAGCATAATTTGTGGTGTACCAGTAGTCACCTTCTGTACCTGGTTCTATACCATTTGATCCATATGTCCATACAGAATTCCCTCCAGGGTTACTGGCAGTCCAACCTCCGTCATTTATATCAAAGCCTTCGTGATAAATAGTATATTGTGGTGTAGTGTCAATAGATGATGTTCCTAAAAGCTCAAAAGTATAATTACCTTCATCACTGTCATTAGAGCTAACTCTTACTGCAGGATTATGTGTTCCTACGGCTCCTGGGAAATATGTGATTTGAAAACTAGTTGATCCTCCTGCGGGAATCACAGTATCTGGAAGTGATGAAACACTAAAGTTTCCACTACCTCCACCAGTGATTTCAACTAAAGGTGTTCCGTTTAATACGAGGTCACTCGTTCCAGAGTTTGTAATAAGGAAATCCTTAGTGGTAGATAAGCCTATAAAAGTGTTACCATAGTCTGTATTATCTGCTGTAGAAGGGGTAGTGTCTCCATCTACTATGGTCACGCCGTTTCCTGATATATCGATTTCTGGAGAAGTAGTAATTACTCCTTGTCCAGCTATAGAAAAATTGAACGGGTTTTCATCACTATCATTATTAGAAATACTTACAGTCGCTGTGTGAGGACCAGGTAAAGCAGGTGTATAGGTGATTTCAAAAGTAGTGGATCCTCCTCCTGGTATAATAGAATTTGATGGAACTTGGCTAACTGAAAAATAGGCAGCATTGGTCCCAGTAATTGTAATATACGGAGAAGCTCCTGTAAGTAACAAATTCGCCGAACCTATATTATTTATGTTAAACGTACTAACCTTAGAGTTACCGATAAGACTTGTTCCAAAATCTGTTGCGTTACTAACGACAGGGGTTGTACTCCCATCAGTAACTTGATTTCCTAAACCATCAATAGCTATTTCTGGTTGAGGACCCTCTGACTCACCCGTTATACTAAAATTATAAGGATTTTCATTACTATCATTGTTGGTAACAGTAAAAGTTGCGTCGTGGGTTCCTCCTAGAGTAGGATTATAAGTTATTACAAATGTTGCAGATGCTCCGGCTGCTATAGTCGCCGGTGGGGGGGTGGTAATGGTAAATTCACCTGGGTTTGTTCCTCCTAGAGTCCAACCAGACAAGTTGAGCACCGCTGTACCAGAATTTGTAATCGTAAATGTATGATTTAGCGTAGTTCCTGCAGTTATTGTTCCGTAGTCTGTATCGTCATTAACAGCTGGAGTTGTATCTCCATCAGGTATTACAATGCCTTGTCCAGAGATGGCTATTTCTGGTTGAGGAGTACTTAAGGTACCCCTTACAATTACATTTCTAAATGCTACTCCGTCATCTGCAACAAAATTATCTGAAGCAAAAAAGATTCTAAATCTCACGTTTGTAGCTCCGTCAAAAGCGGGGTCTAAAGCGCTTAAGTTTAATTGATTTGCGGCCGTAAAAGCATTTACATTACCAGACCAGCCATCAGAATTATTTGCAATACCATCTACATCTGTATCATTATAATATCCTGATGCAGCAGAGCCAAGCACGGTCCAGGCACCTCCGCCTATGCTGTATTGTATTTGAGCACCATCCCAACCAGCTTCTGTATTTATATATCGCTCTATATCAAAAGTAAGGTTATTATAACCAGAGAAGTCTATTGAAGGGCTCTCTATACCAATACGTGTATTATTATTATAGTTATTGTGTGGTGTGTTAATAACATAGCCGAATGCTGCTTGAATTAAAAAAGCTCCATTAGTATTTCCAGCACTATTAGTCCAAGCATTATCTCCTACAGTGTTATTAAAATCTGCATTAAAAAGTACTGTTTGGGCACTACTTGTATGTACAGCGAGAGTAATGAAAAGAATGAGGGACGTTAAGCCAATTACTCGACTTAGAGTAGTTTTTTTCATAATGTAAATATTGTCTTTTAAAGGAACCTTAGGATCATTGAAAATAGTTGGGATCGCTAAATTACTAATTTCCACCATTAAAACAGTTAAAAAGTGTTAAAATTGTGTAATTCAACTGTAATTTGTGTATTTCATCGATGATTTTTAGAAATTATCACTTAATTTATGCTTATTTATTATAGATAAGGTGTATTTTATCATCGATGAAATACATATGTATTCCAGTAAATTTTACAATTAGACTGTTTACGCTTTCGCGAAAGCGCAACAAAAAGGAGAAGTTATACTAAGATAACTTCTCCTTTTTCTAATAATATTTAAAATTAATCTTTAAATCTTTTCCGTAAGCCTAGGAATGCTCCAGCTACAATACCTACGGTTACAAAACCGTCTATGGGTGCTGCAGGCGCCTGATCATTTACATCATTGCCAAAACTAATTTGAGCAGAGGCACTTGTTGATATACAAACGATAAACAAGGTGCTTAACATATATTTTTTGAATATTGAATTTTTCATTATTGTAAGTTTAAGTTGGTGTTTTTATTGAATTACAATTCTGTGCGATATAGCTACATCTTGACTTGTAATGGATAGGATATAAACACCTGCTTTTAGGTTATGTAAATTAGTTAGGGTAGCGGTAGCGCCAGTAAATGAAACTGGTTGTGCAATGACTTGCTGCCCTAAGAGATTTGTAATGGTAACATCTACAGTTAATCCTGCAAGTTTTGTAGCTGTAAGAGATAATGTCCCATCTGTTACTGGGTTAGGGTACATTGCAAAATCTATGGCATCATTACCTTCTGTAGATAGCGCTTGTGCTTGATAAACTATTTTAAATCGAGTAGCGTCTATACTTGCATCTATAGTTTCATCTACAGAAAAAGCTATCGTGTTAAGACCATTCTCTAGCATTGTAAGCTCCCCTGTGTAGGTATCCTCTAGATAAGGTGTAACTTCATTAAAACCGTTTACTGTAATATCTAATGTATAATTAGATACTCTGTATAAGGCATTATAGAGTTTTACTTGATCATTTTCTGTAGGCATAGCAAGTTTATCTACACTAAGTAGGGTACCTTCTTTTAAGATTCCCATAT
This sequence comes from Dokdonia donghaensis DSW-1, assembly GCF_001653755.1. GTDB lineage: Bacteria > Bacteroidota > Bacteroidia > Flavobacteriales > Flavobacteriaceae > Dokdonia > Dokdonia donghaensis. Next base: position 2,985,860 of record NZ_CP015125.1, on the reverse strand, counting down.
TTTCATCGATGTTATAAAACTTTGATACATCTTCACTAGTTAACTCATTACTGTAATTGTTATCATAAAGAATTACAAAATTGTCTTGTAAACCTGCATCGGTACCGTACCTGTCGGTTCTATAAAGTTTTGCGATAAGTTGTGACGAGCTAGCAAACGTCGTTGCATTATTGTTGAAAACAGTTACATCGTGGCCAACAGCTTTATCTGTCTCATTAAACACAACAGACGTAGAGTTATCTCCTACAGTATTTTCAGTAGCTGTAAAGAATGACTGTCCTGGTTGTATGTAATGGTAGCTTTTTGAAGTAGCACCATTGCTAGAGCCAGTTCCATCTAGTAATACGGTTACATACTGTCCTCTAGCACCAAGGGTTGCGTCCCATACCCATACTTCACTTGCCTTTATGTTATTAGATCCAGCAAGTACATCGTTTACGTTTACAGATGCCTGATATGGATTACCAATAAAGTTAAAAGCTCCTGCATTATGGTTTAGGTCTGCTCCAGTGGTTTGGATAGTTGCAGTTGCCAGCGTTCCAGTGCTTCTAAGTGTCGTGTTAGAAGGTGTAGCAGCATTAGTTGTCAGGTCTATACTTCTATCACCTCGTACCATAAGTCGTAATGGAGTTCCCGCTGTAAGTGTCGTTACATCCGTATTTGTAATAGCCTCCCAAACTTGTGCTCCATTATTAAGAGCAAAGAGTGAAGGGTTACCAGAACCTGTAGCGTCAAAACCATTTTCTCCAGTGGTAGAGCCTGTAATGTGGGTACCATAACCTGGATTAGGATCTACATTATCTGTTGGGTAGTTAATACCTGTGTTGTTACTATCTTCTTGCCAGTTTGTATTAATACTTGTTGAAGAAGTAACAGGGCTTGATAGTAATCTAAAGGCTCTTCTTGCCGGTATATAACGTTCTGTTGTAACGTTACCTACAATGCTTCCTCCAGTAATAACATCTACCATAGCAGTACCATTTACATCACTGCCTAGCGTAAGTAGGTTACTTGTGTTAAGTTGACCATTTGTAAGTGTTAGTAGCGTTGTAAGTTTTAATGGTGCATATAATATAGCACCTTCTGGATTATTTAAGGTAAGTGAACCTAGTTCAAATTCATTACCAAAAATACTTTGAGCGCTTGTACCATTTAGTTCTAAAGTTGCATCGCTAGCCGTAAGCGCACCGGTATTTGTGATATTACCTGTTGTAGATAAGGTAGTAGTGCCTAGATCGAGAGTTGCACCTGGGCTTACAGTTACATTATTTATGAAAGTATTTGCCGTTAGGGCTGTGGTTCCAGATAGTACTTGAATATTGTCATCTATAGTTGCAATACCACTTGGATCTTCTGGTGTCCATAACCCGTTGTCATACACATAATCTGTCGATGCTGGTAAAATTGTTAGGGTATAATCCTCAACTTGACCATAATCGAAGTTTCCGCAGGCTTCAGGAGTGACTTGGTAACGCATTATTACACGCATTCTTGTTTCTCCTAATGTTGCATCTAAAGGTATTGTGAGGTTATTTTCAATTACAGGTGTTGTTTGATTACCTGCTTGAATAAATACCTCTTCATTAACCCCATCAAAACTTCCATCTCTGTTGTAATCTATCCAGACACCGAGCGCTTCATCATAATTTGTTCCAGGCCATTCCTTTGTTATTGATATTGAGAAGGTAGCACCTTGTTTAATACTTGCATTGATAGCGGTAAAGTCTTCATAACCCAAAGTATTTGCTCCAGAGTCATTATCAATAATATCGTTAGTACCATCATTAAGAGTTACATTGCTAATGTACTCTTCAGAGGTATCTGCACTTGCTGCATCGCAATACATTATTGCCGTTGTTGTAAAATTTACTATAGCACTATATGGCGTGTTACCTGTACTACAATTTGCTCTTACTTGTACCTCGTATGTGGTTTCTGGAGTTAAGGCATCCAAGCTTAATGAATTTGTAGTGAGATTTGATGTGGTCCAAGACGTTGTTCCGCTTTCGCGAAAGCGTAATCTATAGTCACTACCCACTGTTGCATCCCAAGTTAGTATTGCCGTTGTAGCATCAATAGCCGAAGCAGAAAGATTAGCAGGCGGGGTGATGTATGGCTCGACAGTAACAGTAGCTGTACAACTATCTGAGTTGTTTCCTGGGTCTGTAACTGTAAGTGTAACGGTGTTATCACCTATATCGCTACAATCAAATGTATCAATATCTAGACTTAAATCTGTTATTGCATTATCATCTGTAGATCCATTGTCTATTTGAGAAGGTAGAATTGTTACAGATCCATCTGCTCCTAATGTTACTGTAATATTTTGACAAGATGCAACTGGAGGAACACTGTCTGGATCATCTATTATAGCTGTAAGCTCTAGATTATCAATCGCGATATCGCTTGAAAAACCATTACCAGTTGTAGCAACAAACCTTATTTTAATAGTCTTATCTAAATATGGAGTCAGAGCAGCACTTTCAGAACTCCAGATGTTTTGTGTTGCTCCAGTACTTCCGTTTTGTGTAAATAGAGGGGTCCAAGTAAAACTCTCGTCATCTATAACTTCTACAACAAGATTACCCATATTATTACCGAACATATGATAGTCAAAGTTAAATGTGGCACTTGTTGCGTTAGATAAATCAAAGCAAGGACTAGTAAGAATAGCAGTTGCATTATTACCTAAATTTTCATCTGGCGCATCAGTATCTTCGGTAGCTTCTGTATAAAGGTAGAATGAACCGTTACTTGCGCTATTTGGTCCTGTGGTTCCGGATGGAGTTCCCCCAGAAAAACGAAACATATCTCCGTCATCCTCTTGGTTTTGTGACCAGTCACCTAAGCCGTTTTCAAAACTCTCTGTGTGAGGAAAGTTGTTAATTACTGCATCATCACATAATTCAGGCGCGTACGAGTCAAGAGACAAAACTTTGAAGTTGTCAAATACAAAACCAGCAAAATCAGTGTTATATCCATCTTGTATGTTACTTACGTCACTATCAAACCTAAAACGAAGTTGCACTCCAGTTTCTCCTAAGAATTGAGTGTTATTCTCGAAGTCAATAAACACTTCTTCCATCACCCATTTGTTTGCTCCTCCTACAATTTGGTCACCATCATATACATAGGTTCCATTATCTTCTTGATGACTACTTGGATTTCCAGGTCCTCCTTTTGTGTTATTAAAGTGATTATTAACAGAAGTAGGAGCAGCTGGTTTATTGTATTTACCACATAGAGCAGTCCAGTTTGTTCCATCTGTTGAAGCTTCAAGCTGTACTAAGTCAAAATTACGTTCAATATCCCAAAAGGCATTAAACTGAATCATAAACCCATTTGATGCGCTTAAATCTAGTGCATTATTCAAAGTTGTTGTTCTTACTATATTATTCCCATAAGACCCACTTGATACTACAGATATAGCATTAGTACTACCATTATATCCATTTGTATAATTTACCCAGTTACCTGTCCAGTTTGAGATTCCGTCTGCATCTATTACGACAGTCGGATTGTAATATTTACGATATACCGCCTTATAGATATCAAAATCACCATTACTTAATGTTACTTCATATTCAATAAGCTCATTAGCTTGTGGCGTACCATTAAATGTTATCGGAAAACTTACCTCGCGTTGTTCAAGTTTTGCCATTCCGTTTAGGGCTGTTGCGCTTAGTGGTGTAATAGAGGCAATGTTTGAGCTTACTGGTGTTACAGTAAGGGTAAGGTCATCTAGTGTCTGTCCTATATATTCAACTGCAAAGTTAAGTGTTTGGTTAGAGGGAGTAATATCTGTATTAGTAAGGTCGTGTAGTTGTGCATACTTACCTGCAGAGAGACTTGTAATTAAATTCATACGTAATGCTCTTTTTGCAATAGAGACAATATGAGAAGGATCTGGAGCAAACTCATCTCCATTTTCTGGTGTGAATGCGATGATGTTTTTGCCTGAACCAGAATTTGTATAAGTTCCTCCTCCAGATGGATTAGTCGTTACCGGAGGGCCTCCGAGCATCCAGTCATTAAAATCACCATTTGCCTCATATAAAGTGTTAGGCGCAGAACCGTGAATATAGCGGTTGTAGTGAGTAACATTTTGCATTAGTTCTTGAAACTCATCTTCTCTTCCAGAAGGAGCAGCGCTAGTACTTCCGTTATATGAAGAGGTAACGATAGAGTTTAACCCAGAGTGATGATTTACTGCTAGTTTAATATCCTTAGTTTGTATAAAATCTGCAATAATTTGTGTTTCAGGTTCTGAAGCTGGGGTAGGACCTCTATAAGTCCCTGCAGTAACAGAAGGTGAAGATCCACTATCATCTATTCCCCAATAGTAAGGTGAGTTTCTGTTAAGATCAACACCTTGTGTGTATTGTCCATTACCAGTACCCGGTCTTAAATTCTTTCTTTGATTTCCACCACCATTAGGAGCTTGTATTCCATTATAAATATATCCATCAGGATTAATTACTGGTATAAAATATAATTCTTGATGATCAATCATACTCTTTATAAGTGGGTCAGAATCATAACTCTCTAGAATATACCACATATAGTAAATTATATTCATAACACTGCTCACTTCTCTTGCGTGTGCGGCACCCGTAATTAATGATTGAGGTTCACCTGCTTCATCCATATCGGGATTATCAGAAATTTTTACGTACCACATAGTTTGTTGATCTATGTCTGGATTTGTACCTGTGTAGCCGTGTGTTTTTTGATTAGTAGGTGAAGCATCTTTTACTACAGAGATAATGTTAGGGTACAATTGTTGCATCCTTGCTAGTTCATCTAAAATCTCCTGATAATTATATGCACCTCCCATACTACCTAGTACGAAGTTTTGAGGAGTCCAATCTATCTCAGCACAGCCATCATATTGTATTGCACTAGGAATACTTTCTGAGCTTTGACTAAAGGACCTGGTATTCTCGTTAAGACTTTTAGAAGAGTTTGGGCTTAAACCTATACTCAAGTCTTTAAGTTGTTGTAGTTGAGCCTTTGCCTCTGGAAGTTTTTCATTGTTTCTAGCGCTTATAAAGTCTACTAGATTTTCTATAGTAACTTCATAAGGAATATTTAAATCTTCAAGAATCTCAATTTCATTATTATTCAAATCGATTTGAATACCTGTCGCAACTCCTTTACTACCACAAGCAAAATCAAACCCTTTTGTATATAACATTTTTAATGTTTCAGGGTTTGTTGTATTAATTATAACACGCTTTACAACTTCATTATTCAATAAAGAACTTTGATTATGCGAATTATGATTGTGAGATTCAGTAGGTGAATGAACTTCTTGTGCTCTACTATAAGTAGTTGTAATTATGAGTAAAGAAAAAAGGGTTAAAACCTTGAGGTAGGTTTGTTTCATAATTTAAGTAGGTTTAGTTTTTAATTTGGGTTGTTTAAAATCTTGGGAATTTTAGACGCGTAAAACTAGTTAAATATCTTAACGATACATTAAGATAAATGTTAAAATTGTGTATTTCACAGATACTTTAGTGTATTTCGTCGACTAAACGAATATTTGGATGTGTGATTTTTTTTGTTTGTAGTATAATGTCGGAAATTACAACTATTTGACAATTAACGAATTAACTCTGGTGGTATTGACATAATAAAAGTCATATCAGTTTTAATAATGTAACTTCACAATTTTCAAATTAAAGTGAGTAAAGGACTATATTTACCTTACTTTAGAAATATAATTGGATCTTTTTGTTAAAATTTAGATAATTTTAGTCCAGTAATAAGTAAATAGAAAGTATGAAATTAAGAATCTTTGGTGCGGTAGTGCTTGTGTTTTTGACCTTGCAATCTTGTTCTGATGATGAGGTGACGATACCTGAAGTGCTAGAACCCTCAGACATTGCTTTTAATCAAATTACAGTAAGTAACCCCACAACACAGCTCGTTTCAGATTGGACTAACCTTTGGCTAGAAATTGATCAATATGCATACGGGATGAGACCTACCGCCACCTCTAGAGCACTGGCATATATACATCTTGCAGGCTACGAGACGGCCGTATTTAGTATAGATGGTTATATATCAAATGCTAGTAACTTAAATGGTCTCACTATAAACAATTCAGAAAGAGCTAGTAACATATCTCTTAATCTGGCACTCAACACGTGTTACAGTCTCGTTTTTGACCATTTTATGTATAATGTACAAGCAGATTACGATGCTAAAATTACTCAGTATAGAGATGCACAAGAAGCACAGCTAGTAGAAGGTCTTAGTGCAGAGACCATCGTAAATTCAAAAAGCTGGGGAGCCTATGTAGCACAACAAATTATTGCATATAGTCAGACAGATACCGCTGCCGAATCTCAAATAACAGACCCACAGCCCTTTAGTTATGAACCTCCTGTAGGAGAAGGATACTGGACCTATAGTGCAGATGAGGAAAGAGCTTGGTTTCCATATTGGGATCAAGCAAGAACTTTTATAATCTCTTCAGAAGAGACTACTACAGTTGCACCACCGGTAGCATATAGTACAGAAGTAGGGAGTGAGTTTTATACTCAAATGATGGATGTATACACTATTAATAATACAGCTAGAGAAGATAATAATGAAGATTTATGGATTGCAGAGTTTTGGTCTGATGATGTAGAGGGACTTATGACAAGTCCTCCCGGACACCAAGTGTCTATAGCAAACCAGCTCATAGGGCAGTATGATACTAGCCCTACAGTATCTCTTGTACTATTACTCAAATTAGGGTTTTCACTTAATGATGCTGCGGTATCTACTTGGGCAGATAAGTATGAGTATATGGTAATGCGACCTAGTGTTTATATACAAGAACATATTGACCCCACTTATGAAACTAACCTTTATAGATTTATAAACTGGCCTAACCCGTCATTTCCTGGGTATCCATCGGGGCACTCAGCATTTGCATCTGCAGCGGCAGGAGTTTTTATAGATACATTTGGTAACGATACAAACTTTACAGACAGATCTCACGAGGGGAGGACAGAGTTTAGAGGAGCACCTAGACAGTTTACATCTTTTACAGATATGGCACAAGAAAATGGCTACTCTAGAATACCGCTAGGTGTGCATATAGAGATGGACTGTACAGAAGGATTGCGACTGGGTTATGAAGTCTCAGATGCGGTTAACGCTTATAATTTGACTAACTAGGGAGAACTGTTCTAAGGGCCTTATGTACGCTTTCGCGAAAGCGGTACACAATACATTAAAACATCATTAATATTAAAACAGTGTAAAATGTTTTTCTAGAGCTTCACAAGTAGAAGCATATCCTATTTGAAAAATACGCTCAACATTGCGCATACTAAAAGTGCCAAATTTAGAGAGCTCATCTGGGCAAACAAGGATATCGCACATATCAAATTTATTTTTTACACGATGATGTAGGTTTATCTCATAAGCTCTATTAAGTACTTGATATGAGTGCTTTAGAGCGGTGATGCTCATAGCACTGAGAGGATTTACATAACTCCCTATAATGTAATCACAATTTTGAACTAGCGGCTCTACAGGAAAATCATCTATCACACCGCCATCAAAGTATAAAGTCCCATCTATATCTATAGGAGTAAACACTCCAGGAAAAGATGCCGATGCGATAATAGGTTTAATGAGGCTACCACTATTAAAAATATGTTGCTTCCCAGATATGACTGTGGTTGCTGTTATAGAGAGTGGCAATTGCAAGGTTTCAAAACTATCTTCTGGAAAATATGTGGCAAGATCATTTGCAAACTTTAAGGAATCTAGTATTCCGGGTTTACTACGAGCAAAGCGGCTTAGTTTAAAAATAGAAGTTTTTCTAAAAAAGTCTAAAATAGTCTCCCAATCATAACCTGCAGCATAAAGGCCACCCACAATGGCACCAGCACTTGTACCCGTTACAAACGCGGGTTTTATGTTATACTCATCAAAAGCTTTAAGGAGACCCACGTGAGCAACTCCTTTTATACCACCTCCAGATAATGCAAGTCCTATTTTCATAATATATATGGTATTGTTAATAGTAAGTAATTAGAACTAATAAATACAAATTTTAGCTCTAAAAAAGAAGCTTGTAGAAGCTATTCATTTTAAATGTTATTGGGGACAGATGAGGCAGTAATTTACACTATAGTAGTTACCACTTTTTGTCAATCAAAAAAAGCAGCTACAAATAAATGTAACTGCTTAATTATCAAGTAGCGAGAGGGGGGCACGATCCCCCGACCTCCGGGTTATGAATCCGACGCTCTAACCAACTGAGCTACCTCGCCATCTTACTTAGATTTTTAAATTACTGGTTAAGTAAATTATGTTTTTAAAGATAAAACTATAAAAGCATCTGTCTAAGCGGGTGCAAATATAAAATATAATAGCGGTAGTGCAAACCTCTTTCTGAAATAAAATTAATTTAATTGCTTTGTTGTAGACATTAATATCAATATATTGTCGTTTATAATTATAAGTTTATATGAGCGATAAAAAGAAATATGTGATAGAGTTTGTTGTAAGAGCGTCTCCTTCACTATTATACCAATATATGGCAACACCATCAGGAATGAGTGAGTGGTTTGCAGATAACGTAAATTCTAGAGGTGAGTTTTACACTTTTATCTGGGATGGAAGTGAAGAAAAAGCTAAGCTTTTAAGTAAAAAGAGTGGAGAGTACATAAAATTTCAATGGCTAGATGATGAGGGAGAGGAGTATTTCTTCCAGTTGCGTATTCAAGTAGACGAGATTACAAAAGATGTATCTCTTATGATTACAGATTATGCCGAAGAGGATGAAATAGATGAAGGTAAAATGTTTTGGGAAAATCAAATTTCAGAACTGAAACAAGTAATAGGCTCAGTTTAACTAGTGTCTAATTAATATCTTTGCACCGCCTTACAATAGGCGGTTTTTTTATGATTAATCACAACGGAACAATATCGGCAGTAACAGAAGCTAGGCTTGACCCATTTAATAGAGGTTTTCTCTATGGTGATGGACTCTTTGAAACTATAAAAGCAGTAAATGGTAAACTACTCTTTTGGGAAGATCACTACTTCAGGCTTATGGCCTCTATGCGCATCTTGCGTATGGATATCCCTATGGAGTTTACACCAGAGTACCTAGAAGAACAGCTCAAAAGCACGATAGAGGCCGCCGGATTAATCAATGAGACTGCTCGAGTACGTATTACAGTCTATAGATCTGGAGGCGGCACTTATCTCCCAGAAGAGAGAGGTGTGGGGTTTTACGCTTTCGCGAAAGCGCACTCAGAACCATTTTATCTTCTCAAAGATGCTCCATATGAAGTAGAGCTATATAAAGACCACTATATAAGCGCAGATCTTATTTCTACACTTAAAACGACTAATAAAATCGTGCACGTGACAGGTAGTATTTATGCGCAAGAAAATGGTTATGATAACTGCCTGCTTGTAAATAGTGATAAAAATATTGCAGAGGCATTACAGGGTAATCTCTTTCTTGTAAAAGGTACAACTATAAAAACTCCACCGCTTGCCGATGGTTGTTTACGTGGTATTATAAGAAAACAATTAATGGGTATTATAGAGCTTATGGATGAGTATACGCTAGAAGAAGCCTCTATATCACCATTTGAATTACAAAAGGCAGACGAGCTTTTTATAACAAATACAATCAAGGGTATACAGCCTATAACAAAGTACCGTAAGAAACAGTATACAGCAAATACTGCAGCGGCATTGCTTAAAAAATTAAACGTAAAAGCTCGTTTAGGCTAGTTATATTGAGGATTTGCAGGAGCATTAGACCATAATGCATAAGATCCACCCAGTTCTCTCAACTTATCACTCCACAATGCAAGGTGATTGCTCTTAAGGAGTTCTTTACACAAATTATTTTTTGTGATAACCCAACTGTGCTCACTTATTTCTTGATCAAGTTGCTTACTTCCCCAGCCACTGTAACCTAAAAAGAATTTTATGTTATCGCAGCTTATTTCTTTTGCGAGTATAAGATCTACAGCACGTTGAAAGTCACCTCCCCAATATATTCCAGAAGAGATCTCTAGGCTTCCTTCTATAAGCTCTGGCGCTGTGTGTATAAAATATAAATTTTCTTGCTCTACAGGACCTCCATTATAAATGGGTATCTCGCATTCTTCCATTCCTTCTATTAAATCTGGAAGGGTAACATCTAGAGGTTTGTTAAGTATAAAACCTACAGATCCCTCTTCATTATGGTCTGCTAGTAGAATTACAGATCTGGTGAAAGAAACATCCCGTATTACGGATGGCTCGGCAACTAATAATTGTCCTTTGGTCGGTAGTTTAGTCATATTTATCGCCTTTTGTAAACTAAATCTACCTATTTTTTATAGCAATACAAATTATTTGTCATTAAAAAATAGTTACATAAAATTTATTTTTAAGATATTGAAAATCAATAAAATACAATTTTTTGAATCAATAATTTGTTCTTGATAACTATTTATTAAACTATGCACACATAGGATAATGGTGTTAAAAGAGCGATTTTTAATAGGTTAAAACCTAATAATGTCTGCTCATACTAGCGTTAAGAGTGGACAGCAATAGCTATTTTTACGATAAAAATTGACTTTTGAAAGCAAGCTATAAAAAACATATACTAGAGTTTAAAAGACCTAGTGGCACCTCTAGAGGTGTATTACGCACAAAAGAGACCTGGTATTTAATTATACAAGATGGCAAGAATTATGGTGTAGGGGAGTGCGGTATTTTAAGGAGTCTTAGTTATGATGATGTTCCAGAGTATGAGTCTATGCTTAAATGGACGTGTGATCACATCTCACAGGGTCCAGATAAATTATGGGAAGCACTAAGAGATTTTCCCAGTATACAAGCTGGTGTAGAAATGGCATTTATGTCTCTTAAATCACAAAATCCTTATCATATATATCCCTCGTCATTTACAAGAGGTGAAGAAGCAATCTCCATTAATGGCTTGGTGTGGATGGGAGATGAGTCCTTTATGCGGGAGCAAGTCTCAGAAAAAATAGCACAAGGTTTCAATTGCATTAAAATGAAGATAGGAGCGATAGATTTTAAAGAAGAGCTAGCTGTCCTATCTGCCATACGTAAAGATCATAGTGCAAGTGAGCTTACATTAAGAGTAGATGCAAATGGAGGTTTTACAAAGGAAACGGTTCAAAGTGTATTAGAAGAACTTGCAGCTCTTGAGATACACTCTATTGAGCAACCTATCGCTACAAAGCAATGGGATGATATGGCTGCACTCTGTGCGAGTACGCCAGTACCTATTGCACTAGATGAAGAGTTAATAGGTGTAACAAACCTTGAAGATAAGCACAAGGTGCTAGACAGTATTAAACCACAATATATAATTTTAAAACCTAGCTTTGTAGGAGGTTTTAAAGGTAGCGAGGAGTGGATAGAAGCTGCAAATAATCGCAACATAGGCTGGTGGATAACCTCTGCTCTTGAGAGTAATATAGGGCTTAATGCCATAGCCCAGTGGACGTATAAACTAGGTGCAGGAGGACCTCAAGGTCTAGGCACGGGGAGCCTATTTACAAATAATATATCTTCGCCACTAGAAGTAACAAACGGAACCTTAAAAATGAACCCTGAGCTATCTTGGGATTTTAAAATATAATTTATGTTTATAGAGCAAGCCTATAAAGGAGAAAACGAAACTTGGAAATTTGTCATAACCAGCATACTTACAATGGGTATTTTTATTTCAAACCTGTTGTTTTTCCTTTTTGTAGATGTAGACCCGCAAGCTGCGATGGATGATATGATGAGACTTTTTAAATCAAAAAATTTATTGCTCGCATTTAACCTTGCCGTATTTATTCCTATTCTGGCAGTGCTGTTTTTACTAGTGTGGGCACTACATAAACGCAGCATATTGAGCTTAACAACAGCAAGGAAGAAAGTAGACTGGAGTCGCATTTTCTTTAGTTTTATGATGGTGTTTATTTATACAGTGGTAAGTTTTGGGATTGTATATTATATGACACCAGAAGATTATGTACTACAGTTTGATAGTTCTAAGTTTGGTATACTAGTTCTTATAGGTTTAGTGTTTTTTCCTTTTCAGATAGGTCTAGAGGAGTACCTTTTTAGAGGGTATGTGATGCAACAAGTAGGTATAATGGCCCGCAATAGGTGGTTCCCACTTGTATTGACATCGGTACTTTTTGGTATTTTTCATTGGGCAAATCCAGAAGTTGCAGAGCTGGGGGCAATCACTATGGTCTTCTACATAGGTACTGGCTTGCTATTAGGTATAATGACACTTATGGATGATGGTATGGAGTTAGCTCTAGGTTTTCATTTTGGCAATAACTTACTAGCAGCAACATTACTTACCTATGAGTACTCAGCATTGCAAACAGATGCTATTTTTAAATCTGTAGGTCAGGCAGATACGGGTGTGGAGCTCGTACTACCAGTACTTATAGTCTACCCTATATTTCTTTTCATACTAGCCAAAAAATATAAATGGTCTAACTGGAAAGAAAAATTAACAGGTGCAGTACACCCACCAGCCACTACTATTTCATAATTTAATACAAGGTTTACATCTTACTAACTTATATTTTACAAGTAAGACTTATTTTTAATGCATATGTTATATGCAACAGATAGACATAAATTTTTGCACCCTAAGTTTAAACTTAACGGATCTTCTCATACAAAGGCCACGCTCAAAGCGCAGGCCTATGGTTTTATAAAAGAAGGAGAACCTTATGAGGAGTCTGTAGGCGAGTTTTTACTAGAGTGGCTTGATAAAAAGAAGTACGTAACCGTACAAACTTCTGGTTCTACCGGTGACCCTAAGCCTATTAAAATAGATAAGCTTCATATGATTAATAGTGCTAGAGCTACGGCAAAGCACTTTGATGTTTATGAAAAAACCACAGCTCTTTTATGTTTGCCAGCACATTATATAGCAGGTAAAATGATGCTTGTACGAGCAATGGTTTTAGGCTGGCGTATTGATATGGCACAACCTAAGTCAAATCCGTTAGATAATATATACAGGAGATACGACTTTTGTGCTATGACACCTTTTCAACTAGATAACTCTCTGTCTAGATTGCATCTGCTCTCAAAACTCATTGTAGGTGGAGGAGCAATTTCACCAGCGCTTAAAAGTAGAGTGCAGGGACTCGCAACAAAGATCTATGAAACTTACGGAATGACAGAAACCGTAACTCATATAGCCGCGAGGCGTGTCAACTCAAAAAAGAATAAAGACAGCCTTATACCTTTTAAAGTACTAGATAAAGTAACTATAGAGGCAGATGAGCGCAGTTGCTTAGTAATAAAAGCACCGTACGTGAGCTCAGATCCTGTGGTGACTAATGATATTGTAAAAATTATAACCTATAAAAAATTTATCTGGCTAGGCCGCATAGATAATGTCATTAACAGTGGTGGTGTTAAATTACATCCAGAGCAAGTAGAAGGAAAACTAGCTACCTATGTAGATGTACCTTACTTCATTACAGGTATGCCAGATGATCGTCTGGGAGAACAGTTAGTTCTCTTTGTAGAGCAAGAAGAACAATACGATTTTCACATTAGTGAAGAAGATATGAAGGTGTTTAAGCCTTATGAGTTTCCTCGTAGAATTATTTCGGTTCCTCAATTTCAGCGTACTAGCACTGGTAAAATTCAGCGAGGTCAGACCTTAACAAAATACCTAGATACGATATAGGTTTTAAGTACGCTTTCGCGAAAGCGTAATCACATTCATACCACTTTACTCAACACCAAGGCTCATTTACTCATTACTAATAGGGTGTAAATCACATTTGAGATAAGTTTATACTGAATTTAAAACCAAGCAAGTATGAAATATCTAGCACAGGCAGTAGTCCTTTTTGTAATGATGCAAATGACTGCGCAGACTCAAGATCAAACCCAAACAACGGTACTCAAAGCCGAACAATTAATCACCTATGCGGCAGATAATTATCCGGCAGATGATCCGGTTCAGGTTTATATACTTGTAGAGACGGGCAGTGCAGGTATACATCAAGATCACAAATTTTATATTGAGCAAGGTGTAAAACTACTCACAAAGAGACTTGAGCCAGAAGATAAAATTGCTATAGGAACCTATGGTGCTGTAAGTGCAGTTGTATTACCGTTTACAGAGGTAAGCGTAAACAAAGTGATAGAGGAAGGAGTGCAGAAGCTGTTTTCTGGCTTATTTAAAGAGGTTAGTGGGGCAGATGGTATAGCACTGGCATATGATCTTACAGAAGCAAATTATGATGAAGATGTAGTGAGTAATGTGATAATGATACGTGGTAGTGGTGTGCATCAAGAGCCAGCGCAAGCAAAGTCTGTTACTAGTGTTTATAAAAAAGTAAGCGAGACAAATCTTGTAGCACAAGAGGTTGAGGTAGCCAAGGTTACAACGACACCAAAAGAAGAGAGACAAGCGCAAAGAGCACAACGCAAGCAGGCAAAAGCCGCAGAGCACAAAAATCTAGGGGGTGCTATTGCACTCACGGCACTTTCTATTTTGCCAGAAATTTTAGATGTAATTAAGGATTAGAAATAGTTAGGCATCATTATTGAAATGAGAAAAGAAAAAATAAATATGCATATTTGCACAAAATATAGAACAATGAATTTTCGTTTATTCGCACTTATCTTTTTAATCGCTGGCTCGTCTACCATATATGCACAAAACCTCGGGAGTATACAGAGAGGGCAACGTGGATACTCACCACCTGCAAGACAGCAAGACGCTGGAGAACCAGAAAAGCCAGACGTAAATTTACTTAGTATAGAACGTGCAGATATGTATCAAGAAATACTTGATATAGATGTCTTTACAAAAGAAGTGCTTAAAAGTTACCTCAAAGATTATTATACAGCCACAGTAGATATAGGGTATGATGAGAATCTCAAATTTGATGCAAAAAGAGAGCTTATTAATGCAGAGCGCAAAAAATTTGAAACGTCTTTAAAAGAAGTTTTTACAGAAGAGCAAGTAGAAAAAATCCTTACTGAAGAGGAGTTTGGTAAAGAAAAAAAGAAATACGATAAAGAGAAAAGGCAAGAGAAGCGCAAGAAGAAAAAGCGTAAAAAGAATAAAGATGACGATGGTAAATAGTATTTATTAATCTCAGTTTATAAAAAGGAGCATTTTTTTTAAAATGCTCCTTTTTGTTTTTAGTACATTTAAGTCCATAAAACAGATCACCTTATGAGAAGATTAATAGTACTCGCTCTTTTATTTATAACAACCATTAGCACCAGTCAAGTTTTATCAGAAAGAGATAGAGCAACTGTAATAGATGAGGTACTGGCAGATAGGTTTAATAACTTACTCCCTAAGCTTATGGATCGTGCAGATATAGATATGTGGGTGGTTATCTCTAGAGAATATAATGAAGATCCGGTACTTAAAACAATGTTACCATCTACCTGGCTCAACGCCCGTAGGAGAACGATCTTAGTTTTTTACAGAGATAAAGAGGCAAACACGATAGAAAAACTGGCAGTAGCTCGTTATAATGTGGGTAAAAATATTATCTCTGCCTGGGATAAAGAAAAGCAACCAGACCAGTGGCAGCGACTACTAGAGATTATAGAAAAACGTAACCCTTCTAAAATAGGTCTCAACTACTCAGATAATTATGGGCTGGCAGATGGTGTTGTAAAAACAGATTATGATGCTTTTATAAGTAGACTAACTCGTGCACAACAAGTAAAAGTAGTCTCTGCAGAGCAGCTTGCAGTAGGCTGGTTAGAAACTCGTACTGCTCTAGAGGTAGGCTACTTTGAGCAGCTAGTAGATATAACACACGATATTATAAAAGATGCCTTTAGCGCAAAGGTTATAACGCCAGGCGTAACTAGTACAGATGATGTGGTGTGGTACCTAAGACAGCGCGTTACAGATATGGGACTTGAGACCTGGTTTCACCCTACGGTAGATATACAGCGCTCAGAAGAGAAGCTAGAAAGTCACATCGTTTCTTTCTCAAACAGGCCAGAGGGTAAGATTATACAAAAGGGAGATTTAATACACTGTGATTTTGGGATCACTTACTTACGTCTCAATACAGACTGCCAGCAGCACGCTTATGTGCCAAAGGATGGTGAGACAAAAGCGCCAGACTTCTTAATAAAAGCCTTTAAAGACGGTAATAAGATACAAGACATACTCACCTCAAATTTTGAAACGGGTAGATCTGGCAACGAGATTTTACTCGCTGCACTTAAAGAAGGTAAAGAAGCAGGCTTGAGACCATCTATTTATACACATCCACTAGGGATGTATGGTCACGCTGCGGGGCCTACTATAGGTATGTGGGATTCTCAAGGTGGTGTGCCCGGTACTGGTGATTACCCGCTTTATGAAAATACGGGCTACGCCATAGAGCTTAATACGACGGTAAAAATACCAGAGTGGAATAAAGACATACGTATTATGCTAGAAGAAGCAGGCTTTTGGGGTGAAGACGGTTTTAGATACGTCTCTGGACGACAAGAAGAACTTATGCTTGTAGACTAGTGGTAAGTACGCTTTCGCGAAAGCGTAATAAAACCTCTTTCATATCATATAACTGCTAAGTCTAGTTATTCTTTACCACGTGGGTGAAATTTTGCCATCTCACGGGCGAGGTCATTACGGTCTACGTGCATATAGATTTCTGTGGTGGTGATACTCTCGTGACCTAGCATTTGTTGTATACTTCTTAAGTCGGCGCCATTTTGTAACAAGTGCGTAGCAAAGCTGTGTCTAAACGTATGCGGACTTATATTTTTCTTTATACCCGCCTTGACCGCAAGATCTTTAATAATGGTAAAAATCATTGCTCTGGTGAGCTGTCTCCCACGTCTATTTAAAAATAAAATATCTACGTGCTCTGGTTTTACATCTAAGTGATTGCGCAGTTCATTACGATAGATATTAATATACTTCTGGGTATGCTCGCTTATAGGGACAAAACGTTGCTTATCTCCTTTACCTACAACGTTTATAAAACCTTCTTCAAAGTATAGATCAGAAAGCTTAAGAGAGATAAGCTCTGTCACACGTAGCCCGCAAGAATAGAGTGTCTCTAGCATTGCTCTATTGCGTTCTCCTTGAGGTTTACCTAGGTCTATGGCATCTATAAGGGCGTCTATTTCTTCTTCAGATAAGGTGTCTGGTAGCTTGCGACCTATTTTTGGCGATTCTATAAGATCTATAGGGTTATCTGTGCGATAATCTTCAAAAACTAGATAATTAAAAAAACCTTTAAGACCAGAGATAACACGTGCTTGTGATCTCGCTTGAACTTCTTTTGCAATGGTATAAATAAATTCTTGCAAATCTTCACGAGTAATCTGTAGAGGGTCTATAGGCTTGTCTAGTTGCTCAAGGTAGCGTGTGAGCTTTTTTAGGTCACGGGCATAATTGTCTATGGTATTGTCAGACAGGCTACGCTCTATGCGTAGGTAATTTTTATAATTAGTTATTGCGGTCTCCCATTTCACGTAAGTGAAAATACAACCTCACATTAACTTTTAAAACCTATTAAGGCATTTTGAACGTAAAATTCATTTAACAACTGTTTACAATGGGCGTAACACCATATTAACAACTCGCTGGGTAGCTTTGTATAAACTTTAAAAAAGAAATCAAATGAAAAAATTAATTGTAGTAGCAAGTGCCATTTTATTATCTGTAGCAACAGTTCAGGCTCAAGATGAGGTGTCGTTTGGAGCAAAAGGAGGCGTTAACTTTGCAACCGTAGGAGGTGATGATTTTGATGATCCAGATGCGAGAACAAGTTTTCATATAGGAGGATTTGTAGAGGTGCCATTAACAGATAAATTTTCACTTCAGCCAGAGGTGTATTATTCAGGGCAAGGGTATGATATCCAAAGCAATGACAATGCAGATGATATAGAGTTTCAACTAGACTATATAAATGTGCCTGTACTCGCAAAATATTATTTTGTAGATGGGTTTTATGGTGAAGTAGGGCCGCAAATAGGGTTTAACATAAACAGCGAGATTGATTCTAATCCTGATGGAGACTCTGGCGATATAAACTTTAATAGTGATGCCATAAACACTATTGATTTTGGCGTTGTAGGTGGTTTAGGTTATAAATTAAACAATGGTTTGTTTTTTAATGCACGTTATAATTTAGGTCTTTCTGACGTTTTTAGTAGTGAAGATCTGGGTGGTTTTGATATAGACGCTCGTAATAGAGTATTTATGATAGGAGCTGGATTTGCATTTTAAAATTTAATAGAGATAAATGTAGAAGAGCGCCTCGATATGAGGCGCTTTTTTTATGCGTGAGATTACTGTATTTTTATGCTTTCGCGAAAGCGTATATCACAACAATATTTTATGAAAATTCTTATAATAAACGGCCCTAATCTTAATATGCTAGGGAAGCGCGAACCAGAAATTTACGGTTCTGAAACTTTTGAAGATTATTTTACGCAATTACAGTTTAAGTTTAAGGACACGGAGCTTAGTTATTATCAAAGTAATATAGAAGGTGAGCTTATCTCAAAATTGCACGAGGCAAATGAAAGCTTTAATGGGGTAGTACTCAATGGCGCGGCTTATACACATACCTCTGTGGGTCTAGGAGATGCAGTGGCGTCTATCTCGATACCGGTAATAGAGGTGCATATCTCAAATACTTTTGCGAGAGAGGAGTTTAGACATCACTCATACTTATCTAAGTATGCTAAGGGTATCATTGTAGGTTTTGGGCTTAAAAGCTATGATCTTGCAATTGAGAATTTTTTAATGGAGCAATAACAATCCAGTTAGTAGAACATAAAAAAAGCCTCGCAATGCGAGGCTTTTTTGTTGTTAAAATATAAGTGGCTTATAGGTGAATTACTTCATCATAAGCATCTGCCACGGCTTCCATCACGGCCTCACTCATAGTAGGGTGTGGGTGAATGGTTTTAAGTACTTCGTGACCTGTAGTTTCTAGTTTACGACCTAGTACAGCCTCTGCAATCATATCTGTTACACCAGCTCCTATCATATGGCATCCTAGCCACTCTCCATACTTTGCATCAAAGATTACTTTTACAAACCCGTCTTTTGCACCAGAAGCACTTGCTTTACCAGAAGCAGAGAATGGGAATTTACCCACTTTAAGTTCGTAACCAGCTTCTTTTGCTTGCTTTTCTGTCATTCCTACAGATGCAATCTCTGGTGATGCATAAGTACATCCTGGGATGTTTGAGTAGTCTATTTTTTCGGCGTGCATACCTGCGATTTTCTCTACACAAGTAATCCCTTCTGCAGAGGCAACGTGTGCGAGTGCAGGTCCAGGAGTTACATCACCTATTGCGTAGTAACCTGGCATATTAGTCTGGTACCAGTCGTTTACAATGATCTTATCTTTATCTGTAACGATACCTACATCTTCTAGTCCTATGTTTTCGATATTAGTTTTAATACCTACAGCACTAAGAACGATATCTGCCTCTAGTGTTTCTTCTCCTTTTTTAGTCTTTACAGTTGCTTTTACTCCAGATTTAGTTTTTTCTACCTTCTCTACAGATGACCCTGTCATTACTTTTACACCCGCTTTTTTAAGAGAGCGTTCAAATTGTTTTGAAACATCCTCATCCTCTACTGGCACAACGTGAGGCATATACTCTACAATTGTAACCTCTGTTCCCATTGAGTTATAAAAGCTTGCAAACTCAACACCTATGGCTCCAGAACCTACAACAATCATAGATTTAGGTTGCTCCTTAAGTGTCATTGCCTTGCGGTATCCTATTACCGTCTCACCATCTTGTTTAAGGTTAGGTAACTCACGAGAGCGAGCCCCCGTTGCGATGATAATATGGTCTGCGCTATATTCTTTACCGTCTACATCTATCTTTTTACCTGGCTTTATTTTTCCAAAACCATTGATGACGTCTATTTTATTTTTCTTCATTAAGAACTGAACACCTTTGCTCATTCCCTCTGCAACACTACGACTACGTTTTACAACTGCGGTAAAGTCTTTATCTACACCTGTAGCCTTAAGACCATAATCTTCTGCGTGGTTTAGGTATTCAAAAACCTGAGCACTTTTAAGAAGTGCTTTTGTAGGGATACATCCCCAGTTCAAACAAACGCCTCCTAGGCTTTCTTTTTCAACAACCGCTGTTTTTAAGCCTAACTGGCTTGCACGTATTGCTGTTACATATCCGCCTGGACCACTTCCTAAAACGATTACATCATATTTGCTCATATCTAGAATTTTTTAAGTCTAATTATTGGAGATCAAAAATACGGATTATCCCGTCATATATAAAACACAAAAACCGAAGCTCTAACCTTCGGTTTTTTATTAATTTAAGTTCATTTTCTTAGAGTACTATTTTTCAAAATCTATGCTTAAAGAGTTTACACAATAGCGCTGCCCGCTAGCTGTAGGTCCATCGTCAAAAACGTGACCTAGGTGTGAACCACAGTTTGAACATAATATCTCTGTACGTATCATACCGTGTGTGGTATCACGTACATACTCTACCGTACCAGGTATAGACTCGTCAAAGCTAGGCCACCCACAACCACTGTCAAATTTACTTGCACTTTCAAATAGCTTCTGGTTACAAGCACCACAGTGATAGGCACCTTCTTCATTATGTAAATTATAGGTACCCGTAAAAGGACGTTCTGTGCCCTTCTCTCGTAATATTTTATAACGTTCTGGACCTAATTCTTCAAGCCACTCTGCTTCGGTTTTTTGTATAGAATATGCCATTATTCTTATTTTGAAGATGGTACAAATACAAGTGCATCACCATTTATACAGTGTCTTTTTCCGGTAGTTGCTTTTGGTCCATCGTTAAAAACGTGACCTAAGTGACCTCCACAGGTAGCACAATGCTCTTCTGTTCTGGTATAACCTAGATTGCGGTCTGTACTGTAGGCTATGTTACCTTCTATACCTCTATCAAAACTAGGCCAGCCTGTACCACTGTCAAATTTATATGCTGTTTTAAAAAGTGGTGTGTCACAACCAGCACAGTGAAAGGTGCCTGCCTCCTTTATATAGTTAAGTGGGCTAGATCCTGGTCGCTCTGTACCCGCCTGGCGTAGCACATAATATTGCTCTTGGGTGAGTTGCGCTTTCCACTCAGCATCTGTTTTTGTTACCTCAAAAGTTTCTTTTTTAGTCTCTTGAGCAGATCCTTTACAGCTGGTAAATAGTGCTGCAAATGCCATTAAAATAAATACCTTTTTCATCGTATGTTCTTTTTTATGTAAAGTTACTGTAAAGCTATAAAGTGAGTCGTTAATGAACTCAGAAAATTACATCCCTTAAATGTAACTGTGAGGGTGTACGCTTTCGCGAAAGCGTAGAAATAGCAAAAGATTGACGTATTTAACCATATTTTAAGCCAAAGGATGCCTATAGATTAAATAGTTACGTTAAATTTAACAAGACTATAACTAACAATCTCTCTCTATGAAAATACTTCACATAAGCGCCGAGTGTTATCCTGTTGCAAAAGTAGGAGGTCTGGCAGATGTTGTGGGAGCACTGCCAAAATATCAAAACCGCATAGGCCATAAGGCTGCCGTAATTATGCCTTATTACAAAACAGCGTGGGTGGAGCGCGCTACCGGTAGAGTGGTTTTTACGCACCAACTTGTAGTAGATGGTAGAACCTACCTAGCAGAAGTTATAGATGTAGATAATGAGTTGGGCTTCCCGCTATTTGTGATACGCGTGCAAGGTCTTACAGATAGGGCTGGGGTGTATGGTCATCCAGATGATGCGTTGCGTTTTATTGCTTTCCAGCGTGTGGCTTTGCAATGGATACTCACCTTTGAGACCTTACCAGAAGTAGTACACTGTCACGATCATCACACAGGTTTTATCCCGTTTATGATGCAGTATTGTCCTGCGTTTGACAAGTTAATGTCTGTCCCTACAGTGCTTTCTATACACAATGCCCAGTATCAAGGTAATTTTGATAAAAGCGGTGTTGCGATGTTACCACGCTTTCGCGAAAGTAGGTATGGGCTCCTCGACTGGTATGGACAGATTAATCCTCTGGCCGCTGCGATAAAATGCGCCTGGAGAGTAAACACGGTTTCTCCATCATATATGGAAGAATTAAAAGAGCAGGCAAATGGACTGGAAGGTTTACTAAGAAGCGAGTCTCAAAAATGCGTAGGTATTCTCAACGGTATAGATACCGAAACTTGGAATCCCAAAACAGACGAATATTTAGTTAAAAATTTTACCATTAGATTAAGAGCTGCTGGCAGAAAAGCAAATAAAGAAGCTTTATGTGAAGAGTTTGGACTTGATGCCACAAAACCGCTTTTTGGGTTTATAGGCAGGCTTGTATGGGAAAAAGGAGCAGACTTGCTTCCAGAAGCCATAGAGCAAGCGCTCAATGAGTATGATATAAACATCATTTTACTAGGTAGTGGAGCACCAGAGATTGAGGGACAGTTAGAGCAATTAAAATTCACCCATAAGGGAAGGTTTAATGCCCACATAGGGTATGAGGAGCGTATGTCACACCAAGTTTATGCCGGAGCAGATTTTCTCTTAATGCCTAGTAGAGTAGAGCCTTGCGGTCTTAACCAGCTTTATAGCCTGCGTTATGGATGTGTACCCATTGTAAGACGTACCGGAGGGCTTAAAGATACAGTGGTAGATATAGGAGATGGTGGTCACGGTCTATGCCACGATCAGACTTCTGTGTTTGATATTGTTTATAGCATAGGCAGAGCCGAAGTGTTTTTTAGAGAAGAGAAACAGTTTAAAACAAATCAAAAACAAATGATGGAGATAGATCATAGCTGGGAGAATACAGCAGGAACTTATGTGACTCTCTATGAAGAATTACAACCCAAGCCCGTAGCAGTAAAAACAGGCAAGTCAATAAAAAATAGCAAGTAATCCAACCTCAAAAAACGATTAAAAATGAATAAAAAAGTAGTAGCCATTATATTAGGAGGCGGTCAAGGAACAAGACTATATCCACTCACAGCAGAGCGTTCAAAACCTGCCGTGCCTATTGCTGGGAAGTATCGCCTTGTAGATATCCCTATCTCAAACTGTATAAATTCTAATATAAAGAGAATGTTTGTGCTCACGCAGTTTAACTCTGCATCGCTCAACAAGCATATCAAACATACCTATCAGTTTTCTTACTTTTCTGAGGCCTTTGTAGATATACTTGCAGCAGAACAAACACCGCATAATAAAGGTTGGTTTCAAGGTACTGCAGATGCGGTAAGGCAGAGTCTACACCATTTTAAAGGGTACGAGTCTGAGTATATAATGATACTCTCTGGTGACCAGCTGTACCAGATGGATTTTAATGCTATGCTTGAGGCGCATATAGAAGCAGATGCAAAGATTAGTATCGCATCACTACCTGTTAATGCAAAAGATGCTACTTCTTTTGGGATTCTTAAAACTGCCGAAGATAATACTATAGCATCCTTTATAGAAAAACCATCTGCAGATTTACTTTCAGACTGGGAGTCACCAGTCTCAGATGCTATGGCAGCACAGGGTAAACACTACCTTGCCTCTATGGGTATTTATATCTTTAATAAGGATTTGCTTATCGAGTTGCTAGAGGGAACAGATACAAATGATTTTGGTAAAGAAATCATTCCTCAGTCTATAGAGAATCACAAGGTGTTAAGTTATGCTTACGAAGGATACTGGACAGATATAGGAAATATAGATTCATTTTTTGAAGCAAATATTGATCTCACATCAGATTTGCCAAAGTTTAATTTATTTAACAAAGGGCAAAACATCCTTACACGACCTCGTGTATTACCTCCCACAAAAATCTCTGGAACTACACTTGAAAAATCTATCGTGGCAGAAGGGAGCATCGTGCACGGTAGCCGTATTGAGAACTCTATTATAGGTATACGATCACGTATAGGAAAAGGCACTGTTTTAGAGAGTTGTTATGTGATGGGAAGTAATAGATTTCTAGATCTAGAAGAAATAAACCAAGCCAGAGCAAAGGGAGTTCCGCACGTAGGGATAGGTGATCGCTGTTTTCTTACAAATTGTATTGTAGATAAAAATGCAAAAATAGGTGACGACGTGCGCATCACTGGTGGTAAGCACCTTGAAGACATTGAGACAGATACTTACGTAGTACGTGACGGTATTGTTGTGATTAGAAATGGGGCTACCATACCTTCTGGAACTATTATTTAATGAGCAAGGTACTAGCACATAGCTTACTTACAGATTTTGATATTAATCTTTTTAAATCAGGCAATCACTATAAACTATATGAAAAATTAGGGAGTCACATTTGCGAGCGAGCGGGTGTAAAGGGAACCTACTTTGCAGTGTGGGCACCTAGTGCTCAACAAGTTTCTGTGGTAGGAAATTTTAATCACTGGCAAGACGGAGAGCACAAGCTTAACGTCCGGTGGGATAGTAGTGGTATTTGGGAAGGCTTTATACCAGATATCGGCCACGGAGAGATATACAAATATAAAATTCACGCTACGCACAACGGTTTTGTGACAGAAAAGGCAGATCCTTATGCACGTAGAGCAGAGCATCCTCCACAAACAGCATCTGTAGTTTATAAAACAAACCACACCTGGAATGATAAAAAGTGGATGGACAAGCGTCATAAACACAACGGCCTAGATGCGCCTATTTCTGTTTATGAGCTACACCTGGGCTCCTGGCGTCGCAAGCAAGAAGAGGGTAATCGCGGCCTGAGTTACTCAGAACTAGCAACAACACTTGTAGACTATGTAAAAAAGCTAAATTTTACTCACGTAGAGTTTATGCCTATTATGGAGTATCCATATGACCCTAGCTGGGGATATCAAGTAACCGGATACTTTGCACCTACCTCAAGATTTGGATATCCAGAAGAATTAATGACACTCATTGATGCCCTGCACGCAAGTGATATAGGTGTAATTTTAGACTGGGTACCATCACATTTTCCAGAAGATCCGCACGGTCTGGGTAACTTTGACGGGACAGCCTGTTACGAGCATCCTGATAAAAAGAAAGGATATCATCAAGACTGGAAATCACTCATTTTTAATTATGAACGCAACGAGGTACGTAGTTTTCTCATAAGTAACGCAATGTTCTGGCTAGAGCAATACCACGTAGATGGTCTTAGGGTAGATGCAGTTGCATCTATGTTATATCTAGACTATAGTAGAGAAGATGGAGAGTGGGAGCCTAATGATCAAGGAGGTAGAGAAAACCTAGCCGTTATCTCTTTACTAAAAGAACTCAACGAGGCGCTTTACGGTGCGTTTCCAGATATTCAGATTATAGCAGAGGAGTCTACGAGTTTTCCTATGGTGAGCAGGCCTGTCTTTTCTGGAGGCTTAGGCTTTGGTATGAAGTGGATGATGGGGTGGATGCACGATACACTTAACTACTTTAAGAGAGATGCTATTTATAGAAATCATCATCATAACGAGATTTCCTTCTCAATGACTTATGGTTTTACAGAAAACTTTATGCTACCATTATCACACGATGAGGTGGTATATGGTAAGGGTTCTATATTGGGGCGTATGCCTGGTGATGAGTGGCAACGCTTTGCAAATCTTAGATTACTCTACACATATATGTATACCCATCCCGGAGCAAAGTTACTCTTTATGGGGAGCGAGTTTGGACAAGGTACAGAGTGGAATTTTCAAGATCAGCTAGACTGGTACGTGCTAGATTATGAGATACACAGCAATATGCAAAAAGCCTTTGCAGCTATAAATGGGTTGTATACAAGTACACCTACACTATATGAAAAGCAGTTTGATCCCGAAGGTTTTGAGTGGATTGCTCACGATGATAGTAAGAATGCCGTATTGAGTTACCTACGTAAGGGTAATGACCCCAAAACGCTGATTGTGTGCGTGTTTAATATGACACCTGTACCGAGAGAAGATTACCGCATTGGAGTACCATTTTTTGGACGCTTTCGCGAAATTTTCAATAGCGACGCGTTAGAGTTTTCGGGTACAGGGGCTTATAAAAATGTAGACCTAACTGTTATAGCCGAAGGCTGGAACGGGAAAACACATAGTACATCGATTACAGTACCGCCCTTATCGGGAGTGATTTTTGAATTAAAGGCAGATTAATAATGCTATAATAATAAGGCTAAAAGAGATTGAATGGGATAGAATTTTCGCGAAAGCGGAAATCAGCATCGCTTATTAGAGTACGAAAACGTTAGAGTTAATAAGTATTTAAGTATTAACGAGGTAACTCAAAGAGTTAGCCTTATTTTGAAATCTCCAAATTTTAGAAATATGATTACAAATACAGAGTTGCAGCAAAAAGGCAACCAGTTTCCAAATAAAGTCGTTGATTTTAAAAAGGACGCAGATATATTATATTTTACAACTCAAAATGAGGTGATTCTCCAGCTCACGGTATTGCGTGACAGTGTGATTAGATTTCGCTTTGGAACAGGAGGTGTTTTTGAGCCAGACTTCTCTTATGCGATAGATGAAGATGGTATAAGAGGGTACAACCACCTCGAGCTTAAGGAAGATGATACCTATTATTTTGTGCATACCGCAAAGCTCAAAATCCGTATAGAAAAAAATAGTTTACAAACTTCCATTTTTGACACTGATGGCAATCTTATTAATGAAGATGAGTTAGGTTTTCACTTTGAGGAAAGCTTTGAATACGGAGGGAATATTGTAAAAATGAGTAAAAAGGCACAACACGCAGAGTCCTATTATGGGCTGGGTGATAAGCCTATGCACTCAAATTTAAGAGGTAAGAGAGTACACAACTGGGCGACAGATCAGTATGCATTTGCAAAAGATCAAGATCCTATTTATAAGTCGGTTCCTTTTTATATAGGTCTTACTCAAAAGAGAGCTTACGGGATATTTTTTGATAACACCTTTAAAACGTTTTTTGACTTCTGTCAAGAGCGTATGGGTGTAACAAGTTTCTGGGCACAAGGTGGTGAGATGAATTACTACTTTATTTATGGTCCAGAAATGGCAGATGTAGTAGGTAGTTATACTAACCTAACAGGGGTGCCAGAGCTACCACCATTATGGGCACTAGGTTACCACCAGTGCAAGTGGAGTTATTTTCCAGAAAGTAACGTAAAAGCAATAGCAAATAAGTTTAGAGAGCTTAAAATACCTTGTGATGGTATTTATCTAGATATCGATTATATGGACGGGTGGAGATGTTTTACTTGGAACAAAGATTACTTTCCAGATCCAAAACGTATGGTAAAGGAACTTGCAGATGACGGCTTTAAAACAGTTGTTATAATAGATCCAGGTATTAAGATAGATAAAGATTACTGGGTGTATCAAGAAGGGATAGAAAATGACTATTTCTGTAAACGTGCAGATGGTCCTTATATGAAAGGTAAGGTATGGCCAGGTGAATGTAACTTCCCAGATTATACAAACCCTGAAGTACGTGACTGGTGGGCTGGATTATTTAAAGAACTCATACAAGAAGTAGGTGTAAAAGGTGTTTGGAATGATATGAACGAGCCTGCAGTGATGGAGGTTCCAGGAAAAACTTTTCCGGCAGATGTGAGACATAATTACGATGGGCATCCTTGTAGTCACAACAAGGCACACAACGTTTATGGTACACAGATGGCGAGAGCCACCTATGAGGGAGTAAAGAAATTTGCCTACCCTAAGAGACCATTTGTAATCACACGATCTGCATACTCTGGCGCACAGCGCTATACAAGTAGCTGGACGGGAGATAATATCGCAAGCTGGGAGCACCTATGGGTAGCAAATATACAAGTACAACGTATGTGTATCTCTGGTATGAGCTTTACAGGTACAGATATAGGAGGCTTTGCAGAGCAACCAACTGGTGAGTTATATGCAAGATGGATACAGCTAGGTGTTTTTCATCCATTTTGTAGAACACACTCTTCTGGTCATCACGGTGATCAAGAGCCGTGGACTTTTGATGAGGGTGTGACAGACATTGCACGTAAGTTTATAAGCTTAAGATATAGGTTACTACCCTATTTATATACAATGTTTTATGAGTATATAAAGAAGGGAACCCCATTACTTAAACCTCTTGTATATTTTGATCAAGAAGATGCACAAACGCATTATCGTACAGATGAGTTTATCTTTGGGCACCACATCCTTGTATGTCCTATTTTAGAACCTAATGCAAAAGGTAGGCGTATGTACGTGCCTCGAGGAGAATGGTATAATTACTGGACAAAAACTCCTGTAAAAGGAGGTAAGGAGCAATGGGTAGATGCAGATATAGATGAAATCCCAATGTTTGTAAAAGAAGGAACTATCTTACCTAAGTACCCTATACAGCAATATGTAGGTGAGCTTGAGATAGAGCAAGTAGAACTTGAGGTGTATTACGGTCTTGGTAAAAATGCTTCAAAATTATATGAAGATGCTCAAGATGGGTACGATTATAAAAAGGATCGTTACAGCTACCGCACTTTTAAAATGGTAGGTAGAGAAAAAGACTGGATTATACAGCAACACAAGCGTGGTGACTTTATCACTACGTACGATACCTTTAGAATTCACCTCATAGGATTACCATTTGAGATAACGACTATAGAGTTAGATAATGAAGTAATTTCTATGGAAGATGTGCAGTTTGACCAGAAAGCCTGTGCTTTAATCATTAAGAAAGATTTCACAGAGCTTCATCTAAGTGGTATTTAACATTTGTGTATTTTTATAAAGAATATCAAACCCTAGTACAATGAAACTTAAAAATACATTTGTTCTTATAATGACCGTACTATTAGTATGCGCTTGTAAGACGAGCCCTTTTACAGGGAAAAAGACACTTAACTTCGTAAGTAACGATCAGCTGTTTCCGATGGCTTTTCAACAATATGATGCCTTTCTTTCAGAAAATAATGTCATCACCGGTACGGCAGATGCAAATATGGTAAAGAGTGTAGGTGAGAAAATTGCTGTAGCTGCAGAGCGTTACCTTACAGCTCTAGGAGAGCCAGGTTATTTACAAGATTATCGCTGGGAATATAACCTAGTAAGAGACGAAGCTGTAAATGCGTGGTGTATGCCAGGTGGAAAAATTGTAGTGTATACAGGTATATTACCTATCACACAGTCTGAGACAGGTCTTGCTATGGTTATGGGGCACGAGCTTGCTCACGCACTTGCAGATCACGGTGCACAACGTATGAGTGCAGCGCAGTTACAGCAATATGGTGCTGTAGCCACTGCAGTAGCAGTAAGTGGACAAGATCAAAGTAAACAACAGCAAATTATGCAACTTTACGGTGTAGGTTCACAAGTAGGGGGTATGCTTCCTTTCTCACGTAGTCACGAGACACAGGCAGACGAGATAGGTATTGTAATCGCTGCTATAGCAGGTTACAACCCAGATGAGGCTGCAGAGTTATGGAAACGTATGAAAGCGGCTAGCGGAGGTCAAGCACCACCACAAATATTGAGCACGCACCCATCGTCAGACTCACGTATTGCAAACCTTACTGCAAAAGCGCCTATGGCAAAAGCAGAGGCAGCAAAATTTGGAGTGACAAGCTTCAAGTAAGAATTTACAATAATATATAGTTTAAAAAGCTGTGCACTCGCACAGCTTTTTTATTTTAGTGGTATGAAAGAACAACTCAAAAAAGGTGATAAGAAGTTATTAAACGCTTGGGCGTTTTATGATTGGGCAAACTCTACCTACAGTCTAGTTATTGCCTCTGCTATTTTTCCACTATTTTATGGAGCCCTTTTTAGAGGAGCAGGTATAGAAGAGATTGAGGTTTTTGGGATGATGTTACGTCGTAGTCCGCTTATATTCTATACTACAGCTATTGCTTTTCTCATAGTAGCCATTATATCACCTGTACTCTCTGGAGTGGCAGACTATCTAGGTAATAAAAAGTTCTTTTTAAAACTCTTTTGTTATCTAGGAGCTTTCTCTACAATAGGTTTGTACTGGTTTAGCCTTGAGCATATATACATAAGCCTTGCGATGTATGCACTGGGGCTTATAGGTTTCTGGGGGAGTCTCGTTTTTTACAACTCATACCTGCCAGATATTGCCTACCCAGAGCAACACGATAAGATAAGTGCAAAGGGATACTCACTAGGGTATGTAGGGAGTGTACTATTGCTCATAGGTTGCCTAGCAATGATACTTGGGTATGAAATATTTGGTTTTGAAGACGAAGGTTTTCCTACGCGACTTTCTTTTGTGCTTACAGGTGTCTGGTGGATAGGTTTTAGCCAGTATACGTATGCTTATTTACCTCAAGGAAATCAAGCGCAAGGAAAGCTTACCAAAGATGTGTTCTTTAACGGCTTTAAGGAGCTTAAGGGTATCTGGTCTTCTATGCAAGAGCAGTTGCGTCTCAAAAAATATCTTATTGCCTTCTTTGTATATAGTATGGCGGTACAGACAGTAATGCTTGCTGCGGCATATTTTGGAGAGCAAGAGCTAGAGTGGGGGAGCGATAGCGAGCGCACCACAGGATTAATTGTGAGTATACTTTTAATACAACTCGTGGCAGTGCTAGGTGCTATACTTACGTCAAAACTTTCGGGGCGAGTGGGTAACATAAAAGCACTGGTCATTATTAATGTAATATGGATTGTAATCTGTGCCTGGGCGTACTTTGTGTATACGCCATTTCAGTTTTATATTACTGCTGGTTTTGTAGGTTTGGTTATGGGAGGAATACAGTCACTCTCAAGATCTACGTATGCAAAGTTTTTACCAGAGACAGAAGACACTACATCATACTTTAGCTTTTATGACGTTGCCGAAAAAATAGGGATCATCATCGGGATGTTCTTATATGGTTTTATAGAAGAGATTACTGGGAGTATGCGTTACTCTATTGTATTTCTTATACTGTTTTTTGCAGTAGGAGTAGTGCTTCTGTACAGAGTCCCAAAAGAGAATAAATAAACATAAGGTTTCCGCTTTCGCGAAAGCGTACAACAAAACAATCTTTGCAAGCAATTAATCTGTTTATTAAACGGTCTAGAATGGCTTGAAGCGTTTTTCTAATATTTATATACTATGAAGAGTTTTATACAAGAATTTAAAGATTTTGCCGTAAAAGGTAATATGGTAGATATGGCAGTGGGTATCATCATAGGTACTGCTTTTAATAATGTGGTAAATACCATTGTAAAGAAGGTGGTAATGCCACCACTTTCTTTACTTACCGATGGCATAAACCTACGAGAGCGTAAGTACATTTTACGAGATGCCGAAAATGAGGCAGATGTAGTTGCGATAGGCTATGGTGAGCTCATAGAGGTGGGGATAGATTTTGTTATCATAGCTTTGACTATATTTATAGTCATAAAAGGGATTAACAGATTTAAAGAAAAATCTGAGGACCCAAAAAACACGGAAGAAAAAACACCAAAAAACATTGAACTCTTAGCAAATATTGAACACCTAATGCAAGAGCAAAACAAGATTCTTAGATCACATAAGGAGTCATAAATTGCTTGTATAACAGTCCAATAAAATGTTTATGTTTGCGTTTAAGGTTCACAAAATCCTACATCGATGAAAAAGTTACACTACCTACTCTTATTTATAATGCTAGCCTCAGTCACAGTAATCTCTTGTGATGATGAACAACTAGAGGGCGAGTTTTCTGTAACCGGAGATGGTTCTGAGCCTGGAGAGACAGATCCAGATAGTGATACGTGTGAAACAGCATTTGATGTATTGCAAACTTCACAAGCAGTATTTGCTTCATCTTCTGAAGCAAATTATACACAGGCCTGTACGACCTATGCGCTTGCACTTGAGGCAACTATAGAAATATGCGGTGATAGTTCTGGAGAGCTACAATCCATACTTACTACGCTAGGCGATTGTACAACACCAGACCCGTGCTTACAAGCAGAGCTAGCTGCAGAGGCAGCGCTGGAGGCACTTAACAATGCTACAGCTGAAAATGAAGAGCAATTATGCCTTGCATATAGCGCCGCGTTAAGCGCACAAATAGAAGCGTGCGGAGATGCAAATGGTAGTTTGCAAGCAACTATAGATAGTCTTAACTGTGGTGGAGATTGTGCCGCTGCCGAAATTGCAACAGCAGAAGCTCAAGAAATATTTAACGCAGTAGATCCTCAAGATAGTGATGCTTATACGGCTGCCTGTGCAGATTACTCATTTGCACTGCAAGAACAGATTACAGCTTGTGGAGATCCAGATGGAAGTCTAGATGCAATTGTTCAAGAGCTAGGAGATTGTAGCCCACCAGAAGATGATGGACCGGTGTATGGAACTATAGGAGGAACGTTTACAAACTTTGAT
This sequence comes from Dokdonia donghaensis DSW-1, assembly GCF_001653755.1. GTDB lineage: Bacteria > Bacteroidota > Bacteroidia > Flavobacteriales > Flavobacteriaceae > Dokdonia > Dokdonia donghaensis. The sequence continues at coordinate 2,953,554 of NZ_CP015125.1, read as the reverse complement.
AATGCAGTAGTAACTATAAATGGTTCTCTTTTAAGCGTTGTAGCAACAGATACAGATACTGGCGACACCTTTACTTTTGATATTGTATTACAACAAACTGGAGATAATGTGATGCAAAACACACTTATTACTATAGATGGTGTAGTACTTACTGCAGCACCTGGAGGGACATCACCTTTTATTAATACAATTACGGCAAACGATGGTACTACAATCGTAGGAACCTTTTCTGGAGCATTTACAAACCCAGATAACGAAGAAGTACTCACATTAGATGGAGTTATTAATATTGCCTATTAGTATCCATAAACGACATATTTTTAAAGAGCATCTGTAACCAGATGCTTTTTTTATGTGCGGTTATTAATGATGGCTCATTTATTGTACTTTTATTATTATGAAGAATAGATATATAAAGAGTTTTGTGGTTGCAATACTTCTGGTTGTAACTACAAGTGTCGCTGCACAACGCGAGCGAGTAAAAGGTAGTCGTAATGTTATAGATGTTTCTGAGAGACTAGATGGCTTTACCGCAATCAAGGTAACAGATGGCCTAGAGGTGACACTTATGGCAGATTCTAAAACCGGTTATGACCTAGAGATGGATGATAACCTGGTTGAACTTATAGATTTTGACATTAAAGATAGCCTACTAGTGGTCTCAACCCTAAAGGATATACGAAGTGCAAAAAGACTTAACATCACTGTGCGATACACAGTCCTGAGCGCAGTAAGTTTAGATTCAAAAAGTAGTGCCTTTGTATCTACAGCCATAGAGGGAGATATGTTTACGGGTAGTTTTCTGGATGGAAGTCGTTTCAACGGTGAGCTCAAAACGAGAGAGGCAGATATTATGGCAAACGGCAACTCAAAGTTTGAGATAGATTACACTGGAGACGATATACGTATTAATTTAAGTGATAACGCTTTCGCGAAAGCGGATATAAACACCGTAAAACTCTCAATAATAGCTTCAGGAAGATCTGATATAGCGTTTACAGGAAATGCTAGTGAAGCTACTTTTACAGTAAATGAAACCGCTCAATGTAAAGGACTCTCCTTTGATGCAGACATAGTGCAGATAGTAGGAAGAGAAAGCGGTAGCGTGACGCTAAGTGTAGATGAGAAGGTAACACTTGACCTTTCAGATAAGAGTATGGTACAACTTTATGGCGAGCCAAAAATTATAGTAGAACGATTTTCTGGTACCGCGAGACTACTTAAGAAAGAACTGTAATATGTTATAAGTAAAAAAGCCCTCGCAAGAGGGCTTTTATTGTATTTGGGACAAAATAGTTTTATCCTCTAGAGATATCTCCAGATCCAGAAACCTTTGTGTCTTGCTTAGTAGGGTTACCTACATATTCTATATCTCCAGACCCTGTTACTCGAGCGCGTATGCTTTTATCACAGCTCACTCTTATATCTCCAGACCCTGTAACCTTTGCATCTACATTATCTGCTTTAAAGCGTCCTGCTTCAAGATCTCCAGATCCCGTTACACTTGTCTCGTGATCTCTTGTGCTACCTCGTAATACCAAATCACCAGATCCAGTAACACGACTCTCTGTGCTGCTAGCTTCTACTACAAGATTTATATCACCAGAACCAGATACTGAAACTCTAAAGTTATTTGCTTTGATAACATCTGTACTCATAATCTCGCCAGATCCAGATAATGATACTTGGTTTAAATCTCTAAAAGGCACTCGTATTTTAATATCTTTTCCCCAGCTCGTTTTTAGGTTTTGCTTATTTTTTACCTTGATAGTAAGTCTGTCACCATCTACTTCTGTCTCAATATATTCAAGTAGGTTACTCTCTCCTTCAATAATAAGCTCTCCTTCATTACCGGCAACGAGTGTTACGTCAAAAAAGCCAGCAACGCTTATCTCATTATAGTCACCTACGTTACGAGTTATAGTTTCTAGTTCGCCATTACCTTTTACGCTTTTTCCCCACCATTGTGCGTGTATTTGAGTACTTGCAAAAAGGACTAAGCTGAGTGTGATTAATTTTTTCATAATAGATTGTTTAGTTGATGATTGAATTTAGTTTTTAAATAATGTAACACCCCCATACTCTGAGTTGATGTTTATGTTGTTGTTAGTTGAAGATGACCCTTTGTACCCTTCATAATATTTGTCTGAAGATTCTACACGCTCTACATTAAAAGTAAGCTCATCCTTACCGCTTAAGCCTGCATACTCAAGTTTTATATTAAAGGTAAAATCATAAGCAGGGCTGTATCCCACTTTTATACCTGTATAATCGCTTTGTATCACGACATCACCAGCATCACTAGCGAGTTCTTCTACACGTATACTACCATAATCTGCATTAATATTTAAGTCGCCGTGTACAACTCCTATCTTTGCAGAGAGGTAATCACCACGACCTATTATGTCATTACTTTCTGTCGTTTTTACAGATCCATAATCACAGTTGTAGTTGAGATTTTCAATTTTTCCAAATTCAGACTTTGTATAATCTGCATTGAGTTCTATATCGCCACCACGTTCTAACATAAAGCTTGAGTAGTCTGCATTAATGCGCCCACTTCTCATATAAGAGATGGTACTATTTTTTGTGTAGTCAAAGTTGAGGTAGTTATCCTCTGCAAGTAACTCGCCTATAGTAATTTTACCATAGTCACAGTTTATTTTTGCATTGCCCTCAAGACGGTCAAGGCTTATACCCCCGTAATCATTGCTTATATCTATCATATTAGTAGCTGGGAGTTTTATGGTGTAATTAATTTCCATATTTACGTTATTGTTTTTCCAGCTATTCCACCACGAGCGACTGCTACTTCTCTCAAAATTAGTCTTAGCACTTACATAAGATGGAGAGCCTTCAAAACGTACATCTATCTCATCTAGCTTTTCTTGCACGCGCTCTTCATCATTTCCATTAGTTTTTACAAGCACTTCTATGACAATACGGTTTTCATTCCAGCTTACCATATTTACATTACCGTATGAGTTATCTATAACGAGTTTTGCATCTGCATTTACGTTATATTCTTTTTTGATTCTTTTCTCTTTTGTATACTTCCCTTTAGGGTAGTTGTCACTTGCCATCACCATAAGAGGCATAGCGAGTACAAAGAGAAGGATGTGTGTAATTTTAGTCTTCATAGTCTGTTATAATTTAAGTAACTAGAGCATTACTGCTTTTTCGATTTTTCTTAATTCTTCGATGGCTTTCATTTGTTCTACTACATTTTGTAGGAGGTCAATGCGGTTCTGGAAGTTGTCTATCATAGCGTAGATCACACGCTTATCTTCACCACTCTCAGAAAGGTCAACTTTAAGTTTATCATACTGCTGTTCTAGTACTTCCAGCTGGCTTATGGCATCTTCTACCATAGCTTGATTTTCTGGAGTCATCTTTTCTTTAATGTCAAAAAGCTCTCGTTCTATAGTCTTTGTAAAGAAGTCTTGAGTTTCTTGCATCTCTGGAGATACATCTGCAAGTTCCTTATCACTCGAGCTCGTATTAAACTGAGTAAAGATGACTCCGGCAAGCAAGAGCATACTCGCTGCTATAAAAAGAGGACGCATCCACTTTATGACTTTAGTTTCTTTCTCTGGAGTTACGGGAGCAGCTTGCGCCTGTAACTTTGCAAGAAAGTTTGCTTTGTGATCTGCACTAGGTGCAGCTGTATCTAGCTTGCCTTCTAGGCGCTTAAATACTTGATCTATAGGTTCCTTTTTCATTTTTATTTAAAATTCTTCGTAAGCTGTCTTTTGCTCTAGACACCATCGTTCTGCAGTTTGCATAGCTTACATTCATTATTTCACTCATTTCTTCATAGTCATAACCCTCTATAAGATGTAATGACAGTGACTGTCTATAATTATCTTTTAGTTCACTCATTGCGTTTACCACTTCTTGAGCACGTACACTAGAGAGATCCATCTCTGCTACACCGGCCGCATCGTCTTCTATTTTATATAGATGGTCATCTATAGACGTTTCATCTAGTCGCTTACTTTTATTGTAAGCATTGAGGCTATTATTTACAACGATACGTTTTAACCAACTCCCAAAAGACGCCTCACCCTTGTAGCTGTCTAGTTTTGTAAAAGCACTTAAGAAGGACTCTTGCATAATATCTTCTGCTTCTGCTTCGTGTTTTACAATGCGCAATGAGGTGTTATACATCGCCTTGTAGTAGCGATTGTAAACTTCCATTTGTGCACCCTGCTCACCTTGCTGGCATAGTGATAATAGATCGGTTATTTGATGGTTGGTAAAATTCACTTTTGGTTAATTCTATAGTAAAGATGTGGTAATTTTTAAGTTGTTACACTTTCGTGAAAAATTTATTTTATTTTCTTGATTCTCCTTTTGACCACTAGCGGGCTAGTCTCCCTAAAGATGGTTCTTGTGGCCAAAGGTTTTATTATAACTATTAAGGAAAGATAAGGGTTGTGGTTTACATTTTCGCGAAAGCGTACTTCACTTGGCATAAGAATTGACTTATAGTAATTGTGAGTGACTATATACCATACATTACAGCGTCACTCGCCGATTTTAATAGAATAGTAATACTTAGATAGTCATAATGAGCGTAGCAATACCCGACATTGTGACACATATATTATATGGCAAAACCAAAATTTACAACATTAGACAGATTGTCACTGCAAGAGATAGATGGAGATGCAGAGCTTATCCCTTTAATGACCCCAGAAGATGAGGAGGCGATTAATAATGAAGAGCTCCCAGAAAGTCTAGCGATATTACCTTTACGTAATACGGTACTGTTTCCTGGAGTTGTGATTCCTATTTCGGCAGGAAGAGACACCTCTATAAAACTTATAGACGAGGCAAATAAAGGAGGAAAGGTAGTAGGTGTAGTAGCTCAAAAAGATGAGTCTGTAGAAAACCCTACGGCAGATGATATAAATAAAGTAGGCGTGGTAGCACGTATACTGCGTGTTCTTAAAATGCCTGACGGTAATGTAACCGTAATCATACAAGGTAAAAAACGCTTTGAGATTAATGAAGTGACTCAAACCGAACCTTACTTAAGAGCCACGATAAAAGAATTTCCAGAAACACGTCCAGATAAAGGAAGTCAAGAATTTAAGGCTGCGATAGACTCTATAAAAGATCTTGCTCTTAAAATTATTCAAGACTCGCCAAATATCCCATCTGAGGCATCTTTTGCAATAAAAAACATACAGAGCGATTCTTTCTTAATAAACTTTGTGAGTTCTAATATGAATCTCACGGTGGCTGAGAAGCAGGAATTACTTCACATAAACGATTTACATAAGCGCGCTATCGAGACGCTTAAGTTTATGGATATGGAGCGCCAGAAGCTGGAGCTCAAAAATGATATTCAAAACAAGGTTCAAAATGATATGAGCCAGCAGCAGCGCGAGTACTTCTTGCACCAGCAAATGAAGACCATTCAAGAAGAACTAGGAGGATCTACCTCTGAGGATGATCTTGAAGAGATGCGCGAGCGTGCAAAGACAAAAAAATGGGGAGAAAAAGTAGAAAAGCATTTTAAGAAAGAGCTTTCTAAAATGCAACGTATGAATCCCCAAGTAGCGGAGTATAGCATACAGCGCAACTATCTTGACCTCTTTTTAGACCTTCCTTGGAACGAGTTTAGTGAAGATAAATTTCATTTAAAACGTGCTATGAAAATCTTAGACCGTGATCACTATGGTCTTGATGATGTAAAGCGTCGTATTATAGAATACCTAGCGGTATTAAAATTACGTAATGATATGAAGTCACCTATACTCTGTCTTTACGGACCTCCAGGTGTGGGTAAAACTTCATTAGGTAAATCTGTTGCCGAGGCACTTGGGCGTGAGTACATACGTATGAGTCTAGGTGGTATGCGTGACGAGTCTGAGATACGTGGTCACAGAAAGACCTATATAGGAGCAATGCCAGGGCGCATTATACAAAGCCTTCGTAAGGCGGGTACTAGTAACCCAGTTTTTGTGCTAGATGAGATAGATAAGTTAAGTATGGGGAGTCAAGGAGATCCATCTTCTGCATTACTAGAAGTGCTTGACCCAGAGCAGAATAGTGAGTTTCACGATAACTTCCTTGAGATGGGGTTTGACCTTTCTAAGGTAATGTTTATCGCGACCTCAAATAGCCTTAATACCATACAGCCAGCATTACGCGATCGTATGGAGATTATAAATGTAACAGGTTATACTATAGAAGAAAAGACAGAGATTGCAAAGAGACACTTATTACCTAAGCAACTTAAGGAGCACGGTATGACACCAGAGCAGCTTAAGATAGCAAAGCCACAACTAGAAAAAATTGTTGAGGGGTACACACGTGAGTCTGGAGTGCGTGGTCTTGAGAAGCAAGTTGCAAAGATGGTGCGCTACGGTGCTAAAAATCTTGCAATGGAGGAGGAGTATAACGTAAAAGTTTCTAATGAAGACATCATAGAAGTTTTAGGATCTCCTAGAATGGAGCGTGACAAGTATGAAAATAATGATGTTGCTGGAGTAGTAACAGGTCTTGCCTGGACACGTGTAGGTGGTGATATTTTATTTATAGAGTCTGCCTTATCAAAAGGAAAAGGAACACTATCTATCACAGGTAACCTTGGTAAGGTAATGAAGGAGAGTGCTACTATAGCAATGGAGTACATAAAGGCAAATGCAGAGCTTCTTGGTCTAGATTCAAAAATATTTGACAGCTATGACGTACACATTCACGTGCCAGAAGGAGCGACTCCTAAGGATGGCCCTAGTGCAGGTATCACAATGCTTACCTCTCTAGTATCATTATTTACACAACGCAAAGTCAAGAAGAGCATCGCAATGACAGGTGAGATAACCCTGCGAGGTAAAGTATTACCAGTAGGAGGAATCAAAGAAAAGATTCTTGCTGCAAAGCGTGCAAAAATTAAAGAAATCTTACTTTGTGAGCAAAACCGTCGCGACATAGAAGAGATAAAGCCAGATTACTTAAAAGGTCTTACGTTCCACTATGTAAAAGATATGAGTGAGGTATTAGAACTTGCTCTTACTAAGCAAAAGGTTAAAAACGCAAAGAAGTTATAAACTTGAGACTATAAATAAGACCGCTTTCGCGAAAGCGTAAATAAAAAAGGGAACCTAAAAATAGGTTCCCTTTTTATAGTTCTCTAGCTATTATAAATCTTTATTGGTTTTTTTAAGTCCCAGGGCAGCTCCAGCCACAAGGCCAAGTGCAATGAGTCCATTTATGGGAGCCGCAGGAGCTTCATCATTTACGTTATCTGGAAAAGAGATTTGAGCTTGTGCACTCTGAAAGCAAAAGCAAAACAAAGCAATAGCTAAAACTCGGGTGATATATTTATGTGTAATTTTCATAATTTTCTTTTTAGTTTTTAATCAGTTTACGTGCTGCGGTCATTGTTCCACTTTTTACTTTTACATAGTAAATTCCAGTAGGGAGTGCATCTACTTTTGAGATAGTAATCTCATTATTTATAAGTGTCTCTTGAGCTTGATATGCAATTTGACCTAGCACATTTACTATTTGCACTGTCGCAGTTGTAGTTGTAGCATCTGGGATGCGTATTGTAAATCCATTATCATTAAACGGATTTGGAGCTATTAATAATTCATTTGTTGGGTATGTCTCAGTTGCTAGAGGTTCACTATTAAAAATAATAGCAAAACGATCTGCAGCACTGCTCTGCTCATTGTCAGATATTGTAAAGGCTATATGGTTTTCACCACTTTCTAGTAGTGATACGGTGTCTAAATATCTGTCGTGCAGATATGACGGAATCTCTACATTATCTAGAGTAAGCTCTAGCTCATAATTGGCAAACCTATAATTATCTATGTGTAATTGCACCACAGTGTTTTCGGTAAACGCGTCTCGTTTTTCTATGGCGAGCAAATGATCATCTACTGCTATGGCAATATTTTCATCTAGGTTTGCTAGTTTTTGCGCATCATATAAATCTACCTGAGATGTGTAGTCACTACTAGCTGTAACTTTAAATCCATCAGAAAATATTGATATGCCACTTTCTACACGTGAGAGCTTACCTGCTATGATAGCCGGTATCGTGTTTGAATAGAAGGTGTTTGTCTGAGATTCACCGGTTGGCCCTTCGGCATTTTCTCCAAAGGTGATACTCGTAAGTGTGCCAGGTGTATTATCTACTATTTGAGCAAAGCCACCTTGGTATGCTTGTAGTGAACCATTTGCAGCAGATACTCCAGTTGTATTATTACTTCCGTTAGATAAATCTATAGTTACATAACCACCGCGCCCATTATCGCCGTTTATTTGAGGATCAAATATGTAGTAAAAATTAGGGTTAAGGTTTTGTTGTGCACCATTAGTAGCATCTCCATTAAAAACAGCATTCATATCTACAGTTCTCGCAAAAGGATTGCCAAAAAGGAAAAATGTACCGTCACCTCCAGAAGCATCTTGCGTTGCCGCTGTAGTTGTAAAAGATTGTGTAACAGCGTCGAGTTCTAGTGTTCCGGTAGTTCTAAGTACCGTATCGTCTGCCATAGCTTCATTATCTGTAACGTCTATTGCTCTACTACCACGTATTAATATAAGAAAAGGTTTACCAGCTTCGAGCACATCTATATTGGTATTTGGTATAGGTTCAAAGGCTTGAGTTGCGTTATTAAGAGTAAAAGCAGAAGCATTACCAGAAGGTGATGCGTCAAAACCGTTTGCACCAGTTTCACTACCAGTTATATGTATACCGTAACCTGGATTTGGGTCTTGAGTTGCGCTGGTGGCACCCTCTTGCCAGTTTGCCTGTATGGTAGAACTCGTGTGTACTGGGCTAGATAGTATTCTAAAAGCACGTTCACCAGGGATATATTTTTCTACTGTAACATCTCCTACTACTGTCGCCCCATTTGTAAATGCACCAGTATAAGCTTGTTGATCTGCAGTACTTCGTAGCGTTAAGTTATTGTTAGTTTGTAATGTACCCGCTACAACACGTAATTCATTAAAGAGATCTGTTTCATTAAGAATTGTATAATTGGTACCTAGAATTAAATTTTCTACAGGTCCCCCTATAAAACTGAAACCGGGAGTTGTTGCGTTTGCCTTGAATTGTATATTATCTATTGCAAACTCATCTCTACTACCACCTCCAGAGACATCATCAGTTTGCCAAGCTATGATGTACGTCTCACCAGGTGCTATATTTAAGGTTGCATCACCAGCAGCATTCGTATTTATATCGTAGGTAAGTACAGATTTTAGAGCGCTTGGAGAAAGGTCATCTACCTCAGGACTGTTAAGGTATACCTCGCCTGGAGTGCTTAAACTTGAGTTTGTGAGATCTGTTTCAGTACCGTGTACAAGTGTGACACTATTAGATCTAGGTTCGTCATTATAGACATATAAATCATATGCCACTTGTAGATTAGTTATAACCTCACCTGTATTATTTTGAAATCTAAAAGCGATGATACCCGGTGTAAGGTCAGATCCAGCAGGTTGAAAACCGAGTGCATAATCTTCTGGAGCAATAGTATAAGAATTTATACCACTACCTGCAGCCCCAAAGTTTGCAGTACCTGTAAAGTCTGATGAGGTATTTGTATCGCCAAAACTAGAGTCTCCGTCGCTTAATCCTTCTATGAGCCAAGTATTTGAGTCTAATTGTCCTGAAGACGGTGCTGGTGATAACCCATCACCCGTAAAACCACCTTCATTTATACCCGTTAGACTTGTGTCAAAATTTATAGTATAATTAAAATTTGTATCATTCAATTGAAACCCTACTTGGGTCATATCATTTACGGTGTATGTAAGTTGCATACTCACAGCTGTTTCTGGCATTGCATTATCATCTGTAGCGCTTAGGGTATAATAAACAGTTGTTCCATCCATTTGTGCTGGGATTGCTGTACTTGTTTCATAAGTTGTGCCAGTAGTGTTGTTTAATCCTATTGTATTAGGATAGGGACCACCGTCTTGTAAACCCCACGATAAGTTTGCACTATCTATATTATCTTGAGCGTCTGTAATGGTTGCGTTCACGGTCACAACATCTGTTGAGGTTGCATCCTCTGGTGATGCAACGATGTTTGTAATTTCAGGCGCAATATTTGCACCAGCTCCTATGGCTTGTCCAGCATTTAAATTGCCTAGACTAGCCTGAGATGGGCCACTCCAAGCAAAGTTGTTGTAAACGCTTCCTGTGCCTGTAAGTTGAAGAGATTCGGTAGCCAGTGTAGAGCCACTTTCGGCAACCCCAACATCTGTGGAGGTTATACCATTTGCGGGTCCATTTGTAGCTGTAAATGCTCCTTCATAACTTAAAAATTGTCCAGAAACAAGTGTGCCTTCATAAGTGAGTGCGAAGCCATCTGGTCCGTTTTGTAATCCATTTGATGGAAATACAAAACTGTAAACTGTAAATGAGCCTGAAGTTTGTCCTGCAGTAAATTCATCAAGCGATGTAGTACCATAGGTCACACCACCATTTCCGTTGTAGCGTACAACAGCATAATCTGAAAGTGTTCCAGGATTTTCAATAATTATTTCAACACTTTCATTGGTGTCAGCTCCATTGTTATCGTAATGAAACTCGTTTATCCAGGCATTGTTTTGCGCTAGCACGATTCCAGAACAACTAATAAAGCACAGTACAAATAGATGAAATGTTTTTAAGTGTAAATATCTTGCCATTTTGTATGAATTTTCCTGTAAATTTAACATAAATATTAAATAATCAACAATTTACATATTAAGCTATTGCTAAGAAATTGTGCGCTTTCGCGAAAGCGTAATCTCATAATATTTCTTCACTACTATGATATCTTGAAGTATATAGTGACACAAAGCAGTAATTATTTCCCATCCCTATCAAAATATACTATCATTGCAATCGTTTACCATTGTGTTGTCACCTTGTATGATGAGAAAAGTTTGTTACATACTCTTATTTCTAACTTCAGTATCTGCTTACGGGCAGTTAGGAGGGAGAGCAACATACCAGTTTCTCAATTTAATGTCATCACCTAGGCAAGCAGCTCTGGGCGGAAAAATAATCACAAACTATGATTATGATCCAGACTCTGCCCTTTACAACCCTGCAAATATTAATTACAGAATGGATAACCAGCTCTCTGTAAACTATGTAAACTACCTTGCAGATATAAACTATGGTACCGCCTCATATGCTTATTTATGGGACAGACGCACACAAGTACTTCACGCCGGCATAACGTATGTAAACTACGGGAGCTTTGACGGGCGGGACGAAAACGGAAATGCAACAGGAGAATTTGGTGGTAGTGAGGCAGCGCTCTCGCTAGGCTATGCGATTAATATTCCTTACACAGACTTTTATGTAGGAGCAAATGTAAAACTCATCACTTCCACACTGGCCGAGTATACCTCTGCCGGCGGAGCGATAGACCTGGGTCTAACTTATAATTATGAAGACTGGGATCTTAACGCAGCCGTAGTAGTGCGCAATATAGGCACGCAGTTTACACCCTATGTAGATACCATAGAGAAGTTGCCACTAGAGATAGATGCTGGTATCTCCCAGATAGTGCCTAATGTACCCATACGCTGGCACCTTACCCTTGAAAACTTACAACTCTGGAACATAGCTTTTGAGAATGAAGCCCGTGGCACCACAGATCTAGACGGAAACACAACTGCCGAGAAAATAGGTGTTCTAGATAACGTTATACGCCACACCATTGTGGGTGTAGAGCTCTTTCCACGAGGAGGCTTTAACCTGCGACTAGGTTATAACTTTAGACGTAGTGAGGAGTTGCGCATTATAAACCAGCGCAGCTTTGCAGGGATAAGCGCCGGTTTTGGTATTAAGATTAATAAGATGCGATTTAACTATGCTTACGCACGTTACAATAGTGCTGCCGCTAGTAGCTTTTTTGGCATAGGTATAGATTTGCAGTAATTCTCTTTGTGGGAGCACACACTTATTTTTGAATCTTCACGGGCGTAACCCGCTTTACATTACAATTCCTCACGGCGCTCACGCTTGTTGCGGGATTTTCATTACAATCGGGGCTAGAGACTTGAGATAGTGCGTGTTTGCAATTGCAATGTTGTGCGTGTCTATATACCTTTTAAAAGTACTTTTAGAGTTCCTTACATCTCATAATCATAATCCCTATTTTTGCTCAAAATACACCATACGTGAAAATAACCATCGCCATAGACGGATATTCCTCAACCGGAAAAAGTACCGTAGCAAAACAACTAGCAGACTGGCTAGAATACATATATGTAGACACCGGCGCGATGTATCGAGCAGTAACACTTTATGCAATGCGTAAAGGTCTTATATCTGATGGTTTTTTTGATAAAGAATCTCTCATTAAAAAACTCGAAGACATAAACATATCTTTTACCAGAGACACCACCTCTGGAAAAGCAGAAGTCTGTCTCAATGGAGAAAATGTAGAGCAATACATAAGAACACTAGAGGTATCTTCTTTTGTAAGTCCTATAGCCACCGTATCAGAAGTGCGTGCAAAGCTAGTAGAGCAGCAGCAACGTATGGGTGAAGAAAAAGGTATCGTGATGGACGGCCGTGATATAGGCACCGTCGTATTTCCTACCGCAGAGCTTAAGATATTTATGATCGCCAGTGCAGAAGAGCGTGCAAAAAGACGTTACAATGAGCTTGTAGAGCGCGGTGATGATGTAAATTTTGACGCTGTACTATCTAACGTAGTAGAGCGTGATCACATAGATACCACTAGAGATGACTCTCCACTAGTAAAAGCAGCAGATGCTATTGAGATTGATAATACAGAAACTAATATAGAAGACCAGTTTCATACCATTTTACAACTCGCAAAAGATCGCATTGCACAACGTATATAATGTCAAAACTTCCTAAACAAGCCCACCTTATACTCTCTGCGAGCATAGTAATCGTGATGGCATTTGTTTATGGAGCAAACCCCAGTGTTATACTGTTTGATATTTTTGGATTTAAGGTCCAAGATCTTGAGCTCAAAAATATCTTTAGAGCCATAATGGGTGTATACCTCGCACTAGGAGTTTACTGGCTTTATGGTGTTGTAAAGCCTATGCACTGGGAGCGCGCTACTTTATTTAATGTATTATTTATGGGAGGTCTTACTGCTGGCAGGCTTATAAGCACTTTGCTAGACGGCTGGTCTCCACAATATGGATTAGGTATGATAGGAGAAGCCATACTCACCGTTTGGGGTTTGTGGAATCTCAATTATTATACACAAAAAAACCTACGATCTAGATCGTAGGTTTTTTTATTAATAGCCTTTATAATTATTCTTTTACTTCACGAGCTCTAGAGCCGTGATAGAGAGCATATCATACTCCTCATCATCCTCATTAAGCTCTGTAGAAGTTGTAAATGTAATTTTAAACTGCTGTCCTTTATAAGTGTCTTGAGTAAGGTCAAATTCTTGTGCAGCTTTAGCACTTATTGACTCAAAAGCATAAGTTAGGTCGTCGCTATCTGTAAAGTAATACGTCTCATCACTATAACCTGTAAAGGTTGCTGTAACTGTTTCAGAAGTTGTATTGTAGGCAATAGTAGTAAGTGTAAATAAGGCAATAAAAAGTGTTTTCATAATAGTGTAAATTAAAAATGTTTGTTAATTCAAAAAGCCGCGTGTGCGACCACTATTGTTCAGATTTTCCAACCTAGGATTTTACCCTGCATCTTATACGACTATGTGATACAGAAGGTTACAAAAACTTGTAAAAAAAAGTGGTAGTAAGTTGTAATTTTTAGAAGAGTAACTGTTAAGTGCTGTATATAGGGGCTTTGTGATTATTAGTAATGATGAGGATTTTTATCGCTTTCGCGAAAGCGTACTTGTAAAAACTACCTTAAAGACTCGTAGCACAAAAAAATAATCACAAAATTATCGTTAAAGCGTAAGAGCAGTTTTCAGTTAAATTATCGTAAAAAGAGTAGCTCCTATTTCTTAAAAAGTTAAAGAATGTTAATAGTGTAATGTTGCCAGAACCAAACCTCAAATCACAGCGTAACTATGCTAGAAATTAAAAACGATTAAATCTTTTATTTATGAAATTAACTAGCAAATTAGGAATACTACTCATCGCATCTGCAGGATTTATAGCCTGTGAAACTGATGATAACGGATTATCAACAACAGATGATGATGGATCTGCAAACCTAGAATTAGAAAACTCACTGTTTGCAACAAGTAACACAAGTGGTGACATTACAGTATATGATGTAGAAGATATAGCGAGTGTAACGGCATCTACTTTTGGGACAGCAGCTACAGATACAGAGGGTATCTATTATGATAGTAGTGATGATGAGGTGATACAGATCTCACGCTCTGAGTCACAGATACAAGCTTTTGGAGACCTTTCTCTTAATGTTCCTGGAATTACTCTTAATGCATCTGTAAGTAGTACAGCTTCTTTATCAAGTCCTCGTGATCTTGCTGTAAATGATAATATTTATGTTGTGGCAGATAATGCAGATGTAGATGGTGATGATAGTACAGACGATGGTCGTTTATTTATCTACTCAAGAGGTGATGATGGATCTATCACATTAAGAAACACAGTGACAGTAAACTTTGCTGTATGGGGAATCGAGTTTGACGGAGATACGCTTATCGCAGTTGTAGATAAAACGTCTGACGTAGCAATCTTCGAAAACTTTGCAGACTCAAACACAACAGATGCTACAGTAGAAGCTACAAAAAGAATAACTATAGAAGGTATTGTAAGAACTCACGGTCTTGCTGTAGATGGTGGTACCCTTATCCTTACAGATGTAGGTAGCGCAACAGATGATGCAGATGGTGCTTTTCATATCATATCAGACTATGCTTCAAAATTTGCTGGTGTAGCAAGCGGTGAGACACTTGCAGTAGTAGGTAACCAAGTACGTGTAGCGGGTGACGCAACATTTTTAGGAAACCCAGTTGCAGCTGAGTATGATGCAGAATCTAACGTAGTATTTATTGCAGAGCGCGCAAACGGTGGCGGAAGAATTCTTGCCTTCTCAAACGCACAAGCTGGAGGTAATCTTACTCCATCTGTAAATAATGAACTAGAAGGAGCTTCTTCATTATACCTAAACGAGTAATCATATTTTCAATTATTATATACAAAAGCCTCTCAGTAAAAGCTGAGAGGCTTTTTTTTGTGCCATTATGGAGTAAAATAAAAAAGGCGCGTTAGATATCTAATGCGCCTTTTACTTTATATGATTTGGTAGATTTATTCTTCTACCTCGTTTGCTTGCATTGTTGAAAAGACATTCTGTACATCATCATCTTCTTCTAGCTTGTCTATAAGCTTATTTACATCTGCCTCTTGTTCTGGTGTGAGTGTTTTTGTAACCTGAGGTATACGGTCAAAACCAGATTCTAGTATCTCAATACCCTTTTCTTCTAGAGCGCTTTGTATCGCCCCAAAGCTCTCAAAAGGGGCATAGATGTGTATACCATCTTCGTCTTGAAAAACCTCCTCGGCGCCAAAGTCTATAAACTCAAGTTCTATCTCATCTACATCTTGTCCCTCTGCATTTACTCTAAAGGTACACGTGTGATCAAACATAAATACAACAGATCCAGAAGTACCTAAGTTACCATCACATTTATTAAACGCTGCACGCACATTTGCTACCGTACGAGTATTATTATCTGTAGCGGTTTCTACAAGTATTGCAATACCGTGCTGAGCGTAGCCTTCAAAGATTACCTCCTTATAATCGCCTTGACTCTTATCTGAGGCACGCTTTATTGCACGCTCTACATTATCCTTAGGCATATTTACTGCCTTAGCATTTTGTATTACGGCACGTAGCCTTGAGTTTGAGTCTGGATCTGGTCCTCCTTCTTTTACCGCCATTACGATATCTTTACCTATACGTGTAAAGGCTTTAGACATTGCGCTCCAGCGCTTCATTTTACGTGCTTTTCTAAACTCAAATGCTCTTCCCATATATAAAAAGGATATAGTGATTATACCTGCAAAGGCAGATATCTCTTGTTAAATGTAATTGTATAAACTAAAAAAACGATCTGTACTTTTGCACAGATCGCTGTAAAAATATGAAATCGCTTGATTTCTTTAAAATTTATAGTTCTTTAAGCGCCCAAAATATCGTCTATTGCCGCTGCAAGATCAAAATCTTTTTCTGTCACACCATTTGCATCGTGTGTGTTGAGCGTTATTTCCAGCTCATTATACGTATTAGTCCAAGTAGGGTGGTGGTCCATTTTTTCACACTCAAAAGCGATGCGTGTCATCGTTGCAAATACTTCTCTAAAGTTTTCAAACTCTATTGTGGTATGGATGGCGTTATCATCAAACTCCCAATCTGGAAAATCTTCTAATCTGTTTTTAATCTGATCGTTTGTAAGTTTCATAATATAAGTTTTACCGTTTTGTATTAAAGATACTCAATTACGCTTTCGCGAAAATGCTATTACGATTAAATCTTTGTTAATGCATTCATACAATTATAGTAGTCTAAACTTCATTCTATCCATTAACGTCCATTTGTCCTTAATTCTAATGGACTGTCTTAATATGATTTCAAAAGCAATGTCATTACTGTTACATATCAAGATGATATGGCCTTTTTTAATAGCTATCTTTTCGTCGTTGTGAGGCTCATAACGTACATTTTGTAATGTGATATTTTCCCACTCCACTCCAAAAGAAGTACCCTTACGTAAGATTTCCTTAAAGTCTTTGGAAGCCTCTGTCTTAAAATTGGTTAGAATGTTATCTACCTCTGGAACTCTCTCATTAGGCCTTCCCGCTTTAACCATAGGTATGATATATAAGATGTCATCTTTTGTAGGAAGGCTTTCCATAACTAGTTTGCTATCTTGATTTTGCAGCGCAGAAACGATATTCTTAACCAGTGCCGTTTCTTTAAAATTTTCTTGTCCAAAGACATTAAGCGATGTGCAGAAGGATAAAAGTAATAATAGAATGGTTACTTTTTGTTTCATAAGGATTGAGGGTGTATTTAATTTCTTTTCCGCTTTCGCGAAAGCGCAAAAAATATCAATATAGGTGGTTTGTTACCTACGATGATAGAAAGCTCAAAGTTGATAAAAGTTCTACAATAATACTATGTCTGGTTAATTCAAAATTCTACCATTTTTATTGTGAACGCTCCTGTTTTCTTTTATTTCTTTTTTGTCTTTTGAGGTATTTATGGTGAGCCTTAATCGTTTGATTATTGAGTTTACCCGTGATCTCCACTTTATACCCTAAGTCTTTAAGTTCCTCTTGATATTTTGTGAGTTTTATCTTGGCTTGGCGAGCTTTTATAGTGGCTTGTTTTGTCTTGCTCTTTTCGGCTCGCATTGCAAGGGTGTCGCAGTTTATTTCTTTCCAAGTAAATTTTTTGTGGTACTCAAAACAGCGTTCATAACATTTTCCAGGTTGCGCATTAGGAGGGAAGTCATAATTTTGAGAATGTAGGCTTGCCCCACAAAAGAGAATGAATATAGTAAAGAAGATAGCTTTCATTTGGCTTGATTGAGTTTTTAAATATACAAGTATTTGTAGAAGTTCTACGCTTTCGCGAAAGCATAAAAATACATAGTCCAAGACGTAAATTCTTACATCTAAATAATCACATAGAGAACTCGCCATATTTTATCTTGTAACCCCTTTGTAAATCAATAAAAAGGATGTATTTTTGCACACCTTTTTGACCACCATTAGAAAGCTGTCACAGAGGATTTATAAAAAACAAAACAAACCCTTTTACGGTTTTTTGGTTTATCTAGCTTTCGGAGAAACGTAAAATACAAAACCCATCCCGCTTTAAAGCGCTAGTTTTAAGTGAGATGTAATTTTAGCACAAATGGCTGAAGAAACAAAAAATCCTGAAGTTCAGGAAGAAGCTGCAGTAGCAGCACCAAAAGTTGAGCTATCTCCAGCTCAAGAAAACCCAGAGCAATTTCTTAAAGACTTTAACTGGGAGAAGTACGAAGAAGGAATCGACACAGTAGATGACAAGCAGCTTGAAGAGTTTGAAGCACTTGTAGAAAGCAACTTTGTAGACACTCTTGATGACGACGTAGTAGAAGGAACAGTAATTACTATTACTGATCGTGATGCGATTATCGACATTAACGCAAAGTCTGAAGGTGTAATTTCTCTTAACGAGTTTCGTTACAATCCAGACCTTAAAGTAGGTGATAAAGTAGAAGTACTTATCGATGTACGTGAGGATGCAACTGGGCAATTGATATTATCACACCGTAAGGCACGTGTCATCAAAGCTTGGGATCGCGTTAACGCTGCACACGATGAGGGAACTATCGTAAACGGATTTGTAAAAGCACGTACTAAAGGAGGTATGATCGTAGATGTTTTCGGTATCGAAGCATTCTTACCAGGATCACAGATTGATGTGAAGCCTATACGTGATTACGATCAGTATGTAAATAAAACTATGGAATTCAAGGTTGTAAAAATCAACCACGAGTTTAAAAACGTTGTAGTATCTCACAAAGCGCTTATCGAAGCAGATATCGAAGAGCAGAAGAAGGAGATCATCGGGCAGCTTGAGAAAGGACAAGTACTTGAAGGTGTTGTTAAAAACATTACTTCTTACGGTGTATTTGTTGATCTTGGAGGTGTTGATGGACTGGTACACATTACAGACCTTTCTTGGTCACGTATCAACCACCCGAATGAAATCGTTGAGCTTGATCAGAAACTAAACGTAGTAATCCTTGACTTTGATGAGGATAAAACACGTATCCAGTTAGGTCTTAAGCAACTTTCTAAGCATCCTTGGGAAGCTTTAGGAGACGAGCTTAAAGTAGGAGATAACGTAAAAGGTAAGGTAGTTGTAATCGCAGATTACGGTGCATTTATCGAAGTAGAAGAAGGAGTAGAAGGTCTTATACACGTATCTGAAATGTCTTGGTCTACACACTTACGTAGCGCTCAAGACTTTGTAAAAGTAGGAGACGTAGTAGATGCACAAATTCTTACACTAGATCGTGAAGATCGTAAGATGAGCCTAGGTATCAAGCAACTTACGCAAGATCCTTGGACAGATATTACTTCTAAGTATCCAGTAGGGTCACGTCACGAGGGTATCGTACGTAACTTTACAAACTTTGGAGTGTTCTTAGAACTAGAAGAAGGAATTGATGGATTAATTTACATCTCAGATCTTTCTTGGACTAAGAAAGTGAAGCACCCATCAGAATTCTGTGAGGTAGGAGATAAGCTAGAAGTAGTGGTTCTTGAACTTGACGTAGATGGACGTAAACTTTCATTAGGACACAAACAGATCGAGGCAAACCCTTGGGATAAGTATGAAGATGAGTTTAAAGTAGGTACAACACACACAGCTGCTATCACAGAGATAGTAGACAAAGGTGCTACAATAGACTTTAATGAAGATATCACTGCATTTGTTCCTACACGTCACCTTGAGAAAGAAGACGGTACAAAACTAGGAAAAGGAGAAGAGGCTGAATTCCAGATTATAGAATTCAACAAAGACTTCAAGCGTGTAGTAGCTTCACATATGGTAATCCATAAAGAAGAAGAAGCAAAAATCGTTAAACAAGCAGCTAAGAAAGCTAAAGCTCAAGCAGATGAGTCTAAGCCTACACTAGGTGATGCAAACGATGCTCTTGCAGCTCTTAAAAAGAAAATGGAAGGAGGAGAGTAATCTCAACCACACATTTTTAATACAGAAAACCTCTCAAGTAATTGAGAGGTTTTTTTCGTTTTAGTAAATTAGAAACAGATGTGTTTGTGTTTATTACGCTTTCGCGAAAGCGTACTAAGACTTTCTATCAAATAATTTATTAATCTTACGTCTTCGTAGCCAAGAAATTTTACGTTTTTCTGGCACACCGTGCTGAGAAATATACTCCTTAATTGCAGCTACTACTCTTGCCGATGATTTTCCATCTGTATAAGGATGATATTGAGCTATAATACTTGCACGCTCTAAGGCAAAATTATCTTGAGTACGTATTTTTAAGATACTAGGAATTAAATCTTTTGGATTTCTGATATTTTCCCACCGTATAGCATCCGAAATATTGTTGAGAGTGATAACCGGCTTGTCTAAAAGTAAAAATTCGTATATCACAGAAGAGGTGTCACTTATTAAGAGATCTGCCAGGACAAGTTGTTTTACGATATCCTTTTCTTCTATAAAATAAATAGTATCATAACGCGCTGCTAGATCTTTGTAGTAAGAAATAAGCTCTGGATTCATTAAATCGTGAAATTTAATATGTATCACATACTCCCTATGCGATGCGAGCGTCTCAATTTCTTTCTTTAAAACGTGGGCAGAGGTGAGTGATGGAGAAAATGTAGGCGCATAGAGAATGATGTTACTAGCATTGTGGCGATCCAGTATTTCTAGCTTGTATGCAGAAGTATCATCTTTGATTTTCTGATAGCTATCTAGCTTGGGCCAGCCAGTTTCTATTACAGATATATTGTTGTGCTTTTTCTTGAGCTTATTAAAACCTTCTGTAAAATAAGGGCCTTGGGTAAGGTAAAGATCAAAGTAATCACGTATTCTAAAGTGCCCTTTTTTTTCTCCAGCAAGTCCGTGAAAGATTTGCACCTTAAGACCACGCAAGTAATAAGGTACTTCATTACCAGGACAAATTATAGCGTCAGTGTTAAAGGCTATTAATTCTTTTATGCTCGTAGTTACAGCATCATTATGAAAAGGAAATACATCAAGAAGTTTTGGCATTATGAACCATAGTACTTGGTCTCCACTTTGAGCAAGTTCTTCTCTTATGGTTTGCATAATCCCAAAGGCATATGCGTTTTGACAGAAGAGAATCACTTTCATTTATAAAAAACTATTTACGTGTTCTAGATCTTCTTTAAAATCTACCTCCATACAGTTGAATTTCGAGATGTCTACCGCCTGTATTTTAGTTTGATGCTTGGCAATCATAACCTCTAGTCCTTTTTCAAAATAGTCTTGTGCTTCACAGGCTTCTAGTTCTTTTATAAAAAGAGGAACATCTTTTGCAGAGATGTAATTTATACCTACAGCTTCTCCCAGACCATTTATTACTTCTTTTGAGAGATTTTGTATATACCCATCTTCAAGAGTATACTTTACCTCCTCATCTGCTACAGAGCAGGTGTTTACCGCTACAAAACTTTGATCTTTTTCTATATGTGGTACAAGCTCGTTAAGTAGTAATGGGTCAAAAACCACATCTCCATTTAACCACAATACAGATTCATCACGACATTTTTTAAGCGCGCATAAAAGACTCTTAGAGGTATTTGTCGTGTCAAAATATGGATTGTAGATATACGTAATGTCTGGAAAACGTTCCATAATACTATTCTTCTTAAAGCCTACTACGGTTAATAAGTCATTTATAGAAAAATAAGAT
This sequence comes from Dokdonia donghaensis DSW-1, assembly GCF_001653755.1. Classification (GTDB taxonomy): domain Bacteria; phylum Bacteroidota; class Bacteroidia; order Flavobacteriales; family Flavobacteriaceae; genus Dokdonia; species Dokdonia donghaensis. Next base: position 2,932,159 of record NZ_CP015125.1, on the reverse strand, counting down.
GATAAGCTCTCTACCATCATTTCCATAATGCTTTTTCCATTCTTGAGAGGGGTAAGTGCTTTAGGGTAGGGATTGCCTAGGCGTGAGCCTATGCCAGCTGCGAGAATGATTGTTTTCACTAGTTGGGTGTTTTCTTTTGTAATCTAAGCCTGCGTAGCTTGCAGTACTTTAAGTAGGTTGTCTTTGCACTAAATGTACAAAGAATAAAACCATTACGCCCATCTAAGAATCCCATCCTTATAATGTACGATCGAATAAAAATCCACGAGGGTTTTATAATGAGGTCAAGTATACTCGCTTTACGCCCTCTTTTGTAGTACTCTTTTGAAGCGATGGTGGAGAATTTTTCTGTCTTTTGTCTATGCTCCTCGTGAGTTGCGTGTACCCAGTGCAGTATCTCTCCCTTTAAAGAGTCTACTGTAGCCCCATCACTCATATGTACTTTATCGTGCGGATTTACACCTCCCCATCGAGCCTTTGTTTTGTTAAAAACACGTAATTTTTTATCACGACTCCAGTCTGTATGGTTAATCCACTGGCCGCAGTAGTTGTTATATCGTTTTACGATGTAGCCGTCCTCGTTAAAATCTCTTTTAACACGCTGTATAGCAGTTTGTAATTCTTTACTTAAAGCCTCATCTGCATCTAGAGATACAATATGGTTATAGGTAGCAAGGTCAAGGGCTACGTTTTTTTGCTGTATGTGTCCCTCAAATGTATGCTGTATAAATCTTACAGAATATTGCTCACAGATATATTGGGTCTTATCTGTACTGTATGAATCTACTATCACAACTTCATCTACCACGGGTAGTAGTGACTCTATACACCTTGCAATGTTCCTTTCTTCATTATAGGTGATAATCGTGGCAGACATCTTTACACTACCATCGTTAACCACCGCGCTTTCTTTTAAAAAGGCACTTAGTTTTGGTACAATGAACTCTGGTTTAAACTGCTGGTAGTTTGCAGCTACCTTTTGAGGTGCGCGCTCACGTTTATTAAATCTAGGGTTATAATCTATGTAGTCATATAGATGTACAGAGACGTGTCTTTTATGATCGTCATACACACTCCATTCTTCTTTATTAATCCACGGGCAAAAGATGGCAAACGTAGGGATATCTATAGCCTTTGCCATATTTATAGCTCCTCCCTCGTTACCTATAATAGCATCACAGTGACTTGTGATAGCTATAAACTCTCTAAGGCTTTTACCATAACAGTCTAAAAATATTAGAGCTCTGGTCTTTACTGCACAGTGATTGTATAAGGTAGTTATTAAATCTACCTGTGAGGGTATGTAATTAAAGATGAGTTGTGCATCTGTGCTTTCTACAATATAATCTAGTAAGGTTGCTAGATAGGGTAGTGAATATGTTTTTGTAGATCCGCTGCCTAGGGCACTTATCTGGTACAACTTTTTTGAAAGGTCAATACCGCAAGATTCTATGATATGTTTTGCGTTTGTCTTTTCCTGCTCAGTGAGGTAAATTTTTGGTGCAATAGCATCAAATTGTTTACCTGTAAGTTGCTCTAGTAAGAGCATTCTATTCTCTATGGCGAGACCAGCTAGGGTATAAGACTTCTTTCGGCGACGTAGGGTATCTGTATAAAAAAGGTGGGTGTACCATTTATGATAACCCACGCTGTTTTTTGCTCCAGTAGCTTTAGTTAAAAATGCGCTACCTATTTTAGAGTACACATCTATAACGGTGTCATAGGCTTCTGCCTTGAGCTGTTTTTTAAATTGTGATTTTGCCTTTGCACTCTTTTCTATCTCTGGTGTATAGATAATGAGTTTGTCTATAAAAGGATTATTCTCAAGTACGGGTGTAGTGTGAGCGTTTATGAGGTAGTGTATTTCGCTTTCGCGAAAGCGTAATTTTATCGCTTCACATAAGATAGACGATGTCAAGACATCGCCTATCATTTTCTGTTGTATGATGAGAACTTTTTTCAATAGATCGTTTATACGGCTACATCATATTCTCTTAGTGCGTCGTTAAGAGATGTTTTCTTATTTGTACTTTCTTTACGTTTACCTATGATAAGTGCGCAAGGTACTTGGTACTCTCCGGCGGCAAACTTTTTTGTATAACTTCCTGGTATCACTACAGAGCGAGCTGGCACGCGGCCTTTCATCTCTACTGGCTCGTCACCAGTAACGTCTATAATTTTTGTACTCATAGTAAGTACTACGTTTGCGCCTAGTACGGCTTCTTTCTCTACGTGTACACCTTCTACTACGATACATCTAGATCCTATAAAAGCACCATCTTCTATAATTACGGGAGAGGCTTGTAACGGCTCAAGTACACCACCTATACCTACACCACCACTAAGGTGTACATTTTTACCTATTTGAGCACAGCTACCTACGGTTGCCCAGGTGTCTACCATTGTACCCTCGTCTACATAGGCACCTATATTTACATAGCTAGGCATAAGGATGACTCCTTTTGAGATGTATGCTCCGTGTCTTGCAACAGCGTTAGGTACTACACGTATACCACGGTTTTCGTAATCTCTCTTGAGAGGAATTTTGTCGTGATATTCAAATATACCAGCTTCAAGAGTTTCCATTTTCTGGATAGGAAAATAAAGTACAACAGCTTTCTTTACCCACTCGTTTACTTGCCATCCATTTTCTGTAGGCTCTGCAACACGCAGGGTACCGCGGTCTAGCATATCTACCACCTCACGTATGGCGTTTATAGTTACTGGGTTAGTAAGGTGCGTACGGTCGTCCCACGCTTCTTCAATAATATTCTGAAGTTGTGTCATTGTATATTCTTTTAAGTTTTATAAGTGAGTATAGTGGCTCACGGTGCTATAATCTTTGGTCCAAAGATAAAGTATCAATTGAGTTTATAAAGGTACTCTTTGTTGTAAAAGCTGCACAAGGAAGTGCTTTTTTGTTATATATGTCACAATAAGCAAAGCCTATAGTGAGTAATAGACTGTAGCTTATGGGTGTGGGTTTATGTATCGGTGTGCATATCGCTTATATTCTTGCTTGATTTTACTTATTTTTGCACCAAATTTTACAGATGGCACGCATCATTGCAATAGATTATGGAACAAAGCGCACGGGAGTCGCGGTGACAGATGAGTTGCAACTTATTGCTTCTGGCTTAACCACGGTACCGACTAAAGATATTTTTAAATTTTTAGCGACCTACCTAGCCGAAGAAAAAGTAGAGGCAATGGTCATAGGAGAGCCTAAACGTATGAATAATGAGGCGAGTGATGTTGAGGAGCATATAGTACGCTTTCGCGAAAGCGTAGAAAAAAAACATCCCGAGCTTAAAATCATTAGGCAAGATGAGCGTTTTACCTCAAAGATGGCTTTCCAGACAATGCTAGATAGCGGCATCGGTAAAAAGAAGAGACAAAATAAAGCACTTGTAGATCAAATAAGTGCAACCATTATACTGCAGGATTACCTGTATAATAAATAGATATGATATTACCTATAGTAGCATACGGGAGTCCCGTGCTTAAGAAAAAAGCAAAAGATATTACTCCAGAGTACCCTAACCTGAGTGAGCTCCTTGAGAATATGTATGAGACAATGTATGGAGCGCACGGTGTAGGCCTTGCAGCACCACAAGTGGGATTACCTATACGCATCTTTCTTGTAGATACAACACCCTTTGCAGATGATGAGAGCTTTACACCAGAGGAGCAAAAGCAACTATCTAGTTTTAAGAAAACCTTCATAAATGCAGAGATTCTAGAAGAGGAAGGCGAGGAGTGGGCTTTTTCTGAAGGATGCTTGAGTATACCTGGTATAAACGAAGATGTTTTTAGAAAACCTACGGTAACCATCAAGTATCAAGACGAAAATTTTAAAGAGTATACAGAGACCTATGAGGGCCTTATAGCGCGTGTGATACAGCACGAGTATGATCACATAGACGGTATACTTTTTACAGATAAACTATCGAGTCTTAAAAAACGTTTAATAAAAGGAAAGCTAGCAAATATCTCAAAAGGGAAGTGCAGTGCAGACTACCGTATGCGTTTTCCGGCGGCGTCGAAAAAACGCTAAAACGTTAAACCCAAAAAACTAATTTGTAAATATGTGGTGCAAAGTGCATCTTTGCCACCCAATAAAATAATATATGAGTTTAGATAAAGTAATCGCAATCGCAGGAAAGCCTGGTATATATGAGTTAAAGCAACAAACACGTAGTGGTTTTGTAGCAGAGTCACTCGTGGATGGTAAGAGAATTACCGTAGGGATTCGTCACAATGTGAGTGTTCTGTCTGAGATAGCCATCTATACACTAAGTGCAGAAAAGCCGTTAAGAGAGGTTTTTCAAGCTATAAAGGAAAAAGAAAACGGTGGGCCTACCATACACCACAAGGTGTCAAAAGATGAGCTCGAAGAGTTTTTCTTTAACGTAGTGCCAGATTATGATGAAGACCGCGTGTATGCCAGCGATATCAAGAAGGTAGTGCAGTGGTACAACATCTTACAACAAAAGGAGATGCTCAACTTTGAAGCTCCAGTAGCTTCAGACGAAGAAGAATAGTGCATAACTTTTTATAATATTAAAGAGCCTTTACAATCTATATGTGAAGGCTTTTTTAGTTTTAAACTTTAGTACGCTTTCGCGAAAGCGTAACATAAACCCTCATTATATCTACTATAAAAAGAACCATTATGAAGTACTCAAGAGAAGCACAGCTCAAAGCCATAGATAGATTACTCACCATTATGGATGAGCTTAGAGTAGGATGCCCTTGGGATAAAAAACAAACGATGGAGAGCCTGCGCCATCTCACCATAGAGGAGACTTATGAGCTAGGCGATGCCATACTAGATAATGACCTAGAAGAAGTAAAAAAGGAACTGGGAGACCTCTTATTACACATTGTCTTTTATGCAAAAATAGGAAGCGAGACCCAAGAGTTTGATATAGCAGATGTGGCAAACAGTATCTCAGAAAAACTTATCTCTCGTCACCCACATATATATGGTGATGTAGATGTAGCAAATGCAGATGAAGTAGCGACTAACTGGGAGAAACTCAAACTCAAAGAAGGTAAAAAATCTGTGCTAGAAGGTGTGCCTAGAAGCCTACCGGCACTTGTCAAAGCAAGCCGCATACAAGATAAAGTAGCGGGTGTAGGTTTTGACTGGGAAGAGCCACAGCAGGTTTTTGAAAAAGTACAAGAAGAGCTAGAAGAACTACAACACGAAGTAAAAGAAAATAATCAAGAGAAGATAGAAGCCGAGTTTGGCGATGTACTGTTCTCTATGATAAACTATGCTCGTTTCTTAAAAGTAGACTCAGAAAGCGCTCTTGAGCGTACTAATAAGAAGTTTATAAAACGCTTTATGTACCTAGAAGGTAAGGCCAAAGAACTTAATAAGGACCTCTCAGATATGACCCTTAAAGAGATGGATATCTTCTGGGAAGAGGCAAAGCAATTGTAAAGGCGATATAATCTTGATGATTATGATGAGCCTTAGGGCACTTGCCTAGCTCAAAAGATGCGTTCACTCATTATGGGTTTAGTTTAAAGTATGCCTAAGGTAGTTTTACCTCATACTTAAAAACTAAACATTATGAGAGCCGTCATCACATCTATCTTAATATTTCTTAGTCTTATTTCTTATGCTCAAGAAGTAAACATCACAGGAACAATAACTGCAGAGGGTAACCCACTTCCGGGTGCAAATATCTTAGTAAAAGGGAAGGACAGTAAATCAGTCTCAGATTTTGACGGTAATTATGAAATCAAGGCGGCAAAGCTGGATACGCTCGTATTTTCATTTGTAGGTTTTGATACTCAAGAAATCATTGTAGGAGATGCTACCGTAATTAATGTCGCGATGCTAGGCAGTCCTGAGCTAGAAGAAGTAATTGTTACAGCTTCTGGAGTAAAGAGAGAGAAACGTGCTGTAGGGTATGCTACCTCAGATGCTAGTATCGTTATAAGAGGTAAAGTTTCTGGCGTTGCAGTGACAGAAGGTTCTAGTCATCCTTCTAGATATAATGATCCAGCTTATGGACAACTTACGGCAGGTGAGATTAATGACTTAGAAAAGTGGTCTGAGTATTATGAGATTTTCTCAAGTGGGGAGGCACAAAAAGTTGCCGGCCGCTGGGGATTTATCCATAAAAATAAAATAGACATTACCCTCAAGAATAAAGATCAAACTCCTGTAGCAAATACAATGGTTGCTCTCTATAAAAATAAAAAGCAGCTTATGAAAGGACGTACAGACATTAATGGATCACTAGTACTTTATAAAGGAGCACACAACCTGAGTGATCGCTTCTTAGTACAAGTGTATAGTGAGGGTAATGTAGTGGGAAAATCTATAAGCGGTGGGCAACACGTGGTAGAGATTACCATAGCGTCAAGTGTTGCTGCGACTAATACGGTAGACGTTCTATTTGCTGTAGATGCTACAGGCTCTATGGGTGATGAGATAGCTTATCTCAAATCTGAGCTTAAAAATATTATGAATAGAATAGATGCACAAATCGCACAAAAACGAGTAGCGCTCACAGTGTATAGAGATCACGGTGATAGCTATGTAACTAGATCGATAGATTTTAAAGAAGATGTAAATGAGGTAAAAGACTTTTTATCACAGCAAGATGCAAATGGGGGTGGAGATTATGAGGAGGCAGTAGAGGAAGCTTTAAAAGTATCCCTCTCTCAATCTTGGAATAAGGATGCTAAAGCAAAGCTACTATTCTTGATGCTAGACGCACCCCCACACTACACGGCGCAAAATGTGGAGCTCATAAAATCACAGATTAAAAAAGCCCGAGAGATGGGCATAAAAATAATACCTGTTGTAGCTAGTGGAGCAAATAAAGAAGTAGAATTCCTGATGCGATCTTTTAGCATTGCTACAAATGGAACTTATGTTTTCCTTACAGATGATAGCGGTATAGGTAATGACCATATGGAACCTACTACAGAAGATGTAAAAGTAGAAAAACTCAATGACCTCATAGTACGTCTCATTGAGAAGTACGCAGGGGTAGAGAGCGCCTTATAGAATAACTGTTTTTTAGTTTGTTTGTAAACGCGTTATTCAGTTATTGATAACGCGTTTTTTATATAGACTGCAGGTATAATTGCTCTACTTTTTCTCTAGCCCAAGGAGTACGTCTCAAAAATTTGAGACTAGATTTTATAGAAGGATCTTTTTTGAAACAATTTATATCTACCTGTAGACTCATTTCTTTCCAGCCATAATTCTCTACCAGAAACTCTAAGATGTCTACAAGTTTTACCCCGTGTAACGGGTTATTAGGTTGTTGCTGCTTCTCTTCCATAATAGCAAAGATAACTCAATCTAGTGTCTAAAGAGATTTACAGTTACCGTTGCCGCATCATTATTTGGGAATTTTTTACTTAGTTTTTCATCTCTCTTCATACCTATACTATCTAACACTTTATGGAAAACGGGTACTTCTACTATAAATTGGTCTGAGTAGCCGTGGGTAGCGTCATAGGCAGTAACAGCTGTTTTACCTATATAATTTGCAGCGATTGCTGGAGGTACACTATGTAACTCTATGAGCAATAATCCGTGTTTACCCGTATATGGAGACCATTTTCCAAAATGCTCTGCTAGTGAGGCCTCAGCATCATTATTTGCTATGCGAGCACCCTCATAGGCAAAGGCGCCTGTAGATGTGCTAGCCGCTTCCTTGAGCGATGTTGAGGGAGCTTTCCAGACACGATTATGATCTAAGAAAGAGCGCACATTAAGCAGATCACCGAGCGCAATGTCGTACTCTTTTTTTAAGTCGGCAGCAAGTCTGTCTGGGTCACCTATATCTCCCCACATCACTTTTGCCCATATTTCGGCTTGGATGAGATTTTGCTTAGTAATATCTATTGCTGTTTGGTTATAATCTGCTCCTACTAGTATAAGTGGGTGTTCATCTAGATGCTTGCCACGCAGGGTGTGACGCTCAATAAGATTATAAAGGTGTATTAAAAAAGCACCGTTACCGCAGCCCATATCTAATATCCCTTTAGGTTGCTCGTCTATAGGTTTGTTAAAAATATCAAGTATAATAGTATCTACCACTTTAAAGTAGGTAGCGTGCGCACCACCGCTTCCCCATACATTCATAGCTCTGTCTACGTGTCCTTCTTGGCTACCGTCACCTTGTGATTTTGCCGCAAGCGCATTACCAAAAAGCAGGTCGTCAAGCTTACGTAATGTAGGTATGTAAGAAACAGTCACGCCGTATGCACTGGCTCTCTTTGCAAAGAACAGACCTTTGTCTGTAAATTGATACGTGTGTTCTTTGCGAGTAAATAGCTCAAAATATGTGAGTATGTCTAATAGTTTTTTAAAGTTCTCTCCATCTGCGTGAAACTCTTCTGGCCTAAAGCTTGCCTGCATAAAGTATTTATGAAAAGCCCCATTCATAGACAGATGTACAAGAGTAGGCCCTAGTATACTTCCTTCTATATGTGCAAGTACTTGCTCTTGTATGCTTTTTTCTGCTGGGTCTTGAGATAGCGTAATACCATAATGATTGCGGTATTTTGAAAAAATATCTTGTAACATTTTAAAAGGAGCTACCTCAAATTTTCTAAAATGGTAATTTTCAGAGAGCTTTTGTAGTGCTGTTACCTCTTCATAAAGCGGGAATAGTGCAAAAGCTGTTGCTGTATGCTCATTTATACTATAAGTAACCGTATTTGTGCTGTTATCTATGTGCTGCACGAGCCATCCTTGTGAGGCTAGTAGTCGCAATGCCACGTTTAGGTACCCCTCATTTGCATCAAAGGTTGATGTCAAATCACCAATTGTGACCTCTTTTTTATCTAATATATATGTAGTCACGCCCTTTTTGTAAAGCGAAAACGCAGATGGAGCGGTAACGATACCGTCTAAGTGTCTAAAAAGTCGCTCTCTATAGGTGGCTTGTAATGCTTTGGATACCATAGTATCAGTGTGTTATGTGTTTGAATATTTATTAGTCTACCAGACCACTAGGTTAATAACTTTTTTTCAAATAAAAATGTTTTTAACATCAATTTATATCCGTCTCAATCTTGCGTATTTTTACACCTGTGAATCGTACTACAAAAACCGTAACCATAACAGACCTTAACGCCTTTAAGAAACAACTGCTTTCTTGGGCACAGCAGTATGAAGATATTGTCTGGCTTGATAGTAACAGTTATGAACGACAAAATTATCCCGAGTACGAAGCCATACTAGCAGTAGACGCTTTTACAAGTCTAAAGACTGATTATCAAGGAGCTTTTGATCAACTGGAGGAGTATCAAAGCACAACAAAAGATTGGATTTTTGGATACCTCAGTTATGATCTTAAGAATGATACTGAGCGACTTACATCAAAAAATGATGACAGTCTCGACTTTGCAGACCTATATTTCTTTCAGCCTAAAAAGGTTTTTTTACTCAAGGGTGAAACCCTCGAGATGCACTATCTAGGTATGGTAGATGATGAGATAGATGAGGATTATAAGGAGATAATCAATGGTGTAAACTATCAACCATATATCCCTGCAGACCCATTATCTATAAAACTCAAAATTCACAAAGAAGCTTATAAAGAAAAGGTACGTGAGATGCTTGCTCACATACACAGAGGTGATATTTATGAGGCAAATATGTGTCAAGAGTTTTATGCGACAGGTAGCATTGCACCGCTAGAAATATATGAGCGCCTCAATGCAATAAGTACCCCACCATTTGCTACCTACTTGAGGATGGAAGATCAGTACTTGCTGTCGGCAACTCCAGAGCGGTATATTAAAAAAATAGGAGAGAAGATTGTTACCCAGCCCATAAAGGGAACAGCTAGACGTAGTGATAATGAGGAGGAGGATTACGCTTTCGCGAAAGCGTTACAACAAAACCCAAAAGAGCGCTCAGAAAACATAATGATTGTAGATCTCGTGCGCAACGACCTGTCTCGCACAGCTCGCAGAGGATCTGTTGTAGTAGAAGAGTTAGGCGAGGTATACCCCTTTAAGCAAGTTCACCAAATGATCTCTACCGTTACCTCACAACTAGGCGTAGGCATCTCACCGGTAGATGTGATACGTAGCACCTTCCCAATGGGAAGTATGACAGGTGCGCCAAAATTGCGAGCAATGCAAATCATAGAGTCACTAGAAGAGTCAAAGCGGGGTTTATACAGCGGCTCAGTGGGCTATTTTACCCCGGCAGGCGATTTTGATTTTAATGTAGTCATACGCAGTATACTCTACAATGCAGAGAAACAATACATCTCATACTCAGTAGGCGGAGCCATCACTGCTGGTTCTGACCCAGATAGTGAGTATGAAGAGTGCTTACTCAAGGCTAAGGCGATGCGTGCTGTTTTAGAGGGAGAATAGTAGCGATATTTTGTATTTTTGCCTTCCGCTTTCGCGAAAGCGTACTAACAATAAAACAACTAGCTTAAAGCATACAGCTTAGAGCCAAAAGCCAAATTATGAGCGACGATAAAAAGATCATATTTTCAATGCAGGGCGTTTCAAAAACGTTTCCTGGAGCACAGACACCTGTACTTAAAAAGATATACCTAAGCTTCTTTTATGGAGCAAAAATAGGAATCTTAGGTCTTAACGGTTCTGGTAAATCTACGTTGATGAAAATCATCGCAGGATTAGATACAAACTTTCAAGGAGATGTAACTTCAGATAAAGAATTTTCTGTAGGGTATCTCGAGCAAGAGCCTAAGCTAGATCCAGAAAAAACGGTTCTTGAGATTGTAAAAGAAGGAGCTGCCGAAACGGTTGCTATTCTTGATGAGTACAATAAAATTAATGATTCATTTGGTCTAGAAGAGGTATACTCAGATGCAGATAAGATGGATAAGCTTATGGCACGCCAGGCAGTCTTGCAAGATGAGATAGATGCTCGCGGTGCCTGGGAGCTAGATACAAAACTAGAGATCGCGATGGATGCACTACGCACCCCACCGGCAGATCAAAAAGTGGGTGTACTCTCTGGAGGAGAAAAGCGTCGTGTGGCTTTATGTAGATTATTATTACAAGAGCCAGATGTATTATTACTAGATGAGCCTACTAACCACCTTGACGCAGAGTCTGTGCACTGGTTAGAGCACCACCTTGCACAATATAAAGGAACGGTAATAGCTGTAACTCACGACCGTTACTTCCTTGATAACGTAGCAGGATGGATATTAGAACTAGATAGAGGAGAAGGAATCCCTTGGAAAGGAAACTACTCTTCTTGGCTAGACCAGAAGTCTAAGCGTATGGCGCAAGAGAGTAAGACCGCTTCAAAAAGGCAAAAAACATTAGAACGAGAGCTAGAGTGGGTACGTCAAGGAGCCAAAGGTCGCCAGACTAAACAAAAAGCTCGTTTACAGAACTATGACAAGATGATGAGTCAAGATCAAAAGCAAGTAGATGAGAAGCTTGAAATCTATATCCCTAATGGGCCACGTCTTGGTACTAATGTTATTGAGGCATCTGGAGTGAGTAAAGCCTTTGGCGATAAGTTACTCTATGAAGACCTTAACTTTAATTTGCCGCAGGCTGGTATCGTTGGTATTATAGGTCCTAACGGAGCTGGTAAGACTACTATCTTTAAAATGATTATGGGTGAAGAGGCTCCAGATAAAGGAACCTTTAACGTAGGAGAGACTGCTCAAATCGCATATGTAGACCAGAGTCACAGCAATATAGACCCAGAGAAAACTATCTGGCAAAACTTCTCAGACGAGCAAGAGCTTGTAATGATGGGAGGTAAGGAAGTAAACTCTAGGGCATACTTAAGTAGATTTAACTTCTCGGGTAGTGAGCAAAATAAGAAAGTAGCAACACTATCTGGTGGTGAGCGCAACCGTTTACACCTTGCGATGACTTTAAGAGAGGAAGGAAACGTACTATTACTGGATGAGCCTACAAACGACCTTGATGTAAACACACTAAGAGCGCTAGAAGAAGGACTAGAGAACTTTGCAGGCTGTGCAGTAGTAATTAGTCACGACCGCTGGTTCTTAGATCGTATATGTACTCACATTCTTGCTTTTGAGGGAGATAGTCAAGTGTATTTCTTTGAAGGTAGCTTCTCAGAATATGAGGCTAATAAGAAAAAGAGATTAGGTGGTGATTTAATGCCTAAGCGTATTAAATACAAGAAGTTAGTAAGGTAAGTAATTACATACAATGAGAAACGCCCCATACATAACTGTATGGGGCGTTTTTATTTTAAGTGTTAATTGTAAAATACCGCTACATAAAGAAAAATAGCATAGCACATAAGGCGAGTATAATAACAGATACAATAAGTATTGACTTATTAATTAGGATCAGTTTGTTATTAAATTCAATGCGTATCATCTTGATAGTTTTATGGTTTCACTTTATAGATACTAAAATATGTAAAAGGTTGCGTCTAAGTAATTTAAAAATTTTTGAACCCTACATTTTACGAATAATTCCGTTACAGCGATAAAATTATGCAGTTTATCTGATGTGAAGTCATAAAATATATTATTTAATCATTAACTCCCGGTTGTTTTAGTGTGAAGTTTTCTTCCTTTTTTGCCTTATCTACTTGGCTTTTTACATCTCTCAAAAGTTCTTTTGCATCATAGATTATCCCGTCTTTTATGGTGTACTTAACTCCACCTACACGCACTACTTCATTATCATCTGTTAGTTTTATAGCGCCTGTTCCATAAAGTACTTTGAGATTTTGTAATGGGTTTTCTTCTACGATGACAAAGTCTGCAAGTTTATTTACTTCTACAGAGCCCACTTGGTCGTCCATATTAAGCAATTCTGCCCCATTGAGGGTTGCCGCTCTTATGACTTCCAGAGGATGAAAACCTGCTTCCCTAAGTAGCTCTAACTCTCTAGGGTATGCAAATCCATATAACTGAAAAATAAAGCCAGAATCTGTACCTACAGTTACACGACCACCTCTGTTTTTATATTCATTTACAAAAGCCATCCACATACGGTAATTATTCTTCCAGTGTACTTCTTCTTCTGTACCCCAGAAGTGCCAGTAGCTACCGTGTGATATTTTACTAGGTTGATAAAATCTCCATAAGGAAGGAAGGGTGTAGTCTTCGTGCCACTCGGCTCTTCTTGCTCTCATTAAGTCACGACTGGCTTCATAAATATTAAAGGTAGGATCTAGTGTGAAATCTAGAGCGATAAGCTCCTCCATAACTGTATTCCATTTTTCAGACCCTGGTTTAGCCGCTTGTGCCCATAGGCGTCCTGCTTCCCCAAAACGGTGTTGCTCATTATTATAGTTATAGTCAAGCGGATAGTTTTGTACCGTCGTGTTTTCAAACAGTGCCTCTGGTAGTCCGTACCAGTGCTCCATAGACGTAAGTCCAGCACGTGCACTGTTAAGTACATTCCAGCGTGCGACGCTCATTTGAGCGTGGTGCATAGATGAGGTAAGTCCCAGTTTCTTGTTTTCTTCAAGAGCTGCTTGCATAACCTCTGGTGGAGCGCCAAAAAACTTAATCCCGTCTGAACCATTTTTACTATTATTTTGAACCCAAGCTCTTGCTTGTTGTGCTGTAGTTATAGTCTCCTTACTACCTTGGCCAAAGCCCGTATGCGAGATGATACGGGGCGCAATTATACTATTGTTTTTAGATTTTTTCTTGAGGTCTAAGGTAAAGTCACGACTCCTACCAGATACCTCACGTACGGTGGTAACGCCGTGCGCCATCCATAGTTTAAAAACATAATCTGGATCTGCTCCTTGAGCTTCTCCACCTATGTGCACGTGACAATCTACAAACCCTGGTAAAAGGTACATTCCATTTGCATCTAGCTCTTTTCCGCCTGCACGTAGTTTTGGGCGTTTTGCTTCGTTAATCGCTACACCTGGATATCCTACTACTTTAATTTCGGTGATTTTATTTCCTTCTACTACGATATCTACAGGGCTTATCGGTGGTGCTCCATTACCATTTATGAGCGTTACGCCACGTATGATGAGCTGATTAAAAGGACCTTCTTGTAGGGGTGATTGCGCTTTCGCGAAAGCGGAAAAAAACAACACTCCGCATATAAATGTGATAATTGATTTATGCATAACTAGTTTATTAAACTCCCGAAGAAGATTGCGTTAAGAAAGAGTTTATTGGTACCATACCAGCTTCCTCTAAAGTTAGGATTATCTGCAAAAAGGACCACACGACCTCTACCTTGCGGAGAAACGATAAGTGAGGCACTCTTTTTCATAAAGTCATTTAAGTTTTTATCAGATATAAATCCGTCTATATGAGGGGTGTCTGTGTATTGTGCAACGGTATTATACTCACTATTTGAAGGTTGTAACCACACGTTATTGTTCTTATAAACAGGTAGTGTATTATATCTGTAGCCAAAAGCGAGTGGGTGTGTTAAGTCCAGATCTACCTGAAAAATGGCTCCGCCTAGACGCTCCTTACCACGGTTAGGACCTTTGTTTACATAAGGTTTGCGCTCTTCGGTCTTTGTGGAGTCTTCTTTCTTATCTTTTGTAAGTTTACCCGTAGCAATTTTTGATTTTATAGCCCAGCTACTCGCAGTTCCAGAAGTAATAAGAGTATTACCTTGAGCAATCCAAGCTTTCAGGTTATTTTGCTGCCTATCTGATATGGCGTTGTAGTTACCAGATACCATCACTAGCGTGTTGTACTTATTTAAATCTACACGGTTAAAGTTGCTCATCATCACTTTTGTGATAGGCATATGCACACGTGTGTCAAGCAAGTGCCATACCTCTCCAGCCTCATAAGAGCTAGTACCATTACCTATAACCATAAGTGCCTTAGGAGCGTCTATTTTTTGAAAGTTTCGGCTTCCTAAATCAATTCCTTTTATGCTAAAGCCAGTATTTGCTGCATAAATAGGTACTTGATATTTTTGTTGTGCGGCTGCTAGTATGTCATATACTTCATCTTCGGTCTCATCTTGACGACTTACTGGTAGCATAAGTGTACCATAATTAAAATCCCTTTTACCGCTTGTAGTATTTGCTGTAAACGGTTTAAAAGCGGTGGCAAGCACGAGTCCTTCTTTTTGTAGGTGGTTAAGTAGTGCTGGTGCATTATAATCATCATAATCGATAAGGTAGGCATAGCTTGTTTTTGTAAGTGGCGCTACGCGTACTAAATTATCTGTTGTGGTGATCTCTTTTCCTAAACTTGGTGTGCTGTTCAAACCTTTGTAACGCATATTGTAAAAGTTACCTACAGACCACGCGCTGGCATCATAGTATACACTATCACGGTAGGTACTATAAGTTTCAAAAAACGATTGAACCATTCTTTTTTGAGCTTGGTTAATAGGTACTACATAACGACCATCACCTTTATCATATAGTTTAATACGGTGCTTTAAGAGTTTATCTATAAAAGCCTTTGTTCTATTTGCATCATAAGGATCACCAAACTCGTATGCGGCTGCTTGATCTGTTTTTGCTTTCTTAAAGGCGCTTTTAAAGAACTCTTGTTGATACTCTCGTAGTCTTGCTTTGTTCTCTACAGCGGCCTTTACGGTAGCCATTCCAGATGTAAACTGGTTTCTTATTGTAAATGGAAAACTAATGGTGCCAAAATCTGTGTCTTGTAAATGACCACGGCTACTTGCTTGCTCAAAAAGTAAGGCGAGCGCTCCTTGTAAATCTGGATATGAAGATCCGTAGCCTGGGTAGGTGCCGTCAAAGGCTTCTTTTGTAAAATAGAAACTCCCTATCTCATCTAACGCACTAGAGAAGTATGGCGCAAAAAGGTTATTGAGCTCCTCATAATTTTCCTTAGGCATAATAGGGTCTTTACTTCCTATAGGTAACATAGGCTCAAAGAAGTGTGTACTATTTGTACCCATCTCGTGAAAATCTGTAACCACATTAGGATACCAGTCGTGATACCAGTCTAGTTTACCACGGCTCTCTGGGTTAATAGCGAGTAACCAGTCTCTGTTGAGGTCAAACCAGTAGTGATTTGTCCTTCCGCGTGGCCACATTTCTGTATGCTCAGCGTCTATATTATCAGATACAAGTGGTGAGCCTTTATAACTATTTGCCCACTGTGTGTGGCGATCGCGACCATCTGGGTTTATGGTAGGGTCTAAAAAGATAACACTGTTTTTACGGTAGTTTACAATATCTGGATGTTGTGATGCTACTAGTGTGTATGCAGTAAGCAATGCCGCCTCAGAACTTGATGGTTCATTACCGTGCACATTATACCCTAGTTGTATAAAAACGGGTACTTCATTATAATTAGTCACATTTTGCTTTGTGTCTACAAAGGCGAGATGTTGTTTTTTAATGGCTGGCAAGTTTGCAAGGTTTTCTGCAGTAGATATGGTGAGCATCACCAGCTTTCGGCTTTCGTGTGACTTGCCGTATTGTGCTATGGTAGCCTGGTTTGATACCTCTGCTAGTTCTTGCAAGTACGCTACAATCTGGTCGTGGCGGGTATGTTGCTCGCCTATATCGTACCCCAGAAACTCTGCAGGTGACGGGATGGCGGAGTCAAAAGGAGCATACTTGCCTGTAAAATAATCTTGTGCGTGTAGTTGCGGTGATAACGCTTTCGCGAAAGCGAAAAAAACCACAGTCAGTAATAGAATCTTGTGTTTCATTTGGATTGATTTGTACCACTAAAAATACGGAAATAATTATTGTACAATCATCTTAAAAGAATGTTCAGAATGTGCTACCTTTATTTTGTGCACGGTTTTTGATACCTGCAATATTCATTATTATACTGTATGCGCAATTTTTATTTTTTACTCCTTATTACATCTATCACTTTTGGGCAATCTGCTATTACACCTGGTATGGTGCATCCCAAGGTGAAGCAAGACCCCACTTCTGACAAAACGTATGCGATATACCTACCTAGAGATTATGATGCACAGAGTAAATATCCTGTAGTATTTGTATTTGATGAGAAAGGAAGGGGAGATCTCATTACGCAACAGTTTTCTATAGGTGCCGCGCTCACTAGTAGTATTGTTATAGGAGCAAATTATGAGCTAGATAGCACGATAAAGCCGGCACTAAAACAGATGGAGGATTTGATAAACCGCTCTTATGATGAGTATGCTATAGATCGTGACAGGATAATTCTTGCGGGTTTTTGGGATGCAAGTTTAGTTACGAGTACCAGCGCGCAGTTGTCTAATAGTACTTATGGTCTTATTGCGGTAGGAGATGCATTTTTAGACAAGAAGCTTCTTAGTAAAAACCCAAAACTTAAGGTGTCTATACTCTCACCAGATGAGGGTAAGCAGTTTTATAAGCTACGTGCTTATGGTACAGGGTATAGCTTAGATAAATTTATAAAGGGTTATCACGTGTATGATGGAGGCGACTTACCAGAATCTGGTTACCTGGCGACAGCGCTTACAGATATTCTAATAGATGAGGACTTAAAAGAAGAGCGCGTGCAGCAATTTTATGATACAGATATGGCCTTTGCAGATTTATTGTACAAAAAGCAAAAGCACGTTTATGCATATAACTTTGTGACAGCGCTTAAAGATAAGTACAAGAAGATTCTTGATATAGACAGCCAGAAAGAACTCGCAAAGGAAATACGTTTTAATAAAGCTTTTCGCGCTAAGCGTGATAGAAGCACTGTAATTACCTACGGTGAAGGTCTACTAGCAGAAGATTTTAAGTATTACCTAGCAGAAGACACGCAAAAGGCGTTTTTTGATAACCTAGGCTGGTGGAGTTACCAGATGGATGAGCTAGATGTAAAAATAGATAGTACTGCAAGTAGTAAACAAGAGCGTAAGGCGGCTATACGTCTTAAAGGATTTGTACAAAACAGTGTAGAGCAGCAATATGAGATTGTAAAGGCACAAAATAGCACCCCAGAAAAATTACTTTTTGTAAATATATTACGCACACTGGTAAACCCGTCTAACCAAGATGCTTTTATACAAGTTATAGGACTTAGTGCTCGCGAAGGAGATATTAATGCTTCTCTTTTTTATCTAGAAGAATTATTAAAATCTGGATATACAAATTATGAAAATCTATATGCCATCCCTTACACAACAGCTTTACGCATAGGCCCTGAGTGGAATGAAATAATAAAAGATTACCTAGGTAAGTCTAAGTATTACTAATGCTTTGAGCTTTTTTTATAGCAGTTTTTATAGCCACTATATTATCTGTCACCACAAAGAACTCTGAGTTTTTATTTTTAGTTTTAATGTGAAGAGCCCCACCCACACGTGTATTAAACAGCGTGCCGTGAGGTGTAAATCTATAGCCTATTCCCCAGAGCAATGTTGTCTTTATTATTTGAGCGGTCTCAAGATTTAGTTGGTTTATAGGGAGTTTTCTCTTTACCAGACCCACTCCAAAACTCAAAATCGCATTCCTTTCTGTGATAATTATATCTAGCTTATAAAACAATATAATTATTACAATAAATAATAGGGACGTCGCTATGTAAACAGAACTTCCGCTAGATGCTTCCGTACTAAAAAATGCAGATACACCCACGAGTCAAGTAGTTATTATAATAATGAGCGAGCGAAAGTATTGTGTCTCTTTATATCGGATGTTTTTCATAACTTTTCTTGTAATGATATGATGCAAATTAATGTAATATGTTACAGATAATCTTTTTGCGAATATATTTTTACTTCATAATCAGAAGGTTAGCGTCGTGATTGTCATATATTCAGTTTGGCGCGATTATTGGCTGTTCATTACTATGTTGACAACTATGTAGTAGAAGCTCAACATCACTCTTAACTATTATTACATTTATAGTAAGAGTAATTTTTAAAATGTCGCCTATGGATTTTAGCCAAGAAGGAAATAGTGTATCGCTCACTCGTTTTGAGTCTATGTTAAAGACTAATGATGTTCTTTTTTTTGACGCAGAAGAGTTTGAGAATATTGCAAATTACTATATCGAGAGTGGTAAAATTGCGCTTGCGCGAAAAGCTGTAAAGCTTGGTCTAGAGCAGCATCCCACATCATCAAATCTTAGACTTTTTAAAGCAGAGCTTTTCATCTTTGAAAATAAATTTGAAAAAGCCGAACAAATACTAACAGAGCTACACGAGCTAGAACCACATAATGAAGAAGTTTTTATCCAGAAGGCAAATATTTATAGCAAGCAGGATGATCACAAAAAGGCGATTTACTTACTAGAGCAGGCTATAGATCTTACTAATGATCCTGCAGATGTTTATAACCTCATAGGGATGGAATATCTTTTTATAGAAGATTTTCAGAATGCCAAGGTTAATTTTATGAAATGCCTAGAGGTAGATGATCAAGATTATAGTGCGCTTTATAATGTAATTTATTGTTTTGATTTTTTGGAGCAACATACAGAAGCTATAGATTACCTCAATATGTTTTTAAACAATAATCCTTATTGTGAAGTAGCGTGGCATCAAGTGGGTAAACAATATTTTGGACTTAAGGAGTATGAAAAAGCGCTTTCTGCCTATGATTTTGCCATCATAAGTGATGACCGTTTTGTAGGCGCATACCTTGAGAAAGGGAAAGTGCTAGAAAAATTAGGGCGTTATAATGAAGCTCTAGAAAATTACCAGATTACACTAGAGCTTGAAGATCCTACGTCTTTTGCATTACTTCGTATGGGTAAGTGCTATGATAAACTAGGTAGTGATGAGCTTGCTTTAAAGCATTTTGAGCGCTGTGTGCACGAAGATCCTTTACTAGATAATGGGTGGATTGCCATTACAGATTTTTATAAAAAACGTCTCAACTTTCAGAAGGCACTGTACTATATAAACAAAGCGATTAATATAGATAGCGATAACGTACTTTACTGGAAGCGTTATGCAAAAATTAATCACAGACTTAAGTTTTATGAAGAGGCAGAAGAAGGGTATCGCCGTACGCTAGAACTAGGTAATTATGAACTTGAAACTTGGTTAAACAGAGCAGATATACTTTTACAACTAGGTGAGCATAATGCAGCAGTTATTAATTTAACGCAGGCTATGGAGTTTTATCCAGAAAATGCAGAGGTAGCTTTTAGACTGGCAGGTCTTAACTATGCGCAAGGAAGTGATATCCAAGGGCGCTATTTTTTAAAAAATGGTCTAAAACTAGATGCCGAATTTTCTATAATTATAGATGAACTTTTTCCTTACGTGGCTGCAAAGAAAGAAGTTCGAGAATTAATTGAGAAACACTCAAACTTGTAACTTTTAAAATTTTGTTTAAAAATAGGTATGTAAAGTGAAAGCTAGTATTTTAGCTAAGACTTTAAAATAACCCTATGCCAAAAACTTCACTCGCTTACGTATTTGTTATCTTAAAAGGAATGGCGATGGGAGCAGCAGATGTGGTTCCTGGGGTATCTGGTGGTACCATTGCTTTTATATCTGGTATCTATCAAGAGCTTATAGAAACAATAGATAAACTTGACTTTGGTATTTTTAAAGTTTGGAAAAAAGAAGGGATAAAAGCTGCAATAGCGCAGTACAATCTAAAGTTTTTAGGTAGTTTATTTTTAGGAGTAGCCATAAGTATACTCTCACTCGCTAGAGTTATATCTTACCTATTAGAATCATACCCTATAGTAGTATGGTCTTTTTTCTTTGGTCTTGTACTTGCTAGTATTCTGTATATAGGAAAACAAATTACAAAATGGGATATAGCTACAATTGTTGCTCTCATAGCAGGTGTTGCAGTTGCATATTTTATCACAATAGCCGTACCTACAGAAGCGCCTAACGCGTGGTGGTTTTACTTTGTCTCTGGTTGTATTGCTATTATTGCAATGATTTTACCTGGAGTTTCAGGTTCTTTTATACTTGTCTTACTAGGTTCTTACGGGATGGTGCTAGGCACAATTACAGATGCTCAAGACGCATTACTTACTCGAGACTGGTCACTCCTTAGAAGTGCTATCTGGAAAATCATACTCTTTGCTTTAGGGTGTATTGTGGGACTTAAACTTTTTTCAAAAATTCTTAAATGGATGTTTGAGCACAAAAAACAAATCACACTTGCCGTACTTACCGGTTTTATGATAGGATCACTTAACAAAATATGGCCTTGGAAAGAAGTCTTATCTACACGTATAGATAGGCACGGAGATGAGGTTGCGGTTGAGGCAAAGAGTATTCTCCCATCGAGCTTTGATGGAGATCCACAGGTGCTATATGCCGTTATATTTGCTATTGTTGGATTTGCATTAATCTTATTGCTGGAAAAAGCAGCAGGTAAAAAGAAAGTATATGCAGACTGAGACTAGATCGCTTTCTGATAAGCTCTGGCTCGTTCTTAAAGGTCTTGCTATGGGTGCTGCAAATAAAGTTCCGGGAGTATCTGGAGGTGTTGTAGCCTATGTTGCAGGATTTTATGAAGAGTTTATATACTCGCTCCAAAAGGTAAATGGAAAAGCTTTACGACTACTTTTTGGAGGCCGGTTTCGTAGTTTTTGGCAATACATAAATGGACGATTTTTAGGACTGCTTATTTTAGGAATGCTCATAAGTTATTTTAGTGTTTCACTATTACTAGATCTCGCTATAAGAAATTATCCTTTGCTTGTGTGGAGTGCCTTTTTTGGTATGATAATAGGCTCTATATACTATATAGGTAAAGATTTTGAAGAGTGGACTAATCGCAATATTGTAATGCTTATTTCTGGGGTTGTTTTTGGTGTAGCTATAAGTCTTATGGAGCCCGCACAAGAAAATGATAATCTTCTCTTTGTCTTTATTTGTGGTATTATAGGTGTTTCTGGGATGACATTACCAGGACTCTCTGGTTCCTTTATACTTATCTTATTAGGTAATTATGTACTACTGCTTGTAGATTCTGTAAACGCATTATTTGTAACGATTACAAAAACATTTTCTGGAGACTTTTCTTTTATAGATGACCCTATGCATATGCGACTCCTTACAGTGCTTGCTGTTTTTGCCTTAGGCTCACTTACAGGGCTAGTGACGATATCGCACTTCTTAACTTTTTTATTAAAAAAGTTTAAATGGGCTACTAACGCTGCCATACTTGGGTTCATAATAGGTTCGCTAGGTGTTGTATGGCCGTGGAAAACAGAAGTCTTTGAGCGCGATCTATCGGGAGAGATTGCACTAGATATAAACGGAACCCCAATTTTAGATAATTACGATCGTTATTTACCCACAGCTTTTAATATAGAAAATGTGCTTGCTATATTTTTTATACTCGCTGGTATCTTTATGATTGTTGCACTAGGTAAATATGGAGAGAGAACAAGACAAGGTAAATAAATACGGCCTTTTTGGTAAGGATATAGGATATTCATTTTCTAGAGGATACTTTGAGGAAAAGTTTGATAGGCTTCAAATTAATGCACAATATGTAAATTTTGATGTGCCAGATGCAAAGACTTTACAAGAGGTACTCCTAGTGCGATCTGCAATAGGCTACAATGTCACTATTCCCTACAAGCAGGATATTATTCCATTTTTAAATAGGCTTGACACACACGCTGCTGCTATAGGTGCTGTAAATACGGTAAAGACAGAAGATGATGGCACACTTACGGGTTATAATACAGATTATATAGGTTTTAGAGATTCATTATTAGAGCGTTTTGGTGAGAGTCATTTTTGTGATTTTGACGAGACAGTTCTTTCGGTATCTTCTTATAAATGTTTGATTTTAGGAACGGGAGGTGCCTCAAAGGCTGTTCATTATGCAATGCAACAGCTGGGGGTAGACTGCACTTTTGTTTCGCGTAAGCGTTCTAATAACTCATTACAATATGAAGATCTTAATGAGCAAATTATTAAAGACCACACTTTTATAGTCAATACAACACCTGTAGGAACTTTTCCAGAGGTTGAGATGGCGCCAGCGATACCGTATCAATACATAGGTGATGCTCATATAGCTTTTGACCTTATTTATAATCCAGAGCAATCTACTTTTCTTAAAAAAGCATTGCAACAGGGTGCTCAAATTATTAACGGATTTAGAATGTTAGAATTACAAGCAGAGGCCTCTTGGAGCATCTGGAATAGCTAGCACTAGATTATTGCCCTATGTGCGCACTAAATAGTATATTTACTTCTTATAAAATAGAACCCTAACATTGAAAGATATGTCTGAAGAGAAGAAACCTCAAGACTCAAAAGTAGAAGAACATCTAGAAGAAACAGCGCCAGCAACAGATCGCACTATGAATGATGAAATAGAAGCACTGGCTGCAGAAGCAAATGCGACAGAACTTCCAGATGACGCTGAGGTAGCATCTGAGATTGATGCAGAAGAAGTTGCTTCCCCAGATCAAGCTGCTGCAACACCAGAAACTACAGAAGTAACTCCGGCTGCTCCAGTGGTAAAAGAAATTCCTAAAAAAGACTATACAACTCTTACAAAAGAAGAGCTTATAGAGGAGTTACAATCGCTTATTAAAAGTGAGAAAGTAACCGCTATAAAAGAACACGTAGAGGAGATAAGTACCGTTATAAATGCTCAGTTTGATAAAGAGCAAGAAGAGGCTAAGGCTGCTTTTCTAGAAGAAGGTGGTAACATTATAGATTTTAGATACTTCTCGCCACTTAAAAAGGCATATAACGAGGTGTATTATGAGTATAGAAACAAACGCCAAGAGTTTTATGAGCGCAAGCGTAAAGATCAAAATGCAAACCTCGCAGAGCGACAATCTCTTATTGACGAAGTAAAAGCATTGCGCAATGAGCTAGGTGGGGCTGAGAGTGTAAACACGACATTTAATAAATTTAAAGAAATACAAGAGCGCTGGAATAATGCGGGTAACATACCGAGAGATCGTTATAACCTTGTGTGGAATGACTACTATTTTCACGTAGATGCGTTTTATGAACTGCTGCACCTTAACCGTGACTTTAGAGATAAACACTTTAAAGAAAACCTAGATAAAAAACTACTTCTTATAGAAAGAGCAGAGGAGCTAGGAGCAGAGCCTAATATTAATAAGGCTTTTAAAGAGCTACAACTCCTACACCGTATGTGGAAGGAGGAAATAGGTCCTGTAGCACGTGAGCACAGTGACGCTATCTGGGATAAATTTAGCGCTGCTACAAAGAAGATACACGATGCTCGTGATGAAAAGCAAAAGGAGATAGAGCTCGTATGGATAAAAAACCTTGAGACTAAAAATGATATCATAGCGCAAATAAATGAAGTAGCACAAGATGATATTAAATCTCACAAGAGCGTACAAGACAAGATTAAAAAAGTAGAAGCACTACGTGAGCAATTCTTTAAAGCAGGTAAAGTCCCAAAAGAAAATAATGAAGACACTTGGGCATCTTTTAAAGCAGCTACAAAACTTTTTAACCAGAAAAAGAATGGCTTCTATAAATCTCAAAAACAAGAGCAGTACGATAACCTTGCAAAAAAGCAGGAGCTTGTAAAAATAGCCGAAGAGCACAAAGACAGCGATGACATAAAAGGAACGCTAGATGTGATGAAGCGCATACAGGCAGACTGGAAAAAGGTAGGTCACGTACCACGTAAAGATAGTGACAAGGTATGGAAGCAGTTTAAAGATGCTTGTAATCACTTTTTTGACCGTCTTAAAGATTCTAAAAAGAAAGCAAGTGCTGGCGAGCAAGAAAACTTTGATAAAAAACAAGCCTTAATGAATACTGTTAAGGAAACAAAGATGACAGGCGAGCGCACCGCAGATCTTGCGACTATTAAAGAATTTATAGACCAGTGGAAGGGTATAGGTCGTGTTCCTTACTCAAAAAAGAATATAGATCAAGACTTTAATAAAGTACTAGACGGCCTCTTTAAACAGCTTGATATAGATAAGAAAGAAGCAGAGCTCATTAAGTATGAAAATCGTGTACAAATTATGGCAGGCGGCGCAGATGACCGCGCTATAGAAAAGGAACGTTTCTTTATTAGAAAGAAAATAGATGAGACTAAAGCAGAGATTAACCAGCTTGAGAACAATCTAGGTTTCTTCCAGCACGTGGCAGATGATAACCCTATGGTAGTAGAGGTGCATAAAAACATTGCACGTCATAAAGAAGAACTCAATGTATGGACTTCAAAACTACGTAAGATTAAAACCTTAGTAGCTCAAAATCAAAAAGCCGAAGAGGCTGCTGCTGCTGCTCAAGAAGCAGCAGAAAATGCTCAAAATGAGACTTCTGAAGAGAATTCTGAAGCATAATTGTAACAATTGTGCTCGTGCCTCGTCTTTATAGTATCAATCAATAAAAACAGATATTATGAGAACGCAAGCAAAAACAACAACAGCACGAGATCCTAGACAGGGAAGAAACACCATTTTGGGGGTATATGTAATCCTCTCAACATTTTTCATCTCTGCCTACACACTGGTACAGTACTTCTCAATGTAGAGCTAAATCAGACAAACTAAAAAAACACAGCCTTCATCAAGCTGTGTTTTTTTTTACGCTTTCGCGAAAGCGTAACACTTCTTAGTATAATAAAACACAAAATCCGTTTCTTAATAAGAAACGGATTTTGCTCTTTCATAGCAGATTTTTTCATCTGTCACACATATAAGGGCGAAAGACATAATATAAGTCGCTAAGAAAGAGAAGACCTTACAAAAATGTATATTTGAGTATAAAATAATTTTAAAAATGCGCAAACTCTTAGTATTACTCGTATTAATTACCGTCTCTGTAAGCTGTGATGGACAGAAGAAAAACAAAGCAACTACCGAGCAGGTGACTAATTATTACTTCATTCGTCACGCCGAAAAAGTGCTAAGTGATCCGTCTAACAGTAATCCAGATCTCACTCCAGAAGGAGAGGCGCGTGCAGAGCGCTGGAAAGATTTTTTTACAGATAAGGATATAGACGCTGTTTACTCTACAAACTATTTACGCACTATGCGCACGGCAGAGCCTACGGTAAAGGCAAATAGTCTAGCTATAAAAAAATATGATCCCAGAGCTTTAAATGACGAAGCTTTTACACTTGCGACTACGGGGCTTAATGTTGTGGTAGTAGGCCACAGTAATACAACACCAAACTTTGCAAATGCTGTATATGGTGAGCCAGACGCGTTTAAAGAAATAGACGAGTCTGAGTATTTTCATCTCTACCACGTGCAGCTTGTGGGAGAAGGTAACGGCCTGGTTAAGAAAAAAGAAGCACTAGTTATAGACTAGCAAGCAGGACAACTAGAGACCTCCACATCCTCTAGTTCAATAATGCTAAGTAAATCAAGATTATTGTTTTCATAAAGAGCATCTAGTGTTTGCAATGGTGGATACTGCTCTTCTGGCTTGTAATTGCGATAATCTACAAAGCGTATGCCGTTTATAATACGCTCATTGTAAGCCTCTCTAAAACGTGTCCCACCTTCTGAGGTTTGGTAATTATATGCAAGATAGTCTACCGTGTAGCGGTTTTTGTGTATCCAGTACATATACTCATCTTGAAAATCTTCACCACCACCTTCTTGGGCAAACGTAACCCTAATGCGGTAGTAAGGTTCTCCTTTTACAACGGTTTCATCTACAAGAGACTTGCGCACAGCTGGGTCATTAAGGCCATAAGGTAATACAGAAAAGTAGTGTACAGAATTTACACTATTTGCATAGCGATTTTTCATACTATCTGGAAGGGTTGTAGGTACGCTTTCGCGAAAGCGTACAAACTCTCCATTATTTTTTATAACATCCTGTTGTACTTGACAAGCAGCGTCTGTACAGCGTTCTAATGTTCTCAACCCGTCTTTTCTAGTAGCTCTGTAGTAATACTTTCTAAATTTAAAATGTATGCTAGAGTTTGCAATTACCTCACCACCAGACGCAGCGATGGCTTTATCTACAATCTCTTGTGCAGTAGGCGCTGGCGTTGTACAACTTGTAGCAAGTAATAGTAAAAAAGCGATATAAAATAATCTGTGCATAGTGCTAGTTATATGGAGTATATAGTCGAGAGGTGATAGATGTGCTTACATTTATATGAAAGGGATACAAAAATACAATCCATAATTTTAAAAGTGCTCAAGACGGGCTGTGCATTCGTATTTTTTAAGAGCGTAAATGAGTATTAATCGTGTAACATTGTATCTTTGTAAGAATGTCAAATACGGTAAACATAAAGAACAGAAAAGCTCGTTTTGAATACGAGATACTTGATAGGCTCGTTGCGGGTATTGTACTTGCAGGTACAGAGATTAAGGCTATAAGAGAGGGTAAAGCCTCTATAGCCGAGAGTTTTTGTGAGTTTAATGATCAAGGAGAGATGTTTGTAATTAATATGACCGTACAAGAGTACTCTCACGCTACTTACTTTAACCATAACCCTAAGAGTGAACGCAAATTACTTCTTAACAAGCGCGAACTTAAAAAATGGGAGCGTGAGGTCAATAAATCTGGTCTTACCATTGTACCCTTAAGACTTTTTACAAATGAGAAGGGTTTTGCAAAACTCGAGATTGCACTAGCTAAGGGTAAGAAAACGTACGACAAGCGCGAGACCATTAAGGATCGTGACAACAAGAAAAATCTTGATAGAATTAAAAAGGCTTTTAATAATTAACGACCACGGTTAAGAGTTTAACAATTTGTTGGGCAGCTCTTTATAAATTTCTAGCTTTTTTTGAGTTAGAAATCTTCTTATGGTCATTAGGCTTTTTATTCTCTTTTTATGCTGTGCTCAGGTATGCCTTGCCCAGTTCCCACTATCTACCCAAGGAGAGGTAAAAATAGGCGACTTTAGACTAGAAGGCGCACACGTAAATAATCTCAACTCGCAACAAAGTATTACTACAGATAGTGATGGTCGTTTTGTGATGGCTGTAAATAAAGGTGACGTATTACTTGTTACTCACTTAAGTGCCAGAGATCAATATGTTGTAATCTTTGAAGAGCTGGCATCACATCCATTTTTAAGTATAGTACTCAAAGAAAAAGAGAATACCCTAGATGAAGTAGTTTTAACGAGTAGTGAAAAAATCACCGTTCAAAGCGTGGGGATTATACAAGGAGAACGCCCCATACCCACTACAAATGAGCGCAGGCTACAAACAGCTGGTGATTTTAAACCAGTTCATCTACTAGGTCTTCTAGGTGGTAGTCTCCAGCTGGACCCTATTATAAATGCCATAAGCGGTCGTACCAAACGACTCAAAAAATATGTGGCTATAGATAAAGAAATAGCAGCATATGACCTTATGATGGAAAAATATGCACGGTTTTTGAGAGAACGTTTTGAGCTTACAGAAGATGAGCTTAAACAGTTTATAAATTACCTAGTAGATCTACCAGAGTTTCAAAGTAAAGCTCATCAAGAAAATGAGTTGCAGGTACAGCTTTGGCTCTGTGAGCAGTATCTTAGGCTTGTAAAAGAGTAAACATTTCATCAAATCAAAAAGTCAACATATGCGCACACATTACTTTATCATTTTCCTAACACTGTTTTCATCAACCCTCATAGCGCAAATTACAGGTGTTGTGACAAACCAAAATGGAGAGCAACTCCCATTTGTAAACGTATACATAGAAAACTCAAATAGAGGGACTACTACAAATGGTGATGGGGCTTACGAGCTCCTTCTAGAAAGAGAAGATCAAGGTAAGGAGATGGTCGTGGTTTTTCAATTTTTAGGTTTTGAGACCATCACACGTACGGTAGAGATAGGGTCGCCACAAGTAGTCTTAGACATTGTAATGACAGAGGCAACAACCTCTCTAGATGAAGTTATAGTTGAAGCAGGTGTCAACCCTGCCGATAGAATAATACGTGCAACCATAGCAAACCGAAAGAAGAATCTTGATGTCATAGGAGAGTATACTGCAAAGTTTTACTCTCGTGGGCTATGGCAAGTACAAGATGCTCCAGATAAAATACTAGGACAAGAAGTAGGTGACCTAGGTGGTGGTCTAGACTCTACACGTACCGGTATAATCTACCTTAGTGAGACTATATCAGATATAAAATACCAGCGTCCAGATAACTTTAGTGAGGTGATTGTGGCAAGTAAGGTAAGTGGTGATGACAACGGTTTTAGCTTTAATACCGCTAGTGATGCAAATTTTTCTTTTTATGAAAATACATTAAATCTCAATGCTCAAATCGTATCTCCCATAGCGTCAAATGCGTTTTCTTATTACAAATACACCCTAGAAGGTACCTTTTATGAAAACAACCAGCTCGTAAATAAGATAACTGTAACACCTAGACGTGTTAATGACCGTGTGTTTACAGGCACTATTTATATAGTAGAAGATAGCTGGCAATTATACGGTGTAGATTTACATACAGATGGTACCGCCATACAAGTGCCTTTTATAGAATCTCTTAATTTTAAACAGAATTTTAAATATGAGGACGAGCTTAAGCAATGGGTAAAAATCTCTCAGGTCATAGATTTTAGTTTTGGCTTTTTAGGGCTTAAAGGTGACGGGAGATTTACAGCTGCTTACTCAGATTATAATTTTAATCCGGCATTTGGCAAAAACTCTTTCTCGGCAGAGATTTTATCTTTTTCTCAAAATGCAAATAAAAAAGACAGTACCTTCTGGGATCAAAGACGCCCAGTACCACTCACACTTTTAGAGCAAGAAGATTATGTAAAAAAGGATAGCATACAGGTCATTAGAAAATCAAAGAAGTACCTAGATAGCATAGATGCACGAGGTAACCGTTTTAAGTTAACCTCACCTGTTTTTGGGTATGACTACACAGACACCTATAACAGATGGCGAGTAGGAGTTTCTTCACCTTTACAGGCTATTCAGTACAATACTGTACAGGGCTGGAATGGTAGCCTGCAAGCCAGTTATTCAAGCTGGAGTGATGATGATTATACAAAGACTTTTTACGCTTTCGCGAAAGCGAACTACGGCTTTTCTGAAGACCAACTACGTTATACCTTAGGAGTCACAAGGCGTTTTAATAGAACAAATAGGGCAGTGGTAAGCCTTACAGGAGGTGTAGATCTACAACAGTTCAATAATGCCGAACCTATACGCCCTATATTTAATACTGCATACTCACTCCTTAGAGAAAAGAATTTTGCAAAGTACTACGAAAAAGAATTTGCACAAATAGCCTACGGCCAAGAGCTCGTTAATGGTTTACGAGTAAATGCGATTCTAGCTTATGAGAAACGAAACCCCGTTTTTAATACGACAGATCAAACATTTTTTCCTAGTGATGATCGTGAGTTTACCAGCAATAATCCTCTAGCTCCATTAAGTAATGGGAGTGCTGCAATCACAACACATCGCATAGGGAAGTTTTTTACAAGTGCAACGATAAACTTTGGGCAAAAGTATTATAGTTACCCTAGCGGAAAGTTTAATGTACAGTCTGAAAGATATCCAGCTATAACGCTAGTATATGAGAAAGGCTTTGGTGCCTCGAATGCCGATTATAATTTTGATCAATTACGCATTGTTGCTCAGCAAGAGTTTAATGTGGGTAATAAAGGGAGGTTATCATATGATTTGCGTGCAGGCACATTTTTAGGCACTGGAGATGAGATAAGTTTTGTAGATAGACAGCATTTTAATGGTAATGAGACAGTGCTCTTTGAGCCTGGTGCTATAAATAGGTTTAATGTCTTGCCCTATTATGAGCGCAGTACAAATACAGGTTACTTTGAGGCACACGCAGAGCATAACTTTAAAGGATGGATTCTAGGTAAAATACCGGGTATAAATAAACTCAATTTTAATCTTGTAGCCGGCGCACACCTTTTAAGTACTCAAGACCAAAGACTGTATCGTGAGTTTAATGTGGGTCTAAGCAACGTAGGTTGGGGTAAATTTAGATTACTGCGTGTAGACTACGTGTATGGTCAAGGTGCACTAGGAGGAAATAAGGGTGCTTTTCTTATAGGCTTGAGTCTATAAATTATTCTGGAAGTATAATACTCTCATAAGCACCTATATCTGGAGACAGTGTTCTGTTAGTCCCAATAATATCTGTAGGAACGGCATTTGCAGCGCTCTGTAAACCAAAACCGTTACCAGCAGTATCTTCACCTACTTGTAACATATTTTCTGTAGGGAGTAAAAAGTCTGGTTCTTCACCCCGTATGATATCTTGATATAAATTTACATTTGTAAAATCATACAGTGGGTCTCCTATAAAATCACCAAAAACATCATCAAATCGTATCTGTGAGTTTGTAAATTTAAAATTAAAGTTTGCGTCTGTATCTTGGTTAAAACCTATTTCTTCACCTTGGTTTCCGTACACGATACAGTTAGTAAAATTTGCTTGCGCGAGGTCTCCTACAAGTAGAGTTTCTTGCGTTTGTAACGTATTGTCTAAAAATACAGCAGGCGTATCTCTAAAGCTTTGCGTCCAGTAGTTTGTAAAGGTACAGTGCGTAAAATTGTAAATACCACCTAGTTGTACTAGCATAGAGAATTGCCCACAATTATTAATAACGGTGTTTGAAGCATCTACAGAGGTAAATCTATTAAGTAAACCTACAGCAGAGGCGTTG
Organism: Dokdonia donghaensis DSW-1; assembly: GCF_001653755.1. Classification (GTDB taxonomy): domain Bacteria; phylum Bacteroidota; class Bacteroidia; order Flavobacteriales; family Flavobacteriaceae; genus Dokdonia; species Dokdonia donghaensis. The sequence goes on along the minus strand of NZ_CP015125.1, from coordinate 2,900,726 downwards.
TAAATTTGAGTATTGGTGAGTGTAAGGCTAGGCCCAGAGGCAGTAGGTGCAGCCTCATTTAATATCCCTACAGTAGCATTTTTTATAGTCGCATAGTTAATTGTGTTATTTACACTACCATCTGTAAGTAATATGGTTCCCCACTGGCCAGGCACGTTAGAAAATGCAGGCTCTAGTCTATCACTTTCAAAAATCACTTCATTCTCTAGCGCTATGGGATCTGCGCTTAGTGCACCATTTATAGCTAGTGTTGCATTATCTGCGATGAGTAAACCACTATCTGCGTGAAAATGCACTCTGGCTCCAGCCTCTATAGTTAAGGTTTTTGCTGTTGAGCCGTCTGGATCACCTACAGCCATATAACCGTATATCACATAAGGTTTATCGTTTGTAAAAGTAAGTTCGTCATCCATAAGATAACGTCCTTCTAGCGTAGTTTCTACATTATTTACAGTAAGTGTTTCTACCATACCTGTAGCACCATCACGCTCCGGAAATAGAAAAATGGCATCCTTTACAAGCGTTACCAGCTCTACATTTTGTGTGGCACCCACACTATTAAACTCAATAACATCTGTATATAAAAACTCGTTTGAGGCATTACCTACTTCATTGATATCTAGGGTAGTCTCTACAAACACAAAAATACTGTCGTTTGCGAGTATTTCTACTTCTTCAAACTCTTTACCAGCTACACCGTCTACATTAAGTCTATAGTCTGAGTCTTGACCACGGCCTAGTCGTACAGATGGTATAGAGATTGCCTCATCACTGCGATTATACACCTTAAGGTTATACGTGCTAGAGCCTATGTTTGTAAACACCGTATCAAGAAAAATGGTATCTCTTGAGAATTCTAAATTACCTGTACTAGGAGTGGTTTCAAAATCATTACGGCAAGAGCTTACCGTAATTATACCGGCAAGCGCAATAAGAAAGTAAAGACTGCGCATTAAGTTATAGTTTGTAACAAATATAACTTTTTAAGAGCGGTGTTATTGCTTCTTGTTTTTTTTCTTTTCGCGTAGTTCTTTTTCTAGCTGCTTGTGGCTTTTTGTGCTTACTCTGCCCATAATAATTTGAGGGAGGACACGCTCTTCTTTTTGAAAGTTTACATTAATCTCCAGTTGTGAACCTACTTTTATTTCTCGATTTTGAAAACCTAGATAGCTATAAGTTATTATCTCCCCAGAAAAGACATTTAAACTATAATTACCATTTAAATCTGTTTTGTAATTTCTAGAGGTTCCTTCTACGCTTATGGTTACGCCGGCAAGAGGACCATTATAGTCTGTTACAGTACCAGTGATTGTAATAAGCTTCTGCGGTGCATTTTGCTTTCGCGAAAGCGTACCTATACCCAAACTATCATATTTTTTTATAGGAAGTTCTACCGGTGCAATATCACCCATAATTATAGTCTCAGGTGTAGTCTGTCCAGATGCCTCTGCAACCGAAAACATTGCCATAGGGACAAGCAGTGCCGCTGCTGCTTGAGCAAAGCTCCTGCCTTTATCACGCGTTGCATAGATAGGCGTATCGAGCTGGTCTTTTCTAAAACGACCACAAAGATGATCGCCTTTAGTGATGCGTTTATACAGGGCATCCTTAGTAAAGGCTGTAAAGTCTACAACTTCTTTATTGCATACAGCGCAGTGTTTACCTTGCTGTACAGGTGTCATTTTTGCCCAGTCTTCGTGACAAGGTTTTGGGATGGTGATGGCGATAGGCTTTTTCATAATATCTTGATTAACTGATGTAAATCTAGTTAATCAAGCGCCTTGCCAGTATCATAAATGAGTAAACAGGCTGTTGTGGTGAGTGAACGACCTATTTTTCTACAATCTCTATTTCAAAAAGTGTGTTCCAGTGTTTACCGGTTACAAAAAGGCGCCCCTCGTTTGCTTTATAGGCAATACCATTAAGAACCTCATTTGCTGGATCTGTAAGTTTTTGCACTTCGTTTTTGAGCGTGCGTAAATCAATAAGACCTTCTAGCGCCCCTGTTGTAGGGTCAATTATAGAGATAAGGTCTACTTGATAATTGTTTGCATATATTTTACCATTTACCCATTCTAGTTCGTTGAGTTTGCTAGTAACCTTTGTATTGTCAGTAGGCTCTATATACGATTGTTCAGATAGATTAGAAGGGTCTAAGGTCCAGATTTTACTAGTTCCGTCAGACTTGTAAATTACTTTACCATCATTTGCAAGCCCCCAGCCTTCTCTACTTTTATTGTAGGTAAAAGTTCCGGTAGTCTCAAATGTATTACGGTCGTAAATAAAGCCAGTATTACCCTTCCAGGTAAGCTGGTATATATTATCGCCTATAATGGTCATCCCTTCGGCAAAGTATGCTTTGTCTAGTTTTTCTTCCTTAAGTACTTTTCCAGTTTTGTAATCTACTTTTCTCAGGTTAGACTCGCCATAACTACCATTGCTCTCATACAGTGTATCACCTACAAATTCTAGACCCTGTGTATAGGCATCTGTCTGGTGTGGGTATCTGTTTATGATTTTATAGCCATATACTTTTGGCGCTTTTGTATGTAAAATGTTTAGTTTTTGTGTTGTGGTCGTACTTTCTCCTCCGGCATAAATAGTAGCGCTCAACTCGCGTTGCCCAAGTTTTTGAGAAGATAGGGTAGTGGTGACACCCTCAAGACCTTTACTTGAACCTATGCGCTTCCCGTCAAAGGCGTATGAAACAGAGTCAAATGCGATATTTTTTTTCGCTTTAAGCGAGATGGTTATTTCTCCACCATTTTTGATAGCATTTTTTTGTGCATCTGTAGTAATAGTATAGTTTCCATCTAGAGAACCTGTGTCGCTACAACCGATTAAAAGTAGCGGTAATATGAATAGAATGAGGTGCTTAGCTTTTGCTGTCATTTTTTGTTGAATTTTATAGCAATTTAAAACAAAAAATCGGGCTAAAAAACCTTGTGACTTCTCAAAGAAGCTATATCTTTGCAGCGGCAAGTCCTACACAACCAGCTCCTGTCGAATCCCCCAGGGTGGGAACGCAGCAAGGGTAGATGGTCGTAGCGGTGTGATGTAGGTAGCTTGCCTTTTTTTTTGCGCACAAGTCAAGTAATTTGACAATGATATATAACAATCTCAAACACCAGTAATGATGTTTGAGATTTTCTTTTTTACGCTTTCGCGAAAGCGTAATTAAAACCCATAAAAAAAGCCATCTCTTTATTGAGATGGCTTTTTAAGTATATGATAAATAGGTCTTAGTACCCTACGCGTTCTACAATCTCAAGACCGTAGCCTACGATACCGATACGTTTAAGTCCCTCGCTGTTAGTCATAAGTTTTACTTTAGAAATGCGTAGATCGTGTAAAATCTGTGCACCTATACCAAAGTCTTTTGAGTCCATAACAATATTAGGAGCTTTCATTACTCCATCTTTTTGAATGTTTTTGAGCTCACTTAATCGTCCCAATAAATTTGCCGATGCATTTTCTTGATTTATAAAAACTATAGCTCCTTTGCCAGCCTCATTTACGGCTTTAAACATATCGTCTAGTTTGGCATCTGGATTATTGGTAAGCGTGCCTAGTAGGTCGTTGTTAATTTGAGTAGAGTTTACACGCACTAGTACTGGTTCATCATCTTCCCATCCACCTTTTGTAAGTGCGATATGCACAGTGTCATTTGTGGTTTGCTCATAAGCGCGAAGTCTAAAATCTCCAAAACGAGTTTTTATCTCAAAGTCTTCTTTCTTGTCTATAAGGCTATCGTGGTTCATACGGTAGGCCACTAGATCTTCTATAGAAACAATTTTGAGGTCAAACTTTTCTGCCACCTCCATAAGTTGTGGGAGTCGTGCCATTGTACCATCCTCATTCATAATCTCTACGATGGCTCCTGCAGGTTTAAAACCAGCAAGTCTAGCAAAATCTATTGCGGCTTCTGTGTGACCTGTGCGACGCAGTACACCACCTTCTTTTGCCTTAAGCGGAAAAATGTGTCCCGGTCTACTTAAATCATAAGGTTTAGTGTGCGGGTCTATAAGTGCTTGTACGGTTTTTGCCCTGTCTGAGGCAGATATACCGGTGGTTACCCCTTGACCTTTTAAATCTACAGAGATGGTAAAGGCCGTCTCCATAGGGTCTGTGTTGCTCGTTACCATCATATTGAGTTGCAACTCTTCACAACGATCCTCAGTAATAGGAGCACAGATAAGACCACGCCCGTGCGTAGCCATAAAGTTAATCATCTCTGGTGTTACTGTCTCTGCTGCCGCTACAAAGTCTCCTTCATTTTCTCGGTCTTCATCATCTACAACTATAATAACTTTGCCATTTTTTATGTCTTCAATGGCTTCTTCTATAGTGTGTAGTTGTATCGTTCTAGGTGCTGTCATTTGTATGAGTAACGTTTTGTACAAAGATACAAGAACGTGTGTATATAATGGATATTCATTTAGTCTAGATACCCTTATAGGTTATCAGTAAAATACCCTTGTGTTTTTAAATTTTCTAAGGTAATCCCTAGTTTGCCTAGTCTTGAGATAGCAGCCTTGCGCACATCTGTAGAGTGTCCAGATTCTTTATAGTTTTTTACAATGTCTTTGAGCTGGTTTGAAGAAAGGCTGTCTAGCATTTTTTCTTGTTCATCACTTATTGAGTAGCTCAAGTCTAGGGCGTCAATATTGATGGCTTTCTTCTTAGGTCTTGCAAATAGTTTTTTAATAAACTTAGGCATAATATCTACATCAAAGATGCCTTGGTCTGTCGTAGCCCTGTAGGTGAGATACACGCCCAGCGGAAATAAAATAAAGGTACTTAACCAGCTCGCAATAAACGGACTTATTGAGTTATCTTCTGCGCTATTTTTCGCAAAAATACCTATGAAGTGAAAGGTAAGAAAGAGCACCACACCTATTACAATAGGCAAGCCTAGTCCACCTTTACGTATAATAGCGCCTAGCGGAGCTCCCACAAAAAAGAGAAGAATACAACTAAAGCCTAGCACATACTTCTCGTGTAAAGAAATCTCAAACTTACTTAAGCGTTTTACATCTACCTGTAGTACCTTTTTTCTGTTTTCTATATCTGCAATGGTATTGCTTATATTAGACTTTGCAATTTCTAAAATACGCACGCGATCTTTAATCTCGTAGTTGTCTAATATAGCTTCTTTTATCTCAGCACTTTGCTGCTCGACGTTACTTTGGTAAAGGGTGTCTACAGTAGGTGGTTTTACACGACTCACATACTTGTCTGTAAATTTTGCTCTGTCTTCTACAAATCTTTTAGATAAGGCTGTAATACTAGAATCTAGTAGTACAATATCCATCATCTGGTAGGTGTTATTTATATCTCTAGCATCTAGATCTTCACTGTCTAGTGCGCTTAGGTCTATGTTGAGCGTGTATGTCTCAAAATAACTCTTTGCAAAAGGCTCTTTGAGTTTTTCTTTTGTTTTCTTCTTTTGTACTTCTGTGTAGTAGTTACCTTCCTTAAGTTGTAGTGAGAGGGTAGGGGAGTCTATAGAACTTATAAGTTCTCCTTCTTTTGCAACGATAACTGTATAGTTACCTAGTCGTCCTTTTTCCTTTTGATGTATGACAACATCTCTGAGATATTGATCCCTATCACCATACTTCTCTGCCACGCGCATATTAAAGTCATCACCTATTTCATTAAACTGGCCACTGCGTATAAGCATAGCAGGTTTCATTTTACCTATATTATTACGTAGGTTTCTAAACTCAACCTGTGATGCGGGGATTACATAATTTGCAAATAAGAAAGAAGCAATTGCTAAAAATACAATGAAGAAAATGAGACTCTTCATTGCCCGCTGTAATGAGATTCCAGTAGACTTCATTGCAGCAAACTCATAGTTTTCGGCAAAGTTTCCAAAGGTCATTATACTCGTAAGTAGTACAGAAAGAGGTAGTACGAGCGTTACAAGGCTAGGCATTGCAAAGAGTAAAAACTTTAGTATCACATTAAAGTCCAGATCTCTACCTGCGAGTTCTTGTATATATAACCAGACACTTTGTAAAACAAAAATGAACATCAATATGGTAAAGATGCTCAAAAACGTTTTTACAAACGTAAAGAAGATATAGCGGTCAAGTATTTTCATTTATAAATGATAAAGGCGCAGACAAAAATAAGAAGTCTGCGCCCTTAGCTCTAGTATCTACTGTTATAATTTATTAATGTAATAGTCTGTGTATTTACTCTTGTCAAAAGTAAAAGTACTCTTTGCAAGTGGCTGGTTAGTCTTAAAAGAGTTAACCGTTATTGTCACTTTAGTACCATTGTTTTGGGTAATAATAAGTTTGTGTATGTGCTTAGTTTGTGCATCTACACCCAGTAAAGTATACTTCACATCACTATTAGAATCCATAGGTGTGAGTTTTACAAATTGTATCTCTCTACCATTTACTTTTTGCTTGATATCCATCTTTTGCGTGTATCCTTCATTAAAGAAAGAAAGCATCTTAGACGGTGTGATTGCATTTTCATCTTGATCACTCATCGCGCTTATGGTTACCTCTTCATCTTCTGGTACAATGGTATAGACGTTTGTCCCGTCAAATAATTGTGTCGTACCCATAAGTGACAACTTGTAATTATCACCTGCCATTACTACGTTACCTTTAGTCTCTTGATTTACACCTTCGGCTTCATTGCTAAGGGCATATTTAAAGTCTATTGCTATGTTATCGTAGCTCTTAACTTTAGTGTCCACCTCTTTAAGGAGTGTTTGTACAGATTGCGCTTTAGCGAAAGCGGTCATAAATAACAACAATACCACTGGCATTGCACGCTTTGCAAATTTTCTGTACCCTTTTACTGCGACTGGAACTAAGACCTTCTTAAATAGTATAGGTGCCAGCCAAAAAAATAATCTCTTCTTCATCTTGGTTTATTCATTGTTAAGGAGTTGATCGAGAGCCATCATATCTGGAACTAGAACCTGTCGTGCTTTACTACCTTCAAAAGGTCCTACCACACCTGCAGCTTCTAGTTGATCTATGATTCTACCTGCTCGATTATATCCTAATTTAAGTTTACGTTGCAATAGTGAGGCACTACCTTGTTGAGCTATGACCAAAACTTCGGCAGCATCACGAAAAAGTGCATCTCTATCTGATGCATCTATATCAAGACTTGTGCCACTCTCTTCACCTACATACTCTGGCAGTAAGTGCGCATCTGGATATGCTTTTTGATTACCTATATACTCTACAATGCGCTCTACTTCTGGAGTGTCTACAAAAGCACATTGTATACGCACAACATCATTACCCTGAGTGTATAACATATCCCCACGACCTATAAGCTGGTCTGCTCCAGAGGTGTCAAGTATGGTGCGACTATCAATTTTTGAAGTTACTCTAAAGGCGATACGCGCTGGGAAGTTTGCCTTAATAATACCTGTAATAACATTTACAGAAGGACGTTGTGTTGCGATTATAAGGTGTATCCCAATGGCACGAGCAAGCTGTGCAAGACGGGCAATAGGAGTCTCTACTTCCTTACCAGAAGTCATAATTAAATCTGCAAACTCGTCTACTACCAGTACAATGTATGGTAAAAATTTGTGGCCGTTTTCTGGATTGAGTTTTCTTGCCTTAAACTTTGCATTGTACTCCTTAATATTACGGCACATTGCATTTTTGAGAAGGTCATATCTAGCATCCATCTCTATACACATAGAGTTGAGTGTGTTAATCACCTTTGAGTTATCTGTGATAATAGCCTCTTCTGTATCTGGAAGTTTTGCGAGATAGTGTCGTTCTATTTTATTAAATAAAGTAAGCTCCACCTTTTTTGGATCTACCAGTACAAACTTTACCTCGGCAGGGTGTTTTTTATATAGCAATGAGGTAAGGATTGCATTAAGACCTACAGACTTACCTTGTCCCGTAGCACCTGCCATAAGTAGGTGAGGCATCTTTGCAAGATCTACCACAAAAGTCTCGTTTGAGATGGTTTTACCTAGTGTAAGTGGCAACTCCATCTCTGCTTCTTGAAACTTCTTACTAGCCACCGCAGAGCGCATACTTACAATACGAGGATTCTTATTAGGAACCTCAATACCTATCGTACCGCGACCAGGGATAGGAGCAATGATACGTATACCAAGTGCACTTAGTGATAGTGCAATATCATCTTCTAGATTCTTAATTTTTGAAATACGTACACCCGCTTCTGGTACAATCTCGTATAAAGTTACGGTAGGACCTACGGTTGCTTTTATGTTTGAGATTCCTATTTTGTAGTTGTTGAGCGTTTCTACAATACGGTTTTTATTCTCTTCAAGTTCTTCTTGATTAATGGTAATTCCCTGTCCGTTTGTGTAGTCTTTTAATAAGTCTATAGGTGGAAATTTAAATTTTGCCAACTCTAGCGTAGGGTCAAATTCACCAAAATCTTCTACCAGCTTTGAACTCAGGTTATCTGTAAGTTCTTCTTCTTCGACTGGTTTTTCGACCTCTACCTCGACTACAGTTTCTGGGGTAGGGATAACTTCTTCCTCTTCTGGAGCTTGGGTAACTTCAAAGCTGCTTTCTACCTCAGGTGTCTTTTTAGTAAGTGTAGGTTGCAAGTTTTGTACATTTTGTTCAAATGTTGAGGTGGTTGTAGGAGGTGTTTCTGTTTCCGCTTTCGCGAAAGCGGTCTCATCTCCACCAGTAGTACTTCCCTTAAGGATTTCTTGTGCCTCATAAGTAGATGAGTTATCTACAATAACAGGCTCTGGAGTCGCATCTGAAACAAACTCGCCTGCAAGGGCATTTTTCTTTTCTTTAAAATAGGTGCTCACACGCTCTGGTGTAAGTCGTAAACGTAGCACGAGGTAAATAATCGCGAGGAAAGTCATCACGATAATGGCACCTGTAAGCCCTAGGTAGTCTTGTAAAAAATCGTTTATTTCATAACCTACTGTACCACCTAGTATGTCATTACTGTTACTAAAAAAGCCTAGAAATACAGCAAGCCATAACATTAAAAGGATACCCCAAAACCAAAATTTCTTAAGTGCACCTTTTGCATAATCAAAAAAGTAATACACACCTGTTAGTGCGGTAAGTACGGCGATGGTGAGTGCAGGGATACCAAAACCTTTGTATACAAAGAAGTGACTTATGCGAGCTCCTACTAGCGAGAGCCAGTTAGAGGCGTTATCTTCTCTGGTGCCTGTTTGTAGCAGGCTCTGGTCTGCTTTCCAGGTAAAGAGATACGAGATAAAAGAAAAGAGTAGGGCAAGGCCTAAAAAGAATAGAAAACTCCCAAGTATAATCTGTTGCTGGCGCGACAGTTTAAAGGAAATAGGTTTTCTAGGGGTTTTAGGTTTGGTTTTTTTTGCCGTGGTTTTCTTTTTTGCCATAGAAGCGCTCGAGGTTGTTTTTTGAGTGGATATAAAAATACAATATTGAAACGGAATTTTTATGGGTTTATGCGCCCTTGTTTAACGTTTCTGTATAAGTATATTTTTAGGGTAATATCCTCTTGAGATGCTGCCATTTAAAAGCGGCTTATTACAAAAAATGTATGTAGATTTTTTAAAAAATTCTAGGGATGTAGATAATTCCGGCAATTATAACAGCTATTAAAGCAGCGATACCTACAGCACCTGCAGCAATATCTTTAATGCGGCCTATTTTTTCGTGAAAATCTGGGTGTATAAAATCTGCAATACCTTCTATCGCGGTATTAAGTCCTTCTGCAGTCATAACCAAGCCTATGCATAGGGTTTGAGCAATCCACTCTGTACGGCTTATGTTGTAATAAAAACCAGCAATGGTAATAAGTATAGCCACACCAAATTGTACCTGTATGCTTGCCTCAGAGCGTATGAGTTGTATACCGCCTTGTAGCGAGTATTTCATCCCTTTGAGTCTTCCTGTTATAAATTTTATAGGCACGTGTGTTTGGTTTTTTATAGTGTGAAGTGGTTACAATAGTACATAAATAAACCTGCCAGATTATACGTAGTTGTACAAGCTCAGGCAGGTTTATGTATATTCTATATTATTTAAGAGCGTTCATTGCACCTTCATAGTTAGGCTCTTGACCTACTTCTGGAACTTGCTCTGTATAAACTACTTGCCCTTCTTCATTAAGAACAACTACGGCTCTTGAGTGTAAGCCGTCAAAACCACCATCTGCGATAGTAACTCCATAGTCTTCACCAAACTTTCCTGTTTTAAAATCAGATAAGGTGTGTACATTATCTAGACCCTCTGCTGCACAAAAACGTGCTTGAGCAAATGGTAAGTCACGAGAGATACAAAGCACCTCCGTATTTTCTGCGCTAGAAACTTTTTCATTAAACGTACGTACAGATTGTGCACATACACCTGTGTCCACAGATGGAAAGATGTTAAGTACCACACGCTTCCCTTTATAGTCTGATAAGCTTGCTGGAGAAAGATCGTTTTTTGATAATGTAAAATCTGGAGCTGCTGTTCCTACTTTTGGAAGTTCGCCTACAGTTTGTGTTGCGTTGCCGCCTAGTGTTATTGTTGCCATTTCATTTTTTTTATTGTCTCGTAAAAGTAAGACAAAAACTACCATTTACCACCTGCTTAACAATTGTTTATCAAGTTGCTCTAGTATGCTTACATTGAGAATAAAAAAAGTACAACTGCCAGTGGCGGTTGTACTTTTAATTAGGTTGCGTGAGTAAGAGATCTTAGTTATCTATAGACCCCATTACACGTTTCATAAAGCCGTTAAGAGCCTCTTTTTTTGCGGTACCGCTACGCATATCTTTATGCACTTCTAGCGCTCCATACATATTTGAGATAAGTTCACCTATAACGTCTAGCTCTTCATCTTTAAGAGAAGGAACTTCTGTAAGGTGCTCAAGTGTCTCTACCGTTTCAATAAGAAAATCTTGATCGTTTTCTTCTATAAAACCTACGAGGTGCTTAATTACTGGTAACTTCATTTACAAGGTCTTTAAGTACATCAAATTTGTTAGTCTGTACTTGATTAGTAAATGATCCCTTTGTAAACGTTGCAAATGTAGGAAGGTTATCTACTGTAGCCATTTTACGTGACTCAGGATTCTTCTCTGCATCTACAATAACAAACTTTACGTTTTCGTTTTCTGAAGCTAGTTTCTTGAACTTAGGCTTCATAATACGACAGTTACCACACCAGGTAGCACTGTATTGTACGACAACGGTCTCATTTTCGGCAACAATCTGGTTAAGATTATCTTGATCTAATTCTTGAATCATAGCTTCTGTTTTTTTAGTTTGCGTGAGCAGCAAGGTAGCTAGCTACACCATCACGGTTTGCGTTCATCGCTTCTTTACCATCTTCCCAGTTTGCAGGACAAACTTCTCCTTTTTCTTGTACGTGCGTGTATGCATCTACAAGTCTTAAAAACTCAGATACGTTACGACCCAGTGGCATATGGTTTACACCTTCGTGAAAAACAGTACCCTCTTCATCAATAAGGTAAGTCGCTCTGTAAGTTACATTGTCACCATCTACAAGTACAGTTCCAGTCTCTTCATCAAAACGCTCGTTAGTCACGTCAAGAATACCTAACTGGTTTGCAAGGTTGCGGTTAGAGTCTGCAAGTATAGGGTATGTTACACCTTCTATACCTCCGTTATCTTTTGCAGTGTTTAACCACGCAAAATGTACTTCTGGAGTATCACAAGATGCACCTATTACGATTGTATTACGGTCTGCAAATGCTTGCTTTGCTGCTTCAAAAGCGTGAAGCTCTGTAGGACAAACAAATGTAAAATCTTTTGGGTACCAGAAAAGAATGATTTTCTTTCCTTCTTCTTTTGCTTTTTCTAAGATGTTGATCTTAAAAGTATCCCCCATTTCATCCATTGCATCTACGGGAAGGTTTGGGAATTTTTTTCCAACTAGTGTCATTATTTTAAGGTTTTTATGTTCGTAATTTGAGAGTGCAAAAGTACCCACCAAATAGAGCTTTAAAAAAGACCTTTAATGTAATAAGTTGATAGTAGTATTAGTATTTCTTATACTAGATTATGAAGTGCTGTAAACGTGTACATTACGCTTTCGCGAAAGCGTAAAAAACCTCCTTATGCTTTCCTTGCATCCTTAATCTGTCTGATTTTGATATTAAATCCTGCAAAAATGAGTGTCATAAATGGCGAGAGCCAGTTAAAGATGGCAAAAACAAAGTACTCTGCTACACCTACATTAAGGACACTACTTTGGTACGCTCCACAAGTGTTCCAAGGGATGAGTACTGAGGTAACCGTCCCAGAATCCTCTAGTGTACGAGATAAGTTTTCTGGAGCAAGTCCTTTGTCTTCGTAGGCTTTCTTAAACATTTTACCAGGGATGACAAGCGCAAGATATTGATCTGAAGCAATAGCATTCAGACCCAGACAAGAGATTACTGTACTAGCAAAAAGACCAAAAACCGTGTCTGCGACACTAAGTAGCGCTTTTGTAATTCTAGATAGTGCACCTATACCATCCATAATTCCTCCAAAAACCATCGCACAACATATAAGCAATATCGTCCATAACATACCTAGTATACCTCCCGCGCTAAAAAGCTCGTTAAGGGTAGCGTTAGGTGTTTCTATAGCAGTATCTGTCCAGATAGCTGTGAGTATTGCACTTACCTTTGAGTTAGATAATCCCTCCAGTATTTCTGGTTGAAAGATAAAAGCAAATATGGCTGCAAGCACGACGCCTATTCCTAGCGCAATGAGTGGTTTTGTCTTTGTAACGATCAATGCGATTACCACACCTGGAACGATAAAAAGCATAGGAGTAATATTAAAGGTGTCATCTATTACAGCTAGTAACTCTGTGACATCTGCCGTACCTGTGGTGTCTATATTAAGGCTTATAATAATAAATACGAGTAGCGTGATTACTATAGTAGGTACTGTAGTAAGTGTCATATACTTTATGTGCGTAAAAAGGTCTGTGCCTGCCATTGCGGGAGCTAGGTTAGTCGTGTCACTTAGTGGTGACATTTTATCACCAAAGTATGCACCAGAAATCACAGCTCCGGCTATCATACCTGCATCTATGCCCAGCGCTTGCCCTATACCTATAAGAGCAATACCTACAGTGGCAGAGGTGGTCCAAGAGCTACCTGTTGCAATGGAGATAATGGCCGCAATAATTACAGAGGCTGGTAAAAAGATAGTAGGGTTTAACACCTGGAGGCCGTAATATACCATTGCTGGAATAATACCGCTCACAAGCCAGCTACCGGCAAGCGCTCCTACTAGAAATAATATGACAATAGGTACAAAAACACTTTTAAGATTTTCCCAAACTTCGGCGAGCATTGTGCCTAGTGTAGATTTATTAAGAAAGCCTACCACTGCGGCTGCAGCTCCTCCCATAAGAAGGATGTATTGATTAGAATACTCACCAAGCCACTCACCATCTTTAAGAAAAATATTATACGCTAGAAGCCCCATTAGAATAACAACTGGGATAAGAGCCTCCCACAAATTTAGTTCACGATTATCTACAATATGATGGTTTTTTTGCTCTTCTAGATTGTTATTCATTGTGTGTGTTTTGTATAGGTAATGTTACAATAATAGCCTGTATTTTGCAAGGTGTGAGAGCAAATAGCTCATAGCTCTCATTACACGCTCATCTCTTAGATTAAAAGAGGTGAGAATCTATCACTCTTTGTTATAGTTAGTTAGACTGTATAGAGCAATACTTCTTGTGTTATAAAAAAACAATGCGAGCTTACAGGAGGTTACCGTAAGCTCGCAAAAAATTATTAAAGATAAAGTGTTAAGCCATTTTTGGAACCAAAACACCTATCTCTTCCATACAAGATTTCATCATCTCATAGGTACGTTCTATATCTGCATCAAGACCTATTGAGAACCTTATAAGACCATCTGTAAGTCCCATAGCTGCTTGCTCATCTTCTGGAATTTCTGATGAAGTAGAGGTTCCTGGCGCGCTAAAGAGTGTTTTATAAAACCCTAAACTTACGGCTAGGTAACCAAGGTTTCTTTCTTGCATTAACTCCATAAGCGCATTTGCCTTTTCTAGTGATCCTACATCTACCGTAAGCATACCGCCGTACCCGTACTTTTCATTCATATGTCTATTAAAAACCTCGTGACTAGGGTGAGAAGGGAGTCCTGGATATACCGTTCTTAACCCTAGATTTTCAAAACGCTCTGCGAGATACATAGCATTGTGACTATGTTGCATCATACGTATGTGTAGAGTGCGTAAGTTCTTAAGCACAGAGGCTGCTCTCAGACTATCCATAGTAGGGCCTAGTAGCATACTTGCTCCATCATTTACATTACGTAACTCATCTATAAACTCTTGTGTACCACACACCACGCCACCTACCGTGTCTGAAGAGCCGTTTATAAACTTAGTAAGACTATGTATCACCACATCTGCACCGTGGTTTACAGGAGATATAGACAGTGGTGAGAATGTATTATCAACCACTAGCTTAAGGTGATGTCTTTTTGCAATGGCAGAGAGCCCTTCAATATCTGCAATCTCGAGTAGTGGGTTGCTCACAGACTCACAGTAGAGCACCTTTGTGTCTTTTGTAATAGCAGCTTCTACTGCTTCCAGATTTGTAATGTCTACAAAGCTCGTCGTGATGCTTAGTCTAGGAGCAAAGTTTTTTAAGAAGGCATAGGTTCCTCCATAAATGGTACGGCTTGATACTACGTGATCACCAGCCTGGCATAGCTGTAATAGCGTAGGAGTGATAGCTCCCATCCCGCTTGCAGCAACATTTGCCGTTTCTGTTCCTTCCATTGCAGCTAGTGCTGCACCTAGGTAAAGGTTAGAGGGCGTGCTGTGCCTTGAATATAAATAACATCCATCTGCATTACCTTCAAAGGTGTCAAACATTGTTTTTGCCGATAGAAAAGTGTAGGTTGAGCTGTCTGAAATAGAAGGGTTTACTCCTCCAAATTCTCCAAAATACTGTAAATCTTGAATCTCGTTTGCGGGTTTAAATTTCATAAGGCGCTAAGTGTTTGAATAGATTAGTTTGTGTAAATACTTGTTATTTATAACGTAAATGTATGTATATGTAGATATTTAATCAATAGTGAGTTAGATATATAGATAATTAAACTGTATTATTGTAAATAATTAGAATTTCGCTTTCGCGAAAGCATAAGTTTACCCCAAATACTGATAATTTTTCTATGATGAAACTTGATGAACTAGACAAAAAGATTTTAGGATACCTACAACAGGACGCCAAAATCACAAACAAAGAGCTTTCTGCAAAGCTTAATCTTTCTGTAACTGCTATTTATGAGCGTGTAAAAAAGATGGAGCGCTCTGGAGTGATCGCACAGTATATTACACTTCTTAATAAGGATATCGTAGGGCTAGGTTTTCAGGTGTTTTGCCACGTAAAGCTAGAGAAGCACGCTCAAAATGCCATAGACTCTTTTGAAAAAGAGGTGACCGCGCTAGATGAGGTGTTAGAGTGTTTTCACGTAAGTGGTGACTATGATTATTTACTCAAAGTGCTGGTAAGAGATATGGAGCATTTTCGTAATTTTATGGTGACTAAGCTTACTACCCTTAAGTATATAGGGAGTACACAGAGCTCGTTTACGATAAGCGAGGTAAAAAACACTACAACAATCACGGTATGATGAATGGCAAGTATTATGTACTCACAGAGTTTTTTATATTATTCATAATACTACCATTAAGTCTTTTGTTACCATACGACTTTAAGATTAAGGTAGCCTCGGTTTTAATAGGTTTTACATATTTACTGGTGATGCTTTATAGAAGTAAGACGGTAAAGTTTAAGCTTGAGCGCTCAATAAACTGGCCGTCCTTTTTTAAAGAAACGGCTGTGAAGCTAGCTGTCATAGCCATTGTAACCACAATATATGTTTATGTTGTACAGCCTTCTAGCTTGTTTTGTGTACCACAGAGTAACCCAAAATTATGGGTGATGATATTGCTAGTATACACCTTCTTATCAGTATGGCCACAAGAGGTGATTTATAGAACTTTTTTCTTCAACCGTTATGATAGTTTCTTTAAAGACAAGCGATTGCTCATAGTGGTAAATGCGATTGTGTTTGCGATGGCACACTTGTTTTTACGTAATACCTTAGTGATGGTACTCACCTTTATAGGAGGGTTATTATTTGCCTACACCTATAAGAAAACAAGATCTACCACACTGGTATCTATAGAGCACGCTTTATATGGTAACTGGTTATTTACAGTAGGGATGGGGCAGATGCTTGCCTTCCCAGGGATGGAGGCGTGTTGAAAAAAATACTCCTTAGATAATAAAAAAGCCAATCGTGAGATTGGCTTTTTTATTAATGTATACTTCAGATTCTTTAGAGCTCATCACTCGCTTCCTCTTGTCCCATCATCATTAGATATCCTTTTAAGAAAAGGTCTATATTTCCGTCAAGTACGGCATCTGTGTTACCCGTCTCTACTGCGGTGCGTACGTCTTTTACAAGCTTGTAAGGATGGAGTACGTAATTGCGTATTTGTGATCCCCACTCAATGGCTTTCTTATCTGCTTCTATCGCGTTACGGGCTTCCATTTGCTTGCGTAGCTCTAGCTCGTATAACTGAGAGCGTAGCATTTGTAATGCTTTTGCTCGGTTATCGTGTTGCGAGCGTGAGTCAGAACAAGAGATTTGTATGCCTGTAGGGTGGTGCGTAAGTTGGACCTTAGTCTCCACCTTGTTTACATTTTGTCCTCCCGCACCAGAAGATCTTGCCGTCACAATATCATAGTCGGCTGGGTTGAGTTCTATCTCAATACTATCATCTACAAGTGGGTAGACATATACAGAGGCAAATGAGGTATGACGTTTTGCATTACTATCAAAAGGGGAGATGCGCACCAGTCTGTGTACACCGTTTTCGCCTTTAAGCCAGCCAAAGGCAAACTCACCTTCTATCTCTAGCGATACCGTTTTTATACCCGCTACATCACCTTCTTGAAAGTTAAGCTCTTTTACCTTCCAGCCTTGCTTTTCTGCATACATTAAGTACATACGCATAAGCATAGATGCCCAGTCGCAACTCTCTGTACCACCGGCACCTGCAGTTATTTGTAAGACACAGCTAAGCTCATCACCTTCCTCAGAAAGCATATTTCTAAACTCAATATCTTCTATAAAACTAGCTGCCTTGTCGTAACGGTCTTGCACATTTTCTTCTGGAGCTTCGCCTTCTTTTGCAAACTCATAGAGCACCTCTAGGTCTTCTACAAAGGTTTGTGCCTGCTCATAATCTGTTACCCATTTCTTTTTTGAACGTAAGGTTTTCATAAAGGCCTCAGCCTCTTTTGGGTCGTTCCAGAAGTTTGGGTCAAAGGTTTTTTCTTCTTCGTTTTGTATCTCGATGCGTTTACGATCTACGTCAAAGATATCTCCTTAAGCCGTCTACGCGCTCTTGGAGTGATTTTATGTGGTCTGTTGTAATCATATGCTTCCCTTGCTGGGTATGTAATTTAAAATGCTATAAACTTCTAGGTGTTGAGGTTGTGTGTTGTTACGCTTTCGCGAAAGCGTACTCATTACCCCTCTAGTAAGTCTGGTCTTCTTTCTTTTGTTCTTAAATAGGCTTGTTCTTCTCGCCACTCTTCTACCTTAGGAGTGTTGCCACTGGTGAGAATCTCAGGGACTTTCCATCCTTTATAATCTGCTGGGCGCGTGTAAATAGGTGGAGCGAGTAATCCATCTTGAAAACTATCTGTAAGCGCCGAAGTCTCATTACCTAGCACCCCAGGAATTAAACGTATCACAGCATCACAGAGTATAAGAGCGCCTAGCTCGCCACCGCTTAGTACGTAGTCTCCTATAGAGATTTCCTTGGTAATAAAATGATCTCTCACACGCTGGTCTACACCTTTGTAATGACCACATAGTATGATAATGTTGCCTTTAAGCGATAGCGTGTTTGCCATCCCTTGGTCTAGCGTCTCACCATCTGGAGTCATATAAATCACCTCGTCATAATCACGCTCAGATTTGAGCTTAGAGATACATTTATCTATAGGCTCAATTTGCATAACCATACCCGCGCCACCGCCAAACTGGTAGTCATCTACCTGCTTGTACTTAGTATCTGTATAGTCTCGCAAATTGTGAAACTGTACTTCTACCAGACCTTTTGCTATAGAGCGTTGCATTATAGAGGCCTCAAAAGGACTCTTTAATAACTCTGGTACGACGGTAATAATATCTATTCTCATAAGTATACAATTGTAATGCGAGGGAGGTCTTGCGCTAGCGAGCCCAAAAGTAATGTAAATCGGGGTCTTTTGTAAAGCCTAGACGCTCATAAAGTTTTTGTGCCGGGTTTGTAGTACCCGTTTGTAATGCAATGCCTTTCTGCCCAGTGGCTGTACATAACTCTTTAACACGATTTATAAGTAAGGTACCTATACCTTTTCCTCTATGGTCTGGATGAATATATAAATCATTGAGCAATAACATACGCTCCATACTTACCGAAGAAAATAGGGGGTACACTTGCGTGAAACCTACTAGCTCCTGCAGATTACTTGCAGTATGAGCGATGTAAATGATACTCTCATTATGTGCAAACCGTTCTTTAAGGAAGGAGCGAGCCCCTTCTATATCTGACGGTTGTTTATAAAACTGTCTATACCCGTCAAAGAGCGGAATGATAAACTCAAGATCTGAAAGTGTGGCCTGGCGTATGTGCATAAAAAAAATCTATACCCTAAAGTACAGATTTTATAGTATTAATAAAACGAGTGCTTACCCTTTTGAAGATTTAAGAGCTCTGTTGCGCTCATCTTGTAGCTGGCGACCTAGTTTTTGTTCTTTTTCTAAGGCTTTACGGCGGTAATCTTCAAACTCTGCTTCTGTTTCATCTAGTTTGTGCTGTGCTGTTTTAGTAAGTACGTTACTGCTTCTAAATTTGAATATAAAAAATAATAAGGCAAGTAAAAGGACACCTGCTATACTCCATACCATCGTGTTGTAGTTGCCTTTACTCATTTGAGCGCCAAAAAAGTTCATTGAGTCTTTCTCACCCTCTGTAGTTTCTAGTGTGGCTTGTGTTTGAGCAAGGTCTGTGCTTACCTGTGCTGCAGCTGCTTGCTGCTGTGCCATTTCTGACTTAAGATTTTCTATCTCTGCCTGTAGGCCGTCTATGCGTTTTTTTGTGTTTTGCTGTAGGCGGGTCATTTTTACTTTTTCAATCACCTTAAATTGCTGGTAATTGTTTGAACCATCTATAACCTCTGTAAATTGATCATCAATACTCTTTGAGGCATCTTGTGCTTGTACAGCGGTAAAAGAAAGGAGGAATATAAAAGCAAAAGCCTTTGTAATAGCGTTCATAAATCTGAAAAATTAAATGATATTTTATATAAAAACGACGATGTATCCCATCGCAGTTTACAAAAGTACGTGAAAATACATCTTTTGGACTTTTTAAATAAAATTATATCTCAAGATGTTGCTTCTTTTTATGGAGTAGGAGGGAAATAGTAGGGAGTATGGAGGAAGAATGACTGAGGAATTCTAGAAGAAGTTTAATTTGAAAGCAGCACTAAGCTTTGCGGTAATGGATGTTTTTTTCTCAGTTTTTGGTTGCCACACGTTTTTTAGCGTCTGAGTGGTCCTTGATCATAAATTTCGAACTCAAATATATCTGAGTTTTCAAATCCGTAAACTTTATTTAATATTTCCAATAACACTTTTTGGGTTTTCTCTTGGTCGTTTCCTAAATTCATTACGAAACACGGAATTCCGTCAAATTCGTAATATTCAAAGTCCTCAACTACTTCCAGCGTTCGGAATTTAGCCAACTTTTCCATTTCGTTGTCAAAAGTCAGATTTATAGAGTAATTGAAAGAGTTTTCTGCTGTGGCTGTTTGTTCGATTAATGCTCCGTGGATAACTTGCATTATAACAGTGTTGTCTTTCGCTAAGTTTATCAGGAATGCGTGATTTTTATTTTCAAATCGGTCAGCCGTAATTTTCAGGGTGTTTTTTAATCCGCTATCTAGCTTTTCAATTTGGGATTTTGCTCCAATATTTATCCCTAATGCCGCTAAAATTGTGAATAATATTCTTCTCATTCATTTTGTTTAAATGTATGGCAACAGGCCACTACACAAAGCGAGTGCGGCATTTTGCTGGTATGTTTTACTTTGTGGTTTTGTTCTAAAACGTTTTAATCCAGTTTAATTTCAGGGTTTAAGAATGTATAAACCTGTTCTCCAATCTTAACAGTTATTACGTCATCATTAATTTTATTTAACACATCAAATCGATTTTCTAATTCCAGCTTTTTTACAAATAAAACTCGCTGCTGTGATTTATTAATTTGATTATTTCCAATCAATTTCTCCTGTTTAAAAGCTCCATTTTTACTTGATTCAACAGAAATGGGTATATCTTTTATTGGTAAGGTTGATGTCTCACTCATTGCGATTAGAACTATTAAAGAATTTTTGTAATTTCCATATTCACTCCTAAACCCCGGCATTATATTTAAGTTAGAATTGGCATTGAATTTTACATTATAAAAATCACCTTGAATTTCATTAAAAGTGCTACTTTCATTAAAAAACAAGTAAGGTAAGAGTCTAAAATATGAGTTTTTATAATTTGGATTAATGGCGGCAATTCCATTTGAATTCAATTTTGAGGCTGGAATTTCGGATTGTATTTCAGGTCTTGGCAATTGAGATGTGCTCGAGCAGGAAATTACAATTAGTAATATTAAATATAGTAATCGTTTCATTTTTTTTATATTTTACAACAGCCACTACACAAAGCGAGAACAGCTCCCAATAGCTATCGGGAATTCGGTAGTGCCTGTTTTTATTGTTTTTTAATTGATGTTTTAAATATACGAGTATTTGAGTTAGATTACGCTTTCGCGAAAGCGTAAACCCAAGAAGACGCTACGATGAAAATTATAGATCAATTTCGGCTTAAAAGCCTGTACTGAGCCCTGTCGAAGTAGACTTGTTTTTTAACTCAGTTCTTTGTTAGCACACGTTTTTTATTCAATTTTATATTTCGGATTCCGAATGTCACTTTTATGTACTTTCTGTACGTTTTTTATCATATCTCTTTCGCAAGCTCCAAATTCCGCAAAGTTCTTTTTCGCTTGGTTTAATGAAACTTGATTTGCTCCGCCTTTATAATTTGGGTCATCTTTTTGAATTGGGTCGTCTTCCCAAAAACAAGTTGTACAAATCTGATAAGTTCCGTTTGGTTTTTCATTTAGCGTGTTGTAACCACAACAATCACAGTAAAATCTTCCATTCGCTTGGGCTCTCTGAAATTCTACAATTTCAATCAATTCTTTGTCAGAGTATTTTTCCAAAAAGTCAGCTATTCGGTTTTCAGAGTATTCCTCTGCGAAAAAAAGTCGATAACTTTCGTAATTGGTTTTAGCTAATTCAGGATTTAATTCTTGAAAATATTCATAATCTACATCACATTCCTCTCGTAAATAGTCCTCAATAATATCTTTCAGTTCCCACGTGTCAATGTCAAGAACTGTTTTGTTGTCTATTTTGTGAAGTTTAATATGTGGTTTGTCAATTTTCACGAATATTTGGTCAAATGTGTGCTAACAGACCACTACATAAATCAAGTATAGCTCCCAATAGCTATCGGGATTGATGGAGAGGCTCTGTTGATTGTTTTTTAATTGATTTTCTAAATATACGAGTATTTGAGAAAGATTACGCTTTCGCGAAAGCGTAAAAATGAGAAGCCCCTATAATGAGAATTATAGATCAAAATTAGCTTAAAAAGCTTGTACAGGGCATTGCTTATGTAGACTTGTTTTTAACTCAGTTCTGTGTGAGGTACAGTTTGCTTATTAATTTTTTAAACTATTTAAGAGTTCTTTCCAGTCGTATTTTTCTTTATTGGCATTATTCCATTTTTCAATATCTGAAAGCATTGAGTCTATTTTACTTCTGTTTATCCATTTACCATTTACAAATACACCTGAGATTTTTTGAGTATTGTTAATGTCGTCTAAGGGATTAGCTTCTAACAAAATTAAATCTGCAAACTTTCCTGTTTCTATTGTTCCTATTTTATCATCTATTTCAAGCCATTCTGCTCCTAATCTAGTTGCAGAAGTAAGTGCTTCTTCATTTGTTAATCCAGCTTCAACCAAGAGCTTCAGTTCGTCGTGAAGTGAAAATCCCCAAATAACACCAGAAATTCCTGCATCTGTTCCTGCAACCATAGGCACACCAGCTTCCTTAAAAGCTTTTACAATAAGCATATGAAAGTCATATTGTTTGTTATAGTATGCAATTAATTTTTCAGACGCTCCATAGTAACCATTTGAAGTTAGCCATTTACTTTGCATAAGCGGGTGAACATACTTAAAACCTTGTAAGTTTTTGATGTTCTGTAAAGATGTAGCCTGTTGACTAATGGAAAGCATATTTGTCAAATTAGGAATTAACCAAGTTCCATTTTCTTTGGCCAAACGTGCAAACTCTTGTGCTTTCTTATAGCTATAATCGTCTGTTTGTTTTGAAAACTCTTCGGCGTGTGCAATTAAACCAAAATGGGGAATAAAAATATCTCTGGCTGGTTTCCCTTCAAAAGCGACTGGGATATGACCCACCACTTTCATATTTTGCTTTTTGGCTTCATCTATAACCGCTTTAAAGGTCTCTTCATTTAGCCAAGTGTAAACCTTGATAAATTCATAGCCTTCCTCTTTGGCAAAGCGTACCGCATTTCTTCCATCTGACGGGGTCTTAGCTATTGGATTCGATTTTTTACCTCCAATTACTTTGGCCATTGCCATTCTAGGGCCTATTACATCACCTCTTATAATCTCATTACGCTGCCCAAAATGTTCTGTTCTTGCTGCCAAATCAAAAACAGTTGTAACACCATTAGCTATATAAGGTGTCATATTGTACTGCGTTTTATAGCTTACTAATGGTCCTTTTGTGGGATAAATTACAAAAGGAGCCCCATCTGCCAGTGTATGCACGTGCATATCAATTAACCCAGGAATTAACCATTTGTTTATTCCGTCAATAATTACAGAATTTTCAGGGATTGATTTATTAATAGAGTGTATTTTGTTTTCTTTTACTACTACTGTTGCATTTTTAATGACCTTATTTTCTTTGGTCATAGTAATTACATTCACATTCTTTATGACATAAGTAGTGTTATTTTGTCTATTTGATGCTAGCGCTGAATTGTTTTGTGCGTTTACATTAAAACTGACAACTATAAACAGAATTAGAAGGTTTAAGAATTTCATTTTGATTTTTTGATTGACCATTTCTTTATAAAGACAAAGCTCAATAATTTTGTTACAGTTTGGTCTCAAAATCCTGTCTGACGTAGCGTTATGTTTAAAAAATCAGGTTTTATACATATTTAAGTTTCCCCATTTTTTTACAGTTTCCATTCTCAATTTACTCTATTTACGTAAGCCTAAGAGCCGAAGAATTTTTGAGTTTTATGAAGGATTGTGGCTCACAGCTCACTACATAAAGCGAGTGTGGCATACTTAGGCAAGATCAGTACAAGCCTTGCGATAGTGCCTGTTTGTAAAATTTATGGTTTAATTATACGAGTATTTGCGAAAGGTTGCGCTTTCGCGAAAGCAAAAAAGAAAAACTAAATACGATGAGCATTAATGGTCAAAATAAGCTAAAAGGTCTTAGGCTGAAGTAAGCTTATTATTAATTAAACCCTTTGTTGCGGTTAGGCATATCTACAACTCTTCGACTAGTTTTCTTGCCGTAACCGTATCATATATAATTTTCAGTTTGTCAATCTTATTTTGATTGTCAAATTCAATAATGTCAACTACATCAAATGCTACTTTTTGATTATTTTTTAAAGTCCATTTGTAAGTAAAATAAAGGGCAATACTGTTTGTGTGATCTTCTTCAAAAATTCCTTTTACGTGCAGTTCTGAATTTAAAGTATCACTCTTTAATTTACGATAAAACTCACTTGCTTTTTTTATTCCATATAGAGGTGAATCAACCATTCCATTTTGATTGAATAATGCAACTACTTGTTCAATATTTCCATTTTCAAGATGAGTTATATATTGCTTTGCTATTTCCTTTTTGTCCATTATTTCGTCAATTTTAAATTCCAGAGTATGTTTTTCAGCTTGCGCACAACAGGCCACTACATAAAGCGAGTGCGGCTCCCGATAGCTATCGGGGTTGATGGAGTACTTATATTGTTGTTTTTTACTTGATTATTTAAATATACAAGTATTTGAAGAAGATGACGCTTTCGCGAAAGCGTAACATTATAATACTACTACGATGAAGATTATACATCGCAATAAGGTAAGATGCTTATGCAGAGCCTTCTTTAAGTAGGCTTTTTTAACTTAGTTCTTTGTTTGCGGTAGTTTTTATTTTTTCATTTCTGAATTCTATATGATATTCTCTTTCCTTATTTTCAATAACCGCTTCAAAAGGTTCAGGCTTTATTTTTATAGATGTTGGAAACCAAATATCTTTTAAATTATAGTTTGGTAAAAGAAAAATTCCTTCTTGTGAACCATTTGTTCCAAATCGATCTATATCTCCTTTCCAATATTCTGTTTGTAATTCTGTTTGAAGTTGGTCATTTGTCTTTCTAACATTTGCTGTTGGCATTCCTATTTCGTTTACTCCCAAAACTTTTGAAATATCAAATATGTCAAAATCATTATTATTCAAATCATATCTTACAATAAACTCAGCTATGTTTCCACTTGCATCATAAAAGTAAAACGAGTCAGCATTCCAAGAGTCAAAGTTTTGAGTTTTTCTACCATTTTCAATAGTTACAATTTCAGTTCTTTTTTCCATCCATTCTAAAGCTTCGTTTAATTTATTAGAAGGGATTAAAAAGCAATAATGATATTTATATTCTCTGTCTGTTTTTTCGAATACTAATTCACTCCAACCAACTTTTACAGAAAAATAATTAGCAGTCTGTTTTAAAACTTCAAACCCTAAAGTTTTTGAATAAAACTCTAGTTCGGACTCTAATTTATTAGTGTAAAGTTTTAATTTCTTAAATCTCATTGTCTATTCAATACAGTTTTTTAATTACAGCTTACAGGCCACTACATAAAGCGAGTGCGGCATACTTCGACAAGCTCAGTACAAGCCTTGCTGGTTAGCCTGTATTTATTTGTTTATTAATTGATTGTCTAAATATACAATGAATTTTGGATTTGTGCGCCGCGCATAGAGCTTTCAAATCCCGATGTACTTCGGGACGCGTTATGTAATAGTTCTTGCATCCGACGAGAGAGGGACGAGCTAGAGGAATACATACTTGCAACTACGTGTGAGCTTTCTATACTTAAGATGTATGCCCTAGGCATTTTTGAGTCTTGCCTTCGACGAGGAAGGAACGACCGAGAGGAAGGCACAAAGTGGCGGCTGATTGAGTAGGGTGGGAGCTTTAAAATCCTTGCGGTTTGCCTTATGATCCTTTTGTGCTATGTTTCGGTGATGATGCTTATACTGGAGGTTGTGTGATTTTGAAGCGTAGCCATACGATTGCGGTAATAGCCAAGTATACAACTGCCTTTTGTGTGGTTTATTTTGTCGTGAACTGCGAGCCCTTGGGCAATCAGCCGCCACGTGTTTGTGTATGGTTAGTTGCGAATAAAAGCGCGAGAACTTTCCGATATATAAATGGAGTAAATTAGAAAAGATGGAACAAATGGAAAGTACAAAAGCAGCAATTTTATTTACACGATGTTAGGTGTATTTTTTATTCGGTTAATCTATTTTTTAAATCCATTCTTTCGTGTAATATTCTTATGATTTCAATTCTGTCTTCAGAAATTAAATCGTAAAATATTATATGTTTTCCAGATTCAAGACCGAGTAAATTGTCAATTACTCCAAAATATTCTTTTCCTACATCAGGATTATCACCTATTCCTTTACAAGCAAGCTTGATTGTTGCATAATATTTGTCAGCTTGTTTTTCCGACCATTTTTCGTAAGTATAGTTCCAAATGTCATTTAAGTCATCTATGGCTTCTTGTCTTAAAACAACTTTAGCCATTCTTTCTTTTTTCAGCTTTTAATCTTTGTAGGTTTTCTTCAAAGTCGAAATCTTCCACTATTGGACTATTCAGTCCTTCTTGGATAGCATTTCTTAAAGCAATCATTTTGCTTTCTTCATTTTCCAAAAGTCGAAGTCCAGCACGAATTACCTCGCTCACATTTTTATATCTTCCAACAGAAACTTGTGAACTCACAAATTGGTCAAAATAATTTCCAAGTGATATAGACGTATTTTTCATATTTTAATAATTTACTCAAAATTACCAATTTTTGGTAAAAACTCCAAATTTATCTCGATTTTGAAATTACACCTAACAGACCACTACATAAAGCGAGTGCGGCTCCCGATAGCTTGCGGGATTGCTGGTTTGCTTTACTTTGTGGTCTTGATTTGTTTGGACTAAATATACAATGAATTTTGGATTTGTACGCCGCGCATAGAGCTTTCAAACCTGCCTCCGACGAGAGAGGAACGACTGAGAGGAAGGCACAAGGTGGCGGCTGATTGAGTAGGGTGGGAGCTTTAAAATCCTAGCGGTTTTGCTCTATGATCTATCTGTACAAGATCCTTGATTTTTGCTCATACAATCGCTCTAAAGCCGATTTTGAAGCGTAGCCATACGATTGCGGTAATGACCAAGTATGCAACTGCCTTTTGTGAAGCTTATTTTGTCGTGAACTGCGAGCCCCTTGGGCAATCAGCCGCCACGGTTTTGTATATGGCTCGTGGCGTGCAAATTAGCGTCCCGGTAGCTATCGGGATTTCGGTTGAGCACGAGCCGAATTTTTTAATTTTACTATTTATCTTTCTATTGGAAATCGTCAAATTTAAAAATTTGGCTACTTTCCAAAAATACCCAAACATTAGTGTTAGCAATGACTTGCGCTATTTTTTATATACATTGTTGCCCACAGTTATTCTTGCGCAATCATTTCGATAGTTTTAATTCCGATTTTGTTGTTGGTAATCCGAATTAGGTTTTTTTCTATATCTACATCCACAATTGCAGAATATTTGTCAGAATTACTATAAAATGCATCTACTGCACTTTTTGAGCGAGTTAACATAAATTCTCCGAAATCAATTTCGTATGTTTTATACGAATTCAAATCGATTAATATTACCTGTTTTCTTTCCACTAAATCTGGTCCTGCTGCTCCGCAACTTCCTTTTGAAATCAGAAGAAAACTTTTTTTAAAAACTTCTCTTATATAACAATTTCCGTGAGTGTTTTTCGGAATACTTATTAGTTTTTTGTTTTCAATCCAAAACTCAGACTGTGAATCTTTTATTATTTGTTTGAGTTTTAATTCCTCATAATCAATAACTATTTCATCTGTTCTATTTTCTATGTCAGTTTGAAAATTTGAAAGAAATTGTAATTCAATCGGGATATTTGGGTAAACTGCTTTTTTATATTCCGCTGATTTACAACTCAAATTTAAGTTGAAAATCAAGATTATAAATGGTAGCAGAATTTTTTTCATAATTGTGGGCAACAGGCCACTACATAAAGCGAGTGCGGCATACTTCGACAAGCTCAGTACAAGCCTTGCTGGTTAGCCTGTATTTGTTTGTTTATTAATTGATTGTCTAAATATACACTTATTTGTGGATCTGTCGCCGCGCATAGAGCTTTCAAATCCCGATGTACTTCGGGACGCGTTATGTAATAGTTGTGTCTGGTTGCAACTACGTGTGAGCTTTCTATAACTAAGATATATGCCCTAGGCATTTTTGAGTCCTGCCTCCGACGAGGAAGGAACGACCGAGAGGAAGGCACAAGGTGGCGGCTGATTGAGTAGGGTGGGAGCTTTAAAATCCTAGCGGTTTTGCCTTATAATCCTTTTGTGCTATGACTTGATGATGATGCTTGTACTGGCGGTTATGTGATTTTGAAGCGTAGCCATACGATTGCGGTAATGACCAAGTATGCTACTGCCTTTTGTGTAGCTTATTTTATCGTGGTATGCGAGCCCCTTGGGCAATCAGCCGCCACGGTTAGGCTATGCGTAGTGCGGGATTAAAATGCACTTCACATTCAGTTTGCCGTTATGTTTTTTAATATTCATTTAATTTAAGTTTAGCACCAAAACCCGCATTACGTATAGCCGTTGTTGTGGTGTCGTATTTTATTTTCAAATTGGAAATCCTTCTCTCCTTAACTCACTTTTTTCTTGTTCGTTAAAGTTCTTCCTAATCAATTCCATCCTTGTTCTATTTTCCCTTTTCTGTCTTATCCAATGATATAAATTTCCAATTTTAGATTCGGTTAAAGACCAAATACCCTCTGGATTAATCGACTTGTTATAGCGAAATGATTTCCACTCTTCTGTTCTGTCTTTTTGACGAGTTCTAATTCTCCCTAATGGACGTTCTTCGTCAAATACTAAGTACCAAGCATCAACGATATCTTGTTGAATTTCGTCAGGGAGTTCATCAATTCTATCTCTTAAAGCACTATTAAATCTATTTTGAAAATTAGCTTTATTCGGATTTTCTCTTTCTAAAAGGTCATTAATAAATCTTGTGGCAGTATCTATTGGAGTCCTGCTTTTGGAAGACAAATCGAGTATGTCATTTATTTTTTCCATTATATCCAACTTTTTACCCGATTTGTTGGCTTTTTTTATTCCCTGAATCCAAGTGCCAAGTCGTACGCCTTTATATTCATATCGTTGACTCAAACCAATATTTTCTCCTTCATCAACTGCTTCTTGGAGTAACTTTAATTTAGTGTCCGCTTTCCATTCTTGCCACAACTTGTGGGCATCTCCAAAGTAAAAATGCTCCTGTTTTAGTTGTTTTTCGTGGTCTTCTGGTAGTATTTTATTTTTGTGATATATCTTTTGTTTCAGATACCAATTATAAAGTGAAGGGTTTTTGTAATCTCTTGGAACTGTAACACTATATTTTTCTCCTTTATCACGATTTTCTTTTTTGAACTCTTTGAATAATTCAAAGAAATCAGGCCAAGAGTTCAAGTAGTCTTCAGTTATTGCAGGAATATAATCGGAGTCATTTTTGTATGAAGGTGGTTTTGATTCAATTTTGCCTAAAGAATCCTTGTCGAACTTCAGTTTTTTTCTTTTGTCAAAAGCTTTTTTATTTGACTTTACAAATTCATATTCCGCATTTGTTTTTGATTCAGGCCAAATGAATCCTGATTGTTCTAAGTCAACAAGAACTTCTGTTGTTAATTTTTGAACGTTTTTATCTGTTCCATTGAGAATTGGGTCGAAGTATTCTTCAAATTGCCTTACTAATTTTTTCCCTTGCTGATTATTCTTTGAAAACTCAAAAAATGTAGAGGCTTCTATATTATCAAATAGTCCAAAACTTGTCAAGTTTGAAGAACCCGTAATAAAACGATAATTGTGCTTGCCTTGAAAAAAATAGATTTTTGGGTGAAACATTATTTGGTCACTTGTACAGAAAATCCAAGTGTCAATGTTATTGTCGATTAAAAATTGAAGAGCTTCTCTCGAAGTTCCTTTTGGTACAATTCCAAGATAGAACTTTAATGACTTAAATTTTTTAGAAGCTTCAAGTAGTTCTTTCTTAATTCGGTTTATTCCTGACATTTTCGTAAAAGCAGAAAATCCAACAAAAGAGTAATAGTCATCATTTTTAAACGAATCAATCATATAATGACCAACCGTATTGGTATGGTCTTTATGAAGTCCGTGTCCTAAAAATTCAACTCTCATTTAGTTTTTTTTATATGCACCACAACAGGCCACTACATAAAGCGAGTGCGGCATACTTCGACAAGCTCAGTACAAGCCTTGCTGGTTAGCCTGTATTTATTTGTTTTTTAATTGATTGTCTAAATATACACTTATTTGTGGATCTGTCGCCGCGCATAGAGCTTTCAAATCCCGATGTACTTCGGGACGCGTTATGTAATAGTTGTGTCTGGTTGCAACTACGTGTGAGCTTTCTATACTTAAGATATATGCCCTAGGCGTTTTTGAGTCCTGCCTCCGACGAGGAAGGAACGACCGAGAGGAAGGCACAAGGTGGCGGCTGATTGAGTAGGGTGGGAGCTTTAAAATCCTAGCGGGTTTGCCTTATAATCCTTTTGTGCTATGACTTGATGATGATGCTTGTACTGGCGATTGTCTGATTTTGAAGCGTAGCCATACGATTGCGGTAATAACCAAGTATGCTACTGCCTTTTGTGTAGCTTATTTTCTCGTGGTCTGCGAGCCCCTTGGGCAATCAGCCGCCACGTGTTTGTGTATGGTTAGTTGCGAATAAAAGCGCGAGAACTTTCCGATATATAAATGGAGTAAATTAGAAAAGATGGAACAAATGGAAAGTACAAAAGCAGCAATTTTATTTACACGATGTTAGGTGTATTTTTTATTCGGTTAATCTATTTTTTAAATCCATTCTTTCGTGTAATATTCTTATGATTTCAATTCTGTCTTCAGAAATTAAATCGTAAAATATTATATGTTTTCCAGATTCAAGACCGAGTAAATTGTCAATTACTCCAAAATATTCTTTTCCTACATCAGGATTATCACCTATTCCTTTACAAGCAAGCTTGATTGTTGCATAATATTTGTCAGCTTGTTTTTCCGACCATTTTTCGTAAGTATAGTTCCAAATGTCATTTAAGTCATCTATGGCTTCTTGTCTTAAAACAACTTTAGCCATTCTTTCTTTTTTCAGCTTTTAATCTTTGTAGGTTTTCTTCAAAGTCGAAATCTTCCACTATTGGACTATTCAGTCCTTCTTGGATAGCATTTCTTAAAGCAATCATTTTGCTTTCTTCATTTTCCAAAAGTCGAAGTCCAGCACGAATTACCTCGCTCACATTTTTATATCTTCCAACAGAAACTTGTGAACTCACAAATTGGTCAAAATAATTTCCAAGTGATATAGACGTATTTTTCATATTTTAATAATTTACTCAAAATTACCAATTTTTGGTAAAAACTCCAAATTTATCTCGATTTTGAAATTACACCTAACCGACCACTACATAAAGCGAGTGCGGCTCCCGATAGCTTGCGGGATTGCTGGTTTGCTTTACTTTGTGGTCTTGATTTGTTTGGACTAAATATACAATGAATTTTGGATTTGTACGCCGCGCATAGAGCTTTCAAACCTGCCTCCGACGAGCGTAGCGAGAGGAAGGAACAAAGTGGCGGCTGATTGAGTAGGGTGGGAGCTTTAAAATCCTAGCGGGTTTGCTCTATGATCCTTTTTTGCTATGTCTTTGTGATGGTGCTTATACTGGCGGTTGTGTGATTTTGAAGCGTAGCCATACGATTGCGGTAATCACCAAGTATGCTACTGCCTTTTGTGTAGCTTATTTTCTCGTAGTCTGCGAGCCCCTTGGGCAATCAGCCGCCACGGTCTTGTATAAGAATAGTAGCGAATTAAAATGCACTAATTTTCGGTTATACACAGACACCTTATTTATATTTACATACTTTCGTTTTAGCAATAAAATCGCTATTATTCTTATACATTGTTGTAGCACGCTATTTACATTCGGACATACTTTCCCGATTCGGTTTTAATATGAAGTAGTTGTATGTTGTTTATTTTTTGTAATTCTTCTAATTGCTCTTTATTTAATCTATTTTCCCTTAATTTAAAATGAAAATTGTCAATTGAAAACACTTTCGATGCGAATAGTTTTTTTAAAGACTCAAAAGAAGTAAATTCATCATCTTCTAAATCTCCAAAATGGTCAAATGGTTCAGCATAATCTAAAGATGTAAGATTAGTTATGTTTGTAGAGTTTGCTAAATTTTCAATAAAATTTTGATGTCCATAACCTGCCTGAATAGTAAGATGTCTAATGTTAGGATTTTGAATCTTGAAAAATTCTTCATTAGGTGCAGATGGAAGTTTTAGTTCTTCTATTTTTGGCATTTTCGCTGTCAACTTTGCTATCATTCCATTCTCCTCTCCATATTCACCAATAACACTCTGATTATGATCTCCAACTTCAGTCAATGCTACTTTGAAAATTTTTAAATTATCAAAAATTACATTTGAGTTAATTATTCTGCTAAAGTTCCAATCTCTTGTCCCATTTGCTCCAGCATCTGGGCCAGAAAATATCAAAGAGATTACCTTATCCGGATTTTCAATTAAGAAATCTTGAAAAGCACAAAACCCAAAATTAAATCCTCCTGGTTCAAATTGAGATGAATGAATACTAAAATCATCATCATAACCTTCGCCATAAAATATAATCTCATAAAATTCTCCAATTTTTGAAAAACTTATTCTTGGGGAAAAGCCTAAATTATATTGAAATTCAGAAGAATTATGATAGTTGTAGATTTTATTTTGTAATTCAATTAATTTTTCTGTCATTTATTCAGTTGGTTTTAATGTGCTACAACAGGCCACTACATAAAGCGAGTGCGGCATTTTGCTGGATAGCCTGTATTTTGTTTTTTAATTGATTGTCTAAATATACACTTATTTGTGGATCTGTCGCCGCGCATAGAGCTTTCAAATCCCGATGTACTTCGGGACGCGTTATGTAATAGTTGTGGCTGGTTGCAACTACGTGTGAGCTTTCTATAACTAAGATGTATGCCCTAGGCATTTTTGAGTCCTGCCTCCGACGAGGAAGGAACGACCGAGAGGAAGGCACAAGGTGGCGGCTGATTGAGTAGGGTGGGAGCTTTAAAATCCTAGCGGATTTACTCTATGATGATTCTGTACAAGAACCTTGATTATAGCTCTTAAAATCGCTCTAAAACCGATTTTGAAGCGTAGCCATACGATTGCGGTAATGACCAAGTATGCAACTGCCTTTTGTGTGGCTTATTTTATCGTGGTCTGCGAGCCCCTTAGGCAATCAGCCGCCACGGTCTCGTATAACCGTCAGTTACGGGTTAATATGCGTTAATTTTCGGTTTAGCACTGACGTTAGCAATTCCGAGTGGATTCGGACGTAGTCGAATCCGCCGTAATTGCGGTTATACATTGTTACCAAACGTACTTTTTTATAGTGTTCCTCCATCTGGCCAGTTTTTCCAATGATTATTCGGTTCATTAGTTGGTTTGTAGAATTCCGTTTTTCCAGTTTCCAATACTTTGGCTATCTGTTTAAAAGTTTCATTTTTACTTGGAAGTTCCGAGTCAGCACATTCTGGATGATACCATTCAGTCAGCTCCATAATTTTTGGTAAATCCGATGGAATTCGTTCCCTTATTTCCTTTTCAGTTGCCTCTAATTCATTGTTGTATTCAGGCTCTAAACCTCTCATAAATTCCCAAACGAAAATTTTGTCTTCCTCTTCGAGTTCAATTCCTTTATTCAGATAAAATTCTCTGTTGTGATTAATACTCAATTCTTTTCCACGTAAAAGCATTGTTTTTGCTTTTGGGTTTAGACTTTCCAAATATTCTTCGTCAAAAGTCGAATTGTCCGCACTATTATCTGTTATGTATAAAAAGTTTGCGTTGTCAGTTCCAGGCTTTGTGTCTATGCAGTTACCAAAAATGTGTAAGCAATTGGAAATTCCGTCGTGTCCTCCGCCACGATAATTAAATCCGATTACTTCAATGATTAAAGCCCATCGTTTTTCATCTCGGTAAGCACTCATTTTTGTGTGAATCGGATAAACGTAGCCATTGTCCAACATAGGAAAGGTAAAATCTTCAGCACATTTGTCAAGTTGCCTTAGTATTTCCTTTGCTGAATAGTCCTGTTTCTTATTAAATCCGAAGATGTTCATTCGTACGTTTGGTAACAGGCCACTACATAAAGCGAGTGCGGCATTTTGCTGGTTAGCCTGTATTTATTTGTTTTTTAATTGATTGTCTAAATATACACTTATTTGTGGATCTGTCGCCGCGCATAGAGCTTTCAAATCCCGATGTACTTCGGGACGCGTTATGTAATAGTTGTGGCTGGTTGCAACTACGTGTGAGCTTTCTATAACTAAGATATATGCCCTAGGCATTTTTGAGTCTTGCCTCCGACGAGGAAGGCACAAAGTGGCGGCTGATTGAGTAGGGCGGGAGCTTTAAAATCCTAGCGGATTTGCTCTATGATCCATCTGTGGCAAATCCTTGATTGTAGCTCTTACAATCGCTCTAAAGCCGATTTTGAAGCGTAGCCATACGATTGCGGTAATAACCAAGTATGCTACTGCCTTTTGTGTGGCTTATTTTATCGTGGTCTGCGAGCCCCTTGGGCAATCAGCCGCCACGGCTCCGTATATGAAAAGTAGCGCTGAAAATAAGCGGTTTCTTTTCGGATTAAACACAATCCGAATTTTTAAATTTTACTATTTATCTTTTTATTGGAAATCGTCAAATTTAAAAATTTGGCGACTTTCCAAAAATGCCCAAACCATATTGTTAACAATGACTTGCGCTATTTTTTATATACAATGTTGCCACACGTTTTTATTCCAGTTGGTATATTTTTCTCAATTCTAATGTATCTAAACTTCGGCTTTTCATCAGCATTTTCATTATCGTGTCCGATTCAAAATATATTTTAGTTCCACCACCTGCAACATCGCCCCGCATAAAATCAATTCCGTTTTTTTCTGTTATTCGATAATTATAGTCAACAATAGAATCCAAATAGTTTTCTAAATAGAAAGTTGCGGTTCCGTCAGAACTTATTTGCATTGTGAATTTTTCAAACTTTCCCGAATAATTTACTAATTCGATTGGTAATTTCGATTTACTTAATTTCCACCAGCCAAGTGCTTTATTTCTGATTGAGTCAATTTTCAAATATTTCTTTAACTCATCTTTGTAATTGCCATAGTGCCTTTTTTCGTAAGTGTTCGTGAAGTCGCCGAAGAAATTATAGTGATTTTCAATCTCAATTCTATTAGTGTCAATTTTTTTCAATCCATACTTGAAGTCTCTTTCGTTGACGAGTGAGTCTTCTTTCGATAAATATCCTTTCTCAATTAATCCACCACCATTTCTTGTTGAAAATTTAAAATAAGAACTGTCTTTTAAAATAATAATTCTGTGGTCTTTTATATAATCGTCGGTTGAAGATTGAAACCTCCAAGTTCCATATAATTCCATTTTTCCCAAATCAGTTTCTTTATTTGTCGAATCGGGCTTGCAACTTGCAAAAAGGAAAATTAAAATAATGGTTCTAATGTATTTCACGGATTTTTTTTTTAAATGTGTGGCAACAGGCCACTACATAAAGCGAGTGCGGCATTTTGCTGGATAGCCTGTTTTCTTGTTTTTTAATTGATTGTCTAAATATACACTTATTTGTGGATCTGTCGCCGCGCATAGAGCTTTCAAACCTGCCTCCGACGAGCGTAGCGAGAGGAAGGCATAAGTGAGCGATGTAATCGTTGTGTCTGGTTGCAACTACGTGTGAGCTTTCTATACTTAAGATATATGCCCTAGGCATTTTTGAGTCCTGCCTCCGACGAGGAAGGAACGACCGAGAGGAAGGCACAAGGTGGCGGCTGATTGAGTAGGGTGGGAGCTTTAAAATCCTAGCGGGTTTGCCTTATGATCTTTTTGTGCTATGCCTTGGTGACGGTGCTTATACTGGCGGTTATGTGATTTTGAAGCGTAGCCATACGATTGCGGTAATAACCAAGTATGCAACTGCCTTTTGTGTAGCTTATTTTATCGTGGTCTGCGAGCCCCTTGGGCAATCAGCCGCCACGGTCTTGTATATGAAAAGTAGCGGATATTTAGGCTCTAACTTTTCGGATTATGACTGACCTTAATTTATTCATTTTCCTTTGATTAAGCGATTAAATCGCTATTTTTTATATACGTTGTTGTACACAGTTATTTGTTCAATAGTTGGTTCATTTTTACTGTTCCCTTTTTTGGATTAGCATTATCACAAAATATTTCCCATTCCAAATAATTTTCGTCATCAAAAGGATGATTTCCAATCTTTATTTCAGTTAATTTAAATCTACGATTCGGCAAAATAGGTTCATATCTTGATGGACCATATTTTTCAGACACTTGCATTAAGCCTGTAAATTCGACATCTAAAACATCTCTTATTGTATTATCTAAATTGTATGTTTCAAAGGTCATTTTATTAAAAGGACTATATTCATTTCCTTCAATAATCTGTTTTGGTATTTTAAAATCTACGTTTAAGTATTTTGCAAGAATTCTACCAATATTTACAGCATAAACTACCAAAGTTGAATGTCTATCTTTGAGTTCAAAATCCAATTCTATTTCAGGATTTTTTGCTCGATTTAAAATGTCCCTTATTTCATAATCGTACATCGAAGTTGATTGAAAATTATACCTCTTGTAATATTTTTTATCAAATGCTTGATGTGCAGTATTACTTTTTTTAATATCCACAACATAAACAACTTGTTCATTATTAATTTCAATCGGATGAATTTTGAAATCACTTATTCGCGGCCGAATTTTATCTTGGATTATTTGCTCCAACCATTCTTTCGTAAAGTCTTTTCTATTGATTGGGTCAATTTTTTCGGGTAGATGTTTATTTACTTTATCTTCTTTTATTCCATAGATTAAAATTCCACCATCAGAATTCGCAAATGCACTTACATCTTTAGAAATTTCAGTTGTTTTATTGTTTTGCTTGTCAAGAGAACCTGCTGCTTTATAATCAAGGTTTAAATTTTCCTCAACTTTATTTTCTATTAAAGAATTTAGATAGTCAATATTATATTCTGTCAATTTATTTGTTGATTTTATATTATCGTTATCACGAATGGTAGTTCATTATCACCATTCATAATAGGGTTTTGTTTTCCTTCAGTCAGTTCAATAACTTGTTTTTTTGCTAATTCAAATATTTTGTTTGCATCAACAATGCGTTCTCTATAATACTCGTGAACGTAAATTGCAATGTCAATCATTAATTTGAGAAATAAATATCCGTAAGCACTTTCGTCAATACTTGCTGCGAATAAGTATATCGTTCCATTTTCCGATTTAGCAAGTGCACTGTCAAATTTTTCACGGGATTCTTCCTTTGTCAAAGGTCGTTTAACAACTCCTCCATAAGCATATTTTGGGATTAATCTATTCAATCTTTTAATGTCAAGTTCAAAGTCAATTACATTTCTACAAGTTTCCAAAATATGCAATTGCTTTTTACATTCAAATTGTATTTGTCCAGGTTGTATGAAAGTATCTTTTTGTAGTTGAAAAATTTGAGTCCCATCTTTATTTGCTCCGTGTCCGATTAGTAATACAATCAAGTAATCAAGTTCATTTAGAATATTTAAATTCTGTAAGACTTTAACTTCTGGCTCTTCCAGTACATTTATTTCTGTATCAAAATCGAAAACTCCTCCAGCGTTACTACAAAAGAAATCAATATAGAGTTGAACAATTTTTCTATCATTAATCAACTCTATATCAGTTTTGCTATATCCTTTTATGATTAGAACTGACTTTTTCATAATTGTGTACAACAGGCCACTACATAAAGCGAGTGCGGCATTTTGCTGGTTAGCCTGTTTTCTTGTTTTTTAATTGATTGTCTAAATATACAATGAATTTTGGATCTGTCGCCGCGCATAGAGCTTTCAAAAATGTCGTATTCGCGTTATGTAATCGTTGTGTCTGGTTGCAACTACGTGTGAGCTTTCTATAATTGAGATGTATGCCCTAGGCATTTTTGAGTAGTGGCCTGTGGCGGCTGATTGAGTAGGGTGGGAGCTTTAAAATCCTAGCGGTTTTGCCTTATGATCCTTTTGTGCTATGACTTGATGATGATGCTTGTACTGGCGGTTATGTGATTTTGAAGCGTAGCCATACGATTGCGGTTATAACCAAGTATGCAACTGCCTTTTGTGTAGCTTATATTATCGTGGTCTACGAGCCCCTAGGGCAATCAGCCGCCACGGTCTTGTGTATGAAACGTAGCGTGTAAAAAGACACTAAGTTTTGGGTTAACACAGAGCCGAATTTTTATATTTTGTTTTTAACTTATCATTCTTAAAAGCCAAATTTAAAAATTTGGCGGTCTTTGCAAATAAGCAAAAGCCTTTCGGTTTATCACTTATTAGCTATGTTTTATACACGTTGTTGCCACACGTTTTTTATTCAGCTGTTTGTTTTTCCAATATTTTTTGTCTGAACCTTGAGATAAAACCAACAACCTTTCTTTTTTCAGTCGTCCATTTCCCTTTATATCTTTTATTACCTCTATCATAATCGTGCTGCAATTCACCACCCAAATCCGCCAGATAAATATCCAAGTCCATTTTAAGTGAATGGAGCCAAGGGTCAAACTCATTATTTTGTTCTCTAATCTGTTTTACTAAACTTAAAAGAGTATTTCCAGCTCGTTCCAAACTGTATATACTTGGTGTTTTTAAAAACTCGCCATCAAATAGCTCTTTTTTAATAGGTTTTAATTTCTCGTCAAAATCCTCAATTGTTATACTCATAGCGTTCTATTTTAGATAGGGTAAAGATATGAAAAATATCAATATGATAGTTTTTGTCTATTACAATATTATAATCTATACGTAAAAACTATTTATCCCCTTGATGTGGAAGAGCCACTTTTAAACAGAACTTTATTCGGGACGTTGTTTCATTAGTCAAATTTTCTGAAGTTGAGGCACCCAAATTCAGAACTTGAATTTTAAGTCCGCCACCAATTTTGCTGTTTTCTTCATTAGAAGCAGTTACAGCAACGTCAAAATCCACAGTTGTTAAATGTCTTCTACCATCTTTACCATCCTTTCTCCAAATAGAAGTCGTTTGGTCGTGGTCTTCTATTTGTTCCATTATTACTGGATTAATTATTGCTCCATTCGATTCAGCGAATTCCTTTGTATCATTAACAGACTTAATAATCGATTTCAAGGTTGTGGTAATAAATTGGTCTAATTCCATATGTTTTTCTCAAATGTGTGGCAACAGGCCACTACATAAAGCGAGTGCGGCATTTTGCTGGTTAGCCTGTATTTATTTGTTTTTTAATTGATTGTCTAAATATACACTTATTTGTGGATCTGTCGCCGCGCATAGAGCTTTCAAAAATGTCGTATTCGCGTTATGTAATAGTTGTGTCTGGTTGCAACTACGTGTGAGCTTTCTATGCTTAAGATGTATGCCCTAGGCATTTTTGAGTCTTGCCTCCGACGAGGAAGGAACGACCGAGAGGAAGGCACAAAGTGGCGGCTGATTGAGTAGCGTAGCCATACGATTGCGGTAATGACCAAGTATGCAACTGCCTTTTGTGTGGCTTATTTTATCGTGGTCTGCGAGCCCCTTGGGCAATCAGCCGCCACGTGTTTGTGTATGATTTCGTTGCGTGTTTCAGCAACTAATTTAGCAAATACAAACCGAATAGAAAATCCGCGAGGATTTTCGTAAGTAGGCGAGTACTAGCAATGAATTATACACGGTGTTATACCACGTTTAATTTCGCTAGTGCTATTACAATTGTTTCATTTATTTTATCAACTGTCTCTACATTCGCTAATCCTGAATTCTCTTCAAAAGTTATACGTGCTCTACCTGTTTGTTGGCTAACAGCAACGTCAGTAAAAGGAATATAACTTTTAACAATTCCGACTAGACTTGCTCTACTATAAGCTGTTGTTCCATTTATTGCAGCT
This sequence comes from Dokdonia donghaensis DSW-1, assembly GCF_001653755.1. GTDB lineage: Bacteria > Bacteroidota > Bacteroidia > Flavobacteriales > Flavobacteriaceae > Dokdonia > Dokdonia donghaensis. The sequence continues at coordinate 2,861,098 of NZ_CP015125.1, read as the reverse complement.
AATTCAGGCTTAATAACCACAGGTCCACCACTATTTCCGGGAAATACTAATGAGTCAACTGTAAATGATTTACTTCTATCTTCAAATAAATCTCTTATTCTAGCAATTATTCCACTTCTTACAATCACGTGTTGTCTATCTGTTGGCATCATACCCATTGGAAAACCTAGGACATATAAAAAATCTCCTTCACTAATTTGCTTATCAATCATATCTTGTTTCAGAAGAATATCGTTATCAGAGCGAAAGTAAGAGCATTTCATTCCAGCGTCTATTAGAACTTGAGAATTTATTGGAATAACAGCTACGTCTACGTCTGGTTCTGGATGTCCAGTCCAAATTAAACTTCCATCGGGATTTTTCAAATTTACTGGATAGTCAGTTGCAGCTTGACCGTTTTGAGGATTGAATCTTAAGATAATATTTTCTTGACCATTTAAAACGTGTTTGTTCGTTATTAAATGAGTTTTATAATCATTAGTTGTTGGGTCTTCTTCATTAACTTGTTGGAAAGTAGCATAAAGAAACCCAGTTCCTATCCAATGCTTTTTGACAGATGTTCCTTGTGTAGTTTGTCTTCCAATTGCAACTACTGTATCGATAAAAAATGGTGGTATTAATGCCATAGGTTTTTCTAAAATGTGGTATAACAGGCCACTACATAAAGCGAGTGCGGCATTTTGCTGGTTAGCCTGTATTTATTTGTTTTTTAATTGATTGTCTAAATATACACTTATTTGTGGATCTGTCGCCGCGCATAGAGCTTTCAAAAATGTCGTATTCGCGTTATGTAATCGTTGTGTCTGGTTGCAACTACGTGTGAGCTTTCTATGCTTAAGATGTATGCCCTAGGCATTTTTGAGTCTTGCCTCCGACGAGGAAGGAACGACCGAGAGGAAGGCACAAAGTGGCGGCTGATTGAGTAGGGTGGGAGCTTTAAAATCCTAGCGGGTTTGCCTTATAATCCTTTTGTGCTATGACTTGATGATGATGCTTGTACTGGCGGTTATGTGATTTTGAAGCGTAGCCATACGATTGCGGTAATGACCAAGTATGCAACTGCCTTTTGTGTGGCTTATTTTATCGTGGTCTGCGAGCCCCTTGGGCAATCAGCCGCCACGGACTTGTGTATGAAACGTAGCGTGTAAAAAGACACTAACTTATCGGTTTAACACAGAGCCGAATTTTTATATTTTGTTTTTAATTTTTCTATTATAAAAGCCAAATTTAAAAAATTGGCGGTCTTTGTAAGTAAGTACAAACCTTTTGATTTAGCACTTACTAGCTATGTTTTATACACCGTGTTGTGCCACGTTATATTTCGATATCCCAACTCCATTTTTTAATTCCTTTTTCAGTTAGTTTTTTTGTCATTTCTTCATCCGTCCAATGCATAATATTTGTGTATTCAATTGACTTAGATTTCATTATAATTCTTACCGATTGCTCAATAAGGTTTTTTCGTTCAGAAGCTTTTGAATTTTCCGCAAATGATAATTGAAGAAGTTTTAGGTTTTGAATTTCTCCAATTGATTTTATATTCTGAAGCCTTAAGTTATTATGAATGTGAATGCTTTTCAGTTTTGTAAGCTTAGATAGATTCGGAATTTCTTCCATTTTTGACATTCCCTCGAATTCAATCTTCTCTAAATTCTCTAATGAATTCAAAAAATCAAAATTCGGTATTTGCCTAACACGACTAAATTCTATTGATTTTAATTGTTTTAGTTTAGTAATAGATTCAAGATTTTTATAACTACCAAAAAGTAAATTGAGTTCTTCTAGATTATTTAATTCGGATATAAAATCAAGATTATCCATTTTCACACCTCTAAAGGTCAGAACTTTTAACTTTTTTAAGTGTTTAACATTTTCCAATCCTTTTTTCATTCCATCAATATAAAGTGATTCCAAGTCTTTAAATTCTTTTATGAATGAAAGGTCAACTGCTGTTGATTTAGTTTCTTCAATTCCGAAATGTGTTAGTTTGGTGTTGGAAAGAAGTGCTGAATAGTCTTTTGTGTTAAATGATGCAATCGAGAATTTTCTAATATTAGGTATTTCTTTATAAAAAGATAAATCTTGTGTTTCATACCACAAAACACGAAGTCTAATATCCGGATATTGTTTGTAAAACTCATTAAGCGTTTCCCAAGTTTGTTTTTTGGGGTTTTGAAATTGATATAGCTGTAAAGAATGAATATTATCCTCAGCTATTATTTTGGGGATATCAGATTTTTTTATGTCAGAATGGATGTTAATGTTTCCACTATAGTTTTTCCATTTCTCTTTTTGACTAAATATTCCCATTCAATTCTAGGTTTTTTCTAATGTGGCACAACGTGTTTGTGTAAGATTAGTTGCGTGTTTAAGTAACTAATTTAGCAAATAAAAACCGAATAGAATATTCCGCAGGAATATTCGTAAGTAGGCTAGAACTAGCAATTAATTTTACACGATGTTAGCCACTGGTTTTATTCCGTTTTTTTATTATTCCGCTTATTATATTAATCGGAAATATAATTTGTCCAAAAATCACAACAGCAGAAATTAAATAAATTACCGTTGTCAAGTTTTCATTAAAATCATATTCCATAATGGATTTTCTGAAAAATTCGTTTAAAATCAGAATCAGAAAAATTCCGCCAAAAGTCAGCGCAACGTGAATTAAATTCAGACGTTTAGAGAGGTTTCCGTTCACTTTTTTCACAATCCAATAAATCAGTCCAATTATGCCGAAAAGAATTGAAATCAGCGTTGCAAAATGGTAATTACTCATCACAAAATATGTGTCGTGAATATTTATATCAATTCCTCCGTTTGCATTAAATCCGAGTATGAAAGTGATTACTGCAAATACAAGAAAAACTATATGTGGTCTTTTAGTTAATAGGTTCATTCAACTTGTGGCTAACAGGCCACTACATAAAGCGAGTGCGGCATTTTGCTGGTTAGCCTGTATTTATTTGTTTTTTAATTGATTGTCTAAATATACACTTATTTGTGGATCTGTCGCCGCGCATAGAGCTTTCAAAAATGTCGTATTCGCGTTATGTAATAGTTGTGTCTGGTTGCAACTACGTGTGAGCTTTCTATACTTAAGATATATGCCCTAGGCATTTTTGAGTAGTGGCCTGTGGCGGCTGATTGAGTAGGGTGGGAGCTTTAAAATCCTAGCGGGTTTGCCTTATAATCCTTTTGTGCTATGACTTGATGATGATGCTTGTACTGGCGGTTATGTGATTTTGAAGCGTAGCCATACGATTGCGGTAATGACCAAGTATGCAACTGCCTTTTGTGTGGCTTATTTTATCGTGGTCTGCGAGCCCCTTGGGCAATCAGCCGCCACCGGCTCAGTATATGAAAAGTAGCGCTGAAAATAAGCGATAACTTTTCGGATTAAACACAAGCCGAATTTTTAAATTTTACTATTTATCTTTTTACTTGGAAATCGTCAAATTTAAAAATTTGGCGACTTTCCAAATATGCCCAAACCTTAGTGTTAGCAATGACTTGCGCTATTTTTTATATACAATGTTGTAAGTAGTGCTTTTTTCATTCACTTACTTAATTTCAAAATCCGAAAGGCTCCTTGAATTACCAACACAAAAACGATTGTTCCGATAATCAAATCAGGTTTACTCGAACTCAACCAATTTACCAAAATTCCAGCAATTATTACTCCCAAATTGATAATCACGTCATTCGAGGTGAAAATCATACTCGCTTTCATATGTGCCTCTTCTTTACTCTTTGACTTTTGCAAAATGTAAAGACAAATTCCGTTTGCGATAAGTGCAAAAATAGAAACGATAATCATTGTCGAAAATTCGGGAAGTTTCTCGTCTCCGAAAAACCTTCTTAAAACTTCTACAAATCCAATAATCGCAAGTGTTATTTGAAAATATCCAGCAAGTTTGGCAATCCGTTTTTTCTTAATTAAAGTTCCGCCAACCGCAAACAAACTAATTCCGTAAACAAAACTGTCCGCAAGCATATCCAAACTGTCGGCAACAAGTCCCATTGATTTTGAGATAATTCCTGTCGTCATTTCGATAATGAAAAACGCAAAATTTATGGCAAGTACAGACCAAAGTAGTTTTTTCTGATTTTTGTTTTCTTTAAATTCTGTTTGGTCGGTTTGTTCTGTTGAGATTTTCTTTCCGCCCAAGTTCAGTTCGATAACTGACTTTTCGATTTGGTCAATTTCTCCGCTGTGAAAAACGGTCAATTTTCGATTCGGAATATCAAAGTTCAAATTCGCAATACTTGAAGTTCCGTCCAATTTCATTCGGATTAGATTTTCCTCTGAAGGACAGTCCATTTTGGTAATTTCAAATATTGTCTTTTTCACTCGGTTTTTGGGGTTTTCGGCATTACTTACAACAGGCCACTACATAAAGCGAGTGCGGCATTTTGCTGGTTAGCCTGTATTTATTTGTTTTTTAATTGATTGTCTAAATATACACTTATTTGTGGATCTGTCGCCGCGCATAGAGCTTTCAAAAATGTCGTATTCGCGTTATGTAATAGTTGTGTCTGGTTGCAACTACGTGTGAGCTTTCTATACTTAAGATATATGCCCTAGGCATTTTTGAGTAGTGGCCTGTGGCGGCTGATTGAGTAGGGTGGGAGCTTTAAAATCCTAGCGGGTTTGCCTTATAATCCTTTTGTGCTATGACTTGATGATGATGCTTGTACTGGCGGTTATGTGATTTTGAAGCGTAGCCATACGATTGCGGTAATGACCAAGTATGCAACTGCCTTTTGTGTGGCTTATTTTATCGTGGTCTGCGAGCCCCTTGGGCAATCAGCCGCCACGGTCTTGTGTATGAAACGTAGCGTGTAAAAAGACGCTGACTTTTCGGTTTAACACTTAGCCGAATTTTTATATTTTGTTTTTACTTTTCTTATTTTAAAAGCCAAATTTAAAAATTTGGCGGTCTTTGCAAATAAGTAAAATCCTCTCGGAAAGCCTATAGTAGCTATGTTTTATACACGTTGTTACCCACAGTTATTTATTCCCTTTTCTTGAACTTGCACCGGCTTTTACCTTTTCTTCAAGTACTAAAATCACTGTTTTTTTCAAATCTTCATAGTCAAAATCTTCCTCAAACCCGTAACGAAAAGTTGAGTGAGTTCCATTTTTATCCATTCCAAGTACATATTTCGGTCCACCTAACTCAATTGATATTGGTGAGTTTTCCGTTTGTATTCTAAATTCAATTTCTCCTTTTTTATTTACTACGTAAAAAAGATGTTTATAATAGAGTTCTCCTTCTTTAACAGCAAACCTTTCAAAGACTTGAATCAGTTTGTCGTTCCAGTCGAATTGGTCAAAACAAAACATTTCTGATAAATCATCTTTTAAAATTCCTTGTTCATAAGCTTGGTAGAGTTTTTGCCTTAAAGGTTTAGCTTTTTCATATTCTTTTCTGCCATAATAAATCTGAATGAGTTTTGCATAGGAATGAAAGTCATTTGGTGCTAATTCAATTAATTCCTTAAATGCAATTTCTGATTTGTTATAATTTTTATTTAGTAATTCGTAAAGTCCAATATTATAGAGTGCGTTTATATAGGAATCAGATTCTTTTGAGATAGTTTCTTTTGATTTATAAAATGCTTTTAAAGCTTTATCAGGTTGATTTAGTTCCGCATAGATTTGTGGAATCATAGTAAAAGGTCTGTCGATTGGCTCACTTTTTTCTGTAGCTGTTATATAAGCAGAAAGTGCCTTGTCATATTTTTCTTGGCTTACATAAGAGTCGCCTAATCCGCTGAAATAATTTGAGTTGCTCGAATCAAGTTTGATTGCTTTATTGAAAGATTCAATTGCTTTGTCGAATTGTTCCATATAATTTAAAGTCATTCCTTTAATAAAATATGCGTCTGGGTCAGTCTTATCTTTTTTGATAGACAAATCCATAATTTTTAGCACGTTATTGTCGTCAGCTTTCATATAGTAAGCCATTCCAACATAATAAATTGCTTTGGCTGGATATTCACTTACCTTTTCAGAATGCTCGGAAATAATCAAATCATATTTTTCTTCTCCGTAAGCTTTTTCTAATTCAGTCGTAATCTGTTCTTGAGCATAATTACTTAAGCTTAAAAGACAAATTATTAATGTTAGCAGGATTTTTTTCATAATTGTGGGTAACAGGCCACTACATAAAGCGAGTGCGGCATTTTGCTTGTTAGCCTGTATTTATTTGTTTTTTAATTGATTGTCTAAATATACACTTATTTGTGGATCTGTCGCCGCGCATAGAGCTTTCAAAAATGTCGTATTCGCGTTATGTAATCGTTGTGTCTGGTTGCAACTACGTGTGAGCTTTCTATACTTAAGATATATGCCCTAGGCATTTTTGAGTAGTGGCCTGTGGCGGCTGATTGAGTAGGGTGGGAGCTTTAAAATCCTAGCGGGTTTGCCTTATAATCCTTTTGTGCTATGCCTTGGTGATGGTGCTTGTACTGGCGGTTATGTGATTTTGAAGCGTAGCCATACGATTGCGGTAATGACCAAGTATGCAACTGCCTTTTGTGTAGCTTATTTTATCGTGGTCTGCGAGCCCCTTGGGCAATCAGCCGCCACGGTCTAGGCTATGAGTATTTGCGTGGGTTAGCACTAAACTTAGCAAGTACACACCAAACTGAAAATCCGCGAGGATTTTCAGAAGTAGGCGAGAACAAGCAATTACTTATAGCCATTGTTGTAAAACGTTTTTTATTCTTTCCATTCCTTAACAAAATTTTCTCCACCACCAGTTAATGTTAAGCTCGTGTTGTCATATCCACCACCAATTTTTAAAACTTTGTCAAGTCCATTATTGAATTTTAAGTTAACAGATTTATTATACATTTCAAATGTTCCTTTAAAACTTTTTCCTTCTCCATTTTCAAAAAGAAATGTACCGTTTTCATTAAAACGCACTTTTCGAACAGCATAGTTTGATGTCCACCAATTCCCAATTAAATTGCTTTTGGAATAAGATTTTAAGTCATAATCTTTTTCGGTGGTTAAATCAGTCATTTTAGAATAGAGTTTTTGTTTTCCATTATTAAGCAACTTTAGAAAAATTCCCATTGACTCGGCAGTTTCTCCCATAAAATTATTTTCTATAATATAATTCCATTCGCCACTTTTGAATATGTAATGAAAACCACCACCAGTACCTTGTCGTTCTACTTTTCCGTCATATAGAATTAGATTTGGCTCATCAGAAGTAGATTTTGGTTTATTCCACGAAATGTATCGTAAATCTCCATTTTTAAGATTATCAACTTTAATAGTGAATTTTTTATTTTCACAATGAATTATATTGTTTTTAACCTCTGAATTTAGTTTTAATATCTGCTCTTTGACTTCAAGTTCTTTAGTCTTTGATTCAAGGTCATTTTCTTTCTGCGTTAATTCAGTTTCTTTCTGATTCAGATTATTTTCTTTTTCCGAATTTTTGCACGAAAAAAAGGCAATTAGTATTACTAAACTTAAGATTTTTCTCATTGTTTGGTCAAATGTTTTACAACAGGCCACTACATAAAGCGAGTGCGGCATTTTGCTGGTTAGCCTGTATTTATTTGTTTTTTAATTGATTGTCTAAATATACACTTATTTGTGGATCTGTCGCCGCGCATAGAGCTTTCAAAAATGTCGTATTCGCGTTATGTAATAGTTGTGTCTGGTTGCAACTACGTGTGAGCTTTCTATACTTAAGATATATGCCCTTTAGACATTTTTGAGTAGTGGCCTGTGGCGGCTGATTGAGTAGGGTGGGAGCTTTAAAATCCTAGCGGGTTTGCCTTATAATCCTTTTGTGCTATGACTTGATGATGATGCTTGTACTGGCGGTTATGTGATTTTGAAGCGTAGCCATACGATTGCGGTAATGACCAAGTATGCAACTGCCTTTTGTGTGGCTTATTTTATCGTGGTCTGCGAGCCCCTTGGGCAATCAGCCGCCACGGTCTCGGCTATGAGTAGTTGCGTGGGTTAGCACTTAACTTGGCAAGTACACACCAAGCTGAAAATCCGCGAGGATTTTCAGAAGTAGGCGAGAACAAGCAATTACTTATAGCCATTGTTATGTGCTGGCTTTTTTTAATTTATTTTCCATTCCGTAAATCAATTCTCGGAAGTTTTGAAATCCACCAAGATTTAATTTTTCTGGTTGCTTTTTGTCTCCAATTTGGAACATCACAATTCCGATTATTATTGGTAAAGTCAGCCACCAATTGAAATTCCAAATCGACCATATTCCAATCATTGCCAAAATTCCGATAAACATAATGTTTCGTCCAATCCGAGACAATTTATGTGATTTATATTCAAATTCAGACATTGTTCCTGGCGCAATTCTATTGACTTCATCAATTAAAATCCCACCATATTTTAGGAAAAAAGGATTGATTTCAGAACTCGGTTTTAATTCAGTCGTGTCAGCTCCTTTTTCAGTCAGATTTTGTTTTAATGTTCTAAATATTGATGCGGTTTGGCAATTTTGTCCCAATAATTTAATTGGTTCAATATTTTCTCTTTTTGCATATTTAGAAATGTAATCACAAAAGTCAGATACAGTTCTGTTATTCTCGTCTATTAAAATATTTTCTAATTCAGAAAGAGGTCTGTCTATTCTAAATTCTGTGTGATAGATTTTTGCTAATGTTTTTGGGTCAACCAAATCACACGCGTCTATCCACTCAAAGATTGAACTTTCAAAATCAAAATCCATTCCTTTAACAACAACTGGGTCAAATTCAATTTGAAATTGATATTGAGAAATCAACATTTGTAATATGTCGTCTTTACTGTATTTCATTGTTCAGCACGATGTTTGTTCAGCTTGCACATAACAGGCCACTACATAAAGCGAGTGCGGCATTTTGCTGGTTAGCCTGTATTTATTTGTTTTTTAATTGATTGTCTAAATATACACTTATTTGTGGATCTGTCGCCGCGCATAGAGCTTTCAAAAATGTCGTATTCGCGTTATGTAATAGTTGTGTCTGGTTGCAACTACGTGTGAGCTTTCTATACTTAAGATATATGCCCTAGGCATTTTTGAGTAGTGGCCTGTGGCGGCTGATTGAGTAGGGTGGGAGCTTTAAAATCCTAGCGGGTTTGCCTTATAATCCTTTTGTGCTATGACTTGATGATGATGCTTGTACTGGCGGTTATGTGATTTTGAAGCGTAGCCATACGATTGCGGTAATGACCAAGTATGCAACTGCCTTTTGTGTAGCTTATTTTATCGTGGTCTGCGAGCCCCTTGGGCAATCAGCCGCCACGGTTATATAAACGCAAGTTACTAAAAACTTACTAGTTATCACACTAACGTTGGGTGTATAAACGAATGTTTTTGCTTATATTGAGCAATCTCGATTTTCAGCGTATAAACGAATGTTTGATAATTTTAACACAATATTAACAGCAAAGCGGTACAGTGATAGCACCGTCACCACTTACATAGGTTTGCTAGTAAGCTATCAAAATTACCTAGGTGACAGTCGTCCCCTAGACCGGCTTGACCCGTCATACCTTATCACAACACTAAGAGATTTTATTTTAAAAAAAGAATATACCTTTAACACCCAGAAGCAGCTCATAAGCGCCGTAAGTCTATATTATAAAGAAGCCCTCAGGCAAGAGATAGACCTAAGCACCCTGCGACCGCGCTCTCCGCAGCGTGTACTGCCAGATATACTCTCTACCTATGAGGTAAAAAATATACTAGACCACACCATAAATTTAAAACATAAAGCCGCCCTCACTACCATATATGCACTGGGTTTACGCGTAGGTGAGCTTGTAGATTTACGTCTTGCCGCCATAGATAAAAAGCGCAACACCATCACCATAAAAGCAGCCAAAGGTAAAAAGGACCGCCAGCTCCCTTTTCCAGAAAGTCTCAAACCTTTATTGCGGGCGTATTATCAAGAATATAAACCTACAGATTATCTCTTTGAGGGGCAGTCTAAGCCGCAATATACCGCCGCTAGCCTTCGTTCGGTTTTTAGAGCGAGTTGCAAAAAAGCCCAAATACAAAAAAAAGTAACCCTGCACAGCCTACGTCACGCCTATGCCACGCACCTTATGGATAGTGGTACAGACTTACGTATGATACAAGAACTACTAGGTCACAGTGATATAAAAACCACAATGGTTTACACCCACGTGACCACCAGATCTATGCAACAGGTAAAAAGCCCATTAGATTTTTTATAACCTTATTACGCTTTCGCGAAAGCGTAAAAAAAACAGTTATTACAGACAGATAATGCCGCGATAGATACAGAAACGGTAAACCTTAAAAACAGTAAAGCCATCTTATAAAGATGGCTTTACTTAAAAAGTATGTACAATCACATACTTAATGGAAGAACGTCTCATTCTAGTAATACGTAAACCTACGTACTTTAGAAATGTATTTTGCAAGGCGTATCACCTGGTGGCTGTATCCATACTCATTATCATACCAGATGTAAAGGAGTACATTTTTACCATCTTTACGTACGATAGTGGCATTACTGTCATAAATACTAGGAGCAGATGAGCCTATAATGTCGCTAGACACGAGCTCATTATCTATTGAGTATTTAATTTGCTCTACAAGCTCACCCTCTAGGGCATACTTTTTAAGAAGTGTGTTTATCCCTTCTATGCTTGTCTCTTTTGTAAGCTCTAGGTTAAGTATTGCTAGAGATCCGTTAGGCACAGGTACACGTATCGCGTTTGAGGTAAGCTTCCCTTCAAAATGTGGTAACGCCTTACTCACTGCCGCACCAGCACCAGTTTCTGTAATCACCATATTAAGAGCAGCGGCTCTACCACGGCGGTACTTACTGTGCATATTATCTACCAGGTTCTGGTCGTTTGTATATGCGTGTATGGTCTCTAGGTGACCTGTTTGTACACCTAGGGTGTCATCTATGGCTTTAAGAATAGGTGTAATTGCATTTGTAGTACAAGATGCTGCACTAAAGATTTGTACCTCATCTGGGTTGTGCTCTTGGTGGTTTACACCGTGCACAATGTTAGGGATTCCTTTACCAGGAGCGGTAAGTAATACCTTTGCCACACCCTTACTTACTAGGTGCCTGCTTAGTTGCTCTTTATCTCTAAAGGCACCCGTGTTATCTATCACAAGGGCATCTTTTATACCATAAGCGGTATAGTCTATATCTTCTGGTGCATTTGCACTTATAATATTTACCGTAGTACCGTTTATAATGAGGGCTTGATTTTCTACATCTACAGAGACGGTACCTGTAAAGTCACCGTGTACAGAGTCACTTTTAAGAAGCCCGGCTCTTTTCTCAAGTATACCGGCATCTATCTTACCTCTTGTAACCACAGCTCTTAGGCGTAACTGGCTGCCCTTACCCGTGCGCGTCATAAGCTCTCTGGCTACAAGACGCCCTATACGGCCAAAACCGTAAAGAACCACATCCTTAGGCTCTATAGGCGCTGCCTGCTGTGCAGGTTTAAGGCGTTGTGCAATAAAGCTCGTTGCGTTTTCATTTTCTTCTAGGTGGTACTCATACGTAAGCTTACCTATATCTAGCTTAGATGGTGGCAAGTCTAGTTGCTTTATAGCCTGAGCGATCTCTACACTATCAAAAATAGAGATAGGCTTCCCTACAAAGGCTCCTGCATACTCGTGCAGGTCTAAAATCTGACTCACGTTGCGATCCATCACTTGGTTTCTAAATAGTACAAGCTCTATAGCATTATCATACCATAGGTCGCTAGCTATTTTAATAAATTCTACAGTGGCTCTTCGGCGGTCTGCTTGAAAGGAAAGTTCTTTTTCGTATGTTTCTGATTGACTCATAGTAAGATACTAAAACGTTACATTGTTTTTTTTGTACGCTTTCGCGAAAGCGTAATTTTTCAAAATTTTGTGCAAAAGTAGCCATTTCTGTCTGTTACTCAAACGTTTTCGTAAATGAATTTTTCCCAAAAAAAATAACCCCTCCAGCATCTGAAAGGGTTATAAGTTTTAAAACGCGAGTGACTTAGTCAAAAATAAAGCGGTTGCGCTCTCCTTTTTGATCTACAAATACGATACTCACAGGCTCGTTTGCGCTTTTATTTTTAAAAATTTCTTTTACGTCATCTATAGAGTTTACCATAACATCGTCTATTTCAGATATAACCAGCCCCTCTATGCGGTAGCGTTTCATTGCTTCTGTAAGAGTCTGGCTTATTACAACCCCATTTTTGGCTTTGTACTTGTTAAGGTCTTTTGGAGAGGCATTTTTTACCTGTATCCCTAGTCGTTCTATATCAAAAGTGACAGACTTTACTAGTTTTACGGGTAGGGTTATAAGCTCATCGTCACGTAAGATCTCTACTTGTATAATATCATTAGGTCGCTTGGTATTAATGTATCCAGAGAGGTCAGAAAACTTAGTGATATTTACATTGTCAAGTTTCTTGATAATATCACCAGTAGTAATACCTGCTTGCTCTGCACCACTCTCATACTCTACACTGGCTACATAAAAGCCCTCTGTAGTGCTCAGGTCTTGATCTTCTGCAATGGCAGCATTAAGGGTACCACCAGTAACTCCTAGTATGCCTTTTTGTACAGAGCCATATTGCATAATGTCTTCCATAATCTTACGAGCATTGTTAGACGGTACGGCAAAGGCATACCCTACATAAGATCCCGTTTGTGAGGTAATAGCCGTGTTAATCCCTACCAGCTCACCAAAAATATTTACAAGTGCTCCACCACTGTTACCAGGGTTAATAGCTGCATCTGTTTGTATAAAAGACTGGAAGTTTGCATCACGCTCATCTATATCTCTTGCCTTTGCAGAGACGATACCTGCGGTAACGGTAGAGGTAAGGTTAAAAGGGTTTCCTACGGCAAGTACCCATTCTCCCACCTTTGTAGCATCACTATCGCCAAAGGGGATATAAGGCAACTCCTCACCAGCATCTATTTTAAGGATCGCAATATCTGCCTTTGCATCTTTGCCTATCACTTCTGCCATAAAGGTTTTATTGTTATTAAGCGTGACCTCTACCTCAGAGGCGCCATCTATCACGTGGTTATTTGTAATAATGTATCCATCTCCAGAGATAATCACACCACTACCGGCACCTACAATGCCTTTATTAGTTTGTCCGCCACCACGTAAATATTCCATCATATTACGCGGTTGCTTGTACACCTGTACATTTTTTACGTGCACCACACCATTTACCGTGCGCTCTGCCGCTTCTGTAAAATCTACACCGCTGGCAGCTGCCGCAAGTGCTTCATAATTTACAGGGGTATAGGCAGGGGTGGTTTGTGTCTGTACTGGGGTTGAGACTACTTGTGTAGGCTCTTCTATAAATAATTTATAAGATCCTAGCGTTATTGCGCCGGCTAGTAAGGCGATTAAGAATGTTCCTCCGATTTTTTTCATAGTCCTTAGCATTTTATCAATAATCGTTAAAATTAAAAATTTAGTATTCTGTGGGTTTCTATTTAACTGGCATTTAACATCAAAAAGGAGTTTGATATTTGCTACTTTTGTCGCTTATATTGAGCATAAATGACAATTTCTTTTTCAAAATATCAAGGCACCGGTAATGATTTTGTAATCATAGATAACCGTCTAGATGTATTTCCCAAAGATGATACCAAACTTGTTGCACAACTCTGTGACCGTAAATTTGGCATAGGGGCAGACGGTTTGATGCTGCTAGAAAGTCACCCTTCGGCAGATTTTAGAATGGTGTATTATAATGCAGATGGTAATGAGAGTAGTATGTGCGGTAATGGTGGGCGATGTTTGGTCGCTTTCGCGAAAGCGTTATCAATCATAGATACCCACGCCACCTTTGAAGCGGTAGATGGGATGCACGAGGCCACCGTAAAGGATGGAATTGTACATCTTAAAATGCAAGATGTTGCAGAAATTAAAACAACACCAGAATATAGTTTTCTAGATACTGGGTCACCACATCACATTAAAATGGTGAGTGACGTAAAAGCCGTTGGGGTAAAAGAAGAAGGTGCAGCCATACGTTATGGAGCGCTTTATGGAGAGGCTGGAAGCAATATAAACTTTGTACAAGAGCTAGAAGATGGTCACTTTGCCGTGCGCACCTATGAGCGTGGGGTAGAAGATGAGACCTTGAGCTGTGGTACGGGAGTTACCGCCGTGGCAATTGCAGTACACCACAATGGTGTGACTTCAAAAAATAATATACAACTGGACGTAGAGGGGGGTAAACTAGCGGTGTCTTTTACAAAAACAGCGACGGGTTATACAGACGTATTTCTTATAGGTCCTGCGACCTTTGTTTTTAAAGGAGAGTGGCAATGTTAACACTACGAGGCACACGTACGGCTTTACGAGCGCTAGAGCTAGAAGATATAGAGGCGCTTTATGAGATAGAAAATAATGAGGCACTCTGGTTTGTAGGGGAGACGCTAGCGCCATACTCAAAGTTTGTACTTAAAGAATACCTGGCAAATGCGCATAAAGATATTTTTGAGATGCGACAGTTGCGTCTTGCCATTTGTGAGGTAACCTCTGGAGCTTTTTTGGGTCTTATAGACCTCTTTGACTTTGATCCTCACAATCTGCGCGCGGGAGTGGGCGTTGTGATTGCAACCGAAACAGAAAAGCGCAAGGGATATGCCAGTGAGGCGATAGCCTTACTTAAAAAGTATGCAAAGACACATCTCCATATGCACCAGTTATATGCAAACATAGGAGAAGATAATAAAGCAAGCATAGCACTTTTTGAAAAAGCAGGGTTTGAGCTTGTGGGTATAAAAAAAGAATGGAGACGCAGGCGCGACCTCACCACAGGTGAAGAATCATTTACAAACGAATTATTATATCAACACATATTATAAATGTACATCAAGAGAATACTTTTAATCATAGGGATAGTGGGCGTAGTAGTAGGCGGTATTTTTGCCTACACAGTTTATGACGCTATTTTTTCTGATAACACAGCGTTTAATAATGAGCGCGCTCATTTATACATCCCTACGGGAGCAGATTTTAATGATGTAACGGCAGAGCTTACACCATTACTTAAAGATGTAGATGCCTTTGCATCTGTCGCTCAGAAAAAGGGATATGTGACTAATGTAAAACCGGGTCACTATATTATTAAAAAGGGTATGAGTAATAATGACATTATTAATACCATACGCATTAAAAATACACCGGTAAAGGTGGCTTTTAATAATCAAGAGCGCCTAGAAGATATGGCAGGCCGTATCGCCACACAGATAGAGGCAGACAGTACCTCACTTATTAATGCAATGCTAGATGTAAACTTTTTACGGGAGCACGATTTTAATAAGGATACAGCACTTACGATGTATATTCCTAACAGTTATGAGTTTTTCTGGAACACCAGCGCCGAAGATTTTAGAGCGAGAATGCTTAGTGAGCACAAAAAATTCTGGAATAAAACCAGACGCGCAAAAGCCGATAAATTAAACCTCACACCGGCAGAGGTGTACTCACTTGCGTCTATCGTACAGAAGGAAACCGCAAAGACAGATGAGCGACCACGAGTAGCAGGCGTATACCTTAACAGACTCAAAAAGGGAATAAAACTAGACGCAGATCCTACCGTTATATATGCCGTAAAGCGCACAAAAAATGACTGGGATATGGTGATAAAGCGTGTACTCTATAAAGACCTAGAGACAGACTCTCCTTATAACACCTATAGAAATAGAGGGATACCACCCGGACCTATTTTTATGCCAGACGTAACAGCAATACAGGCAGTACTTAATCCAGAGAAACACAACTACTATTACTTTGTGGCAGATGTAGAAAATTTTGGGTACCACAAGTTTGCAAAGACACTATCGCAACATAATGCAAATAGTGCCGCATATAGAAGATGGATAAACAGCAAGAAGATCCATCGTTAAGATAGCATCTCATAAAATATTATAAACCCAAACCTAGTGTTTGGGTTTTTTTATACCCCAGCTCATAGAGGTGTAAAAAGAGGTATATACCCGTATGTTAAAATGGTGTTATACCTAGTAGTTGGTCGTGTTTTCTGAATTATTTTTGTGTTATAGTATGTGACAATTGACGTTTTAAGTAATCTTATACTTGTATTAAATTACATTAAAATATGCTAAAACGTTATAGTTGAACTTATTTTGTGAGTGTAAGTGTCATAAAATCAACGATTCATAAAGTTTTGCCAAAAAATTAAAATAAGTTTTTCTGGTAATCTTTAAAGGTTGTATTTTTGCGCGCCGAAACAGATAGCACCCTAAGAGAAATTTAAATAGTAATTTCTTGGCTGTCGAAATGTATTTATATGGTTAGGAACTTGATAAAAGTTACTGTATTGCCTCTTATGTTAGGTATTCTGATAGTGTCAAACAAATCAGAAAAAACATATGATTTTTCTCACTATACCACAGATGGTATAGCTATGGACTTTAGTGTTCCTCTTCCGGAGGAGACGGTTCAAACCCCTTTTGTATTTAACCCTACACCGCTTACTGGTAAAAATTATACCGGTTTTAAAGAAGCACTTGCTTTTAAAGAATCTCGCGGTGATTATCTTACTATAAACAGATTTGGATATCTAGGTAAGTACCAGTTTGGTGCATCTACATTAGATCTTTTAGGTATTCAAGATGGCTCTGAGTTTCTAGAGAATCCTGTACTGCAAGAGCAAGCCTTTTTACTTAATGCCTCTCGTAATAAATGGGTCTTACGCCGTGATATAAAACGATATGAAGGTCGCTGGATTTCTGGCGTGCGCGTTACCGAGTCTGGTATACTCGCTGCAGCACACCTTGCTGGGCCTGGTAGTGTAAAGAAGTTTTTACGCTCTGGTGGAGCTACGGGTTTTCAAGATGCCTTTGGTACAAGTATACGTAGCTATATGAAGCGTTTTTCTGGCTATGATGTGTCAAATATAGAGGCCATAAAAAAGCCTTCGTTAGAAAATTTATCTGCTAGCACTTACTAGTAATCACATACACTTATAGATAAACCCCAGTTTTATGATAATGCTGGGGTTTGTTTTTTTTGCGCTTTCGCGAAAGCGTAATTCCCCACCTCACCATCACTTCATAAAGCCATTGCTACTAGACAGTAATCTCTATAAAGTACTGTCGTAAAATGTCAGTTTGTCACATATCGCATTGTGGTACTTTTTTCGCTTTAAACAAGACTCAAATTTTACACTTTAAAACACATATACAATGTCAACAGGAAAAATTAATGTATCGGTAGAGAATATCTTTCCGCTTATTAAGAAGTTCTTATATAGTGATCACGAGATTTTCTTACGTGAGCTTATCTCAAACGCAACAGACGCAACCCTTAAGTTAAAACACCTTACCTCTATAGGTGAGTCTAGTGCTGAGTATGGAAATCCTCAGATAGAAGTAAAAATAGACAAGGAAGGGAAGAAGCTTCATATTATAGATCAAGGTCTAGGTATGACGCAAGAAGAGGTTGAGAAGTATATAAATCAGCTTGCATTTTCTGGAGCAGAGGAGTTTTTAAACAAGTATGAAGACGGAGCAAAAGATACAGGTATCATAGGGCACTTTGGTCTTGGTTTTTACTCGGCTTTTATGGTGGCAGAGAAGGTAGAGATTATTACTAAGTCACATAAAGACGAGCCAGCAGCACACTGGACGTGTGATGGTAGCCCTAACTTCACGCTAGAAGTGGCAGATAAGACAGAGCGCGGTACAGAGATTATCTTACACATCGCAGAAGATAGTACAGAGTTTCTAGAAGAAGGACGCATTGCGGGACTACTCTCTAAGTACAACAAGTTTATGCCAGTACCTATCAAGTTTGGTACTAAGACAGAAACTTTACCTAAGCCAGAAGATGCAAAAGAAGATGATCCAGCACCTACACAAGAGGTAGATAATATCATAAATAACCCTAACCCAGCCTGGACAAAGCAGCCAGCAGACCTTGAAGAAGAAGATTATAAAAACTTCTATCAGGAGCTGTACCCAGCAAACTTTGACGAGCCGTTATTTAATATACACCTTAATGTAGATTATCCTTTTAATCTTACAGGTATTTTATACTTCCCAAAACTAGGGCAGGATATGAATATGCAAAAGGATCGCATACAGTTATATCAAAACCAAGTTTTTGTTACAGATAATGTAGAGGGTATCGTACCAGAATTTTTAACAATGTTACGCGGGGTGATAGACTCACCAGATATCCCACTTAACGTATCTCGTAGTTACTTACAGGCAGATGGTGCTGTAAAGAAAATATCTGGCTACATCTCTCGTAAGGTGGCAGATAAGCTTAAGTCACTCTTTAATAACGACAGAGAAGATTTTGAAAAGAAATGGAATGACATCAAACTCGTTATAGAGTACGGTATGTTATCTGAAGATAAGTTCTTTGAGAAGGCAGATAAGTTTGCACTATACCCTACAGTAGATAATACCTTCTTTACTTGGGAAGAGCTTGAAGCAAAAATCAAAGAAAACCAAGTAGATAAAGACGGGAAGACTGTTGTACTTTATGCAAGTGATACAGATGCACAGCACTCATACATACAGAGCGCAAAAGACAAAGGATATGAAGTACTCTTACTAGATTCTCCTATTGTATCTCACTTAATCCAGAAGCTAGAGACTAGCAAAGAAAACGTAACTTTTGTACGTGTAGATGGTGATCATATAGATAACCTTATCAAAAAAGACGAAGAGCAAATCTCAAAACTCTCTGACGATGAGAAGGAGACTGTAAAAACAGCTATTACAGATGCTATTGCAAACTCGTCTTACACGGTTCAAGTAGAAGCGATGGATAGTAATGCTGCGCCATTTATCATCACACAGCCAGAGTTTATGCGCCGTATGAAGGAGATGCAACAAGCCGGTGGTGGCGGTATGAATATGTTTGGTAATATGCCAGAGATGTACAACCTTGTGGTAAATGCAAACCACGAGCTCGTTACAGAGATTCTTAATGCAGATGCAGACGAGACTAAAAAACGTCTAATCACACAGTCTTTTGACCTAGCAAAACTATCTCAAAATCTACTTAAGGGTGAAGAGCTTACTAGCTTTATAAAACGCTCTTATGAGATGATTAAATAATATGAGAGTGCCTAGCACAGCACATTAATATAAACCACCTTTTTCATTTTTGAAAAAGGTGGTTTTTTTATTTTAGCTATGATTATACGTAACGTCTAGCATATTGTTGCGTCTTATCGTATAGTATGAGAACACCTACATAGTGCAGGTGTTAATTATTAAGATTACAAAAGAAATTATATGTCACTTACTCCATCTAATATGTTACCGCTAGGTACAAAGGCTCCAGAGTTTCAACTGCTTGATACGGTTACAAACCAGCTTTGTAGTTACCACGATATTAAGGGAGAGCGTGGTACCGTAGTAATGTTTATATGTAATCATTGCCCTTTTGTGGTGCACGTGGTAGATGAGATTGTGCGCATCGCAAACGATTATCGTGTGCTTGGTTTTGGCTTTGTGGCTATAAGTAGTAATGACATTGTAGCATACCCGCAAGACGGCCCAGAGATGATGTGGGCAAATGCTCGTAAAAACAGCTTTACATTTCCGTATTTACTTGACGAGACGCAAGAGGTGGCAAAAAATTATGACGCCGCCTGCACGCCAGATTTCTTTGTTTTTGGCCCAGATGATCGTCTTGTGTATAGAGGGCAGCTAGATAACAGTAGGCCAGGTAATGGCATCCCGGTAAACGGCAGAGACCTGAGAGAAGCACTAGATAATATCTTTAACAGCAAGCCACAAGCAACACTGCAAAAACCAAGTATGGGTTGCAACATTAAGTGGAAATAGTAGGGGAGAGTTACTAGGTACGCTTTCGCGAAAGCGCACTCAAAACCACTATTAATTGCAGTGAGCGTTCAGATTGAAAACGTAAGTATAGGCATACTATTAAACTTGATGTCATATAATTGAGTAATTATTATCCTCGCTTTTTATCGCTTAGTATTTTGTGCTTAGGCTATTTCTGCTATTTTTACGTAAATCTCACATTTTTGGAAATCTTAGAAAATTTACGCATCCTAGACGGCATCGATATTTTACTCGTAGCCATCTTAATGTTTTACCTCTATAGACTGGTAAAAGGTACGGTTGCGATAAACATTTTTATAGGGATCGTAGTCATCTACTTGATCTGGCAACTTACCGTATTGCTTAAGATGGAGATGCTTAGTACCATCTTGGGGCAGTTTATAGGTGTGGGGATGTTTGCGCTTATAGTCGTTTTCCAGCAGGAGATACGTAAATTTTTACTCCTTATAGGGAGTACAAATCTCACTAAGGGCGGGCTCTTTAAAAACTTTAATTTTTCAAAAAAGGAAGGTACACTGGCTTTAGATCTTAATGCGGTTCTCACTGCTTGCGAGAATATGGCTGCTTCAAAAACGGGAGCACTTATTATCATAAGAAGAGATACCAGTCTAGAGTTTGTAAAAGATACGGGAGACAGGATGGAGATAGAAGTAAACAGACCTATTATAGAAAGTGTTTTTTATAAAAACTCAACCCTACACGACGGGGCGATGATTATAGAAGAAAATAAAATTACAGCTACAAGAGTCATATTACCCGTAACGCAAGAGCGTGACATCCCACTACGTTTTGGACTTAGACACAGAGCTGCCGTAGGTATTACAGAAAAGACAGATGCGCTCGCTCTGGTAGTGAGTGAGGAATCTGGTGCGATAAGCTATATAAAAGACGGAGAGTTTGTACTCTATAAAACGATAGACGATTTGCGCATACTACTAGAGACAGAACTTACGTAAACAATGGCAGATCAAAAGTCTAAAAAGCTCCCTAAAAAGGCAAAAGCACAAACGCCTAAGAAGCAAAAGCGAGAGCTACTTGTAATCTCAGAGGGTTGTAAAAACTGTGGTACTCCGTTAGACTTAGACCAGCGCTTTTGTTCTCATTGTGGCGCAAAGCGTATGCACAACAGGCTTAATGCACGCAACCTACTAGAAGATTTTACAGAGCGTTTTCTCAATATAGAAAATGTATTTCTCAAAACGTTTATTGCCCTTTTTACCAAGCCAGAAGATGTCATAAATGGTTATATAGGTGGATTGCGAAAGCGTTATATGTCTGCCTTTAGCTATTTTGCTGTGGCACTTACCATAGGGAGTATTTATATTTTCTTGTTTAGAAATTGGTTTTTAGATACAGAAAATGGACTGTTTAATGAATTCTTTACAGGTCTAGAAGCCGGTGCACAATCTAATGGTGGTGACGGCGTGATGGAGCTTGTAAATTTTATATTTGATTATAACTCCTTTATAAGCTTTCTATACATTCCATTTTTTGCAATAATTTCAAAAATTGTTTTCTGGAATTATAAGGAGGTAAATTTTATAGAGCACATTGTGATATATCTCTATGCATACTCACAAACTCAAATTATAACTAATGTACTTTTTATACTTGCGGGCTGGTCTGCTGCTGGGCAAATTATAGTAAGTCTGTTTGTATCTACGTTACCGTTTTTTTATACGGCATATGTCTTGTATCGCGTGTTTAATTTAAGTATCAAAAGTCTGGTTCTTAAAACCGGTATTTTCTTGTTAATTATAGTGCCTTTCAGCATTTTGTTAAGTGCCATTATAGGTACAGCAATGTATACAGCAGGTTCTTTTGACCCGCTTATAGAATCTGTAAAGAAATCTCATAATGCAAGAAGAGCAAAGAGAGATAGCATAAAGCAAGATAGCCTAAGGCTTAAATCTCTTACCCCACAATCTTTGCCAATACCAGTACAGAAAACTCAAGATAGTATAGAGTGACTTTAACATACTTGTAATTTTAGTATTATTGTGATTCTAAATCAATCAATCAAATGAGTAAACTCTCCAGGGCAGAAAAAAAAGTTTTAAAGAAGCAAAACAATCTTTTAAAAGTAGAGGATACCTGCATAAACTGTGCAGAGTATATAGCCCTAGACCAGCGTTTTTGCTCACACTGCGGTGGTAAACGTATTTATAATAGACTCACCTGGCGTAATTTGTTAGAAGATTTCTTTGACAGGTTTTTTAATCTTGAAAATTCTTTTGTTAAAACATTTGTAGCGCTGTTTCGACAACCAGAGGATGTAATAGGCGGGTATATGAATGGGATGCGTAAAAAGTACCTTCCTGCCTTTAGTTACTTTGCAATAGCAATTACATTTACTAGTTTTTATTATTACTTACTCAAAGGTTGGTTTTGGGATAATTATATGACTGCACAAAAGCTTGTTTATGATGAGTCTGTGCCGCAAGCGCAGCTAGAGCTTCAAGAAAGTATTGCTACCCTTTTTATGGAAAATCAATCTCTATATATGTTTTTGATAATTCCTTTTTTTGCGGTGATGTCCAAAATAGTCTTTTGGAATTATAAAAAATATAATCTCGTAGAGCATTTTGTAATCTATTTATATGTCTATAGTCACTTTTCTATGATAAGTGTTGTAATGCAAATTGCATTTATATGGAGTCCTACTGCACTTAATATTCTAAGTGTAATAGTATTTTTATTAATGCTTATTTATACTATTTATGTGCTTAAAAGATTGTTTAAACTCACTATGGCGAATGTGCTTGTAAAGACGCTTTTTTTCTTTTTAATATTTGCCGTTTTTTCCTGTGTGTTAAGCTTACCCATAGTTGCCCTAGGTTTTATGTCTGCAATTGAGGTGAATCAAAACGGTGAAAAAGAAATAGACGACAGCAATTTTATGGGTAAATTTATGAAAATGGCCCAAGAACAAGAACGCCAAAAGAAAGTCAAAGACTCTATTGAGCAGGACAGTGTAAAGCGACTTGAAGAAATACTGGAGATCACTCCAGATATGATTAAAAATAGACCTCAGTAGGAGTACGCTTTCGCGAAAGCGTTATTAAAACCTCATAAATCTCTCTTAATAAGTAGACCATTCTAATAGGAGTATACCTATATTGATACCAGATATTGTAGTATGAAGATTTTTAGAAAAGAGCTAACTAACAATGAGATCATATTCTACGTGCGTAGAGCACTGTGGATCTTACTTGCGTGGACACTCATATCAAATATTATTTTCTTGTATGATTATGCGACGCTAGTATCTGCAAATGCGCTTACGTCTAATTTTGATTTGGAAGTGTCATTTAAGGCTAACTTGCTTGTGTCTATCGTTGCTGGACTTTTTGGTGGCATTTTTACGGTAAATATAATGGAGCTCTGGCTACGTAAGTATGCCTTCTGGAAGGCGCTTATTTTTATCACCATACTTTATGTAGTGATTGCTATGGTAGTGGGTACCATAGGGGCTTATTATTTTTATAGTGATTCGCTAGGTCTCGCCGTAGGTAGTCAAGAGCTTTTAAATAGAGTATTACAGTTTTATACAGAGCACATATTTATAAAGAACTTTGTAATATGGTTGTTTATCGTACTGCTCACACTTATCGTTTTAATGATAAATGATAAGTATGGTCCGGGCGTTTTTCCAGATTACTTGATGGGGCGTTACTTCTTGCCAAAAAATGAAACCCGCATCTTTATGTTTGCAGATATAAGAGATGCAACACGCATTGCAGAGAAGCTAGGCGAGCAAGAATACTTTAACTTTCTTAAAGATTTTTTTAATGATATCGCTCCTGCTATAATGCAAACAAAGGGCGAAGTGTATCAATATGTGGGTGATGAGGTGGTTATCACCTGGAAGATGAAAAACGGTGTTAAAAATGCAAATGCGCTACGTTGCTATTACCGTATGAAAAATATTATCTATAAGAAATCTGTGCGCTACTATAAACGCTATAATGCATTACCAGATTTTAAGGTAGGTTTTCACTATGGTCAAGTAATGGTAGGGGAGCTGGGCAAGATAAAGCGTGACATTGCATTTTCTGGAGACGTACTCAATACAACAGCACGTATACAAGGTATGTGTAATGATAAAGGCGTAGATATACTGGCGTCTAAAGCCTTTGCAGACTTGCTTAAAAAACTACCTAAAAACACAAGAGTGGTAAAAGTAGGAGATGAACTTCTCAAGGGTAAGTCTGAGCAAGTATCGCTCGTTACATTTGACAGAGATATTTCTGCAAAGTAATGTGTAGTTTGATTTAGCTTGCCTCAGCCTGCATAAACTGTACTTCATAAAGATTGCGATAATGACCGTTTTCTTTTTTAAGTAGCTCTTTATGTGTGCCTTGCTCGATGATTTTTCCTTTCTCCATCACGATAATTTGGTCAGCCTTTTTGATGGTTGCTAGACGGTGTGCAATAACGATAGAGGTACGTCCTTTTGTTATTTTCTTAATAGCTTTCTGTATAAGCTGCTCACTGTGTGAATCTACAGATGAGGTAGCCTCATCTAGCACAAGTATAGATGGATTACTTACATAAGCTCTTAAGAAAGCAATAAGCTGTCGCTGGCCGCTAGAGAGCATAGAGCCACGCTCTTTTACATTGTAGTGGTATCCATCTGGAAGGCTAGATATAAATTTATGTACGCCTATAGCTTTAGCACTTTCTATAACCTCCCCTTCTGTGATAGATGGGTCTTGTAGCGTGATGTTATTGAGAATGGTATCTGCAAATAAGAATACATCTTGCAATACCACAGCAATTTCCTTACGTAAATCTGTAAGCTTTATGTCTTTTATATCTGTGCCGTCTAGTAATATCTGCCCGCTATCTATCTCATAAAATCTACTTAGTAGATTGATAATGGTAGATTTACCTGCACCAGTAGAGCCCACAATAGCAATGGTTTCTCCAGCAGCAGCTTCTAGCGATATTCCTTTGAGTACTTCTTCACCGGGTACATACGAGAAGTGTACATCCTTAAAATCGATAACACCTTTTACATCGTTTAATTCTAGAGTACCTGTATTTGTTATAGAAGACTCTGTATCTAGTATGGTAAACACTCTATTTGCGGCCACCATACCCATTTGTAAGGTGTTAAACTTATCTGCTATCTGTCGCAGTGGTGTAAAAAGCATCTGTATGTAACTTATAAAGGCTGTAATTAAACCTATTGTTACAATGTCACTTTGTGCTGCTTTAAGACCACCATACCACACAATAAGACCTATGGTAACTGCAGTACAAATCTCTGCAATAGGGAAGAAAATAGAGTTATACCATACAGTCTTGTTCCAGGCATCTCTGTGCTTGTTATTAATGGCATTAAACTTTTTGTGTTCTATGGCTTCTCTATTAAAAATTTGAACAATTTTCATACCTGTTACACGCTCTTGTACAAAGGTGTTGAGGTTAGAAACTTGTGTGCGCACTTCTTCAAAAGCAATCTTCATCGCGCGCTGAAAAACGCGAGTGGCATATAATATTATAGGAAATACAGCAAGCACAATAAGTGTGAGTCTCCAGCTTTCATAAAACATAAAACCTAAAACGACACTCATTTTAAGTAAGTCTGCAATAATCATAAAGAGCCCTTGTGAGAAAATACTAGAGATGGTCTCTATATCACCTACAGCTCTAGTCACTAGACGACCCACCGCAGACTTGTCAAAATATTGCATTTTGAACCCAAGCATATGGTCAAAGAGTTTAACACGTATATCTTTTATAACCTGCTGGCCTACCCAGTTTGAGAAGTAGATAAACATAAGCTGGAAAACGACCTCACCTACCAGTACAACCGCCATAAGGCGTAAGTAAAAAAACAAGTCTGTGGCAGAGCGTTGTGAGATCCCTAGATCTATGGCGTTCTTTAAAAAGTAAGGGCGTAGCGCTGCACAAACAGATAAGATAATCGCTCCCGCTGCGGCTATGTAAAGCCTGCTACGATAAGGTTTCGTAAAGGCAAGTAATCGTTTGAACAACTGTGTGTCAAAAGCTTTTCCTTTAGTCTCTCCCATTGTTTATATAAATTGTTTCTGGATATATAATCTCTGTTAAATATAAGCCGTGTCCCGGTACAGAAGACCCTGCTTGCGATCTACTCTTACCTTTTACTACCTCGTGTATCCACGAGACAGGTTTTTTGCCTTGTCCTACCTCTAGTAATGTACCTACAATAGCACGTACCATATTACGTAAAAATCGGTTTGCTGTAATATGGAAATGATACTCATCTTCGGTTTCTAGCCACTGTGCTCTAGTAATATCACAAAGATACGTGTTGACCTCTGTCTTTGATTTAGAAAAACATTCAAAATCTGAATAATCTAGTAACACTGCCGCTGCTTCATTCATTAGATTTAGATCTATATCATATGCTATAGCGTGTGCTTGCTCTGTACTAAAAGGGTTTTTACGTTTTGCAATGCGATAAAGATAAGATCTCGACGTCGCGTCAAAACGTGTATGAGCCTCATCACTCACATTAAAAATGCGATGTATGGCAATGTCTGGAGGCAAAAACCTATTGAGTTTATAGGTGAGATTTTTTAATTTATTATCAAGACTTAAATCATCGTTCCAGTCAAAGTGGGCATACATCTGTGTGGCGTGCACTCCAGCATCTGTACGTCCTGCACCCATTATGAGTACAGGTTTTCTCAAAATGGTACTCAGTGCTTTTTCTATGGTTTCTTGCACGGTAACAGCATTAGGTTGCCGCTGCCAGCCGTGGTAGTCTTTTCCAAAATAAGAAAGCTCAATAAAATAGCGCACCGTGTTGTATTTTTGTAGCAAATATACGCTTTCGCGAAAGCGCACTCAAATGAAAAAAATCCTCCTCCTTAGCGATACACATAGTTATATAGATGACCACATTATAGGCCACGTAAAATGGGCAGACGAGGTCTGGCACGCAGGTGATATAGGTGATCTAAAAGTAACAGACACGCTTAAAAAATTAAAGCCGCTACGAGCCGTTTATGGCAATATAGATACCACAGAAGCACGACAAGAATTCCCGCTTAACAATAGGTTTATATGTGAAGGCGTAGAAGTCCTTATTACTCATATAGGAGGTTACCCGGGTAGATACTCGCCGGCTATAAGGGAAGAAATTTATGCACGACCGCCTAAACTGTTTATATGCGGGCATAGTCATATCTTAAAGTTAATGCCAGATAAAAAACTGGGACTATTACATATGAATCCGGGTGCAATAGGAAAGCACGGTTTTCATAAAGTGCGCACAATGCTCAGGTTTACCGTACACGAGGGTCGCATCGAGAATCTTGAAGTTATAGAGGTTGCTAGGTAATTATAAGAATATCAGCATTTAAGCTAAGTGCTAAGATTATATTAAACTTAATATATTTTTAAACCTGCTCATTTGCCTTCCCAAAGGTAAATAGTATCTTTGCACCTCATTAAAAACAAGGATAATGCAAGACGGTATTTACGCAAAAATTCATACGCCAAAGGGCGAAATAACACTTAAGCTTGAGCACGAAAAAACTCCTGGAACAGTAGGAAACTTTGTTGCCCTAGCAGAAGGAAACCTAGAGAACTCTCAAAAACCTCAAGGAACACCTTATTATGACGGATTAAAATTTCACCGTGTCATTCCTGATTTTATGATCCAAGGAGGTTGCCCACTGGGAACTGGAACTGGTGATGGAGGATACAAATTTGACGATGAGATTCACCCAGACCTTAAGCACGATGCTCCAGGTAAATTATCTATGGCAAATGCTGGACCAGGAACTAATGGAACCCAATTTTTCATAACACACATCCCTACAGATTGGTTAGACGGTAAGCACACTGTTTTTGGAAACGTAGTAGAAGGGCAAGACGTAGTAAATAGCGTAGCACAAGGTGATGAGATGGAAAAAATCGAAATCATACGTGTAGGAGCAGAGGCAGAGGCTTGGAACGCGGTAGAAGCATTTAGAACCTTTGAAGGATCTAGAGCTAAGCGTATAGAAGAAGAGAGAGCAGCACAAGCAGCAGAGATAGAAGCACTAGCAACAGGATTTGATACTACTGATAGCGGACTACGCTACCAGATTATTCAAAAAGGAGATGGTGTAAAAGCAGAAAAAGGTAAAACAGTTTCTGTACACTATAAAGGAGCACTTCCTGACGGAACTGTTTTTGATAGTTCTTTTAAAAGAAACCAACCTATAGATTTTCAACTAGGAGTAGGTCAAGTAATCCCAGGATGGGATGAAGGTATCGCTTTATTAAATGTAGGAGATAAAGCACGTTTAGTAATTCCTTCAGATCTTGCTTACGGTAGTGCAGGAGCTGGTGGTGTAATACCACCTAACGCTACACTCGTATTTGATGTAGAGCTTGTTGCTGTAAAGTAAGGAGTACAATTATATAGTTTTAAAAGGTCTGGTGTTATGCCAGACCTTTTTTTGTTTTAATAGGTTCTGTAAGCACATAGTCTCGTGGTTGTTAATAAGGTGTGATAACAATTATGTGTAAAGGCGCAGAGACTTTTCTATTTTTGAGACTATGGAAAAGTTAAGATACCCAATAGGAAAATATTCGATGCCCACAGATATCTCAAACGAGAAGCTTACAGAGTGGATTAACATTCTAGAAGTAATGCCAGCTCAGTTACGAGATATGACAAGCGAGATGAGTGATGAGCAGTTAAACACGCCTTACAGACCAGAAGGATGGAACGTGAGACAAGTAGTACATCATCTAGCAGATAGTCATCACAACAGCTATACGCGTTTTAAATGGGCACTCACTGAAGAAAACCCAGTAATAAAACCCTACGATGAAAATGCGTGGACGGCACTCCCAGATCTAGAAGGGATGCCAGTAGAGTGGTCACTACGTCACCTTGAGGTGGTACATTATAAACTGGTACGATTATTAAGAACGCTTACAGATGAGCAACTGTCTAAAACATTTATTCATCCTGCAGGTGATAAAACCTATAACCTGAAACAAAATGTAGGGCAATATGCCTGGCACAGTATGCATCACTATATGCACATTGCAAACCTAGTGAAAGAGAAAGGCTGGAAATAATAGTAGACCTATCACAAAAAGAATGTCCGCAGTAGTATCATACTACTGCGGACTTTTTTTATAAACATCTCAATACGAGTTATACTACCACTTTATAATAGAGCTGGCCCACGTAAACCCACTACCAAAGGCAGCTAGCACTACAGTATCTCCTTCTTTTATTTTGCCGTCTTCCCAAGCTTCTGTAAGTGCAATAGGGATAGAAGCAGCTGTTGTGTTTCCGTACTTCTCGATGTTATTATATACCTTCTCATCACTAAGCTTAAACTTTTTCTGTACAAATTGTGAGATACGCAAGTTTGCTTGATGCGGTATAAGCATATCGATATCACTTACATCAAGTTTGTTTTTTTGTAAACCTTCCATAATCACTTCAGAGAAGCGCACTACGGCGTTTTTAAATACAAACTGTCCATTCATATATGGGTAATACGGGATATCTTCTTGTGGGTTAGTTTCAATAAGTTCTGGTACCCACTGCTCTGTGCTAGGCCCTTTAAGAGATAGCTCTAGAGCGTGCTCACCCTCACTGTGTAGGTGAGAAGATAGTACACCCTTTGTAGTATCTTCTTCTCTAGAAAGTACTGCAGCGCCTGCACCATCACCAAAAATGACAGAAACACTACGTCCTCTAGTGGTAAAATCTAAACCTCCACTATGATTTTCAGATCCTATTACTAGTACATTTTTATACATACCAGATTTTATAAACTGGTCTGCCGTTGCAAGTGCGTAGATAAATCCAGAACACTGGTTTCTTACATCTAGCGCAGGCACGGTTTCCATACCCATTAAGTGCTGTACTTGCACACCACAGCCAGGGAAGTAATAGTCTGGGCTAAGTGTCGCAAAGACTATCATATCTATATCCTTATTAGTAAGGCCTGCACGCTCTATGGCGATGGTTGCTGCTTTTACACCCATCTTTGCAGTCGAGTTTCCATCTCCTTTTTTGATATGTCTACGCTCTTTTATTCCGGTGCGTTCTTGTATCCACTCATCATTAGTATCCATCAGTTTTGATAGATCATCATTTGTCACCACATTTTCTGGGACGTATTTACCTAGTCCGGTAATTTTGGAATTATACATAAGCTGTGTTTGAAAATTGTATGAGGGTAATTACGCTTTCGCGAAAGCGTAAAACTCTCAGCGTGTAAATATACTTTATCTTACGGGGTAGATAAAGTGTCTCTCATAATTTTAGTATGCACGCACAGTATGAATGACATATAAGCACAAAAAGAGCGCCCGACTAAAAGCGCTCTTTTCAAAAAACAACCTAACCAATAACATGTCACAAAAAGTAACACAATTATTAACCTTTATGCCACAGAGTCTGTGGGTACATAGTTCTTAAAATTATTGACCTTTATTTGAGCCTTGAGATCGTGCATCAAGTTATAAAGTCCAAAAAATGTTCTGTTTATATATAAGAAGTGTTTACTACCTCTATTACCATTCATCTTACGTATTTCTGTATCCTTACTATACTTCTCGCTTAGTACGGCAATTTGATCAAAAAATGTGCTGTCTCTAAAATCAAATTCTTCTTGATGCATAGGCTGTGTGAAGAGACTGAGCATCTCGTGAAATAGTGCCGAGAAGAACTTTACTGTTTCTGCATCATCATCATCTCGTAATATTTCTAGCTCATATAATTTTTGCTTAAAAATATTAGGGTCATTTATATTTGACGGTTCAGCAAGGTCAAAGTAAGGTATGTAAAAGTCTTGCGGTACGTGCTTGATACAACCAAAGTCTATGGCAATAAGATTATGGTCTTTATCTACCATAAAGTTACCTGGGTGAGGATCTGCGTGTATGCGCTTTAAAATATGCATCTGGTACATATAAAAATCCCATAGTGCTTGTCCCAGTTTGTTTGCCGCTTTTTGATCTGTGTTATGTGCTACAAACTCACTTAAGTGTTCGCCATCCATCCAGTCCATAGTAAGTATACGCTCACTAGATAGGTCTGGATAGTACCTTGGGAATACAAGATTAGGTATGGTAGCACAGTCTTCTGTCATTGCGATACTTTGTGCTAGCTCTAGATTGTAATCTGTCTCTTCTAGTAGTTTATCTTCTACCTCTTTAAAAAATTTCTCTTTACCCTCGCCTTGAAGATTAAACATCTTCTTTGCAATAGGTTTTACCAGAGCAAGATCACTACTGATACTGTCTGCGACTCCCGGATATTGGATTTTCACAGCAAGTTTTTTCCCATTTAATGTCGCCTGGTGCACTTGGCCTATACTGGCCGCGTTAACACTCTGAGCCGCAAACGTATCATAGAGATCTTCTGGGTATTTACCCAAATATTTTTTAAAGGTTTTACGCACTAAAGGTGGAGATAGGGGAGGAACACTAAATTGTGATAGAGAGAATTTTTCAACATATGCCTTAGGCATAATGTTTTTCTCCATACTAAGCATTTGCGCCACCTTAAGTGCGCTACCTTTTAGACTTTTTAAGCCATCATAAATATCTTCGGCATTATCTTCATTAAGTTGCTCTTTTGTGAGCGATGGGTTAACGACCTTCTTACCGTAATATTTTGCATAGTTTGCACCCACCTTTACGCCAGTCTTTACAAGCTTTGAGGCTCTCTGGAGTTTATTAGTAGGTATGTGGTCTATTGTTTTCATATATTGATGCCCATAGGGCTTGTTATCTTGTTGAGTTGAGGTAAAACCTCGTGCGTACTTATAGTACTACTTTGCCATTGTAAAATTTTCTTTAAAAAGAAATTTTCCAAAGTCTATAATGCTTTCTAGCGGTGTGGTTTCAAAAATGTCAAAAATTGCATTTATAGATTTCTCAATCGCTACATCTGTTTTTTCGAAGGCAGGAGAGTTATCTTCCATCCAGTATTTAAGTAAGAATAAAAACTGTACCCAAGCTCCTTCTTTAAAAAGTCGTACAGGATTTTTTGTAATCTTATAATTCTTCTCATCATTACCTGCCTCTATAAGATCTGCTGCAAAAGAGGTAAGGTGACCTCTCAACTCCTTGAGCTGGCTCATATTCTTAAGCATATTTTTATGCTGGTCTAGTGCGACAAGCACATAACTTCTATTTGCAGTAAGCATCTCAAACATTGTAAAAAAGTATGAGAGCATTTTGTCTTTATTGGTGTACGACTCAAAATCACTGTTTTTGTGAAGCACACCCACGGTATTTGTGTGGAAAGCATTCCATATACCAGCTTTTAGATTTTGAAATGATCCAAAATATTTATAAAACTCTGCTTCTTCTATATTGTGCTCTTTACAAAATTTGTAAATCGTTTTTGGTTCTTCTCCGTGTTCTAGCACATACTCCATATATGCTGTAATGAGCATTTGTGCGTTTACTGTCTTCTTCTTGGCAGTAGTCTTTTTAGTCGTTTTCTTTACAGTTGCCATAATATTCGTTGTTTGATGTAAAGATACATTATGTTTAACCTTGCGGCAATACTATTAAACAAAAGTTACGTTAAAATTATTTCAAATTATATGAAATCCCTTTTCGTAGTTGTTTGTAAGATGTTTGCATTGTGATGGTTAATAGTTGGGCGATTAGAGTAGTGGGTGGTGCTATGTGTTTTTACGCTTTCGCGAAAGCGTAATTAAAACCTTTATTATTTAATAATGACACCTTGTCATACTTTGACCGATGGCATACTCCTTGTCTATTTGTGAGTGTTGAAAAAATTAAATAACACTTAAATACATATATAATGAGTAAAATAATAGGAATTGACTTGGGTACTACCAACTCGTGCGTTGCTGTAATGGAAGGTAACGAGCCTACGGTAATCCCTAATGCAGAAGGTAAGAGAACTACTCCATCTGTCATTGCCTTTGTAGAAGGTGGTGAGATTAAAGTAGGAGACCCTGCAAAAAGACAAGCTGTAACAAACCCTACAAAGACTATCGCTTCTGTAAAGCGTTTTATGGGTAACAAGTTTTCTGAATCTAGCAAAGAGGCAGAGCGTGCAGCATATAAAGTAGTAAAAGGTGACAATGATACACCACGAGTAGACATAGATGGCCGTTTATATACACCTCAAGAATTATCTGCAATGACTCTTCAAAAAATGAAGAAAACTGCAGAAGATTATTTAGGACAAGATGTAACAAGAGCTGTAATTACAGTTCCAGCATACTTTAATGATTCTCAACGTCAAGCTACAAAAGAGGCTGGAGAGATAGCGGGTCTTAAAGTAGAGCGTATTATCAATGAGCCTACAGCAGCAGCACTTGCTTATGGTCTTGATAAAAAAGATACAGATCAAAAAATCGTTGTTTTTGACTTTGGAGGAGGAACGCACGATGTATCTATACTAGAACTAGGAGATGGCGTTTTTGAAGTATTATCTACAGATGGTGATACACACCTAGGTGGTGATGACGTAGATCAAAAAATCATAAACTGGCTAGCAGAAGAATTTATTGCAGATGAGGATATGGACCTTCGTAAAGACCCAATGGCTTTACAACGTCTTAAGGAAGCTGCAGAAAAGGCTAAGATTGAGCTTTCTTCTTCTACACAGACAGAAATTAACCTTCCTTATGTAACTGCAACGGCTTCTGGGCCTAAGCACTTAGTACGTACTTTAAGCCGTGCAAAGTTTGAAGCGTTAATAGACGACCTAGTAAAAAGAACAATAGAGCCTTGCCAGACAGCGCTTAAATCTGCTGGATTAAGTACAGGAGATATCGATGAGATTATTCTTGTAGGAGGATCTACTCGTATCCCTGCAGTACAGGCAGCGGTAGAGAAGTTCTTTGGTAAAGCACCGTCAAAAGGAGTAAACCCAGATGAGGTTGTTGCCGTAGGAGCAGCAATACAAGGAGGAGTACTTACTGGAGATGTAAAAGATGTATTACTACTAGACGTAACACCACTTTCATTAGGTATTGAGACTATGGGTAATGTATTTACAAAACTTATAGAAGCAAATACAACAATACCTACTAAGAAGTCACAAGTATTCTCTACGGCGGCAGATAATCAGCCTAGTGTAGATATACACGTACTACAAGGTGAGCGCCCTATGGCAGCAGATAACAAAACGATAGGTCGTTTCCAGTTAACTGATATTCCACCAGCACAAAGAGGTGTACCACAAATTGAAGTAACTTTTGATATTGATGCAAATGGTATCATCAAAGTAAGTGCAGTAGATAAAGCAACTGGAAAATCTCAAGATATCCGTATCGAGGCATCTTCTGGACTATCTGAAGAAGAAATTGCAAAGATGAAAGCAGAGGCAGAAGCAAATGCAGAGTCTGATAAAAAAGCAAAAGAAACTGCAGATAAGATAAACGAGGCAGATGGTATGATTTTCCAAACGGAAAAACAACTTACTGAGTTTGGTGATAAATTATCTGACGATAAGAAGAAGCCTATCGAAGATGCACTTGCAGAGCTTAAAGCAGCTTACGAGACTAAGTCTGTAGACGCGATTACTCCAGCACTAGATAAAATCAACGAAGCTTGGAAAGTTGCATCTGAAGAGATGTACAAAGCACAAGCAGATGCTGCTGGGCAACCAGGACCAGATGCACAAGCTGGACCAGATGCTGGCGGAGATACTGCTAGTGATGTAGAAGACGTAGACTTCGAAGAAGTCAAGTAGCCTGTACTGAGCGTAGTCGAAGTATAGACTTCGAAGAAGTTAAGTACTATTTACTAAGCATAGTCGAAGTATAGATTTTGAAGAGGTAAAGTAATTCCTTAACAAAACTCAGTACTACTACTGAAACACTATATAAATGGGAATCCCTTTGACGTAATGTCAAAGGGATTTTTTTTGCGCTTTCGCGAAAGCGGTACCATATACATCGTTACTTAATTTAAGACATAGCTTTTTGTAGTATAAATCACACAATAGCGTAGTACAGCTGTATAAATAAGCACTATAACGAGTTTTTTATAGAGGTCTCACCTATATTTGCGACACTAAACCAGTCTAATTATGGGGAAATTATACCTGTTTCTTATCTTTTTTGTAACTGTAGCTACAACAACATTTGCGCAATGTGGTGACACAGAGACTTTTACTGTTTGTGATATGACTGTTGTAGACGGTGATAGCAACGGTACTCCAGATGGAATCATAAATCTATATGAAGAGTTCTCTACACTGAGCGGTACAACGATCACTGCTGCAGATGGTATGTGGTTTGATCCAAACTTTAACTTTGCCCTAGATGTAGTTACTGGTGACCTTTATTTATGGGATCTTGATAGTTCTTCAGAACTAGATACAGATTATCAATTTGAATTTTTAAGCGGTACATCTGGCTGTCCAGATGATGTTCAATACTTATTCAATGTCGTACTAGGTCCTTATTCTGGAACTGTTGCAAACACGATGGATGGTGCGATAAATTTACAAGTTTGTCAGCCTGCGCCACCAGCAGAGTGTATGCAGTTTACAGAGATTGACTTGTTTCAAACTATGCTTTCTAACCCTAGTCCGCATAGCAATGGAGAGTGGACATATACTGGGTCGAGTGCTAACTTTGTTTCTATAAGTGGCAACCGTTTTCTTAACGTAAACATTCCTTATCAAGAGGGTCCACCGCTAGTAGATGAAGAGACATTTGAGCTAGTTTATACAGTGCCAGGTATAACACCTTGTGATGCAGAGCAGTCTACAACCGTTACAGTATCTGTGGTTAGGGAGCCTTTTGCTGGATTTGCAAATCAATTTAATATCTGTGATACAGAACTTATAGCTGGTAATTATGATGGAGATATTGATTTACTAGAAGATGAGTTTCTAGTAAACGAAAATATAGAAGGAATATGGCTAGATGCAACAGACCCTACAGGTGAAATCTCAGGTCCTGGAGATTCTGTAATTAATCTTGCTCAGGTATATGCAGATCTAGTGCTTAGTAACCCTAGGTTTGGATCACAAACCTACGAGTACCAATATTTTGTAGAAAGTAGGTCTACCGTTTGTAATGATGCGACAAGTACCATAGGTTTTACATTTTATGAATCTGTAAGACCTTTTAGTCAAAACGAAAATGAAGCAACATTTTGTACTACAGATGAAACATTAGGAAGTGTTAATCTATATGATTATGTAGAATTTACTACAGAAAATGGAGTGCTGTATGATTATCCTAATAATGATTACACTAACTGGACATTGGTTTCTGGACCTTCAGATTTAGGATTAGTTTCTAACACAGGTGATATCGCTACAACGACAGAAGATCCAGAGTATACAAGTCAAGGTACTATAGATTTATCAAGCCTCGATCCTCTTACAGCTTCTGGAACATATGTTTTTGAGTTTACTGTAGATGAGGAGTATAATGCAGAGGCAATAGAAGAACAAATTTTTGAAATACCTGACGGCTGTTCTTCAGAAATAAATGAAGATCATCCCTGTGATACTCAAACTGCTCAAATTACCATAATCATTACAAACCCAAACTATGCAGGAGAAGACACTGCAGATCTTGAATTTTGTGAGAATGAAGAAACACTTACACTTACAGATTTACTAGAGACAGATGGTGTACAAACAGTATATGTAGGGCAAGATGGTGTATGGACAGACACAGCAACATCTACTGTGGTAGATAATAATTTTGTCATTCCAGAAATTACTGGAGGTTCACAGACCTTTGATTTTGTATACAACACAACAACTAGCGCTAGTGACTGTACAGATAGCGCTACATTGAGCTTTACTATTTATGAGCAATATAACGCTGGAGATGATACTCTATTAGACATTTGTGCAAATAGTGAAGAGGTAGATCTTTTTACGCTACTAGAAGGAAGTCCAGATACTAATGGAACTTGGACCGGACCAGATGGATACACTACTACAGATAATGTAGCAAATTATGATCCAGCGACTAATGCCGCAGGAGATTATGTATACACTGTGCCTAGTAATGAAAGTTGTGATGAAGATATGGCAACTTTAAGTATAACGCTACTTGAGTTTCTGTATGCAGGAGAAGATACCGCAGGCGTAGAGATATGTGATGTAGATGCAGAGTCTCCTATTAATCTTATCAATTTATTAGATACCAACGCTACAGATACTATTTATGAAGGAACACAAGGAGTGTGGACAGATACGGTAAGTGGCGACGAAGTTGCAAATCCATTTTTATATGCAGAGATAGATGGGCAAGCGACCTTTAATTTTACTTATACGACAACTTCAGATGACGGTTGTATAGATAGTGCGACACTAGAGTTTACCATATTTGAAAGTGTAAGTCCAGGAGCAGACGCCATTTATGAGACTTGTGCTGTAGATGATGTTGTGAATTTATTTGACTTTTTAGAAGGTACACCCGCAACTGCCGGAACCTGGACTGGGCCTGATGGATATATCACCACAGATAATGAAGCAATTTTTGACCCTACAATAAATGCCGAAGGTAACTATGTATATACAGCACCAGCAAACGGTGTTTGTGCTGCGTTAAGTGCAACAGTTACGGTTTTCTTTTTTGAAAACAACTACCCAGGAGAAAACACGACAGGCGTTACTATTTGTGATGAGGCAGGATTTGTGAGTCTTATCTCTTTGCTAGAAACAAATGGTATTGAGGTTATTTATTCTGGTCCTCTAGGTGAGTTTACAGATGCGGTAACGGGTGAGGTGGTAGATAACTTCTTTTTCTTTCCGGAGATAGATGGTGAGCAGGATTTTAGTTTTGTATATGCGACCACTACAGAAAATGGTTGTGATGCCCAAGCTACACTAGACTTTACAGTCTTTGAGCAAGAAGATCCGGGTATTACCTCAAGTATTGTACTGTGTCAAGATGATGCGCCACTTGATTTATTTTTATCACTCTCTGGTACTCCAGATACAACAGGAACCTGGACGGGGCCTGGTGGTTACGTTTCTTCTTCAAGCGAAGCGATATTAGACCCTATGATAGCGCTAGACGGAGATTATATTTATACCATTGCTGCAACAGATGTGTGTCCAGAGGCCTTTGCTTGGGTAAATGTCACTGTAAACGGAATCGCAAATGCAGGAGAAGATCTAGACACCTTTGTTTGTCCTGGTAATTATACACTCTCGCTTTTTGACTTTTTGAGTGATGGTGCAGATGTAACGGGACAGTTTATTAATCTAGATACATCGCTTACTATAGAGGATGGGTTACTGTCTATAGGCGATTTTGAACCTGGGACATTCTCATATATGTACCTCGTAGAAAATGACAATTGTGGTGATGATGATGCGACTATTACTTTTACTATAACAGCGATAAATACACCTTCGGTAGCAGATCCAGAAACGTTTTGTGTAAATGATAATCAAACTTTGGGAGATATTTTAGTTACTGGAGCAGCGGTTTATAATTGGTACGCTTTCGCGGAAGCGGGCTCCCCCTTACCATTATCCACATTGCTAGAAAATAATGTCACGTATTATGTGGCTGCCATAGATGAAAATGATTGTGAGTCTGAAAGAGTTTCATACCTAGCCGATATCTTGCCACTTGCAGATGGTAGGTGTCAGCAAGAGATATCTGACGGCGTGTCTGACAATGGTGATGGTCAAAACGATTTTCTAGACTTAGGAACGTACCCAGATTTATATCCAAATTTTGATATTCAAATCTTTAATAGATACGGAACCATTGTGTATAGAGGAAATAAAAATACTCCAGCCTTTGACGGAAGTGCAAACACCGGCT
The DNA here is from genome assembly GCF_001653755.1 of Dokdonia donghaensis DSW-1. Classification (GTDB taxonomy): domain Bacteria; phylum Bacteroidota; class Bacteroidia; order Flavobacteriales; family Flavobacteriaceae; genus Dokdonia; species Dokdonia donghaensis. The sequence continues at coordinate 2,822,466 of NZ_CP015125.1, read as the reverse complement.
CAGCACTAGGAGATCAATTACCTACGGGTGTGTATTTCTATATTCTTTATCCAAACGACTCGGAGACAGAACCTATAGACGGTAACTTTTACTTAAGTAGATAAAATAAAAAGCATATTATGAAATTTAGATTATTCATACTAGCGGCATTTTGTAGTCTATCTACGCTCGCACAACAAGAACCGCAGTACACGCAGTATATGTACAATCAGGGTGTGGTAAACCCTGCATATATGATTAATGAGCCAGGACTCATACGTATAGGGAGTCTATACAGATCGCAATGGGTAGGTCTTGAAGGAGCGCCTACCACAGCAAACGTTTTTGCAAACATCCCACTCAACGAGCGTGTAGAGATAGGTGTTAATTATGTAAATGACCAGATAGGAGATGTACTTACTACAAATAATCTTAATGTAAACTTTGCTTATAGAATTAATGTAGCAGAAAGTACTAATCTATCATTTGGGTTAAAACTAGGGGTTGATAACCAGAGTCTTGATTTTACGGGGCAAAATATTACTAGTGACCAAGCCTTTCAAAATGGCCAGACCACATCTCTTAATGTAGGTGCTGGGGTATTTCTATTTAAAGAAAATTATTATATAGGCTTAAGTTCTCCTAGTGTGATTCCTTATAAAATAGAAAATAGATTTGAAGATGGAGGAAGCTCTGTACTTTATAAAAAGGATCCTACTGCTTACTTAATGGCTGGATATGTTTATGAGGTGACAGATATGCTCAAGATCAAGCCTTCTGGTGTAGCAAAGTGGGTGAGTGGTGCACCACTTACTTTTGACCTCTCTGTAAACGCACTTTATGATGATAAATTTGAGCTAGGTGTCTCTTATAGACATCAAGATGCTATCGCAGCTCTCGCCGGCTTTAATATCACAAACAGTCTCAAATTAGGTTATAGCTACGATTTTAATGTAAGTGATCTCAACAGCTTTAATAATGGGAGTCACGAGATTGTATTGTTATACACTTTTGACATATTAGGCTTACAGAAAAGATACATCTCACCTAGATTTTATTAAGATGAAAAATATATACCTACTACTTGCAATACTGTGCCTGAGTAAAACAGTCATTGCACAATCTAAAAAAGGAGATCGGTTCTTTAAGAGAGGAGATTATATAGGTGCTGCACATTATTATGAGCAAGCACTTAGGGATAATAACTCTAAAGAAAATTTACGTAATGTAATAGATGCATATTACTTAGGTCAAGATTATAAGAACGCAGTTTTATATCTTAATCAGCTTGTAAATGAGCGTTTTAATGATCAAGATAGAACGTTTGATAATGAATTTAACTTTAAAATGTACCACGCACTAACGGTCACCGGTGAGGGCGCAGAGGCATTAAACTATCTTGAAGCTTATTATAAAAACAAAGGAGAAGATTTTGATAAAACTAAAGCGCTAGAAACAGTCAAAGCTTTAACTAGCAGTAATCCTAAATTTGATGCTACAAAGAGTAACATAAGCTCTGAGGCAGATGATTTTGGACCTGTACGTGTAGGTGATAGTGTGTTCTTTACCTCAGACCGTCTCAATGATGAGGTTTTTAGAACTTTATTTGCAAAACGTTTTAAATCTACACAAAGACCTTTTCTTGATATTTATGGAGTACGAGTTAATGATAAAAATGAACTTGCTGGTGAAGCCGTTCGTTTAGGCCAAGGCGTAAATTCTTCATTGCACGATGGTAATATAAGCTTTAACGCAGCAGGAGATGAGATGTACATCTCGCGTAGCGCTTATGAAAAAAGTGATTCAAAAAGAATTTTTGATGAAGAAGGGACGAACCGTGTTCACTTATATAAAAGTGTGCGCATAGATGAGGTTTGGAGAGAGGCAGAGCGATTACCTTTTGTAAAAGAGCAATTTTCATATATGCACCCTACACTCACTAAAGATGGTAAGCGACTTTACTTTGCTTCAGATATGGATGGTGGTCTAGGGGGTTATGATATTTATTATGTCACAGTACATCTTGATGGCTCTTATAGTACACCCGTAAATTTAGGACCTACTATAAATACAGCACACAGAGAGCAATTTCCTTATGTGTCAGACAGTGGAGACTTATACTTTGCTACAGACGGAAGATTAGGACTAGGATTGTTAGACATCTTTGTAGCTCCACTTACCGTAAAAGGATTTACAGAACCTATTAATCTAGGTGCACCTGTAAACTCGCCTTATGATGATTTTAGTCTCACATACTACTCTCAAAACGAAGGTCTTTTTGCAACAAACAGAAGCGGAAAAGATGATGATATTTATAGTTTTGTCCAGACAAGTAAGCTTATTACTAGAAAGTTTAATTCACAATTTGAAATAAGAGATGCTGTAACAAATGAGTTAATAAGTGATGCAACTATTAAGATTATAGGATATCAAGGAAAAGAAATATACAGCGAGACACAAGCCGCTAAGGGTACTTTTACCGTGCCACTTACTGTAGATGATTATACATTTATAGGCTCTGGAGATAACCACGAGCAAGGTAGCCTAGACTTCCAGATAAGAGGCGTGCAAGAGGCTCCCTATGTGATTAAAGTCAATCGCATATTTACCGAGTCAGAACTCACGATGATGAAACAAAAGAATCTTGCAAAAGATCTTAAAGATAAAGACCCTAGCCGTTTTGAGTTACTCACAGACACACAGTCGCCACAAGTGGTAGAAAAAGAAGGAAAGCTATTTATAGATGTAGCTCCTATTTACTTTGATTTTGATTTGTATAGCATAAGAGAAGATTCTCAAGTTGTACTCGATGAGCTTGCTGCAAAGCTTATAAAGTATAAACGCATCAAAATGAAAATACAATCTCATACAGATAGTCGTGGGTCAGAGGCATATAATGTTCCGTTATCACAAAACAGAGCAAAAGCTACCTTTGATTATCTTGTAGAAAAAGGAATAGACCCTACTCGCATACAGTATCAAGGTTATGGTAACAGCCAGCCTGTAGTAGATTGTCCAGCTGGACAATGTACAGAAGAGGAGCACCAGCTCAACAGGCGTAGTGAGTTTGAGATAACAGGTTACTAGAGATATAATAATTCATAAAAAAAGCAACAGTCTATGTTGCTTTTTTTTTAGGTTTACGCTTTCGCGAAAGCGTACTCATAACCAGTACTTACATAAGTTTAGTACTTATCTCATTTATAAACGGAACGTGCACCTCGTGCTTTCCTTTAAACACCTGCACATTTAACCGTTCTCCAAAAAGCGCCGAACCTTTGAGCTGTTGCTCTGTCTTACGGGCTTCTGTGATGTACTCATCCTCATCTCCATAGAGATAAGTTACCGTAGTGCTTTGTGGTAAATAATTAAAGTGTGTTGCTTCGAGTTCTTGAGGTATCGCACCAGAGTGTAATAGTAGATAATCACAAGATAGCGCTCTATGTGCCATCCAGCGGGTGAGTATAGAGACTCCTTGCGAGTAACCCATAAAGATAAAGCGTACTTCTTGATTACCTATTTTCTCAAGTTCTTTGCTCCACATCGCATCAAGATAGGCAAAGAGATTTTCCTTTTCGGTCTCTATGTTTTCTCTAGTGAGCCAGCTTGCACCTATGTATTTAAAACGTTTGTCTTGATAGTACTTACTGGGCGCCTGTGGTGCTATGATATAATTTTCTTTAGTATCTAGAGCCTTAAAGTACTTGATAAAATATTTTGATAAATACCCCATACCGTGTAGCGCTACCCATACATTTTTAGTCTGTGAGGTTACATCATTAAGTGTAGTATACGTATTAGTATGGGTGTAGGTAATACTATTTTCTTCCATAGATGATAAAAGTAGAAAAGCTTGTAGGATCTTGTTAGTAATAAGGCATAAAAAAAACCACTCGATAGAGTGGTTTTAGGTTGCTTTGAGAACAACTTATATGTTAATACCTACTGGTAGTAGCTTTTTATACTTACGACGGTTAGAGCGCATAAATTTTGCAATTTCTGGGCTTGTAGGGACGAGGTTAATCTCTCTATCTGCTACTTCCTTAAAAACGGCTATTATAAACTCGTTCATATGGTCTTCTGTGCCTTCTGGCATAAATATTTTAGTGAGGAAGATCTTACGTTCTTGTAAGGAATATTCCATTTTTGCAAGCTTTCCGTCAAAGGTAGTTTCGAATTGTCTTAGAAACTCATTGTCTGTCAATTCAATTGCTGTTGTAGCCTCCATAAATTTTGAAAAATATTTAGTATTTGTAATATAATTAACACGTAATAAGAAATCACTCTTTAGTTTTATGCGCTGTAAACGCTAGTATTTGAGAATATTTTTAAAACATATGAATTTCTTAATAAGAAAGTGTTGCAAATTTACAAAAAATTCCCGAAATAGGCCACAGCTTCTATGTTAAACCCTTATTCCTAAGTAAGATGATACACGTGTATTTGATGCCTGGTATGGCTGCAAATCCTTCTATATTTGAAAACATAAGCTTACCGAGTGCTTCTTACACTACGCACTTACTAGAGTGGCAACTGCCAGAACCTGGTGAGTCACTGTCACAGTATGCCCTCCGTATGACACAGTTTATAAAGCACGATGACATTGTGTTGCTAGGTGTGAGTTTTGGTGGAGTGCTCGTACAAGAGATGGCAAAGCATATCAAGGTACGCAAGCTCATACTAGTAAGCACTGTAAAAAGTAAGTATGAATTACCCAGGAGAATGAAGCTTTCGCGAAAGCTAAAACTCTACAAAGCACTTCCAGCCAGTCTTATAGAAGATGTTGATAAACTTGCAAAATATGCCTTTGGAGAAACCATAAAAAACCGCGTAGATTTGTATCAGAAATATCTATCTATGAATGATAGAAGATATATGAAGTGGGCAGTAAAAGAAATGGTGTGCTGGGATCAAGAAACCCCTACAGAAAATGCAATACATATACACGGCACAGCAGATAAAGTATTTCCAGTCAAGTATATAGATAATTGTATAAAGGTTCAAGAGGGAACACATATAATGGTGATAACTCGTGCAAAATGGTTTAATGAACATTTGCCGAAACTCATTGAAAATGAGTAAATTGATTTAAAATTGAAAAGACTATGATAATGATGAAGAAAATTTTTGCAGGTGTGGCGATAGTCGCAGTTGCCGGTCTTGTTATAAACTCTGCAAAGGCTCCACAAGAGCAAGAGGAAGAACAAGTACCCGTAAAAGATGAAAAAGTACAAACCGAAAAACTTGTAAACGACTATAACGTATATGCCATCCCTATGCCAGATGGACTCAACTTTGCTGGTGAGGAAGTGCCTGTACAAAATCCAGACATTAAGGAACGTATGGATCGCGAACTTCTGGTAAATACCTACTGGCAGTCTAATGCGTTATTGCTTTTTAAAAGGGCGCATAAATACTTTCCTATCATAGAGCCTATACTTGCAGAAGAGGGCGTGCCAGATGATCTTAAATATCTTGCAGTTATTGAGAGTGGTCTTACACAGGCGGTATCACCTGCCAGAGCCACAGGTTTCTGGCAAATTATGAAAGAAACGGGTAAGGAGTACGGTCTAGAAGTAAACAGCAATGTAGATGAGCGTTACCACATAGAGAAGTCTACAAGGGCGGCTTGCCAGTACTTAAAGAAGTCTAAAGAACGTTTTGGAAACTGGACGGCTGCTGCTGCTGCATATAACGCAGGTAACTATGGTGTCTCACGTCGCTTTGAAGAGCAAAATGTAGATGATTATTATGACCTACTTCTAGGTGAAGAGACTGGGAGATATGTCTTTAGAATTATCGCGCTTAAAGAGATTCTTAATAACCCAAAAAAGTATGGATTTAATTATAGAACAGAAGACTTGTATACCGCTGTGCCTACATACAAGGTAGAAGTTGATACAGCAGTCACAGATTTTGTAAAATTTGCTGAGCGTTTTGGGATTAATTATAAGATTTTAAAAATACATAATCCTTGGTTGAGAGAGCCTAAGCTCAATAACAGCTCAAGAAAGAAATATTATATAGATATACCTAAACAAGGAGCATACTCTTTAGGGAGATAACATTGTAACAACACATTGTTGTAAATAAAAAGCCTGACAGAAGTATTACTGTCAGGCTTTTTCTATTATTCAAGATATAATGAAGGTATTATTTGTTTATCACGATGGGAGCCTCGCTCAATGTTTCTTGTTTAAAAAGAAGCTCCGTGAGTAAGTTTTTATAAAGATCATAATTCTCAAGGGCGGCATCTTTTTCATCTTTTGCCATTTTATTTGAGAGTCTTCTTTTTATATTAATAATTGTCTTGTCTGATGTGATGGTATAAGCAAGAGGTAGACCTAAGGAGTGCTTAAGATTTTTAATAATCTGTGTGTACTTGTTATCTGAGTCATCTACATAAAGCACGTCAATATTACGATGATATCCTTTTGCTAGTTTTTTTACTTCCTTATTGTTTCCCCAGTGCAGTAATATAATAGATACATCATCTCCATACTGGGCTGCTAGATCATTAAGAGCCGCTTGTTCTCCTTTACAATTTATACGCCAGCTAGAGTAGGTGAGTAGCATTACTGGTTTTGTATACTCATTAAGTGCTACCGCTTTTTTAGAAATTTTTGTCACTGTAAAATTGTCCATTAGTGAACCTGTGATTTTATCTTTAACAAGATTATCAAAAAGTACTTTGACCTTGTCTTGTTCTAAATTTCTAATCGCGCCTTCGGCTTGTAAAAGATAGGCAGGTAGATGCGTGTCTAGCACATCAGAAAAAAACAGTTGAGAGTTTTGAGCCGATAGTGTAATGTGCGCAGTAAGAAGGAGTGTAAGTAATAATCTTCCCATAATCATACCTTTATACTAACAAGGTATGCGAGTGAGATCTAAAAAAGAAATTTTTTCGTCCAAGCACTTGAAAATTAGGTCAAAATGCTTGTTTTTGACATTTTATCACCCTTATTTATAACAAATATCTTGTAAAATCTATTTTTATTAAGAATATGATATTTATAAGTGTCCTTAGTTATTTCCACTTTTTTTAATAACTGGGATTACTTTTGGTTTAGTGGGGATTGATGTAGGTGCAGTAGCTCTCTGTTGAGCGGCTTTTTCATTACGTTCAATTAAGGACTCTCTTTGTTTTGTGCTTTCATCATCAGAAGATTCAGTACCGTATTGTGGTTTATTTTCTTCTCTATTTTGTAACGTGCCCTCACTTATATCTGAGTTTTCTGAAAGTGGAGGTTTCTCACCATCATCTGGTGTGCTAAAGAAACCTTCATCTATTTCTGGAAGGGGTATCCCCTGTATTTTTGTAAGTGTAAAAGGTGCCTCACCTTTAAAAATATCTTCTTTACTAAGCAGTCGCTCATCACCTCGCCAGTTAAACCCCTCAAAGGTTTGTGGCTCTTGTAAAAACTGTGACTCTGGAAATATATTACCTCCTGGGCTCTTTATTTTATTAATCTCATCTATAGTGTTCTCAAAAAATGTAATCTCAATTCGTGCAGATTTACCTCTATCTATGCCGGTGAGATCTCCATTATCTTCACGCATATACATTATGGTCTCTGCATTGTTTATAATATCTACTTGCTTAAGTGCATTGTCATCATCAAAAAAACCATAAAGTTTTTGACCCTTAATCTGGTTAAAGCCAGAGATGGTATCCTTTTGAGCTATAAAAGCGTTATTAAAAACTTTGAGCGAATCTATTTTTTCTGTCTCTGTATTGCTTTTGAGGTGTATGCTATCACCTGTAATCTGGCTTTCTTCACTCCATAAGATAGGTTTATGTATCATTTGCGTAAGTCCCGTACGCTGGTTGCTGTGTAGTGAGTCGCTCTTACCACTCATATTGCTTTTATAGAGTTTTACATTTTTAAAAGCCCTAAGTATGCGATTATCTGGCTTGCCTGTGAGTAGCAGTTTATCGCCGTGCACATATACAGAGTCATTATCTTCTACAGTAATAGCAACGGCTCTTTGGGTTATAAGCACTGAGTCTTTTGCTCTATAAACCTCTGCATAATGTCCTTTTACTAGACTTCTGTTAAGGGTGTCAAGTACTTTTATATTATTAGTAGCGCTTGCAAAATTGCGATTTCTATCAAAATAAAGGCTATCTCCATATACTTGTCTGTTATCATAATCTATACGAGAGTTTTTTACAAAATACCCATAATCATTTGCGGTGTCATAAAACCCACGTTCACAATACACCTTAGAGGTCTTACTTGTGATTGTGGTAGGGCCATATAGATAAGCGTGCTCTGGTACACTATAAAAATCTAGTTGCTCACTGTTTATAGTATACTCAGGGTTTTTTACCACCACATCACTTATAAATGAGATTTTATCTTGCTCTATATAATAACGACCTACACGGCTTGTAATCTTACTATTAGGAGAGGTTACAACACCACCAGTTCTGTAATATGCCTGCTGAGTGGTACGGTTAAAATACATTGTATCTGTAGTGACGGTGGTCGTATCCTTTTTTAGAAATACATCGCCAGCGGCATAGGCAAATTTTGTTTTACCATTATACTCGATGTATTTACTTCGCATAGAGACAGAGTCGCCTTGTTTGAGCCTTACATTTCGGTAAGCTTTTACAAAGTTTTCTTCTTTGTAAAAAAAGGCAAGATCACACCACATCTCTGCACCTTCGTGCTCTATGTAAACTTGTTCATTATTGTTTTTCTGTAAAAGGATTGCCCCAGGAAACTCCTCTTCATTAATGCGCTCTATGGGAGATTCTATATAGATGAGCTTTGAGGGTTGTTCTTGCGCTTTCGCGAAAGCGGAAAAAAATATAATCCCAGCTAGTAAGATGTAGTGCTTGTAGTTCATTAATTCCAAAAATAATCAAATTGCTAGCCTTAACCGTTAGCGCTTTATCAAAAAATAGATTGTAAAGATTAAAACGTTGCTATAAGTCAAAGCGTATGTAGCAATGTGTTTATATATAAAAAGAGCCTTCAGATATAATTCTGAAGGCTCTTTACGCATTGTAGATACTTACTATCTAAGGATAGTTTGTGTTCTATCTGGTCCTACAGATACTATCTTGATAGGAGTCTCTAGCTCTTTTTCTAGATAGTCTATGTAGTCGTTAAGCTCTTTAGGTAGTTGCTCTGCCTTAGTCATACCTGTAAGGTCTTCAGACCATCCTGGCATTTCTTTATAAACAACCTCTACGTTTTCTGGCTCTATGTTATATGGAAGGTGCTCAATAGTCTCACCTTTATATTTATAAGCCGTACATACTTTTAAGGTTTTAAAACCAGAAAGCACATCACCTTTCATCATCATAAGTTGTGTTACACCATTAACGCGCACAGCATATTTAAGTGCTACTAGATCGAGCCATCCACAACGACGCGCTCTACCTGTAGTTGCTCCAAACTCGTTACCTACACGTCCCATAGTCTCACCATCCTCATCAAAAAGTTCTGTAGGAAATGGTCCAGAGCCTACACGTGTTGTGTATGCTTTAAATATCCCGAATACTTCACCTATTTGATTAGGAGGAACTCCAAGACCGGTACAAGCACCAGCCGCAGTAGTGTTTGAAGAAGTTACAAAAGGATACGTGCCAAAATCAATATCTAGAAGTGATCCTTGTGCTCCCTCTGCAAGTATAGATTTACCACCTTTTTGAGCTTGGTATAGGTACTCTTCTGAGTCTATAAATTGTAAGGTCTTAAGCGTCTTTATTGCTGCAAAAAATTCTGACTCTAGTTCTTCTAGGTCGTACTCAATTTTTGCATCATAAAAGTCTATCATAGAGATATGCTTATCTCTAAGAGTTGCATAACGATCTTTCCAGTCTGCAAGTTCTAGATCACCTACACGTATACCGTTACGACCTGTTTTATCCATATAAGTAGGTCCTATTCCTTTAAGAGTAGATCCTATTTTTGCTTTTCCCTTTGAGGCTTCAGAAGCAGCATCAAGTAAGCGGTGGGTAGGAAGTATAAGGTGTGCTTTACGCGAGATTACCATTTTTGCTTTGTAATCAAGACCTTCAAACTTGTCTAAGTTTTGTAGCTCTTTCTTAAAAATCACTGGATCTATCACCACGCCATTACCTATGACATTCATAGCATTGTCGTGAAAAATTCCAGAAGGAATCGTATGTAGTACGTGTTTTATACCATCAAACTCAAGGGTGTGACCCGCGTTAGGTCCTCCTTGAAAACGTGCAATGATATCGTAGTCTTTTGTAAGGACATCTACAATTTTTCCTTTTCCTTCGTCGCCCCATTGGAGGCCTAGTAGTAAATCTACTGCCATTGTTATATTAGTTAGTCTTGTTTTTCTTTCCGTAAAAGTATAGGGAGTGCTTGTCTATAGTAATATCAAAAACCTCTTCTATGGTTTTTTTTATAGACTGTATGCGAGGGTCACAAAATTCTATAACCTCTCCAGTATCTGTAAGAATTACGTGATCGTGCTGCTTGTCAAAATATGATTTCTCATATTGAGCTTGATTATTACCAAACTGGTGCTTGCGCACGAGTCCACATTCTAATAAAAGTTCTATAGTGTTATATAGTGTTGCACGGCTCACACGATAGTTCTTATTTTTCATACTAATGTAAAGCGCTTCTATATCAAAGTGCTCTTCATTGCTGTATATTTCGTGTAGTATGGCAAAACGCTCTGGCGTCTTGCGGTGGCCTTTTTCTTCTAGATAGGCTGTAAAAACGCCTTTTACAACGTCTTGATCCTTATTGATAGTAGCTTTTAGTGGCATCGTTTATAATAAAGGACGAATTTACGGATTTAAACTCTAGTCACTTGATCGATACCATCTATTTTTTTGAGATTTTCTATTAAGGTTTTCAACAATGCATTGTTTCTTACAACAACGGTTATTTTACCCTTAAAAATACCTCCTTGTGTGGTAAAGCTCAGGCCTTTTATATCTACATTAAGATGGTTTGATATCTCTGCTGTAACTGTATTTACTAGACCAAGATTATCTATTCCTGTAAGTATGATATCTGTTTGATACCCCGTGTCTGATGAGTCTACCCACTTTGCTTTTATAATTCTATAGGCGTAGTTGCTACGCATAGCAATTGCATTAGGGCAGTTATTTTTATGAACCTTTATGCCATCTTTTATAGTGGTAAACCCAAAAACTGGATCACCCGGTATAGGGCTACAGCACTTTGCAAAGGTGTAATCTAGTTTTTGATCTTCTGGTCCAAAAACAAGAGAGTCAAAATTATTTGTAATCTCATCTTTGTGTACATCTGGCGGAGTATTAGGTTTTCTGATCTTACTTTTAATAAAACTCATTAAGGCATTGCTGCGTTGTGCTGCAAACTCTTTAATCATTTTATTATCAATCGTTCCATTACCTACACGGTAAAAGAGGTCTAAGCTTGTATTGAGTTTAAAGTACGAAACGAGCTCATTTATAGTTTTTTCGTTAAGCGGGATTTTTTGCGACTTTAGTTTTCTGGACAGTATCGCCTTCCCATCATCTGCTAGTTCTTTTTTCTCGTCTTTGAGTGAAGATTTTATTTTTGCTCTCGCTCTAGCCGTAGTTGCATAGTCTAGCCAGTTGTTTGTAGGCTGCGCAGACTCAGAAGTAATAATCTCAACTTGATCACCACTTTTAAGTGTATGACTAAGTGGTACTAGCTTTCCATTTACTCTTGAGCCACGTGTATGTAAGCCTACCTCAGTATGAACACTAAAAGCAAAATCAAGAGGGGTAGCGCCTTTAGGTAAAGATTTAAGATCACCTTGTGGGGTAAATACAAAAATCTCTTTGTTGTAAAGGTTGAGTTTAAAGTTTTCTACAAAGTCTACCGCATTTTGGTCGGGATTTTCTAGTGCTTCTTGAAGTCTGTTTATCCACTCATCTAGGCTAGATTCTCCTTCTGTCCCTTCCTTATATTTATAGTGTGCCGCATATCCTTTTTCGGCAATTTCATTCATACGGTCAGAGCGTATCTGTACTTCTACCCATCTACCTTTAAGCCCCATAACAGTTATGTGCAAGGCTTCATATCCCGTAGATTTTGGTGAAGAAATCCAGTCGCGTAGCCTCGTAGGGTTAGGTCTAAAGTGATCTGTTACAATAGAGTAAATTTTCCAAGCCAGAAACTTTTCATTTGCCTTATCACTTTTATAGATAATACGTATCGCAAACTTGTCATAAACCTCCTCAAAGGTAACTCCTTGAGCAAGAATTTTACGTCGTATGCTGTATATAGATTTTGGTCTACCTTTTATTTCATAATTAAGACCTTCTTCATCAAGAGAGTCTTCTATAACTTTTTTAAAGTCTTTGATATATTGATCTTGCTGCGCTTTACTTTCTGTGATTTTACTCGCAATATCTTTATATACATCTGGTTCTGTATATTTAAGACTAAGGTCTTCTAGCTCTGTTTTAATATTATACAAGCCCATTCTGTGCGCAAGTGGAGCGTAGATATAAAGTGTCTCACTGGCAATTTTAGATTGCTTATCTGCTCGCATAGCATCCATAGTTTGCATATTGTGCAATCTATCTGCTATTTTAATAATGATCACACGCGGATCATCATTAATAGTGAGGAGCATTTTTCTAAAGTTTTCTGCTTGTAGTGATACGTCCCTATCCTTTTTAAGACTTGATATTTTTGTAAGGCCATCTACAATGCGGGCAACCGTCTCGCCAAACATTTGTTCTAGATCTGCAAGGGTGTACTCTGTATCTTCTACCACATCGTGTAGTAGTGCACTCGCTATAGAGGTAGCATCAAGTCCTATCTCACTTGCAACTATTTGAGCCACAGCAAGAGGGTGAAAGATGTAAGCCTCACCAGACTTGCGGCGTTGCGATTTATGCGCATCTACCGCCACTTCAAACGCTTTTCTTATCATCTTCTTGTCCTCATCGGTCAAGGTTTGATAACTTATACGCAAGAGCTTTTTGTACTGTCTTGTCAGCTCTTTATTCTCTGCTTCTATAAATTCTGCGGTTAACTCCATATGATATACTAAAAGTACCAAATTCTCTTTTATGAACAACATATTTTTACGACATCTTGAGTAGTTTTAAAAATTGTCGATTATTTGATAATTCTTCAAAAAGTATCTTTTTCCGCTTTCGCGAAAGCGTAACAATATTATCACACTACCTACTTATTAATGACGACATACTGAGCGAGTATAATTATTATCTTCGCCATAATAAAAAACATTATATGAGCATATTTTTTATCCTAGTTGGATTAGTACTGTTAGTAGTAGGAGGGGAGTTTTTGGTACGAGCATCTGTAGGGTTATCTTTTAAACTCAACTTGTCTAAAATGGTGATAGGGCTTACAGTTGTATCTTTTGCAACCTCTGCTCCAGAACTGCTGGTAAGCGTGCAGGCGGCTCTAGACGGGAGCTCAGATATTGCCCTTGGTAATGTGATAGGGTCTAATATTGCAAACATAGGTCTTGTGCTAGGTATAACGGCAGTGATATCTGCCCTTGCCATAGATCGAGATTTTTACAGATTTAACTGGCCGGTGATGGTATTATTCTCACTTGCGCTTTACTTCTTACTTTCTAACGATGGTAAGCTTACAGCAGTCGAGGGTGGTGGTTTACTTGCGGCGCTGGCTGTGTACTTGTTTTTCTTAATACGTCGTGCTCGTAAAAGTAGAGAAGAAGAAGATGCAGATGGTGTAGATGAGGGGCTGGGGCAAGCGTCTTATTTTAAAATATTTATATGGTTATTTATAGGTGCACTTGCGCTATATTTTGGGTCAGAATGGCTAGTCTCTGGAGCAAAAGATCTTGCTACCGCAGTAGGTATAAGTGAGTATGCAATCTCTGTTACCGTGATTGCCATAGGTACTAGTGTGCCAGAACTTGCGGCCTCTGTAATCGCTGCGCTCAAAAAGGAAAAAGCAATCTCACTAGGTAATCTTATAGGTTCTAATATTTTTAATATTGCCTCTGTGCTAGGCTTTACATCGCTTATTAAGGATATAAACGTTGTAGATGATGCTATTTTAGGGACTAATATTTACTGGATGCTAGGCTTTGCTATTGTACTCTTACCACTAGCATTTATACCAAAAACATTGCAGATAGGTCGTTTTAAGGGCTTATTTCTTGTAGGTGCCTATATCTTATTTATTGCGCTTGCATTTGCGGCTTAGTTTCTTGACCTCGTTTCTAAAGTAAATATCTAGGCTTCTCAATTATTTAATTGCAAGGAATTTACATTGTCTTCTATAGGCAATTTTAAGTCATTGTATACTGTCTATAGATATAGATAAAACTACTTGTTTTATTATATATGACGTGTTTACGCTTTCGCGAAAGCGCAAAAAAAAAATGCCCAACCTAAGTTGAGCATTTTTCACAATATAATTAAATCAGAATTAAACCTTTGCTGTTTTTACAGTCTCGATAATACGACCTGCTACTCTGTATGGATCTGCGTTTGAAGCTGGACGACGGTCTTCTAGCCATCCTTTCCATCCTTGCTCTACAGTGATAATAGGAATACGTATAGATGCTCCTCTATCTGATACTCCGTATGAGAAGTCATTTATAGATGCAGTCTCGTGATCTCCTGTAAGGCGTTGCTCATTGTGAGCTCCGTATGCTTCTATATGTTCTTTTGTAAATGGACGGAACGCCTCACATATTGTATTGTAAGTCTCTTCAGATCCACACGTTCTCAATGTTGTATTTGAGAAGTTTGCGTGCATTCCAGAACCGTTCCAGTCTCCTTTTATTGGTTTTGGGTGGTAATCTATGTACCATCCGTACTGCTCAGTAAGACGATCTAGTAGGTAACGAGCAATCCAGATCTCATCTCCTGCTTTCTTTGCTCCTTTTGCAAAAAGTTGGAATTCCCACTGTCCAGAAGCAACCTCTTGGTTAATTCCTTCAAAGTTAAGACCAGCCTCGATACAAAGATCTGCGTGCTCTTCTACAAAGTCACGACCGTGAGTGTTTTTACCACCTACAGAACAGTAGTACATACCTTGTGGTCCAGGGTATCCACCTATAGGAAATCCTAATGGTAGTTGTGTAGCCGTGTCCATAATGAAATACTCTTGCTCAAAACCGAACCAGAAATCATTATCATTATCATCTATTTTTGCTCTATGGTTTGACTCGTGCGGAGTACCATCTGCACTTAAAACCTCAGTCATTACTAAAAATCCATTTGTACGTTGTGGATCTGGGTAAATTGCAACTGGCTTTAAAAGACA
This sequence comes from Dokdonia donghaensis DSW-1, assembly GCF_001653755.1. GTDB lineage: Bacteria > Bacteroidota > Bacteroidia > Flavobacteriales > Flavobacteriaceae > Dokdonia > Dokdonia donghaensis. Next base: position 2,807,245 of record NZ_CP015125.1, on the reverse strand, counting down.
GTCTGATGCTCCTCCAGAAGCTTGTTTTGTAGAAGAACCATCAAAAGACCATACTGGACAATCTTCTAGTTTACCACTAAAGTCATTTACAACCTTAGTTTTACTTCTCATATTTTGTGTCGGTGCATACCCGTCTAACCAAATGTATTCTAATTTTGACTTGCTCATAATAGCATTAATGTTTTGAGTTAACGAGGGCAAAGATAAAATAATTTTGAAATGCAGTGCTATTTATAGGGTTGATTTATTAAAAATTACACCATCTTATTAACAACCCCTTAAATTTTAGGGGGTGTGTAAAAAAAGAGACATATTTTTGTAAATCCCTTATATTTGCAATGCTTTTAAGGTCTCAAATGGTTGAATCTGTAAACTCTTTGTCTAATGCAGAAGAGTAAATCTTAATAGTATGAACAATTTAAATAAAAACGATAGTGACCTATATTAATGAGAACCACTATCATATAGTCATAAAAAGTTATGTCAAAATTACGTTTCCAAGCACTACACGATGTACAACATAGACCTGCAGTTACTTTTGAATCACTAGGACGACCATCGTCTTTATATAAGTCAAGTGTCTTTGGAGAGCAGGCTATGCGACAGTATTTATCAAAATCTACATTTGATAGTGTGCAAACGGCTATACGTAAAGGAGATAATATAGATCGCATCACTGCAGATGCTATAGCGACGGGTATGAAATCTTGGGCGCTAGAAAAAGGAGCAACCCATTACACACACTGGTTTCAACCGCTTACTGGTGCTACTGCAGAGAAGCACGATGCTTTTTTTGAAGTTACACCAGGGGGGCACGTCATAGATAAATTTGATGGTGCACAGCTTGCACAGCAAGAGCCAGATGCCTCAAGTTTTCCTCACGGAGGAATACGTAATACTTTTGAAGCACGTGGTTATACCGCCTGGGATCCTACGTCGCCTGCATTTATATATGATAATACACTTTGTATACCTACAGTTTTTGTAGCTTATACTGGAGAGGCTCTTGACTTTAAGACTCCGCTACTCAAAGCGCTTAATGTAATAGATGAGGCCGCAACAGATGTTGCTCGCTATTTTAATAAAAATGTAAATAAGGTAACTGCCACATTAGGCTGGGAGCAAGAGTTTTTTCTTGTAGATGCATCACTTGCCGCTGCGAGACCAGACTTAACTCTTACAGGTAGAACCCTTCTAGGTCACGCCGCGGCAAAAGGACAGCAGCTGGATGATCATTACTTTGGTTCTATTCCCATTCGTGTGCTAGCATATTTAAAAGAGCTAGAGCAAGAATGTCTCCTGCTAGGTATCCCTGTAAAAACAAGACATAATGAGGTAGCGCCTAATCAGTTTGAGATGGCTCCAGTATATGAAGAGGCAAATCTTGCGGTAGATCATAATGCCTTACTTATGGATATTATGCAAAAGGTCGCCCAGCGTCACCATTTTAAAGTCCTCTTTCACGAGAAGCCTTTTGATGGTATAAACGGTAGTGGTAAACATAATAACTGGTCGCTAGCCACAGATACGGGTGTCAACCTATTAAGTCCAGGTAGCACACCTATGAAGAACTTACAGTTTTTAACCTTCTTTGTAAATACCATAAAAGCTGTTTATGAACACGAGTCACTACTACGAGCATCTATTGCTAGTGCGGGTAATGATTATAGACTGGGAGCAAACGAGGCCCCACCGGCAATCATCTCTGTCTTTATAGGGTCACAACTTACTAGAGTACTAGACGAACTAGAAAAGGTAACAGATGGAAAACTCTCTCCACAAGAGAAAACAGAACTTAAGCTCAATGTTATAGGTAAAATACCGGAAATTTTACTTGATAATACAGATCGCAACCGTACCTCACCTTTTGCTTTTACAGGTAATAAGTTTGAGTTTAGAGCAGTAGGAGCTACTGCAAACTGTGCAAACCCTATGACAGTTCTTAATGCTATAGTAGCACAACAGCTTATAGCTTTCAAGAAAGAAGTAGATACTCTGGTAGATACTAAGGATATGAAGAAGGATGATGCCATCTTTAATGTACTGCGTGAGTATATAAAAGACAGTAAGAAGATACGATTTGAGGGTGATGGATATGGTGAGTCTTGGGAAAAAGAAGCAAAAAAACGTAAGCTTAGTAATAACAGAACAACAGTAGAGGCTTTAAAGGCTAGAGTGAGCAAAGCTAGTGTAGCGCTTTTTGACTCGCTACAAATTATGAATACGGTAGAAATACAAGCGCGTTATGAAATAGAGCTCGAGGAGTATGTAAAACGTATACAGATAGAGAGCCGTGTTCTTGGTGACGTAGCGCGTAACCATATTATACCTACAGCATTGCGATATCAAAATGTACTTATAGATAATGTACGTGGTCTAAAAGATATCTATGGTGACGATTATACCGCTTTCGCGAAAGCGCAAACATCCATCATAAAAGCACTATCAAATCACATTGCTAGTATCAATACACTTATTACAGAAATGATAGACGTGCGTAAAAAATCTAATGGTCTTGAATTAGAGAAAAAAGCAGGTGATTATGCAGATAAAGTAAAACCTTATTTTGAACTTATAAGGAAGCAATGCGATAAGTTAGAATTACTTGTAGAAGACGATTTATGGCCTCTACCAAAATATAGAGAGCTTCTTTTTGTAAATTAATTCGAGTTTTCTGTAAGATTTTTCAAATCTATTTTAGATTTATTATTCGGTAATAGGTAGGTGTCTTTTTGTGACACCTCCTTTTTACTAGGGTTTCTGTGTGATCTGATTATGAGTATTTTACATTTTGTCGAAAACTGTGTTTGTTATAGTGTAAAATCATTTTATGCAAGTTAACTTGCACCTATACTCGATTATAATTTCCTCCTAAGAGTATTTTCCCCCGTAATATTAAGTTTTGGCTTTCACACTTTTGATGATTATGACGTAGCTGTTGTTGGCCTGTATTGACGTGTTTTTATTAACCATTTATATATTAATCAATAACTTTTTTATTATGAAAAAATTACTAATGAGCGCTGCTGCACTAGCAATTTGTTCTGTTGCTTTTGGACAGAATACGAGTACAGTAAGCCAGACAGGAACAACTAATGGGCAACTTACCTTACAATTAGGAAGTAACACATCTACAATTACACAAGATGGATTAAACTCAGGTGCTACGGCTGGAGGAGATAGTAACGTGGCAGGAGTACTGCAAGTAGGAGCTAGTACATCTACTATATCTCAACTAGGAGATCGTAACCTAGCTGGGGTTGCTCAGTTTGGGTTAGGTAACAGTGCAAATATTGATCAAGGTGTAGGTTATTCTGAAGATAACGTTGCTGGAACACTACAGATTGGAAACGGTAATACCGCTTCACAAAAGCAGCGTTATGATAATAATACCGCAGGAATACTTCAAGTAGGAGATGATAACACGGCAACACAAGACCAGTCTACATTAACAAACGGCGCTATGGGTAGTACTGCTACTATAGATCAAGATGGTGATGATAATACAGGTACACAAGTACAGAGAGGAGAAGAAAACTTAGCAACTCTTGAGCAATTTGGAGATAATAACGCAAGTACAGAAAACCAGACAGGTGATCGTAATGACAGTGATGTGCTACAAGTAGGTGATGGAAATGATAGTGATGTTGACCAGATGGGAGACGAGAATGAATCTCGTGTAGATCAAGATGGTAATATGAACATTGCAAGTGTAGATCAAAACGGTTTTAGCAACAAAGCAGTAGCTATTCAAAAAGGGGATGGAAACAACTCTTCTACTTTACAATTACAAGACAACAATTATTCTTGGACACGTCAAAGAGGAGATATGAATACATCTATAGTTGAACAAGATGGAGATCTTAACCGTTCTGTAACAGACCAAAATGGAAATAGTAACTTTGCAGTTACATTACAAGGAGATCCTTCTTCATCTTTCTTTAAGAGTGATGGAGCAGATGCGATAACTCGCCAGACAGGAAATGGCAACTTCGCAGCTACACAGCAATATGGTAGTGATAACGTGTCATTATCACAAAGTACAGGTGATGGTAACACTGCTAGAGCTTACCAGATAGGTAGCAATGATGCCGAGATTGAGCAAGTAGGAAATGGAAACTTTGCTTCAAATAGACAAGTAGGTTATGCTGCAGATAACTTTTTAGGAGATGATAATACAGCATATACACGCCAGAGAGGAAACAATAATTATGCAGATGCTAGTCAGATAGGTAATGATAACAACTCAAGAATTATACAAGGTGCAGGTTTTGGCGATGACAACAGCGCTATAGTTGCTCAAAATGGAGAAAGTAACAACTCAGTGGTACGTCAGTTCAGAGATGATCAGACTGCTACAGTTAGTCAAACAGGAGATAATAATGATTCTGATGTCTTACAAAGAATGGGAGATGGTAACCAAGCGTACATTGTACAAACTGGTGATGATAACGTTTCTGATGTAGATCAAGATGGTGATGCAAACCTTACAAATGTAGATCAAGTAGGTAACTTAAACTTCTCTCAAGTAGCGCAAGACGGTACATCAAACGTGGCAGATATAGATCAGTCTGGTGATGTAAACTTCTCTTATGCAGGTCAAGTAGGTACAGGAAACTCTTCTACAGTTAGTCAGACATCTACAGGAGTGTTTTTAGGTCTGGGTAATGCGTCTATCACATTGCAAGATGGTATGAACAATACATCTACAGTAACACAAAACGGGAGTGCAAACGCTTCATTAGTTGGTCAACTTGGTATGGGTAATACTTCAACAGTTAGCCAGACAGGGGTGCTTAATATTCAGGCAACTGGCCAGTTAGGAGTTGGTAACACAGCTACTACTACTCAGGTGGGAACAGGTAACGCTTCTATAACATTACAAGCTGGGTTCTAATAAATGATAATCGCATACTGCGTGGGTATGCGCAGTATACCCTTAGAATCTCCGTACCCAACTACATAATTATTTCATAATAATTATATGAATGGATAAAGCACCGCCTCGCGGTGCTTTTTTCATTTAAGCTGGAAAGCCTATTTAAGAACTTATATTGTTTATATACGCTTTCGCGAAAGCGTAATTCATTACAGGGTACTTTAGAGTAGGTCCATAGACTTAGAGCATATGTGATGATTAATAAAAATAAGTGCTATAAGTAAGGTAATAACTTACTATTTGTCACTTGTGTGAGGTGAATTTTTAACTTGTAACTAATTTATTTTGAATAATAAAAAACAGTTATATCTGTAAGAATTATCTTAATCTCATTAGACCGTGTTTATTAAAGGGTATTTGCCCCTTCTTTGTGAGACCCTGTTTTTACTAGTGGTTTAAAGATTTTAGTTATACAGTAGACTTCCCTTTGTCGAAAACTTAGGTTTCGATGTTGACTAAGACAACAATTTGCATAATTTAGCACTGTATTACAAAACGATCTTCCCCCACGTAATATAACTCCCCCGTAATAAAAGTATTGGTATAGCGCACATTATAGATGATGCTGTTGACGCGTCTAGCCATTATTAAACTGTATTTATTAACCATTTATATATTTTTTAATTAAACCTTTTTATTATGAAAAAATTATTATTAAGTGCTGCGGCACTCGCATTTTGCACTGTAGGTTTTGCACAAAACAATGACAGTGATGTAGATCAAAGAGGAACACTTAACACATCTGGAGTTCTTCAAGTAGGTGGAAACAACACTTCTGTAGTTGACCAAGATGGTAGAAACAATGCAGCTGGTGGAGATTCTAACAGTGCTCTTGTAGTACAACTAGGTAATCGTAATGCATCAGACGTATCATCTCAAGGTGATCGTAACGCTGCAGGTGTATTACAGGTAGGTAACCGTAACGGTGCTACTATAGATCAAGGAGTAGGTTATGCAGAAGATAATGTTGCTTCTACTATCCAAACTGGAAACAGAAACACTGCTTCTCAAAAACAACGTTACGATAATAACCAGGCGTTTATAAACTCTAATGGTAATCGCAACACGGCTATGCAAGATCAATCTAGTATGAGTGAGAATGCTCCTGGAAACTTTGCAGATATTGATCAGGATGGTAACCGTAATATGGCATCTCAAACACAAAGAGGAGAGGCAAATGCTGCATTTATTACTCAAGATGGAAACCGTAATGATGCTACACAGACTCAAACTGGAGATATGAACTCTGCAACTAGTACTCAAACAGGTAACCGTAACACTTCTTTAGAAAGTCAAGATGGAGACTTAAACGTTTCTATTAATACACAGTTAGGAGATGATAATATGACAGATCACGCACAGAAAGGTGATTCTAACTTTGCATCTACTACTCAAACTGGAACTTTTAATGACAGTAGTATTGATCAAGATGGTACAGGTAACGGTGCTATTACAGCTCAGTTAGGTACAGCAAATGATTCTGACGTAGAGCAGGATGGAACAGGTAACGGTTCTTTTGTAGCGCAGGCTGGTGTAGGTAACATTTCTGACGTAAAGCAGGATGGAACAACAAACGGATCTTTAGTATTACAATTAGGAGTTGCAAATAATTCTGATGTTGATCAAGTAGGAACTTCTAATGGATCTTTTGTAGCACAATTAGGAGCTGCAAACAGTTCTACAGTATCACAAGATGGAACTGGAAACGGATCTGCAGTATTACAAGCAGGAGCTCTTAACAACTCAACAGTGAGTCAAGTAGGAGGTCTTAATGGATCACTAGTAGCACAAGCAGGTGTTGCAAACGGTTCTCTAGTAGCACAAGCTGGTATTGGAAACGGATCTACTGTTGCTCAAACAGGTTTTGGTAATGGTTCTATAGTAGGGCAGTTAGGTCTTGGAAATGGTTCTTCAGTTACTCAAACAGGAGCGCTTAACGGATCATTAGTAGGTCAAGCAGGTGGGTTTAATACATCTACAGTAGATCAGAACGGTATTCTTAATGGATCTGCAGTTGGACAATTAGGAGCTGGAAACACTTCAAATGTTGATCAAGATGGTTTCTTAAACGGTCAAGTAACTGGACAGTTAGGAACTGGTCACAACGCTGATACTAAGCAATTAGGAGCTGGAAACGGATCTATTACACTTCAAGCTGGATTCTAAGAAATAATATTTCTTAAGACACAAATAATCACTACATTTAAGAGTGATTAAAAATAACCTGAAAAGGGTGTAGTGATCAATAAATCTCACACACCCTTTTCTTTATATAAAAAATTATGAAAATCTATAGTTTATTAATTTTCGCATTTCTTTTTACTGTGTCACTAGCGGCTCAGACTAATGAGGCTGCACCAGAAACTATAACTCGTTCTAATATTGTTAACCTTGTAGCTACAGAGCAATTACCTAGATTAAATAATAATTTTCCTAATAATAGTGTATTGATTCAACAAGTAGGTCAAGCTAACTCATCATATGTAAATATTGCTTCATCTAGTTCTTCTGTTACAGTTTCTCAAAATGGTAATAGTAATGATGTTGCAATTGCCTTAAGAGGTAATAATATTTCAGAGAGCGTGTATCAATTAGGAAATGGAAATTCAGTAATAGATGTTTCTACAAGCAATGCATCTGGATCTGGTATGCAAGTGATTCAAAAAGGAAATAATTTAGAATTAGAAAGATATGGCACCAGCCGTACCTCTGGACCTATAAAAGTAACTCAGACAGGTAATGGTTCAGGTCAAGCAGTGATAGTTCGTCAGTTTAACTAGTTTATTACTTAGCTCATAATAGCATACTTTAATGATGTTACGCTATAGTACATACATATTACTTATTGCGCTCATATTCTTAACAGATACGGTGAAGGCGCAAAAATTCTACAATACAGAAATTGCTGCAAAAATTGAAATAGTTGAGTCTAATGGACTTTATTTAATAACAGCAAATGCTTCTAACCTAACAGGTTTAAACAGAAGCATACGGTACAAATTCTCAATTATACAAAGAGATGGTACAAATAACCCCAAAAAAGAAGAGGCAGAAGGAAGGTTTGTAATTGAGCCTTCACAAAAAGTCATACTCAATGACTATGCAATGCTTATTGAAAAAAGTAAGGACGCACTTATACTGCTTCTCGTTTACGATGGAGAAAATTTAATAGGTAAGGATCGCGTCATTGTTGCCGAAATTATTGATGAGATACCCAAAGTAGGAGAGCGTACTATATTAAGCCAGGCATTACAACAAGGGCAGTCTATAGGTCTCACGGGTTTAATTATAGAAGATACTAAAACAAAAGCAGGTCGTGATTTTTATAGATACTTTTTTCAAAAGTGTAGTATCGATAATATAAAATGGTCTAAGGATATTATTATAAAAGAAGATTTTGGACTAGGTAGGAGTACCGTTATAAAAGTAATAGAAGGAACGACTACAATTGTAAAGTTTAATGCACAGCCTAGAGATGAGTTTTTGAGGAAAGCCTCAGAGGAGTGCATACGACAGGTTCAAGGACATTTTAATCAACTAGCAAGAACAAAACAACTCTTAACATCATATTAATTCCAGACTACTTATGAAAAGTTTTATACTCATCGCAGGACTGTTTGTAACAGGTGGTTGCTTCTCGCAGCAACTTGTTTACACTCCTAAAAACCCGAACTTTGGAGGAAGTTCATTTAATTATGCCTGGCTACAATCATCTGCAGATGCTCAAAACTCATTTACAGATCCTAATGCGGTAGATCCATTTGCACAACAAACCGATCTCGAGCGCTTTACAGAAGATATTAATAGAACGCTGCTTAACAACATAAGTAATAGTATTACAAGGTCACTATTTGGAGAAGATGGAGAGTTACAAGAAGGTACATTTACATTTGGAAGTCTTGAGGTTGAAGCTTTTCAAACTGCCGAGGGGCTTGTAATTAATATATTAGATATAAATACAGGGGAGACCACACAAGTTATTGTTCCTAACTAAAAGCAATTATGAAGTATATCTTACAAACAGGTCTTTTAGTTTTAATGCTTAGCACGCTTTCAAGCTGTGGTACTTATTTTAACCAGCCACTGGGTCCAGAAGAGGCAAGAACTGGAGAAAAACTCGCAACTACAGATTCCCTTCTAGCATTACCACCTACATCTAGAAGGATAGACGTAGGTGTATATAATTTTAGAGATCTTACAGGGCAATTCAAGGCAAGTGCGACTGCAAGTACATTTAGTACTGCGGTAACACAAGGGTCAACCGCGATATTATTAAAAGCGCTTGAAGATTCTAAGTGGTTTAGAACCTTAGAAAGGGAAAACCTGGGTAATTTATTACAAGAGCGTAATATTATAAAGCAAACCAGAGAGGAAGCTAGAAAAACCACAAACCCAAACGAGCCGAGATTACCAGGTCTCTTATTTGCAGGTATATTGCTTGAAGGAGGTATCGTTTCTTATGATACAAATATTGTAACCGGAGGGCTAGGTGCAAGGTACTTTGGTATAAGTGGTTCTACCCAATACCGTCAGGATAGAGTCACAGTTTATTTACGAGCAATAAATACTCAAAGTGGTGAGATTTTAAAAACTATTTACGTGTCAAAAACCATATTGTCACAATCACTTGATGCTAGTTTGTTTAAATATGTAAACTTTCAGAGGCTGCTAGAGGTAGAGACTGGTTTTACACGTAATGAACCTGTACAACTAGCAATAAAGGAGGCTATAGAAAAATCTGTAAGAGGTCTTATCATAGAAGGTATAGAAGATAATTTATGGTCTACTAGTAAGGGTAGAGAACTTAATGAAAAGGTAGTAGCACAATATTATAAAGAAAAAGAACTAGAAGAATCTACACGTTTATATGATAGAGTGTATAAGCCTAATGTAGCAAACTCACATTTTGACTTTGCCTTAGGAGCAAATCTCTTTGATGGAGACCTTGCAGATAAGAAATTTGGTGAGTTTGTGCAGCTTGGTTACCAGACAGCGCTAGGCTCTACTTTTGGTTTACATTTTAACGGAAGGTATCAAAGATTTAAAGCGGGTAATGAGTTTGAGCAAGCATATACAAGTCTTAACCTCAATCTTACTTATGAAATTTTACCTACAGATAATTTTACACCCTTTATCTATGCAGGAGGCGGTTACCTTTTTGGAGATAATGATGTAAGCGCTCCCAAAATGCAGTACGGTGGCGGCGTACTTTACAAAGTTAGCGATAGAGTAGGGCTCAAATTATTTGCCGAACAGAACTTGACTTTTGTAGATGATGTAGACCTTGCCATAAATGGTAGAAGAAATGATTTTTACTTCAACTTTGGTTTTGGTTTGAGATATAGCATTTTAAAAGATAAAAAAGAAGAGGTAGAAGACGAGGTAATCCCATTAAATTAATCAAAATGAAAACAGGTTTATATATATTCTTTTTATGTTGTACACTAAGCTTACTAGTAAGTTGTAGTGAAGACACATTAGGAGAAACAGGTATCGGTAATATAACGGGGGTGGTAGTCTTTGAAGGAGATAATGCCCCACAGGCAAATGTAAAAATATCTACAAATCCACCATCAAATACTGTTTTTACAGGTGAAGATGGAAGCTTTGATCTAGGTGAAGTAGTAGTAGGAGATTATTCTGTGCAAGCAGAAAAGAGTGATTTTATTACCGCTTTTGAGCCTGCAACGGTTACAGAGGGAGCTACTACAAACGTTATTTTTGAATTACAACCAGAAACAGCCAATAATGTAGCACCGTCTATACCAATTTTAGTCACTCCGGCAGATGAGGCAGAAGATGTGGCTCAAGACGTACTTTTTACCTGGACAGTAACAGATCCAGATCCTTTTGATGAGCTAGTGTATCAACTAGAACTACGTAATGATATGACTAATGAAATACTCAATTTTCAAAACTTGAGTGATACCTTCTTATCAGTAAATGATCTTGCATTTTCTACTAAGTACTTCTGGCAAGTAACCGTAAACGATGGTATAAATCCAGATGTAAATAGTGAGTTTAGTTCTTTTAATACCATTGATGAGCCTAATAATAGATTAGTATTTGTACGTAAAGAGAGTAACGGTAATAATGTAATCTATTCTACAGATGACGGTTCTGAAACAGGATTAGGCCCCCTCGCTCTTACCTCGCAATCGTCTAATAGTTTTAGACCTAGACGTAATACAGAAGTAAATAAAATCGCTTTCTTACGCACCGTAGGAGGAGAGACACAACTATTTACAATGAATGAGGATGGGAGTGACGTTTTTCAAGTAACAGCATCACAACCCGTAAATGGTTTTAATCTAGAAGAAGTAGACTTCTCCTGGGAGCCTACTGGAGAGAAATTATACTTCCCTAGTTTTGATAAATTATTTTCTATAAACACAGATGGAGGAGGCTTAGAGCTCGTTTATACCACACCAGATGGTAGTTTTATCACAGAGGTAGAAAGAGCGAGATTTGACGACTTTTTCGTTATAAAAACTAATAATGTATCTGGTTATGCGGCAGAGATTCTTGTGCTAGATCTAGATGGTAACCTTATAGAGACTGCTGTAACAGGTTTTCAAGGAGCGCTAGGAGGTCTTGATATTTCTATCACCGGTGCCACCATCGTGTTTACAAGAGACATTTCAGAATTTGAAAATCCTAACTATTTACAACTAGACACACGTGTATTTACCTACGAGTTAGGCACGGGCAATGCTCCAGTAGACCAGTCTGGAGATAAACCTGCCGGAACAAATGATCTAGACCCTCGCTTTACACCTACTAATGCGGGTATTGTTTATACAAATACGCCTAATGATGAGGTATCTGTACGTGATATTGTAACATCACAACTAGGCGATGCATCCAGAACAACTCTTGTAGAGGATGGCGCTATGCCAGACTGGCAATAAACTAGATATATTCATACTAAAAGCTCCTTTATAATGAAATAAAGGAGCTTTTTTATTCAAGTAAAATCAAAGAGTTTTGATTGTTTAGCTCTCTTCTGTTGTTTTGGCTAACCAAATCTTGCGGTGTTTTATATCATCAATATAATTACGCTTTCGCGAAAGCATAATTGGGTGCGTTATATATACAATCTCAATTTAAGACTTTTAACTGTTCAATTATCTTCAAGGCAACGTCTCGAGATGATAGATAATTTTGTCCTGTAATTAATCTTCCATCTACTTCTACGTGAGAATTGTTTCTAGGAGAAAATTTAAATACAGCACCTCTATCTTCTAATGTTTTCTGTATTAAGAATGGGAAGTGTTTAAAATAGGCCGCATCCTTTTTCTCAAACGAATCTGGATATCCACTCACGAGTTTATTTTTAAAGAGATACTTTCCGTCTTTTGTTTTGAGATTTACGATACCCGCAGTCCCGTGGCATACAGAAGAAATTATACCATTATGTTGCTCATAAATGGCCATTGCTATTTTTTGAATTTCTTGACTCTCTGGTACGCCGTACATTGCTGCACCTCCACCTATATAATGTACTGCTTTATAGTTTTGAGGTGCTATCTCACTTGGCTTATGAGTATGTTTTAATGCATACATAAAATCAGAATTATATAAGTATGACATACTTAACGAGTCTGAAGTATCAATATATGAAAGTGGAATAGTACCCCCTTCTGGACTCACAAAATCTACTGTATAACCTGCACTTTTAAAAGTACTATAGGCATTTACTAATTCTGAGAAACTATTTCCTGTAGAAATATCAGAATTTCCATAGTGTGCTGCATTTGAAACTATGAAAAGAATTTTATCAGAAAGAGCAGCGCCACTATCTTTTGTAGCGGCTTTACTTATGATTTTCCATTTATTGTCTATCTTTTTTAATATAAATAGGTCTATGTACCTTGAGTTATCATCAGGGAATAGTATTTCTACCTTTGCTGTTGCAATGTTGTTTGTATAGTCTATAGATACAATATTGCCTATTCTTCCATTAAAATCTCCTTGCTTTTTGTTTTTATACCAGCCTTGATATTCTTTAATAGGGACAATCCATAAATTGTTTTCTTTGTTGTCTAAAAAGAGATCTGCTTCTGGATAAAAAGCTTTTTCAATAAGTTCGGGTTTATTGTATGATGTACCATTTATATAATTAAAAAGTACTTCTTTAATTTCTTGTGATTCAGTTTGACCATACGTCACTGAATAGAAAAAGATAAGGCTTAAAAATAAAAGTGAATTTTTCATAAAAATTGTAATTTGATTAGGTTACAATTTTAGTTCAAATGGTCACTTTAGGGGTAATACATTTATACTATCATATTCCTGATGTATACATTAGGACATTTTAAGGTTAGATTCTTGGGCTATATATTTTGAGGGTGTGGTTTGAGTTATCTTCTTAAAAGCCGCATAAAATGTACTGTTTGAATTATACCCGCACTCTTCGGCAATTGTATCAATTTTTAAATGAGGTTTTTCTTTTAATAGCCTTTTTGCCTCTTCAATTCTATATTCATTTATAAAGAGAGAAAAGCTCTTACTTAAATTATTATTGAGCAATTGTGATAATAATTGTGGACGAATATTAATCTTTTTTGCTAGAAGCGGCATCGTAATATTAGGGTTCTTATACAACTCTTCGTTAACAAGTGTTGATTCAATTTTTTCTAATAGATGATTTACTTCAGTTTCTTCTATTTGAGTATTTGCATACTTTTCTTTTTTCATAGATACCACAAACTCTTTTTTTCTTTTGTGGTAAATCAACAAACCAGTTAGGTAAAAAACAAATGAATAAGATAAAGCACCTACAATATAAGATGTATATGAAGCAGTATTATAAGCTATCCAAATACATAAAACACCAAAGAAAACACTAACAAGCCAGACCTCATTATAATCTAATTTATGATCTCTTGTCATAAGCTTATGAATTACTGGTTTTAATAAGAATGCAGAAATGATAATATAAACAAGCCATTGTAAGTTTATGATGTAATAAAAATAATCAACCCAAAGGTCTATATTGTTTTTATAAGGGTATACAATCCCTACACATAAAATGAGCACAACAGTAAATAAAAGGTGCGTCTTTGTGAGTTTGTTTATTTTGTCATTTTTCAGGTATTTAGATTTAATGTAGAGATATAAAAAGGGACCTATGAGAAAACAGGCAGAAAGTCCTATTTGCAAATACACTTTAGAAAGAGATGGGTTGTAATAAAAGAATAAAGACTTCCATACTCTTATGCTAAGGGCTATGAGTAAGCCTCCAAGAAAGTAATTTGAGCCTTTTTTGGGTCTAGCAAAAAGTAAAAAGTATATGCTCAATACAATGCTATTAAAAGCACCTAGTGCGCTAAAGAAAAATATTAATTTATTGTCTAGATTCAATGTGTTAGTTTATTGTGTGATATTCTTGTAACATTAAGAAACTGTGCAGTCATATAACCTAGCGCAAGTTATTTATTTAAATAATTACCTGATAAATATACATTTTATTCCAAATTGTTAGGCCTACTTATGATTTTATATGGCTATTAAAAAGGAGTACGCTTTCGCGAAAGCGCACCTATAAACATTAAAAATACAATCTTACCTTAAGACTTTTTGCGCGCCTCTTTTTGTGCTTTCTTGATAACGTTTTTTAGGGTCTTGTTAGTGGTATAATCCAAAGCAGTAAGATTGTTCTTATTTGTGAGTAGTGCATTTGCATCTGCCTCAAGTAAAGTTGTTACAGTGGGAAGTGCATTCTCGTTGCCACTAGCAGCTAGGTGTAATGGAGTCTCATCTCTTTTGTTTTGTGCGTTTACATCTGCTCCGTAGGATACTAATAGCGCTATTAATGCACTATCTGTAGCTTCATACGTTTCTGTAACCAGATGTAATGGGTAGTATCCATTCCCAAAGGCTTGTGTAGGTGTAACACCTTCTTCTAGCACTAACTTGGTGCCATCTATGAAGTTAAATTTGATAGCTAGTTCTAAGTCATATTGTGTGGGTTTTGCTCCACTTTCTAGCAATAGCTTTGCAACGTCTAGTTGTTTGTATCGCATCGCATCTTCTAGAGCGATACTTGTACTTAAACCTCGTTCTATAAGTTTTTGTACAACTTTAAGGTTTCCTTTTCGCGCAGCAGTAGAGATAAACGACGGGTCGATATGCTCTGTTTTTGCTAAGATGAGAAGAATGATGTCTTCGTCCTTAGTTTCCATAGCAGCGTTAAGAGCCTCTTCTGTATCTGCACCCTTCTCTAGTAAGTAGCCAGTAATTTCTTTATTACCAGTCTCTGTAGCATCTACAATAGCCTCGCTTACATTAGCCTGTCCCTGTTCTATAAGGATTTTTGATATGGCTAGATTTTCTTTTTTTACAGCGTCTTGTAATAGCGCTGGGTCTGCCGTAGCTGCTCCCTTTGTCACTAAGAAAGCGGTAATAGATTCATTTTCTCTAGATACGGCTGTTTTAATACCTTGAGATGGGTCTGCATCGTTTTGCACAAGTAGCTCAACCATCTCGAGATTTTCCTTTGAAACGGCAAGGTCTAATGTTTGAGAGGCATCTATAGAGGCACTTTTTGTGTTTATTACAGACTGCGCAAGCATCACACGGTCTTCTTGTACTGCAGCCTCTAGCGCTACGGCAGGTGTACCGTTGTACGTATTAAGGGCATCATTAAAGAGTTGTGTATCTTGGGATTTTGCGGCATATGAAAAAACCTCATCTGCAACGGCTTTGTTTTTTAATGATACTTCTATTGCGGGCTTATTATCTTTCTCAATAGCATAGGTAAGTATCTCTGTGGCTTGAGCTCCATTTTTAAGCGCCATATCAAGTATGGCTGTGTTACTGTTATCTACCGCAACCTCTGCTGCGAGATTAGAATCAAGTTTTGCTTCTTTCTTAACAAAATAATTAAAGAGATCTGTATCATTTAGTTTGGCTACGACCTCAAGCGTTTCTCCGCTTGCTTCGGTAACAGGTACAATAACATTACGTAGAGCCATATTATCGTGCTGGGTTGCTCTGTCTAGTATGTAGGCATCTGCGGTAGAGCCTAGCTTCACAAATTTCTGAGCGAGATCTTCATCATTATTTTCGGCAGCGAGAAGTAGTTCGTTTTTACCAGCTACAAATTCTTCAAACTCCTCACTCATTAACGCTTTGACGGTAGGGTAGTGGTAGAGCTCGAGTGCATAAGCTAGATCATTATTTCTGGGGATGGCTCCTTCTCTAAAGAGTGCATAAATTACATCTGCCTCTTTATAAGCCACCGCTTTATAAATCATATTATTTTTAGGCTCTGCTCCTCGTTCTAAGAGGATGAGTGCTTTTTCTCTCTCAAAATTTCTAGGTTCAAAAGCTACATCCAGATCTTCGGTAGTAGGTATCACGCCATTATCTAAAACAAAGTTAAGGACATCGTTATCTTGTTTATTAATAATGATGGCTTGTAGTAATCCATTTGCACCTACGTTTCCATTTTTTTTAAATAAGTCTTTTAGTAACGGGATATTACCGGTCGCAGCAGCAGCAACAAGTTCTGTATCTAGTACATAATTATAAGTAGTTGTGATGTTCTCAATAAGGCCCTCGTCTTTAATAAGCTCTGCGGTATAGGTGATATCATAGATGTCCTTATCAATCGTTTCTAGCTCGATGGTTTTTTCTATTTTTTGCTTTAATATGTCTTTGTAATAGGTCTTTGCGTCTTCTGTGCCAGAAACTCGCAAGCGTGTCCTACCACCTCCTTTTACTAGTTTTTTTGCATCATCCCATACACTTAGGTAGCCTCTTTTTAGGTCTTCGGCTTTTATGGTGATTATGACGTTTCTATCTAGAAGGACTTCTTCGTCTGTAATAAGGGTTTCAAGACGGAGACCACCCAACTCTATAAGCGGTTTTATATCAAGTATAGCATCGTCTTTTGAAAAGCCACCAAAAAATATATCTCCCGTGTAGTCTGTGCTCGTTGCATTCTCACCTCCCATATTTTTTTTAATAATCTTAGTGAGATCTTGCTTAAAGCGTAGGGAGTACTTTTTATAATATTTACTTGTTACTGGTCGCTGCACAGCTTTTTGAGCATAAGCAGTTGCGACTTCTATAACACTATCTAGCATTCTTACTTTTTTTGCCTTGTCTTCAACCTCTGGCATAGATACCGTTCTAAAGAGTTCTGAAAACGTTTGCAATGTGACCTCTATGGGCTTACTATTTTGAGATACGGTACCTTCCCAGTCTGTAAACCACTGCGCATCTTTTGTTCCTCCTATGGTATAGGTGTTGCTTTGTCCAGCATTTATATAAAGATCTGGATCACTAGCGCCTGTATGAGTTGCAATAATATCTTTTACAACCTGTTGTTGAAACTCATCTTTCTCATAAGGTGAGTATATATAATTGGTGTTTTTAATGAGGTTTCTTTTTAAAAATATACCACCGTATACAACTTGGTCTGCATAATGAGTCCCGTATCTGTGTATAAAACCTTCTGGTGTAATATCACGCCCCAGTCTTGAAAAATCTGCCACCATCGCACTATCTAATGTTTTTGTAGAGCTTGTGCGTAGAGATTTACGTTCTATAGGTTTTCTTTTTTGAGTATATACAAAGAGTAGCTTGTCGCTGCCGTCTGCCTCAAAGGCCTCATAATATGCGTGACTATTAATAGCCTGAAAAGGGCTGTCTAGAGAGTCTGTGCGTAAGAGTTCCTTCTCATACTCATAAGGGGTGGTGACAAAATGATAAGATACAGCAGGTGATGAGGAAATCTTACTTGTAGAGGAGCCACCCTTAAAAAGCAGTTTACCTTTTGATGAGGAGCCCCAGTCTAGGGCATCTACATAGCGCACATCAAAGCCGTGCCCCAAAACATCTTGTCGTTTGAGTCCATCATCTTGGCTCATCGCAGAGAGTGAGCTTAAAAGGAGGGCGATATGTAATATGTAGTAACTTTTATTAAAAAGAAAGTTGTTCAAGGTGTATAAGATTTAATAAATAGAATGGTTAATGAACCTTGAAAGTAGACATAAATGAGCAAAGAAAAAACTCAAATAGACTAAGGCATAAATTACTGGAATGAAGAGAGTTTGATAAAATATTGATGTAAGAAAAAACTGATTTTTAGCGTCTATTTTACGCTTTCGCGAAAGCGTAATAACAACAACCCGCCACATTTTACAAATAGTTTATAACTGCAGGCTAGTCTATTTTACCTCTCATTAATTAATCCCTATTTTTGCGCCATAAAATCTACCTAATGAGCCAAGAAATTTCTAAACGATATTCACAACGCGGAGTATCTGCTGGTAAAGAAGATGTACATAACGCGATTAAAAATGTAGACAAGGGCTTGTTTCCCAAAGCATTTTGTAAAATCGTACCAGATGCACTTACAGGAGATGATGATTATTGCCTCGTAATGCACGCAGATGGTGCAGGGACAAAATCTGCCCTGGCATATATGTATTGGAAAGAAACGGGAGACATCTCTGTATGGAAAGGTATTGCTCAAGATGCGCTCATTATGAATATAGATGACCTATTATGTGTAGGTGCTACAGATCATATAATGTTATCTTCTACCATAGGACGTAATAAGAATTTAATACCGGGCGAAGTAATTTCGGCTATTATAAATGGATCTGAAGAGTTACTAGAAGAGCTTAAGTCATACGGAGTAACCATACACAGTACCGGTGGAGAAACCGCAGATGTGGGTGATCTTGTGCGCACGATTATTGTAGACTCTACAGTAACGGCAAGAATGAAGCGTAGTGATGTGATAGATAATGCAAATATCACTCCTGGTGATGTAATTGTAGGTCTAGCATCTTTTGGTCAAGCTAGTTATGAGACTTCTTATAACGGTGGGATGGGAAGTAATGGTCTTACCTCTGCTCGTCACGACGTTTTTGATAACTACCTAGCTCAAAAGTATCCAGAAAGCTTTGACGCAGCCGTACCAGAAGATTTAGTGTACAGTGGTTCAAAAAAACTTACAGACGCTGTTTCAGATAGTCCCATAGATGCTGGTAAACTTGTATTATCACCTACTAGAACCTATGCACCTATTATAAAAGATATACTATCTAAATATAAGTCAGATAGTATACACGGTATGGTGCACTGTAGTGGAGGAGCACAAACTAAAATTTTACACTTTGTAGAAAACCTACACATTATAAAAGATAACCTTTTTGACACACCACCTTTGTTTAAATTAATTCAAGAGGAGAGTGGCACAGACTGGAAAGAGATGTATCAAGTCTTTAATATGGGGCACCGTATGGAGATTTATTGCCCGCAAGAGGTGGCAGATGATCTTATTGCCATATCAAAATCTTATAATGTAGATGCACAAATAGTAGGTAGGGTAGAAGATTCACCTTCTGGTAAAAAACTTAGTATACGCAGTGCTCACGGTGATTTTACATATTAATAATTTGTAATATTAAGGTTACTAGCTAGTTAATAGTTTAATAGTGTAGGAAGATTCGTTTGTTTTGAAACTAAAATTAGTATATTTAATACGCTTAGTGTTTAATTTTTAGGCATCTAAGTTCCCTACTAATAAGAAATAAATGAAATTCTCGCTAAGTGACTTGTGGAGTAGATTACCGCTATTAACCATCTTTTTGGTAGCTCTCAATGTGCTTGCACTTTACTTTATGCGAGAGGTTAGATTTCTCAGGTATGTCCAGATTTTAACCGTAGCCATCTTTTTACTCTACTACCATATTAACACCTTCAAAGTACGCATACTCATAGTTATTATACTCGGGATGTTTTTGCTAAGAGAAATTTCTGTTTTTTACTACGGTAATAGTCTTGGTCAAATTGCCTATATAATTTTAGGATGTCTAGCATATGGTCTCATCTGTTTCAAGCGTTTAGATATGATACAAGTATTATTTAGGGATAAAATTGCGATTATCTGTACTTTTCTTTTTGTAATACTTAACCTGTTTATGCTCAACGAGCTTATTAGTATGGTTAAGGATAGTTATGATGGATCGTTTCAGGCAAGTTTAATATTTCTTTTAGGCATTATCATCACCTTACTAGGCGCGGTGGCTGTTTTGTACAATCAAGTCGTAAATAGTGATAGATCACTCACATTTTTGTTTTTTATTTTCTGTATGATCATTTCAGACGTGTCCTCTCTTTTAGGATATTATTTTAATATGGGCTTTTTCTACTATATAGACTTTGTAGGTGCAACACTAGGCTTATCATTTTTCATACATACCGTTTTAGATGTACGTGGAGAACGTGAGGATAAGGAACTCCTCAAAAGTATGCTCTAGATATTGATTCTCTTTTTTTACGCTTTCGCGAAAGCATACTAACGCCCATTTCCCTTTCATACCTTGCTTAAATTATCGTAAATTCGCTTCTTATTATAGAAAGTAGATGTTAGAAAAATTACAGATAGTAAAGCAGCGTTTTGATGAGGTAAGTGACCTTATTATACAGCCAGATATTATATCAGATCAAAAACGTTATGTCTCTCTTAACAAGGAGTATAGTGACTTAAAGGCACTAATGGATGTGCGTGAAGAATATATAGAGCTTACAGATAATTTTAAAGAAGCCGAAGAAATCATAGCAGACGGTAGCGATGCCGAGATGGTTGAAATGGCAAAAATGCAATACGAAGAAGCAAAATCTGGTATTCCTGAACTTGAGGAAAAAATCAGAATGATGCTTATCCCAAAAGATCCAGAAGATGCCAAAAACGTCGTAGTAGAAATACGCGCGGGAACCGGTGGAGACGAGGCAAGTATCTTTGCAGGAGATCTTTACAGAATGTACACTAAGTATGTAGATAGCGTACCTGGGTGGAAACACAGCACGGTAGACTACTCAGAGGGTACCTCTGGAGGATTTAAAGAAATCCAGTTTGAGATTACAGGTCAAGATGTGTACGGTACAATGAAGTTTGAGGCTGGAGTACACCGTGTACAACGTGTACCTCAGACAGAAACTCAAGGTCGTGTACACACTAGTGCTGCTACAGTAATGGTACTTCCAGAAGCCGAAGAGTTTGATGTACAGATAGAGCCTAAAGATGTACGTGTAGACTTTTTCTGTTCATCAGGACCAGGAGGGCAGTCTGTAAACACAACCTACTCTGCAGTACGATTAACACACATCCCTACAGGACTTGTGGCACAGTGTCAAGATCAAAAATCACAACACAAAAACAAAGAGAAAGCCTTTAAGGTACTACGCTCACGTCTATATGATCTTGAACTTGCAAAAAAGCAAGAAGAAGATGCTGCAAAGCGTAACTCACAAGTAAGTAGTGGTGACCGTAGTGCAAAAATACGTACCTACAACTATCCACAAGGACGTGTGACAGACCACCGTATAGGACTTACATTATACGATCTCCAAAACATTATAAATGGAGATATTCAAAAAATACTAGAAGAGTTAAGACTCGTAGAAAATACAGAGAAGTTGAAATTTACAGAAGGAGAGTTATAAAATGGGTTTAACTTTATTAGAAATGATAGGCCCTTGGCAACTAGGCCTAATAATCATAGTTTTGGGTATCCCATTGCTTGCGACTATTGATATCCTTAGACATCGATTTAGGGATAATGAAAAGCTCATTTGGCTACTCGTTGTGCTCTTTATGCCGTTTGTAGGAACATTACTATACCTTGGTTTAGGTAGAAAAAAGAGAATTAAATAAATCATTGTGAGAACATCTTTCCTTATAGATCAAATTAAAAAGAAACAATCTTTTCTTATTGTAGGTCTAGATACAGATCTTGATAAAATACCTAAGCACTTATTAAAAGAAGAAGATCCCATCTTTGCTTTTAATAAAGCCATTATAGATGCGACTCAAGACCTTTGTGTAGGCTATAAACCTAACACAGCATTTTATGAGGCTTATGGTCTTAAGGGCTGGGAGGCGCTAGAGAAAACCATTAATTATATTAATGAAACCTACCCAGAGCAATTCACCATTGCAGATGCAAAACGTGGTGATATAGGTAATACATCTACGCGATATGCAAAAGCCTTTTTTGAAGATCTTAATTTTGACTCTGTTACCGTAGCGCCATATATGGGTAAAGACTCTGTAGAGCCGTTTCTCGCCTTTAAAGATAAGCATACCATAATGCTAGCCCTTACGTCTAACCAAGGTGCTTTTGACTTTCAGACCCAAACTATCAATGGGCAAGAGCTATATAAGCACGTACTTGAGACTTCTAAGAGCTATGAAAATAATGACCAGCTTATGTATGTAGTAGGTGCTACTAAGGCAGAGTATCTTACAGATATAAGAGCAATCATACCAGAAGCTTTCTTACTTGTACCTGGTGTAGGAGCACAAGGAGGTAGCTTGCGTGAAGTATGTAAATATGGTATGACAGAAGATATAGGTCTTCTAGTTAATTCTTCAAGAGGTATTATCTATAATTCTCAAGGAGAAGATTTTGCCATTGCAGCACGTAATGTTGCCCAGCAAATGCAATCAGAAATGCAAGAGATTTTAGTTCAAAACAGCTAGAGATGCATATAGTAGATCAGATGGGGCGATCCCTTACTTTTGATCATACGCCTGTGCGAATAGTCTCCTTAGTGCCTAGCCAGACAGAGTTGCTGGTAGATCTCGGTTTACAATCTTCACTTGTAGGTATTACAAAATTTTGTGTTCACCCAGTGACTTTACGCAATGAAGTAAGCGTTGTGGGAGGTACAAAGCAAGTGCATTTTGATAAGATTAAGGCACTACAACCTGATATCATACTTTGTAATAAAGAAGAAAATACAGAGGAGATGGTTCGTATTCTGCAAGATATTGCAACTGTACACCTATCTGATGTTAAGACGCTTCAAGATGCTCACAATCTGATTATACAATATGGTACTATTTTTAATGTGACTCAACGTGCTACAGCAATCACAACTCGCATTAAAGAAGCACAAGAACGCTTTCGCGAAAGCATAACAAAACCCATTAACACCCTTAAAGTAGGCTATTTTATATGGCAAGAGCCACTTATGGTTGTGGGTGATGATACCTTTATACATCACCTTATAGAGGAGCTAGGTTTTGTAAATGCATTTAAAAATAAAGAAGGAAGGTATCCTACAGTTACCGAAGAAAATCTCAAAGACTTAGATTATGTATTCTTGTCTTCGGAGCCATTTCCTTTCTCAGAAAAGCATATAGAAGAGTTTCAAAAAAAGACCACCGCACAAGTTGTACTTGTAGATGGTGAGTATTTTTCTTGGTATGGGAGTAGGCTCATAAAAGCCTTTCCCTATTTTACGAGCTTATCTAAGCGCTTAAAACTTTAAAAACTTAATCTTTTTATCCAGCTGTAAGGCTTCATAGGTGAGTACGTCACTTTTTTCGTGATCTGTATACATTATATTATAAGACTCCTCTACGAGTTTCTTGTGCTTACGTTGCATAAAAGATTTGAGGCGCTTGTGTTTTGAGGCAACATTAGTCATACTTGATTAATTAGTTAAGGGGATGTTTTTAATACATTAAATGTAAAAAAAAAATCCAAACCAAAATGTTATAACTATGTAAAAATCAAGTAATTAATGTAAGATTAAACTTGTTAATCTTGTAATGCAAACACACGTTTAAGTAAATCTGTAGTTCTGCTTTGTGTTTTTGTTCTTATTTCTTTTTCCTCAACAGCAATCATTGTGTACACACCTTGTAGCGCTTGTTGCGTTACATAATCTGTAAGATCTGGATTTACATTATTTGTAAGAGGTAAGTCATTATACTTTGTGATGAGGTTAGTCCAGATTTGATCTGCGCCTACTTTTGCAAAGCTATTTTTAATCATAGGGTTGAATTTATTATAAAGTGCAGCGTTTGTTTTTCCTTCTAGATATTGAGTTGCCGCATCATCTGTACCTAGTAAAATGGTACGCACATCATTAAAGGTAATTTGCTTCACCGCGTCTACAAAGATTGGCGTAGCCTCACTTACAGCATCTTCGGCAGCGCGGTTAAGGGCTTTGATGCCCTCATCTGCTAGTTTGCCTAGACCTATAGCTCTTAGTGTATTATCTACTTTTTGTAACTCTTCTGGTAGCAAAATTTTTACCAGCTCATTTTTATAAAAACCATCTGTAGAAGTAAGTTTTGTCACTTGCTTATCAATCCCAAAATCAAGCGCTTGTTTAAGTCCATTACCTATCATCTGGTTATCTATACCAGGCAATCCAGACTCACCAGGAAGCCCGTCTATAACGCCTTGTAATTCGGCACAAGAAACGAGTGAAAATAAAACGAGTACAGCGATGATCTTTTTCATAATAATGTCATTTAAGTATTGTGGTAAATATAATTGATAATTACGCTTTCGCGAAAGCGTAACCCTGCTTATTCATTTCTTTTAAGTAAAAATTATGGTCTTATTGCTATACACAAAGCATTTATGCTGGGCGTGTAGTTTTATCGCTCTTGAGAGTACGATTTTTTCTAGGTCTCTACCTTTTGCAATGAGGTCTGGAATGGTGTGGCTGTGGGTTACACGTATGGTGTCTTGCTCGATGATGGGACCTGCGTCTAGCTCTTCGGTGACGTAGTGACTGGTGGTGCCTATAATTTTTACACCGCGAGCAAAGGCCGCGTGATAAGGTTTTGCACCTACAAAGGCAGGTAAGAAAGAGTGGTGTATGTTTATAATGCGATACGGAAATTCATTTATTACCGTAGGCGTGACGATTTGCATATAACGAGCTAGTACAATAAAGTCTACTTGATGCGCTTTGAGTAACTTAAGCTGTTCTTGCTCTGCTGCAGCTTTGGTGTCTTTTGTCACTGGTATGTGATAAAAAGGGATGTCAAAGTTTGCCGCAATATGTGCGAGATCATTATGGTTACTTATAATAAAAGGGATGTCTACGTTAAGTTCGCCAGCATTGTAGCGGCCTAGTATATCATAAAGGCAATGATCATATTTTGACACAAAAATGGCCATTTTGAGTTTTTGCGTAGCAGGATATAGTTGCCATTGCATTTCAAAGGGAGTTGCCAGTTTTTCTTTAAAAGCTGTTTTAAACTTTGCAGTGTTAAAATCTGCTTGTTCAAATACACACTCAAGGCGCATAAAAAATACATTTGCCACCGCATCTACGTGCTGGTCAATATAAGTGGTGTTTCCTTCGTTTTCCAAAATGAAATTGGTCACCGAGGCGATAATTCCCTTTTGGTCTTTACAGTGTATAAGTATGGTAAGATGTGCCATAAGCTTGATTTTCTTACCTCTAAATTGCATATATTATAACGCAAATCATATATAAACTTTCTTTTTTGTGTAATTCATATTCAACTCGCTTTATTATTGAATATTACGTAAATTTACATCGTTATACATACTTAAAATTACAGATGGAACAAGCCACTCCTTATACTCCTAAGCATAAAGTTAGAATAGTAACTGCTGCTTCCCTTTTTGACGGACACGATGCCGCGATAAATATTATGCGCCGTATTATACAAAGTACCGGTGTAGAGGTTATACACTTAGGTCACGACCGCAGTGTAGAAGAGGTAGTAAACACAGCCATACAAGAAGATGCAAATGCTATTGCAATGACCTCTTATCAAGGAGGGCACAATGAGTATTTTAAATATATGTACGACCTCCTCAAAGAGAAAGGTGCGGGACATATTAAAATCTTCGGTGGAGGAGGTGGTGTGATACTTCCAGAAGAAATTAAGGAGCTTATGGATTACGGGATTACTCGTATCTACTCTCCAGATGATGGCCGTGCGATGGGATTACAAGGAATGATTAATGACCTTGTACAGCAGTCTGATTATGCTATAGGAGATAAGCTAGATAATCAAGCTGCTCAACTTAGTGATAAAGTACCTACGGCTATAGCCAGAGTAATCTCTGCTGCCGAAAATTTTCCAGAGGTTGCAAAAGATATGCTTGATGCAATTCATAAAAAGAATGAAACTTCACTCACACCCGTACTTGGTATTACAGGTACTGGAGGAGCAGGTAAATCTTCACTAGTAGATGAGCTGGTGCGTAGATTTCTTATCGATTTTCCAGAGAAGACCATAGGTCTTATTTCTGTAGATCCTTCTAAGCGTAAAACGGGTGGAGCCTTACTGGGTGACCGTATCCGTATGAATGCGATTAATAACGAGCGTGTGTATATGCGCTCGCTGGCTACCAGACAGAGTAACCTCGCACTATCTAAGTATGTAGGCGAAGCCATAGAAGTACTTAAAGCGGCCGAGTATGATTTAATCATCCTTGAGACATCAGGTATTGGGCAGTCAGATACAGAGATACTAGAGCATAGCGATGTGTCGCTTTATGTGATGACACCAGAATTTGGTGCAGCTACGCAGCTCGAGAAAATAGATATGCTAGACTTTGCAGATCTCGTTGCTATCAACAAATTTGACAAGCGTGGATCGCTAGATGCGCTACGTGATGTTAAGAAACAATATATGCGCAACAATAACTTGTGGGATACACCGCAAGATGAGTTGCCAGTTTTTGGAACCATTGCAAGCCAGTTTAACGACCCAGGGATGAACACGCTTTACAAGCGTATAATGGAGAAGGTAAACACGGTAAACGAGGCAGATCTTACGAGTACTTTTGAGATAAGCCAGGAGATGAGTGAGAAGATCTTTGTAATACCTCCAGCGCGTACACGTTACCTGAGCGAGATTGCAGAGAGTAATAGAGGGTATGACGCTTTCGCGAAAGCGCAACAAGAAACAGCACAACGTCTCTACGGAATATTTAAAACCATCGAGACCATAGCAGGAGTTACTCCAGCACTTGACAAAGCAGGTTTACAAATCACAGACTTCGCCGCCGAAACTACCGATGAAGATAAAGATCTTGTCAAGTTGCTACTCGCACAGTTTGACCGTAAAAAAATGGATCTCGATCCGTATAACTGGGAGATTATTACCGGTTGGGACGAGAAAGTAAATAGATACAAAGCACCTGTGTATACCTTTAAGGTAAGAGACAAGGAGATTAAAATCCCTACGCACAGTGCGTCATTATCACATACAGAAATACCTAAGGTAGCCTTGCCAAAGTATCAAGCTTGGGGAGATATCTTAATCTGGTGTTTACAAGAAAATGTACCGGGAGAATTCCCATACACTGCGGGACTCTATCCTTTTAAACGTACGGGAGAAGATCCTACACGTATGTTTGCAGGAGAAGGAGGACCAGAGCGCACAAACAAGCGTTTTCACTACGTGAGTTTAGGAATGCCGGCTAAGCGATTAAGTACCGCTTTTGACTCGGTAACTCTATATGGTAACGATCCAGGTCACCGTCCAGATATTTATGGTAAGATAGGTAACGCGGGAGTGAGTATTTGCTGTCTTGATGACGCAAAGAAATTGTACTCTGGTTTTGACTTAAGTCACGCTATGACCTCTGTAAGTATGACCATAAACGGACCTGCGCCTATGTTGCTTGGTTTCTTTATGAATGCCGCTATAGATCAAAACTGTGAGAAGTACATTAAAGAAAATGGACTAGAAGCAGAGGTAGAAGCAAAAATTGCAGCTACCTACGAAGGAAAAACACGTCCAGCCTACCAAGGCGATCTTCCAGAAGGAAATGATGGTCTAGGGTTAATGTTACTAGGCGTAACAGGTGACCAAGTACTCCCAGCAGATGTGTATAACCGCATAAAAGTAGAGACGCTTACACAAGTGCGTGGTACGGTACAAGCAGATATTCTTAAAGAAGATCAAGCGCAAAATACGTGTATCTTCTCTACAGAGTTTGCACTGCGCTTAATGGGTGATGTACAAGAGTATTTTATCGAGCAAAAAGTGCGTAACTTCTATAGTGTGTCTATCTCTGGATATCACATTGCAGAGGCAGGAGCAAATCCTATCACACAACTAGCACTTACATTATCTAACGGATTTACGTATGTAGAGTACTACCTAAGCCGTGGGATGGATATCAATAAATTTGGTCCTAACTTATCGTTCTTTTTCTCAAACGGAATCGATCCAGAATATGCGGTCATAGGTCGTGTTGCTCGTAAGATTTGGGCAAAGGCAATGAAGGAGAAATATAAAGCAAACTCACGTGCACAAATGCTTAAGTATCACATCCAGACATCTGGGCGTAGCCTACACGCACAAGAGATTGACTTTAACGACATACGTACTACATTACAAGCATTATATGCGATTTATGATAACTGTAACTCGCTACATACAAATGCTTATGATGAGGCAATCACAACGCCTACAGAAGAGAGTGTACGTCGTGCGATGGCAATACAGCTTATTATCAATAAAGAGCTAGGACTTACTAAAAACGAAAACCCAATACAGGGATCATTTATTATAGAAGAGCTTACAGAGCTCGTAGAAGAGGCAGTCTTACTAGAATTTGATAGAATCACAGAGCGTGGTGGTGTACTAGGAGCGATGGAGACGATGTACCAGCGTTCTAAAATACAAGAAGAAAGCTTGTATTATGAAACGCTTAAGCATAACGGTGAATTCCCAATAATCGGAGTAAACACCTTCTTGAGTTCAAAAGGAAGTCCAACAGTACGCCCAGCCGAAGTAATTAGAGCTACCGAAGAGGAGAAGCAATATCAAATCGAAATGCTAGAAAACCTCCATAAGGAAAAAGCAGATAAGATAGAAGCAGAACTTGCAAAAATTCAAGATGCAGCGATTAATAACCGCAACATTTTTGAAGAACTTATGGAAGCAACTAAGGTTTGCTCACTAGGACAAATCACAAGTGCACTCTTTGAAGTAGGAGGGCAGTACAGACGTAATATGTAATACTACGAGATGATCATTATTTAAAAAGGCGACCGTATGGTCGCCTTTTTTGTTTTTGAGTAATCTATTAGTTGTTTAATCCTTCCAAGGTCCACTTTCTGTGACGGGTATGATCTTATCACCTTTTAATCTAGAAAGCCCCTGATATCCACCTAACCAGATGGTGCCAGTAGCATCCTCATAAATAGTCTGGATTGCATTGCTTTGTAAGCCATCGTCCTCATTATAATTTGTAAAGCTATTACCATCGTATTTGTATACCCCAGCATTTTCAGCAGGAAACCAGATGTTCCCTTTGGAGTCTTGAAAGAGGCTCCACACTTCTTCTCCTGTAATCACGCTATCTGTAGTAAAGTTTGTGAACTTAACCCCATCATAACGGCTAACGCCTTTATGGTGTGTTGCAAACCAGATATTTCCTGTGCGATCTTGTAGCATATCATTTACATTATTACCTGCGAGACCATCTTTGGTGCTTAAGGTATCTAGCGTATTACCATCCCAGATAAAGGCACCAGCGTTTGAAGCAAACCATAAGCGCCCTTTGTTATCTTCCATAATACTATGCACAATTTTAGTACTTGAAACACCTCTAGAATTATCTACTACCGTTTCTGGAAGAGCGAACGGTTTAAAAGCAGTCCCATCAAAGCTATTAACGCCATTTAAAGCCCCTATCCACAACGTTCCTTTGGCGTCTAGCAACATACTCCATACATTGCTTTCTTTGAGTCCCTGCGCTTCTGCGTAGTTTTTAAAAGTGGGTTTACTGCGAGATGTCGTCGCATTCAGATCATAGCTTACAAGACCTCGATTGGTTCCAAACCAAAGTGTACCATCTTTATCCTCCAGAATCGCACGCACTGCCTCGCCATTAAAACCGTCGTCTATAGAAAAGTAGTCTACGCTCGTTCCATTATATCGTATCACGCCATCACCATTAGTTCCCATCCATAAGCTACCTTGAGAATCTTGAAAGATCCTTCGTATAAATTGGCTTAACGGCGGCGGACTCAAATTAAAGTTATAATCTTGTGCAGAAGTTTGTGTGGAGATACGGCTAGTTTTTTGAGATGGTGTTTCATCTCGTATATCTCTTTGTTTATTTTGAGAGGTACAGCTATAGCTTAGTACGGCTAGTGAGGTTATGAGTAGGTAAATAGAAAAGCGCATCATTTAAAGAGATTTACATTAAATGTAAGCCAAACTTTAAACAATGCGCTCTTGTAACTATCAAAAAAGTGCCAAATCTTACTTGACTACCTATTTATTATTTTACAAATAAGCTCTTTTCTAGACCATTATCAAAGGTGATATCTGTCCAGTCTACTGTGATCCACGGTGCATCTGTAACTGTAGCGTCCCAATCTGATTTTTTATAACGACGTTTTGTAGGGATTTGTAAACCATCTACTTCGTCATAGCTTACTTCCATAAGGTAAGGATCTGTCACGCCAAAGTCTACCACTGTAAATAAAAATTGATCTACACGTTTTGTCTCAGGGTTGATGTACACTTGGTAGATATCTTGAGGTTTATCTCCAGTGCTTTCAAAACTTACTTTTACCACATCATAGTTAATATCATTTACCGTTTGTTGCTTTACATATTTATATACAAGACCAGGATCTCCTAGTTTTTGCATCATTGTAAACCAGTAGTAGTTAGTAGGTCTATTAAAGGCTACACGCTTAAGCGCAGCCTCATCTGTAATAATGGTTCCTTCATTTTTGAGCCAGTATTCTTTACCATCATATCCTTGCTCTATGTTGCCTTCTAGTTCTGGAAGTGTGCGCTGGTGTGTGTTATAGAGTCCGTAAGAGTACTCACCGTCAAAAATGTATTTCTCTGTAGAGACGTCCTTTTGCCCGTCTGGCGTTTGATACGTATAAGTATAAACAACATCATTTTTTGCAGCTAGCGTAGCATAGTCACCTACTTCTTGCATCATTGTGTATACAAGTTCGTGGCCTTTATTTGTAAAAGTGGGTGTTTCTTCTTTTACAGCATTTTCGGTTGTTGTTGGGGTTTGCTGTGTTGTGTTATTACACGATATGCATATAAGGGCAATAAGAATGCCTAGCGTCGTTTTTAAAGTCATAAGGTTGCTGTTTGCTGTGATAATAAGGCGCAAATGTAATGGCCGGTGTAGTGGTGAGGTTGTTTTAAAGGGAGTTTAGCATTTTTTTAGCATTGTGTAGGTGTCCGCTTTCGCGAAAGCGTAAAAAAACCACTGCAATAGTACATTACAGTGGTTGTAGTAAGATATACTGCTAAGCCAGTGGCTGTTTTTTAATTAGAAAGATCTAGTGCATTTACAGCATCTGCGATTTCATAGCCCAGGCGTAATCCCTCTGTTGAGTCCTCTTGTATATGTACTCCCAGCGGTACTCTAGAAAAAGCATTTTCTGAAGCCATCTCGCTGAACGAGGTATAACTACGTGGCGTGCCTATAAAATCTATAATGTAATCAAAACCTAGGTAGGTGTTGTCTGTAAAGTCTATAGCATCTGTGCCAAAAAAGTCTATAAATACCCCTCCAGCTGCTCCTGCAAATGTTGCGTGGCCAGAAGGATAACTAGGAAAAGCCGGATTAGGCGCTACTACAAATCTCGCAAGATTAGTCGTGAAGTCTTCATCTATAAACTCATTAATGTAGGTGCTAGGTCGCTGCGTGTTATACGTGTACTTATCATCCCAAGCAGACACGGCTGCGTCATTTATAGCAAAACTAAGACGCAATAATAACTCCAGAGTTTGATCAAAATCAAGGTCATATTGCTCTATAAGTTGGTTTGCGATAGAAAACTGTCTTCCAGGTGGGCTTATCATAATACCCTCTACATCATCTGCCCAAAACTCGGCTATCCAAAGGTTTTCATCATCACCATTTGCAGCGGCGGTGGCAACGTCATACACATTATTCATACTGGTGTAGTAGTCACTACCTGTATCTTCACTATATAAAAGTAGGGAGCTAAAATCTGTACTAGTCGTTTCTTCTGGTTCTATGACAAAGGCGCGCACCTCTCTCCAGTATGGAAACCAGGCATCCTCATCATCACTAGCCGCCCAGAGGCCATCACCTACGGGTGCTACATAGTCTGCCGGAGTTTGATCTCTCACTTGCTCTTCTCCCGCCTCATCGGTCTCGCTATATGCAATCACACGGCGTGCCACGTGCCTTCCCCATCTTCTGGAGTTACTTATTACTTCATTACTTAGACCTTGCTCGAGTTCTTCTTCTTTATTATTTCTAAATCTAAAGACGTCACCACGTGCCTCTGGCGATATGCTAAACATAAAATGATCAAACGCAATCGCATACGCTCGGTTAAGTGCAAGATCTAGATTTACATTATCCTCAAGCTCATTAATATCTACATCTAGCTCGTCTAGTCTCTCATTATTTGAGGTATAGCCATCCATAAAAGGCACGGCGGTCTCGTAGCCTGTAAGGTGTATGTAGGCTAGGGAGCGTGTAATGGTGTTAGGGCGCATATTATTAGTAAACTGGTCTATGTTCACCCAGAGGTCGCTCCACTCTGTAATGAGCTGGGCGGTTTGATCTGTAAGGGCTATGGGATCATCATCGGCTGGGGTAGTGGTGGTCGTTGTGGTGTTGTCATCATCATCTGCACAGGCATACAGAAAGAGAAATAGCAAGATGGCTAACACTTTGATTTGTGAAGTTTTCATATATAAGGGTTTTTAAAGATTACAAACTAATAGCCCGTCGCAGTTGCCGTAGCAGTGCGCACATTTTAAATGGACATATTTGTTTGATTGACCCTTGGTATAGATCTCGGTATTACTAACTACAACTTAGATGTTTGGATAAAAATTGTAGTACATAGGGATGTTACCTCCATATACAAACGCTAAAAGTCTGTATATTAATATGTAAGATAGTGTTTTTTTTATAAATCGTATTTGGGCGGCGAGGCTAAGCACTGTTTACAAGCTGTATAATTGGGGATATGACGCTTTCGCGAAAGCAGGATTCACACCCTTAAAACTCATTTACCAGAAGAGTAACCATATAAAATTACCCACCACAAGCAGCTGAAGCACAAAAAGCAAGATGCTGAGGTCCTTCTTAAAGCGAAATTTAATACCAATGGCTAGCAACAACAGCAGCGGAAGCACAAACCCAGAGACAAGCCTAAACGAGTAAATGCTGCGATCTTGCGAGGGGAGTATGCTATAGCTATTGACTTCTTGAAATAGTAAAGAGACGGTATAGCTCATAGATTTACCTTTTGCAGACTTTGCAATATCCTCTGCTACCGAAAATTGGTGTTTTGGCGTAACAACCTCATAAGAGTTGTGTGAGTTGCCACCAGCGTTATAGTACCGCTGTTTCTTTTTTTGTACACGAGAGACCTCTTCTGTATACATCTTGCCTGGCAACGCAAAGTCTAGCAAAATCACAAGTGCCAGAAGCGCTGTGATGCCGTAGATGGCAAGTGGTACTATAGATGGTTTGTGCAT
This sequence comes from Dokdonia donghaensis DSW-1, assembly GCF_001653755.1. GTDB lineage: Bacteria > Bacteroidota > Bacteroidia > Flavobacteriales > Flavobacteriaceae > Dokdonia > Dokdonia donghaensis. Next base: position 2,774,021 of record NZ_CP015125.1, on the reverse strand, counting down.
TTTATAAAGTTAGTAAAAGTAGAGTGGTTTATGGATATGTTAATCGAGTTTAGGGCTTCAAGTTACTTTTTTGCGTAACAATTGATAAATCCCCAGCAATACTCCTATAATAGCCATTCCAATAAGTCCTATTTTGAGTCCTAACATTGGATAATCATACAGCCTGTCTCTGTATAGTCCAAAAATTAGAGAGATTAATCGCGTAGGTAAAAAAACCAAGCTCACTAAGATTGCCAAATATTTTGGGTTTGCAAATTTTGTCAAAATGGAATAAACAATTGGTGCGATGTGTATTTCTGAAATTACAAGAAATACAAGAGAGATTAAGTAAGTCATCGTATGACTATCTGTAGCTGTCTCTGGCACTAATAGTAATATACCAAAGGATATGGCTCCTGAAATAAAACCAATCATTAGCTTAAAGGATTGATTACTGAAGAAGTAGGACCAAATTACAATAGCAATAATACTTATCGGTAAAATGAAAATGGCATTTAAAGATTGCCATATATGCTTTGGAATGGCTAAAGTAGATTTCTCCATTAATTGTAGCTGCAAGTCGTAAATTCGGTTGCCAGATAATTCATAAAAACCCCAGAATAACCCCACTAGCAGTAAAGCACTTAGTATGGATATTAACCTTTTTGAAGGTGAGGATTTAATCACCTCTATTTTTTGATAATTAACTGCTTTAGTATAATATAATGGAATTAAGGCAAGTAACATTAGAGTCCCCGCGATTATAAAACCAATAGTATAACTATACATATCTCCGATATAACCAATCGCTAGAATCCCTAAAAATGAACCTAGATTTAAAGCTAGATAGAATATGGTAAACCCAGCATCTAGTAATTTGGTTTTCATTAGATAGGATTTGCCAAAATTCGAAATGATGTTAGGAGTAAATAAACCACTGCCTAAAACAGTAAGGAAAAGACCTAGATATAAGCCTATTGTGCTCGGTATACATAAACAAAATGCTCCTAGCGCTTGAATAATACCGCCAGCAATTATAGCTTTTTTATTTCCAATTATAATATCTCCTATAACGGCACCTATAATTTTAGAAAAAACTATAGAACCAGTAAAAATTCCATAAATAGAAAATGCATCAGCACGCTCCATTTTAAGTATTTCTCCTACCATATAAAGAATAACTAGTGCTCGTAAACCGTAGTATGATGCTCTTTCTAGCATTGTAGAAATTGCAAAATATAGGGTTTCCTTGTGGTGTTTTTGATTAAGAATCTTGTTGCTAATTTTAATTTTATAGGCTTTTATACAAACTCATCTCCTCACTCCCCACGCGCATCGGTATCGAGTATGGAGTATTCAAAATTATCTGACCAGCCGGTTTTAAGGGGTAAGACCTTGCGACCGCGGCCTTCTCGTGTCATTCCTACTTTTTCTAGCACTTTTATAGAGCCGGTATTTGCTACGGCACAGCCCGCTTGTATTCTGTGTAGTTTGAGCGTTTCAAAACCAAAATCTAAGACCAGGTTTACAGACTGAGTGGCATAGCCTTTACGCCAGTGGTCTGGATGGATCTTATACCATATCTCGCCTCTACGATGTTTTTGAGGCCATAACTTTAAACCGATGAGCCCAACGAACTCTTGATCTGTAGCACGCTCTATGGCAAAAGTATAAGTTGTGATAGGTGTCGCACTATGAGCTGCTACCCAGCTGGTGATGATATGCTTGGTCTCCTCTAGATCTTTTGGGATGCCTAGCGTGTTGTATTTATCTGTCTCGGGAAAAGAATGTAGTACGTGTATAGCTGCCAGGTCTGAGAGGTCTATAAGCCGTAGTGAGATGCTCTGAGCTGTTAATGCTATGTGGGTCATTTTATTGGTTTGTGGGTAGAAGGGATGTTTTTACTCAGCTGCTTATTTCTATCCCACTAAATATAGTTACTAAATCTATCTCTCTCTCTTCTATTCCGCTCATTTTCTCGATTCTCTGACCTAATATTCTGTTCCAGAAACCTCTTTTTTTTGAAAAATCATATGTATAGGAAAAGTTAAACTTTGAATTTACGCCTTTTATGTAAAGTCTAGATTTTAATACTTTATTGTCTTTAAGGTATTGTACTTCTTTACCTTTTAAACCGGTTTTTAAAAGCGATAGAACTCCATCTGTATTTTGTTTATTAAATTTTAAGCCTGGATCTCCATAACTATTTTTATCATCAAAATCGTAATAATAAAAGTATTCGTTTTCGACGTATTTGTTATAACCTGGAACTCTTGGATTAAAAATATGTAAATAAATAAGAAAATCATTTTCCATATATGCAGCTCGAATTTCAGTTAGAGAATTTTGCTTAGTAGATTTAAATATCTCTATTCTTGTCTCTCCTTTAATTACATTTTTTGGATTAAGGAAATCTCCGCTGTCTATTAAAACCCTATTTATAAGCTCCTTCCAACTTTTATACTTATGCATTTTCTCGGTTGTAAAAGTTAATACCTCTTTAGACAACGCTTTTATTTACTTTCTTCCAATGCATATTTTTCAAAAGCAGCTTTTAAACCATCGTATTCTAGGGTAGTTAGAGTTATTTTATTGCTCTTATTAATACCACTATTAAACTGTTCAATCTCGATTGTGTTGTTGTATTTTGATATTTCGTAGTGCTTTGTTTTTTTTCTTTCTTTAAGGCTCTTTCCTTCTTCGACTGAGTCAACTTTAAGAAATAATTGTTGAAGTTCTTCTTCGTTTTTAAAAGACAGGATTGAAGATTCTACTTCTTTAATATCTGTTGCATCAATTTTTATAATTGTAAACTTAAAGTCCTTTGAATTACCTTTTATAATTTTTGACAGACTTAGACTTTTTGTTGCTTTTGTGGATTGTTTTAAATAAATATATCTCTTTATTTCTTCAATCTTTGTTCTGTCACTTAAGCTATATGATGTATCTACTTTAACGGAATAGAACTCATTTTTACTTTGACTATTATTGGTGGTTTTGTTACAACTAACAATAGCAAGAATTAGAATTAAATACATTAATGTAATAATCTTCATAGTTATACTTTTTTTAATTGGTTATTAATAATAAACTTATTTTCTATGCTGTAATTATTATCTAAAGTGTGTTATAGTGAGTAATTAATTCGATTACTAAAAGATTACCACACCACAGCCATAACTGCCGAAATCACACTTAGAATAATACCAATAGCAATAACCCAAACTATTGTCGAGGTATTGGCTCTTGTTTTTTCTGTTGCGTTTATAATTAGCCAGTTAGTATAGAGCATTTCCATTTGAATCTCTCGATCTGTATAATCTGCTCTGTCTGCTTCAAATTTTTGAAGTTTTTTAGATTTTTTAGTCATTGTTTTGATTTTTGAATTGATGAATGAGTTTATTTGAAAATTGTAGTTTTAGATAAATTCAATAAGTACTTTAATCTATTTTAAGTAATCATTTACTACCTGCTCAATTAGAGTAGCTGTCTCATCACTTTCAGTATCCACAGATAATACAAAATCGTTTATTTTACCAGATAGAGTTACCGTAGCATTATGATTATTAGAAAGTTTATTTACCCTATTTTTTATCTCTTTAATAACACCATCCATTTGGCCGTTAATGATATCATTAGCATCTATTAATGCTTTTTTATCGACTTTAAGTTTAGTTGTTTTGTTTAAAAATTTTATCATATTATTTGAAAATTTGGTGACTTTGAAAAAATGCTTAAGCTTTCTTGATAGTAAGGTCTTTTGTACTTTGTTATATACATTATTAACATTCGTTGTTATCTTTTTTTTCTTTTTTTCTTTTTAGGAACACCATCGGCAGGCTTAACTTCTGTCATAATACTTGCATCAGGAAAGCGTTCTTTCATTAAATGTCTTATTGGTTTTTTGGTTCGTTTACTTTGTTGAAGTATTTTGGCAATTTCCTCTCCCGACATTGTTTTTCCTTCTGGCATTTGAATCATTGTTCCAAAGTTTAAAGAAGCATCTTCTTCATTTTCGGGAACAGTGCAATGCTTATCAATTATCTCTAACATTTCAGAATCTTCTAATAAATCAGTCATACCTGGTGCTTGAGAATTCCTGAACAAAACATCATCTCTTTTGAGTAATTCAATATTCAATAAATCCTCTTTGGAAAAAGGTATGTGAAAGTCATTAAACCTAATAAATGGTAATTCATCTACTAACATTTGAAGATGAAAATGCGGAAAATCTCCATTATGAGAGCCTTTGTGACCTTCAAGGTCAGACTTTCCATATGTTAATGTCCACTCAATATTTTTATGCCTAATAGTAGTTTCAAGCAATTTTGACTTTGTTGTCTCACATTTTAAGTCATTAATATTTCTAAATGGCTTTTCTATATGCGCTAACCATCTAAAATAACTTTCTAATTTAAAAAATCCGATATCTTCAGATAAGTAATCTTTGAAATGTTTTTTTTTGATAGCTGAAGGTTTTAAAAACCAATGAAAACAAGTTTCAGAAGTATTAAAATAATCCAATTTCATTCCACATAAGAAACAACATCCTTTAGAGTATGCATCTGCAAATTCAAGATATACTTCTTTGTTTTCAGCCTCCTGTTTTCTGTTTCCTTCTTCGATTTGCTCAGGAGTAAGACTATTTATGAAATTTTCAAATTTACTCATCTTGTGATTCTGTGTTTTTAATAAATGTTAGCTTAGATATATTAGAAAGCTTATTAATTATTAAGTCTTCAATTTTAAAAAGTGAAAATCACTCATCCACTTTCTATAAAGCTAATATACCCCATACAACCCGCTCACTGTTACGGATTTCCGTAAAGCGGGTCTTAATATTTTCTTAAAATAAGTACTAGTAAAAAACGGAGAGGCTACACATCATCATTTACCTCCACCCAGTAGCCATCTGGGTCTTGAAAGTACACCTGCTGTATGCCGTCGTCGCGCACATAATCTTTAGTAGGCGTGCCGCGCCAGTCTGAGTAGTCTATGGCGAGGGTTTTGAGGTGAGTGATAAAACTGCCTAGGTCATCTGTGGCTAGGGCAAAGTGTACGGCTTTATTGGTTTTTATGATGGCATCTGGGCGCGGTATGAGGTGTAGTTGTTTGCCATTACCCATCGCGAGCCAGCGGGTGGGAGAGACAGAGGCGGTGTTTTCTATCTCGGCAAAGCCAAAGACTTTTTGGTAAAAAGCAATAGCCGCCGCCACATCTGTCACAGAGAGCGCTATATGGTTAAAGGTAAAAGTATGCATAGGTGATGATTGTGAGGTTTAAAGATCATCATTTTTTTGGGTACAGGCAAGCCATTGGTGCGGCCATCTTTCTCGGGGTAGGTGGGGTTGTGGGGTGTTACGCTTTCGCGAAAGCGTACCCATATCCATTGTTAAAAAAATGGCTATAAAAGTCTCTTTTTGGGTTTTAATTCACGGGTGGAGTCCGTAATTTAGATCCCTGCTATGGATTCAAAATTAGAAGTATATATTGAGGGCTTAAATGATGCCCAGCGAGCACCTACACTACATAAAGATGGTGCCCTTATTGTGATTGCGGGCGCGGGCTCTGGTAAAACACGTGTGCTCACAATGCGCATCGCATACTTGATGTCACAAGGGGTAGATGCCTTTAATATCTTATCGCTCACCTTTACTAATAAGGCGGCACGTGAGATGAAAAAACGTATTGCCGGTATTGTGGGTAATAATGAGGCAAAAAACCTATGGATGGGAACCTTTCACTCCATATTTGCCAAAATCTTGCGTATCGAGGCAGATAAGCTAGGCTACCCGTCTAACTTTACTATTTATGATACCCAAGACTCACAACGTCTTATAAGTGCCATCATCAAGGAGATGCAGCTAGATAAGGATATCTATAAGTACAAGCAGGTACAAAACCGTATCTCTTCTTTTAAAAATAGCTTGATCACGGTGCGTGCCTATGCAAATAATCCAGAGCTGGTAGAGGCAGATGCTATGGCAAAACGCCCGCGTATGGGTGAGATCTATGCAGAGTATGTAGATCGCTGTTTTAAAGCCGGCGCAATGGATTTTGACGATTTACTGCTACGCACAAATGAGCTGCTCAACCGCTTTCCAGAGGTGCTTAATAAATACCAAAACCGTTTTAAATACATACTGGTAGATGAGTATCAAGATACAAACCATAGCCAGTACCTTATTGTAAAGGCACTCTCAGATAAGTTTCAAAACATCTGTGTGGTGGGTGATGACTCGCAGAGTATATATGCCTTTAGAGGGGCAAACATTAATAACATTTTGAACTTCCAGAAGGATTATGATAATGTGGCAATGTACCGCCTAGAGCAAAACTATCGCTCGTCAAAAAATATTGTGGAGGCGGCAAACAGCGTGATAGAAAAAAATAAAACCCGTCTTGATAAAACCGTATGGACGGCAAACGAAGATGGAGGCCAGATTATCGTGCACCGCTCGCCTACAGATGGTGAGGAGGGACGCTATGTGGCAAGTTCCATTTTTGAAAATAGAATGAATCACCAGCTTAACAATGGTGACTTTGCGATACTGTACAGAACAAATGCACAGTCTCGTGCAATGGAGGATGCCCTGCGCAAGCGTGACATCCCGTACCGTATTTATGGTGGACTTTCCTTTTACCAGCGCAAGGAGATAAAGGATGTACTGGGCTACCTGCGTGTGCTGGTTAACCCAAAAGATGAGGAGGCACTCAAGCGTGTGGTAAACTACCCTGCGCGTGGTATAGGTGGTACCACCTTAGACAAGCTTACGGTGGCGGCAAAGCATTATGGTCGTTCCATCTTTGAGGTGATGGACAAAATAGAACAGCTAGGTCCCTCGATGAATATAAATCGCGGTACACAGACCAAACTTAAGAACTTTGTCACGATGATTAAGAGTTTCCAGATTCTTAATGAAGAGAGTGATGCCTTTACCGTAGCAGAGACGGTTGCAAGAAAGACAGGTCTATTACAAGAACTCAAAAAAGACGGTACGCCAGAGGGAATTGCTCGTATAGAAAATATAGAGGAGCTCCTTAACGGTATGCGCGACTTTGTAGAAGAGCAAAAAGAGCTGGCAGATGCCACTGGCTCGCTGGCAGAGTTTCTAGAAGATGTAGCGCTGGCTACCACGCTAGATAATGATACGGGTGATGATGACCGTGTGGCACTTATGACTATACACCTTGCAAAGGGGCTAGAGTTCCCGTTTGTATACATCGTGGGGATGGAAGAAGATCTCTTTCCTTCTGGTATGAGTATGAGCACACGTAGTGAGCTAGAGGAGGAGCGCCGTCTCTTTTATGTAGCACTCACTAGAGCAGAGAAGCAGGCATATCTCACCTACACAGAGTCTCGCTATCGCTGGGGTAAACTGGTAGATGCAGAGCCTAGCCGCTTTATAGAAGAGATAGATGATAAGTATCTGGACTACCAGACACCTATGGAGAGTTACCGCTATAAGCCACTTATAGATGCAGATATCTTTGGCGATGTAGATAAGAGTAAACTGCGTCTCAAGAAGCCCGTAAGTGGCACACCACCTAAGGTGGGAACACCTACACAAGACCAATTACGCAAGCTTAGAAAGATACGTCCAGCCGCTGGAGATAGCGCTACGCCATCACTGGCAGGTAGCCTAGAGCCAGGTACGGTCGTAGAGCACATACGTTTTGGAAAAGGAATTGTAGCCGGTATAGAAGGCAAAGGTCAAGACCAAAAAGCCGAAATCAATTTTGAAAACGGCGGACTCAAAAAACTGCTCCTGCGCTTTGCAAAACTTAAGATTGTAGAGTAGTAGGTGAGGAGTGATAAGGGTTTTTGTTACGCTTTCGCGAAAGCGTAAACAGCCTCATTACATCCTACTCGCAACACAGTTGTTTATTCTTCTATCGCAAGGTAAAGGTCTATATATTGCCCTATCTTGGTACGTAAGTCTAGGTAACTAGCCTCGTCCCAGTTACCGTGACCACCATCATATATTGTAAAGATGTGAGGTACATTATTGTTAGATAATGCGGTATCTAATCGCTGCCCGTTTGTAAGGGGTACCAGCGGGTCTTCATTACCATAAAACTGTAGGGTAGGGCTGCTATCTACATTTGCTACGATGGCAGGGCTTAATGCTTCGGCAAGGTTTGTATTTGCCGGGTATGCGCTCTCATCTGTAAGTGCATCTAGATATTGCTCAAAACCAGGCTCATCTGCATAAAAAGGATCTGTAAAATCTGCTGGTCCCACTATGTTTGCTACAAATTTTATTTGGTCTTGTGTATTATAGGTATAATCATACATCATAGCCAGATGTGCCCCAGCACTAAGACCTATAAAGCCATACTCGTTAAGAAAGCTTAGCTCCTCGTGGGTGTCATCTAGTTGATCTACCACCGCCTGCACATCTAGAAACTGGTTAGGAAACGCAGGAACACTAGGAGGGTCTGCCAGTACATAATTCATATTTACCACTGCGTGGTCTGGGTGTTGCGATTGCACGAGGTCTATAAAAGCAGTAACATCTTCCTTATCTCCTTCTACCCAGCCACCACCGTGTATAAGGATAATGGTTTTAGTTTTAGTTGCCTTACGACCAGCAGGGAGGTAGATGTCATACACCTGTAATGGGTCATCACCATACGATACATCTGTGAGTACTAAGGCTTCTAGATCTGCTTCTTCTGTAGGACCGTCATCTGTTGCAACAACATCATCTGTGATAACCTCTGGTGCTAGCTCCTCACTATCAGAACAGTTTATTGTTAAGAATGATAGTAATACCGCAAGTAGGAGTGTGTGTAGCAGTCTCATTAAGATAGTTTTAAGTACTAACGTGTAGATGTGCTTTTTATGTTAAGGTTGCGTTAGTTTTTTATAGAGTTTGGAGCAAACTCCCTAACTTTAAATAAAAAACAAGATGATTAAAGAAGGAACAAAAGTAAAATGGAGCTGGGGAAACGGCACAGCAGAGGGTAAAGTACAGTCTACATTTACAAAGAGTGTCACCCGCACCATAAAAGGAAACGAGGTCACCCGCGACGGCGAAGAAGGGAATAAAGCCCTCTACATAGAGCAAGAAGACGGTACAAATGTACTCAAGCTAGAAAGTGAAGTAGAACGCGCAGACGCATAATACTTCCTAATTATACACAGCGTCTTTATGGCGCTGTTATTCTTTGTAATTTTAACCTATCTAAATGTCAAGCTATGTCACAGTTTATAAAACTCTACGAGGAAAACCCAAACCCTAAAGATCTCAAGCAAATTGTAAAGATTTTAAAAGCTGGTGGTCTTATTATTTACCCAAGTGATACTGTATATGCACTGGGCTGTGATATCACAAACGCAAAAGCACTAGAAAAGGTGGCCCAGATAAAGGGCGTAAAGCTTGCAAAGGCAAACTTTTCTTTTGTGTGTGAAGATTTAAGCAACCTTTCAGATTATGTACGACAGATAGATACAAAGACCTTTAAAATATTAAAACGTGCCCTGCCGGGACCGTATACCTTTATATTACCTGGTAATAATAACTTGCCTAGCTCTTTTAAGAAAAAGAAGGAAGTGGGTATACGTGTACCAGATAATGAGATTACAAGAGCCATTGTACGTGCACTAGGAAATCCTATTGTATCTACGTCTATTTATGATGAAGATGAGGTGATAGAGTACACCACAGATCCAGAGCTCATCTTTGAGAAATGGCAAAATAGGGTAGACGTAATAGTAGACGGGGGTTACGGTGGTAATATACCTTCTACCGTAATTGATCTTACAGGTGATGAGCCTATTCTTATAAGGGAAGGAAAAGGAAGCCCAGAGCTATAAATAGAAAAACCTCTTCAAAGGAAGAGGCTCTTAACTAAATCTAATAAAAAGATTTGGGGGGCTTACTAGCTCGTAAGCTAATAAATTATTCTCCGCCAGCTAGGGCGTCTGATGCTACTGTAGAGAAGTTGTTATCGTGGTAAACTAACTCATCTAAACTTAATGTGTTGATGCTGTTTGGAAACTCACCGCTAAAATCATTATCAAAAACACTTAGTTTCTTTAAAGATGGCAACATTGCTATTCCTTCTGGTAACTCACCACTAAACTTGTTACTGTTAATTTGTAATTCTTTTAAGTTAGTTAGACTAGTGATTGAGCTAGGTAACTCACCTTCTAAATCATTGCTGTAAATACTTAATCTTTTCAGTTTTTTTAATCCAGAAAGATCTACTGGTAATGAACCTTCAAGACGGTTAAAGAAAAGATCTAAATACTCAAGCGAACCCATTGCAAGAATATTTGTAGGTATTGTTCCTTCTAATCTATTAAGAGATAGGTTAATTGTTTTTAACCCTTTTATAGTAGCAAGACTTGCTGGTATTGTTCCTTCTAGTTTGTTGTTGTGTAAATTAAGTACTTTAAGAGAAGTTAAGTTACTTAAAGAGGCAGGTAATGTACCTGTTAAGTTGTTGTCTCTTAAACTAAGTGCAAGAACTTGATCTCTAAAGATAGTTACACCTTTCCAGTTTTCTGGAGAATCGTTAAGATCCCAAGAGTTTGTCCACTCATTACCATTTGTACTGTTGTATAAATCTACAAGGGCTTGTTTTTGAGCTGGGCTAATTTCTGCAATTGCAAAAGCTGTAAAAAAGAAGCAAAGGATAGTTAGTGTAATTGATTTCATAGTTCTCTTATTTATGATTGGGTTACTCAAATGTAAGTATGTTTAATCGGTAAACAACACTTTTTTCTCGATTATCGACGAAAAGCACAAAATTTTAACATTTAATCGTATAATTTGTGTATTTAATCGATGATTTTGGATTTAACAGTGTCTTTAATCGAGTAAAAACTGTGTATATAAACGAAAAAAGGCTACCGTTAATCGGTAGCCTTTGATGAAATCTTGTTAAAATGAAGGTGAATTAGTTCCCTTCTTCTTCAGACATATTTTTCATTTCCTCCTCGATCATATTATAAAATTGATCAATTTTAGGAAGTACATAAATCTTAGTTCTTCTGTTTGTAGATTTATTTTCTGGTGTGTCATTTGGTACAAGTGGTACAAACTCACTTCGTCCAGCTGCAATAAGTTGTGCAGGGTTTGCACCTAGCTCTACAAGCTTACGCACAATAGCCGTTGCTCTTTTTGCACTTAAGTCCCAGTTGTCTATAAGGACCCCTCTATTATACGGTACGTTATCTGTGTGACCTTCTACTAGCGCTTCAAAATCTGGTTTACTATTTATAACTGTAGCCACTTTACCTAAAATCTCTTCTGCTCTAGAGGTAATCTGGTAGCTACCGCTCTTAAAGAGAACTTTGTCAGAAAGCGATATAAATACGACTCCTTTCTCTACATTAATCTCAATGTCTTGATCATTAATACCTACCTCACGTTTAAGGCTAGTTACTAGAGCAAGGGTTACACTATCTTTTTTAGTAAGTGCATCTTGTAGTCTATTAATCTTAAGATCCTTTTCTTTTAGGCTCTCTAGTGATTTCTCAAGATTTACAGCGCCTTGTTTAGTAAGAACTGTAAGGTCTTTAGAACTTTGTATAAGATTGTTCTTATCTTTTCTCATCTCGGCTACACGCTCTTCAAGTGATTTTACACGAGTGGTTGCACTAGCTTTTTCTTCAAGGCAAGCGTTAAGCTTAACCGTAGCAGAGTTTAAAAGGTCTTGAGTTTCTTGCTGTCTTGCTTCTAGCGCAGCATATTCTTTTTTAGAAACGCAAGAAGTTAAGAGTAAAGCGCTGGTGATACCAGCAATCAATAATCGTTTCATATGTTGTTTAACTTTTAAATGTTTTATAAATGTACGAAACCCACTTGCTTGTGGATCATCGTTAACACATATTTATAGATTTCTTACAGGTCCTTAAAGTACTGCTTTTTTTGAACAAAGTACTTCCAGACTATGGAGAAGGTCTGTGCGTAGGGAGTAGGATGCTTGAGTGTCATACGGTTAACTAGTAATGATGGTAAGTGGTAATAAAAACTAAAGTGCGCTTTTACAATGGCAAGTAAATGCTTGGGCTTTCCTTCAAAAAGGTATTTAAGACCAGCAATACCGTCAAGTATAAGTCGTGCAAAGACGATAAAGAAAGCTCTTATTCCCTTTACGTTCTTCATCACATTAAACAAGGTATTCCTAAAATTATAAAATGTCTTCTTAGGATTTTCTGAAGGTAGTGTAGCACCACCTAGATGCAATACTTCACTAGCACCACTTGCGAGCACTTGATACCCCATATTACGTAAACGCCAGCAAAGATCTATCTCTTCTTGATGTGCAAAAAAAGTTTCGTCTAGCGCTCCTACTTGCCAGAAGTAAGGTGCTCTTACAAAAAGACAAGCTCCGCTTGCCCACTGTACTTCCCTTGTGTCATTATATTGACCTGTATCTTCTTCACAGGTATCAAAAATTCGCCCGCGACAAAATGGATAACCAAATGCATCTAGATAGCCGCCGGCCGCTCCAGCATACTCAAAGTGTGTAGGCTTCTTAAGATCTTTTATTTTTGGTTGTGCAGCACCTACTAGCGGATTGTCAAACAATGCAATCATAGGTTCTAGCCAGCCTTCGGTAACTTGTACGTCACTATTAAGTAGTACATAGATGTCTGCCATAATATGCTTTAATGCATCATTATAACCTTTTGGATAGCCACCGTTTTCTGAGTTTTGTATGATTTTGACCTCCTTAAATTGCTCTTGAACATAGGCAACAGAAGTATCTGTACTCGCATTATCTGCGACATATATTTCAGCGTTTGGACTATGGGATACTACAGAAGGTAAAAATCGTTCTAGTAGCGATTTACCATTCCAGTTGAGGATGACGATTGCAATTTTCACGGTGCAAATAAAAGCTTTTTTATGTTAATAAGCTTTCGCGAAAGCATAATAAAACCCATTAAGTTATTTATAATCTGGTAGTTCTCTTAAAAAGTCATAACGCTCTGCAACGCTGTCTACTTTACAATAGTAATGAGAGAGCCCATTTGTGACCATAAGCAGGTCTGCTTGCAACTCTAGATTATACCTGGCTATCTGGTCAAAGGTAGCTTGTGTGATTTGGACCTTTGGCGCCTTGCACTCTACTATGATATACAGAGATCCATCGGGTTTAAAAACGACAATATCATAACGTTTACGCGTATTTCCTACGCGTATTTCTTTTTCTACATTTATAAGACTCTCTGGATAGCCTTTATCTTCTAGCAACCATTTAAGTACGTGTTGTCGCACCCATTCTTCAGGGGTTAGTACCAAGAATTTTTTGCGTATGATGTCAAATATAAACGTTTTGTTTTCGCTATTTTTGAGCCTAAATGAGTATGCAGGAAAAGAGAGCTGTTGCATACCACAATAGTACGAGTTCTACGGGAAAAGCCAAAGGTGAAGCACGCAAAAAACATAGTAGACGATATTAAAAATGGGATTATAAAACCTATCTATTTTTTAAGTGGAGAGGAACCCTATTTTATAGATCAAATCACAGATTACATAGAGCATAACCTCCTTGATGAAGCCGAAAAAGGATTTAATCAAGTAGTACTTTATGGTCGTGATGTCTCTATAGAAGATATTGTGAGCAATGCAAAGCGATACCCTATGATGGCAGAGCGGCAGGTGGTGATTGTAAAAGAAGCACAAGACCTCTCTCGTACAATAGAAAAGCTTGTAGATTATGTAAAAAACCCACAGCCTACTACAGTGCTTGTTGTGGCTTATAAGTATAAGAAACTAGACAAGCGCAAAGGACTCTCAAAAGCACTTAAAACTCACGGAGTGCATTATGAAAGCAAGAAGCTCTATGAAAACCAAGTAGGAGACTGGCTGCGCCGTGTACTTATAGATGAAGGCTACCATATACAGCCTAAGGCAGCACAAATGCTAGTAGATTACCTAGGTAATGATTTAAGTAAGGTGGTAAATGAGCTCAATAAACTGATGCTTATTTTACCTAAAGGGAGTGAGATTACCCCACAAGCCATAGAGGAGAACATAGGGATAAGTAAGGACTTTAATATTTTTGAGCTTCGTAAAGCCATCTCAGAAAAAGACGTTGTAAAAGCACAGCGCATCGCACAGTACTTTACACAAAACCCAAAAGATAACCCGCTAGTACTTACCGTGGGGCAACTTTTTAGCCTTTTCTCAAGTATATTAAAATATCACGGCTTACCGCAAAAGGATAAAGCTACTGTGGCAAAAACGCTAGGAGTCTCTCCTTTTTTTGTAGGTGAGTACATCACTGCCGCTCGCAATTACCCTATGAAAAAGGTGAGCGCCTGTATCGCCCTCATAAGAGAGGTAGATGTAAAAAGTAAAGGAGTAGGAGCAAGTGCCTTTGCAAGTAATGATTTACTCAAAGAGTTGCTCGTAAAGATTATGAACTAAGGGCTAGCTACCAATTATTCGGCGGCGATTACGCTTATTTCTACATTTACGTATTTAGGTAGGTTTGCCACTTCTACGGTTTCTCTAGCAGGAGCTGTTGCCTCGTTAAAGTACTTACCATACACACTGTTTATCTTCCCAAAGTTTTCCATATCACTTATAAAGATGGAAGTCTTTACCACATTTTCAAAAGTCATTCCTGCTTCGGTAAGAATCGCTTTTACACTTTGCATTACAAGCTCAGTTTCCTCTTCTATACTTCCTTTAAAAAGCTCGCCAGTTGCTGGTATAATAGCAATCTGCCCGCTAGTATATAACATTCCGTTTACAAGGGTTGCTTGATTGTACGGTCCTATAGGTGCTGGGGCGTTTGAAGTTGTGATTATTTTTTTCATTAGTATGGTTTTTAGTACGCTTTCGCGAAAGCGTAATTACTGCTATCTCTATTTATAATTGCTGGTCTGGGGTACGGCGTTTGTCATATTTTATATCACTCAGCAGGTTACCGGTAATCCCTATAAAGAAATTCCACGAAGTTCTACTCAAGTCATTATTTACGGGTGGTACCCAGCTAAAACGCATATTCCAACTCTCAAGATCTCTCGCAAAGTTAAGTGAGGTGTAAGTAATACCAGGGTTTGCAAGGTCATACCCAGTAGATCCTCCTACGGTCCAGCGGTTACCTAGCTTTATATCACCACTTATTACAATAGAGTGGGTGCTTATCTGGTCTTGTCTGGCACTGTTTGCATAACCTACTTGATAGCCAAAACGTAAATTCCACGGCACTTTAAAGGTGTAGAATTCTACTTCTTTTTCTTCCTCATCCTCATCTGGTTCATCTCTTCCGGCATTTCTATTTCCGGTAATATCTACTCCTTGACCCAGTAAGTCATCTGGGCGCCCCCCACCAGCAAAGGTTGAGTTTTCTGTACGATCTGTATTACGACCGGGATCTTTTTTACCGCCTTTCTCAAAGTCTCTACTTGAAAAACTGTAACCAAAACTCGCTTGCCCAGAAGTAAGTCTAAAAAGGCTACCACCATTATTTATATTGAGCCTGTCTATTCTTCTGTTAGAACTATTAAGCGCATAGATATCTAGATTTCCACCAAAGTTGATGTCGAGCTTGTCTTGTATTATAGGTATAGAGCCATTAATATTTATAGGAGAAAGCCTGAGACTATCTGCCGCAATATTATAAGAGGTCCTTATGTTGAGATTGTTTATAAGATTTATTTTCCGCGGTTCTGTAGCTGTGCTGTCTTTGCTCCTCACCTTAGCCTCAAGTGTATTTGCTAGACTAAAAGAAATTGAGTTAGACACCTGGTTACTAGGTGCTCCAAAAAAACCTCCATCAAAACGTGAGTACTCAACAGTCTCATCAAAAACGTCACTCAATGGATCGTTAGGGTCGTTGCGCTCATAGGTGTCATAAAACTGGCTAAAGGCAGGAGTGTATGACCACCCTATAGAAGGACGTACCACGTGGCGTATGGTTTGTATTTTACTACCTTCTTTAAAGTTAAAAGTACCATATACAGTTGTCCCTAGGCTTACACCTCCTCTATAAGTACGGTAGGCATCAAAGCCATTTACGGTATCTCGTACCACTGTTTTTGTGTCTTGATCAAAACTCTGATCTATAGTTTTAAAAACCCAGCTCTCTTCAAAGTTACCATTTACTGAGGCACTTATGTAGTTAAAGAGTTTAAAGTTAGTAGAGATCGGGATGCTGTGTCTTATACCTGTCTGAGCGCTCTCAAACATCTCTGAGGTAAAAAATTCATCATCTGTGGTATTAAAACGGTTATCTGCTCGTAGGGCATAGCTCAGATTTACATTTTTAATAAGCCCTTTTTTGGACCCAGACTTACCTGCAAAGGGGTAGATTCTATCTACGTTAAGCTGTGTGGTAGGGAGCGACATTGTAATTTGCTCTGTCTGTGAGTTTTGAGAGTGTGTTGCTGCTACCGTAAGGTTTACAGGTACCGTACCTGGGAAGGTACGTGAGTATGACACAGAAGAACTAAAGTTGTTATTTAAAAAGTTACCCGTGTTTGCCTGGCTTAACGATTGTCTATAAAAGTTACTACTACCTAGGTTTACAGAGGCAGAAAACCTACTGTTGGGACTAGACTTTGTGTCTTGAGAGTGGTTCCAGCGTATGTTATAGGTGTTTGTTTCAGAAAAGTCTGGTAAGCCTCGCTCACTAAAAAGGATGCGCTCAGAGCTAAAACTAAAACGACCGTTAAATTTATAACGTAGTTTATATTCTGTATCTGCTCGTATGGCATAACTACCATTAGTATAGTAATCTCCTGTAAGCGCAAGATTAAAATAATCGCTCAGTGAGAAGTAGTAACCACCATCTGTTACAGAGTAGCCACGCTCATTACTCTCACCCACACCAGGTACAATAAAGCCAGACACACTACGCTCTTTTTCCATAGGGAAAAAAGCAAAAGGAATCCCGATGGGTGTAGGCACATCTGCGATGTACATATTAGTAAGACCCGCAACTAGCTTTTTACCAGGTACAAACTTAACACGCCTAGCATAAAAGTAATATTCTGGATTGTCTAGATCTTCTGAGGTGGTGATCTTTACATTACTCATAAACACCACAGAGTCGTTTACACGTTTACTACGTTCGGCTTTGAGGTTTATTTGTTGGCCTCCAGCACCTTCTACACGGGAGCCATAGATGAGGGCGCGCTGCGTGTCAAAATTAAATTTTATAGAGTCTGGTTGTACCTCATTTACTCCTTGTACAAAAACGGGTATTTGAGAATAATTACCAGCAGAGTCTTTTATACCTTTTGCAAACACCGTGTTAGACTCATAGTCAAGTATGATCTCTCCGGCATTAATTTTCATATCCTCATAAAGAATCTCTGCCTCGTTATATAGGTATATTTTCTTTTTGCGCTGTGAGATACGCTGGTAGTCTGTAGCCTTATAGGTTACTTTGTCTGTAAGTGTTTCTGGTTTTTTCTTTATAGAGTCTTGAGGTGTTGAGAGTAGTTCCTCTACGGTGATGTCTTTTGTAGTTAGAGTGTCTACTGGTTTAGCAAGAGTTTGAAAACCCTCTGTAGCACTCTGCATAAGGGTGGTGTCTTGAGGCGGTACACGTCTGGCATCATTCTTGGATGGAACGTCCTGAGCATTTACTGTAAGTAGTGGCAGCAAGCAAAGTGAGCAGATAATAAGAAGGAGTCCAGTTTTTGTTTGCAATGGGATTAGCCTATTTTTGTGCGAATATCAATCAATTAAAGTGCCAAAATTACGTATATTTTTTTCGGCTTTTGCCTTAGAAAATATTTTTTGAAAATAACACCCGTATTCAGCACGTTACATCAGTAAACGAGTTTAATTTTATACCTAACGCTTAAAAGAGTAAGATTTGATACAAAGGATGCGTAAAAAAGACATATTTAAGATTTATTTAACCATTGGGCTACTTGTGTGGAGTTGTCTTAATGGCGCTTTCGCGAAAGCGCAATCACCCTCAACCAGTAAGAAATTTAAGGTAGTACTTGATGCCGGTCACGGTGGTGACGATAGCGGAAACCGTGGAAATGGGTATTATGAAAAAAATATAGCCCTAGACATTGTACTCGCCGTAGGTGCCGAACTTGAAAAGCAAAAAGACGTAGAAGTTATCTATACTAGAAAGAAGGATGTCTTTATACCACTAGCAACCAGAGCAGATATTGCAAACGAGGCAAATGCAGATCTCTTTATTAGTGTACATTGTAACTCGCACTCTAGCCAGGCAAAGGGTACAGAGACGTTTGTTATGGGTATTGATAAGAATGAAAAAAATATGCGCATCGCCAAAAAGGAAAATGCGGTAATCCTTCTTGAAGATAATTACGAAGAGCGCTATGCTGGTTTTGACCCTAATAAACCAGAAACAATGATAGGCCTTGAGCTTATGCAAGAGGAGTATCTTGACCAGAGTTTAAACCTAGCGAGTTTTATAGAAAAAGAATTTACGAGTGCCGTGAGAAGAAGTAGTAGAGGTGTAAAGCAAGGACCTTTCTGGGTACTGCACAGGTCTGTAATGCCTAGTGTGCTTGTAGAGACTGGCTTTCTTACTAACAATGAAGAGGGAAGATTTTTAAATTCAAATGCTGGTAGAGTTAAGATGGCAAAGGCTATAAGTACCGCGGTGACTAATTATAAGAAGGCTATACAAGCGACAGAAAGTATTACCGTAGCGGCAGATGCACCTGTGGTTAATGAACCTGTGCGTGTTGAAAAATCTAAGATTTATAAAGATGTTACTTTTAAAGTACAGCTAGCGGCAAGTAAACGTAAACTTGAGACTAAATCTTACAATTTTAAGGGACTTAAGAATGTGAGCCGTATTAAAGATGGGAGACTTTATAAATATTATTATGAAGCAACCTCAGACTATACGCTGGCCAGAAGATTTTTACAAGATGCAAAAGTAAAGGGGTATAAGGAAGCTTTTATTGTACCTTTTGATAAAAGTAACAATAAGTTACAGCTTAAGCAAGTGTTAAAATAGTCTTATCTGTAAGGTAGACCTTTAACAATTCACCTACATTTGTTTTTATAACCATCATCTCAATTAATGTCTAAAGAAATCAAAACCGCCATACTAGTAATTGCAGCATTGCTGTTACTTATTTTTGGCTACAATTATCTTAAAGGAAATAATCTACTAGATAAGAGTAAAATTCTCTACGCAAAATATGATAATGTAGAAGGTCTTGCACCTTCATCACAAGTGACTATTAATGGATTGCCAGTGGGTAGAGTACTATCTATAGACTTTGCAGATAGTTCTGGTAAGCTTGTGGTAAAGTTTGTGGTTGAGAAAGATTTTGAATTTTCAAACCAGAGTCTTGCTAGAGTCTACGGTGGAGGATTAATAGGAGGTAAGTCACTAGCGATAGTTCCTACCTATGAGAAGGGACAAAATGCAAAAACTGGAGATACATTGCCAGGTGAGATGGGTGAGGGTATTATGGAGCTGGTGAACGAGCGCCTTACGCCATTACAAAATCAAGTTGAGAAGGTAATAGGTGACACAGATTCTCTTCTAGTAAACGTAAATTCTGTACTAGATAGAGATACAAGAGCAAACTTAAGAGACGCGATTGCAAACTTTACAACAGCTTCTAAAGAGCTTAAAGGAATATCTGGCTCTGTAAATGCCTTATTATCAGAAAACCAAGTAAAATTAGACCGTACCATAGCAAATCTTGACAAAATGAGTGGTAATTTTGCAACATTATCAGATTCGTTGTCACAGATACAAATGGGGACAATGGTTGCAGATTTAGAAAAGACTATAGCAGATTTTCAAGAAATCTCTAATAAGTTAAATTCTCCAGAAGGAACCGTAGGTAAACTTTTGAATGATGAGCAACTTTACTTAAATTTGGATCGTACAGCAAATCAGATGGGGGACTTACTTCAGGATATGAAGCTCAACCCTAAGAGATATGTTCATTTTTCGCTTTTTGGTAAAAAACCGGGAGCGTATACTCCGCCTAAAGATTCGTTACAGTAGGCGCGAGCTTAACTAACGAATTTTATGCAATACATTCAAAATTTTATTTTCCTTGTAGCCCTAGTTCTTGGGGTTGGTTTCTTTGTAAAAAACATTAAAAAGCTTTCCCGTAATATAAATCTGGGAAAAGATGTAGATCGTTCTGATAACAAGCCACAGCGCTGGAAGAATATGGCAAAGATTGCCTTAGGCCAGTACAAGATGGTAAAAAGACCAGTATCTGGTATTCTACACGTTGTTGTTTACGTAGGTTTTATCATCATAAACATAGAAGTGCTTGAGATCATAATAGATGGTCTTTTTGGTACACACAGAGTATTTAGTTTCTTAGGAGGGTTGTATGATTTTCTTATAGGTAGTTTTGAGATTCTTGCATTTTTAGTACTTGTAGCTGTTATCATTTTCTGGTTACGCCGTAATGTGATTAAAATACAGCGATTCTTAAAACCAGAGATGAAGGGATGGCCTAAGGCTGATGGTAATATCATACTATATTTTGAAGTAGTATTAATGGGGCTTTTCCTCACTATGAATGCTGCCGACTTACAATTACAAACTATGGGAGCTGCTCACTATGCATCTTTAGATGGTAGTATAATGGGTTCTTTCCCTATAAGTAGTTTTATAGCACCCCTTTTTGAAGGAATGTCTGAGAGTGCTCTTATTATCGTAGAGCGTGCCGCGTGGTGGATACACATCTTAGGAATATTAGTTTTCTTAAATTACCTATACTACTCAAAACACTTACACATCTTACTTGCATTTCCAAACACTTGGTATGCAAAGCTTAAACCACAAGGTGAGTTTAATAACCTACAAGCTGTTACAGATGAGGTAATGCTTATGATGGATCCTAATGCAGACCCATTTGCCGCACCACCAGAAGGAGCAGAAGAGGCAGAGGTAGGTAAATTTGGAGCTAGTGATGTAACAGATCTTAACTGGGTACAACTTATGAACTCTTACAGTTGTACAGAGTGTGGGCGTTGTACGAGTGAGTGCCCTGCAAACCAGACAGGTAAGAAATTGAGCCCTCGTAAGATTATGATGGATACCCGTGATCGTCTTGAGGAAGTTGGTAAAAATATAGATAGCAATAATGGCGTGTTTATACCAGATAACAAGCAGTTGCTAGATGATTATATCACAAAAGAGGAGCTTTGGGCTTGTACTACGTGTAATGCTTGTGTTGAGGCTTGTCCTATAGGTATTGATCCATTGAGTATCATTGTAGATATGAGACGTTATATGGTGATGGAAGAAAGTGCAGCACCTACAGATTTAAATAATGCAATGACTAACATAGAGAATAATGGTGCACCGTGGCCGTTTAATCAGTTAGACAGAGGTAACTGGATCAATGAGGTATAAACTTTTTATAATAGTAGGAGTGTTTTTTTTCGCTTTCGCGAAAGCGCAAACCCCTACAAAAAATTATAAAATCGATAGTTTACAGTTTAAAATGTACACACGTCTCTTCGTAGGGCCGCAGTTACAAGTAGATAGTATTACCGTCAAAAAGATATTTTGTGATTGGTGTACAGAGACCCAGATGCAAGTCTTAAGAGATGAGGCAATGCGACAATCTATGATAGAGCGTCACAACCCTAGATATAAAAAACCTGGAGAGCATAGACTGGCCCTCTACGTAAGATTTAGTAAAGAAGATTTTAAAAACCTAAACGATACCAATGAATAAAGAAGACGTAGACAAGCTATTAAGCGAAAAGCTAGAAGACGGAGAACACGTAAGTCCAGTACTTCCAGAAGGGGTTAAAAATTATCTTATTGATATAGATGGCACCATTACAGAAGATGTTCCTAATGAGGAGCCAGAGCGTATGGGTACTTGTGAGCCTTTTCCAGATGCATTAAAAACGCTTAACAAGTGGTATGATGAGGGTCACATTATCTGTTTCTTTACTTCAAGAACAGAAGAGCACAGAGATGTAACAACAGAATGGTTAAACCGTCACGGGTTTAAATTTCATAGCCTTTTGATGGGGAAACCTAGAGGAGGAAATTATCACTGGGTAGATAATCACCTAGTAAAAGCCACACGCTACAAAGGTAAATTTACGGACCTAGTAGAGAAGAAAGTGACCATAGAGGTCTTTGAAGATTAAATTATAATTAGATTACATAGTAATATACGCATATGAGTGAGACACTTAAAGTACCCACAATGGCCGAATATCTGGCGCAAGGAAAGCAGCCAGAAGTACTCTTTTGGGTAGGTTGTGCAGGGAGTTTTGATGACAGAGCAAAGAAAATTACAAAAGCATTTGCTCGTATATTAAATAAAGCAAACGTAGATTTTGCAGTTTTAGGCGCAGAAGAAAGTTGTACTGGAGATCCAGCAAAAAGAGCAGGAAATGAATTCTTGTTCCAGATGCAGGCAGTTACAAATATTGAAGTGCTTAATGGTTATGAAGTAAAAAAAATAGTAACGGCTTGCCCGCACTGTTTTAATACACTTAAAAACGAGTATCCATCACTAGGTGGAAACTATGAAGTGGTACACCATACACAGTTCTTAAAATCACTACTTGATGACGGTCGTCTTACAGTAGAGGGAGGTAAGTTTAAAGGAAAGCGTATCACCTTCCACGATCCTTGCTATTTAGGACGTGCAAATGGAGTCTATGAAGCACCTAGAGAATTACTACGCAAACTTGATGTAGAGCTTGTGGAAATGCGCAAGTGTAAAACTAATGGTTTATGTTGTGGAGCTGGTGGAGCACAAATGTTCAAAGAGCCAGAGCCAGGTAATAAAGATGTAAACATAGAGCGCACAGAGCAAGCACTAGAGGTGAAGCCAGACGTGATAGCAGCAGGATGTCCTTTTTGTAACACAATGATGACAGATGGTGTTAAGAATAAAGAAAAGGAAGGTAGCATCGAGGTAATGGATGTTGCAGAGATGATTGCTTCTGCAGAAGAATTGTAGAGCACCTGTCATTTCAAGAAATAAGTAGTGCGGTTATGGTATCGTTTTAACGTGCACTTTAATATCAATTTATTTTCAAAGCGGATGTAACATCCGCTTTTTTTACTTTTAAATAGAATAGTATGCTTGTAGATTTTAATTCACTTTCAGACACATCAAGAATCTGGTTATACCAGTCTGATCAAAAATTTACAGATGAGCAAGTAGCTCAACTAGAGAAAGATTTGAGTACATTTTTAACTGGCTGGACAGCGCACGGAGCAAGTCTTAAAGCAGGTTTTGAAATAAAATATAATCGTTTTATAGCCATAGGCCTTGATCAAACAGAAGCTGCCGCTAGTGGATGCTCTATAGATAGCCAGGTGCGATTTATTATATCATTACAAGAGGAGCTCGGGGTAGACCTTCTTGATAAAATGAATGTGACCTATTATCAAAATGATCGCATACACTATAAAACACTTCTTGATTTTAAAAAAATGATTAAAGACGGTGCCGTAGGTAAGAACACCATAGTGTTTAATAATCTTGTAGCTACTGTAGGTGAGTATAAAGTAAACTGGGAGATTGCTGCAAAAGATAGCTGGCATTCTCGCTTTCTTAAAAAAGGAAAATAGCTAGTCTCTCTTAGTTCATAAGATGTTGTTAAGATTTCTAATTTTTAAGAACAGGGTTACAATAAACCCCCTATTTTTATATTAGTAATTAGAAAGCGCTTCTTGGCGTTATTTTTGATTTCTACAAGACAACTTAAAAACTTAGACTATATGGCGTTTACACGCAATCTCACCATACTATTATTTCTTTTATTTACCACCTTTGCTTTCGGTCAAGAGCGATACCCCTTATATGCAAATGATATTGTGGCGCAACGCGCTTGGGTTGATTCTGTCTATCAACAAATGACTCCAAAAGAGCGCATAGGTCAACTATTTATGGTGGACATATTCTCAAGTGATCCTCAGGTCAAGATAGATAAAATCAAAAAGCTCATTAAAGAAGAGCACATAGGCGGTCTTATCTTCTCTAAAGGTGGCCCTATGCGACAGGCAAAACTCAATAATGAGTTTCAAGCAATGTCAAAAACAAAACTCCTCGTGGGTATGGATGCAGAGTGGGGACTTGCAATGAGACTAGATAGCACATATGCTTTTCCGTGGAATATGACACTTGGTGCCATACAAGATAATAATATTGTAAAGAAGGTGGGAAAACGCATAGGTGAGCATTCAAAGCGTCTTGGTGTACACATTAACTTTGCTCCTGTAGTAGATATAAATATCAACCCTGCAAATCCTATTATAGGTAACCGCTCTTTTGGAGAAGATAAAGTAAACGTAACAGAAAAGGCTATTGCCTTTATGGAAGGAATGCAAGAGGCCGGTGTCTTAGGCAGTGCAAAGCATTTTCCTGGTCACGGAGATACAGATAAAGACAGTCATAAAACGCTCCCTACTCTCAATTTTACAAAAGAACGACTTCAGAGTGTAGAGATGTATCCCTATAAACCTATTATAGAAAATGGTATTGCAAGTATTATGGTAGCCCACCTTAATGTACCAGCACTTGTTCCAGAAGAAGGTGTACCCACAAGTATATCACCTACGGTGGTTACAAAAATGCTTAAAGAAGAGTACCTCTTTCACGGCCTGATATTTACAGATGCCCTTAATATGAAGGGCGCAGCAAACTTTAAAGAACCTGGAGATATTGATCTTGCAGCCTTTAAGGCAGGTAATGATATCTTGCTTATAAGTGAAAATGTTCCTTCGGCTTCCGCCAAAATTTTAAATGCATTACAACAAGGTGAGATTACAGAAGAGCGGTTAGCCCATTCTGTTAAAAAAATACTATATGCAAAATACAAAGTAGGACTACATAATTATACACCTGTCACAACTAAAAATCTTGTGAACGACCTGAATTCTAGATATGATGATATCGTATATAGCGAGGCAATCGAAAATGCAATTACTGTTACAAAAAACAACAATAACGTTATCCCAGTTACAAATATTGATCAGAAAAAAATAGCTTATGTAGGTCTTGGTGATGATGACGGTTCAGCTTTTAAGCAGCAACTACGCAAGTATGCTTCTATTGAAAATATCACAACAAAAACTCTAGAGGCCACCCAAGAAAAACTAGCCGATTTTCACTATGTGATTATTGGTTTCCACAGATCTAATGCAAACCCTTGGAAGTCCTATAAGTTTACAAAAGAAAACATACGCTGGATTAAGGAGATAGCCAAAACTAAAACGGTAGTACTAGATCTTTTTGTGCGTCCGTATGCAATGCTAGACCTGCAAGACACACAAGATATAGAAGCGATAATACATAGTTACCAAAACAGTAAACTAGCGCAAGAAAAAAGCGCACAGCTCATCTTTGGCGCAATTCCAAGCAAAGGTAGATTACCCGTATCGCTAGGTGATACACCCATACGCACAGGTTTACAATCTGGAACCCTAAGAAGAATGTCTTATGGTATACCAGAAGAGGTAGGCGTAGACTCAGATACCCTCAATATTAAGATAGACTCTCTTGTAAATCTAGGGATTAAAAGAGCGATGATGCCTGGAGCACAGGTGCTTGTTGCGCGTAGAGGTAAAGTGATATATGATAAAAGTTTTGGATATCACACCTATAATAAAAAACAACCTGTACGTCCAGAGAGTATGTATGACATTGCCTCTATGACAAAAATTCTTGCCTCATTACCGCTCTTAATGGAGCTTGAGAGCGAGGGAAGTATCGATCTAGAAGATAAGTTAGGCACGCTTATTCCAGAACTAAAGGGTAGTAATAAAGCAAATATTACTCTTAAAAAGGCACTGTCTCATTACGGGAGATTCAAAGCGTGGATTCCGTTTTATGTGAGCACGCTAGACTCGGTTACAAAAAAACCACTAGATGATTATTACAGCACTTCATACTCGCCTAATTATAATATTAAAGTGGCAGAGAAGATGTACCTACGCACTGGATACACAGATACTATTATAAAGAAAATAGCAGACAGTGACTTGCGCTCTCGCTTATCTTATAAGTACAGCGACTTGCCTTATTACTTGATGAAAAAATTCTTGGAGGATTATTATGGTCAGAATCTTCAAGAGCTCACAAGCAGTCATTTTTATAACTCAATAGGTGCAAACTACACTGGTTATAGACCCCTTAGAAAATTTGAGAAAGAAATGATTGTACCTTCAGAAAATGATACCTACTGGCGCAACCAAAAAGTACAAGGCTACGTGCACGATATGGGTGCAGCAATGCAAAGCAATATGGGTGGTCACGCAGGCTTATTTTCAAACTCAAATGATGTTGCCAAGTTGATGCAAATGTATCTTCAAGACGGTTATTATGGAGGTAAACGCTACTTCTCAAAAGAAACAATGGAGCGTTTTAACACCTGTAATTATTGTGATAATGAAGTGCGCAGAGGAGTAGGATTTGATAAACCACAACTTAGTGGTGGAGGTCCTACTTGCGGTTGTGTCCCTATGACCAGTTTTGGGCATAGTGGTTTTACAGGGACTTACACCTGGGCAGACCCAGAAAATGAACTAGTATACGTGTTTTTATCTAACAGAACATTTCCTACTATGGAGAATAGAGCTCTTATAAAATCTGGTTTAAGAACCACTATTCAGGAGGTGATTTATCAATCTTTAATTGATTAAATTTGTAAGGCTATGAGCTACTTGTACTACTTATAAAGTGTATGAGTCCGCTTTCGCGAAAGCGTAAAAAAACAACCCAAAAAAACCGTACTATGAAAATTGCAATTGTCTGTTACCCAACCTTTGGAGGAAGTGGTGTAGTAGCAACCGAACTTGGAATCGCTTTGTCAAAAAGAGGTCACGAGGTACACTTTGTTACTTACAAGCAGCCAGTGAGACTTGCATTGCTTAATGACAATATTCATTTTCACGAGGTAAATGTACCAGACTATGCGCTGTTTCATTATCAACCTTACGAGCTTGCTTTGTCTAGTAAGCTAGTACGTATTATAAAAAAAGAGAGCATTGATATCTTACACGTGCACTATGCAATACCGCACGCATATGCAGGTTATATGGCAAAAGAAATGCTCAAGCAAGAGGGAATAGAAGTGCCTATGGTAACCACACTTCACGGTACAGATATAACTCTTGTGGGGAGTCACCCTTTTTATAGACCAGCAGTAAGTTTTAGTATTAATAATAGTGATGTTGTTACCTCTGTTTCAGAAAGTTTAAAGCAGGATACACTACGCTTATTTGATATCACAAAAGAAATAGATGTAGTGCCTAACTTTATAGACTATACGGCTGTAGATGATAGTTTTACAGACTGCCAGCGCAGCCTTATGGCAAATGAAGATGAGCGCATAGTAACTCACATAAGTAACTTTAGGAAGGTAAAACGTATCTCTGATGTTATTGAAGTGTTTTATCGATTACAACTTGAGATTCCTTCTAAGCTTCTTATGGTAGGTGAGGGGCCAGAACGTGAAGCGGCAGAGCAGCGCGTGAGAGAACTAGGTATAGAGGAGAAAGTACGATTTTTAGGTAATAGTAATGAGGTAGATAAAATACTTTGCTTTTCTGATCTCTTCTTACTGCCATCTGAGGCAGAGAGTTTTGGGCTTGCAGCGCTAGAGGCTATGGTAAACCGTGTACCAGTTATATCAAGTAACGCTGGTGGTATACCAGAAGTAAATGTAGATGGTGTAACAGGTTATTTAAGTAACGTAGGTAACATTGCAGATATGGCTCAAAATGCTATACGCATACTTGAGGATGATGCTACCTTGGAACAGTTTAAAACTAATGCCAAAAAAGAAGCGGCCAAGTTTGATATTCAAAACATTGTACCGCTTTATGAGGAGTTATATGAAAGAGCTTTAGTAAAAGCTTAGATTTCTCTTAAAAAAGGTATCTAATACCTAGTGCTACGTCAAACTCAAGACTATCATCAAAGTCATTAAGTATTGCTATCTCTGGTCTAAAATCTAGAGAGAGTAGTAGTGGGAAGTCAAACCTATATTCAATCCCGATATCACCAGCCGCGTTGAGAAAAAACTCACTGTCGTTATTGTCAAATCCAGGAAAATCTTCATCTACATCAAAAGACCCTACAGATGCACCTGCTCCGGCATACCAGTTTAAGCCACCATCTATATTCCATACCCACTGGTAAATACCTGTACCTTTTATAGCATCAAAGTTATTACCCGTTCTCCACGAGAGGCCTAGCTCTAGTCTATTATTCTCACTTAGTGCTCGCTGGTAATTTACTTCTGTGCTAAAACCGTTATTATCGCCCAGTCTTAAACCTATAGCATTAGGAGAGATCTCTTGCCCTATGGCTGTTGCGCTAAGTCCTATAAAGAGAAGTAGGGTATATATTGTATGTTTCATAGTTATTTATTTTAAGTGTAAAATTATTAAGAACACTATCTCTATAACGTTAACGACTGCATAAAATTTTATCTATTTTTAACCTTGTGAACTTACTATTACAAAAATTACAGCAGCAGGTAGAAGGCGACCTTCACTACGATAACCTTCATAAAACTATTTATGCGACAGATGCATCTGTATATCGTAAAATTCCGCTAGCTGTTGCTCTTCCTAAAACAGCGCAGGATATTAAAGTTTTATGTGAGTTTGCTTTACAAAATAGCATCACACTCATACCGCGCACCGCAGGAACATCCCTAGCGGGACAGTGCGTAGGAGATGGGATTGTAGTAGATGTGTCAAAACACTTTACAAACATCATCTCTTTTGATAAAGAAAAGAAACAGGTTGTTGTACAGCCCGGAGTGATACGCGATGAGCTTAATTTATTTTTAAAGCCTCACGGCTTGTTTTTTGGACCTAATACATCTACTGCAAATCGTTGTATGATAGGGGGTATGGTAGGTAATAACTCTTCCGGAACCACTAGTATTCAGTACGGTGTGACCAGAGATAAGACGGTAAGACTTAAAACTATTTTATCTGATGGTAGCGAGGCTACTTTTGAAGATTTAGATGAAGTACGCTTTCGCGAAAAGTTGACACACACCACTCTTGAAGGGAGTATATACAATACAATTTATACATCACTAAAAGACGAGGAGTCAAGAGCAGAAATTGCAGCACATTTTCCAAAACCAGAGATACATAGAAGAAATACGGGCTATGCCTTAGATTACTTGGCACAAATGAACCCTTTTCACGTAAGTGGAAAAGATTTTAATATGTGTAGTTTACTGGCAGGAAGTGAGGGCACGCTTGCTTTCACTACAGAAATCACTTTACAACTTGACGAGTTACCTCCAGCATATAATGTACTTGTAGCCGCGCATTTTGAGGATTTAACTAGTTGTCTTAAAGCTGTTGTACCTGCGATGCGTCATAATCTCTTTACCTGTGAGATGATGGATAAAGTGATTTTAGACTGCACAAAAAACAATCGTGATCAGCTCAAAAATAGATTTTTTGTAGATGGTGATCCGGCAGCAATATTAATGCTAGAAGTTTGTGACCATACACTAGAAGGAGCAAGAGCACAAGCAAGTGCTGTTATTACAGATTTACAAAAGGAGCAAATAGGTTATGCCTTCCCAATACTAGAAGGACCAGAAATAGCTCAAGCTATGGAGTTGCGTAAAGCAGGCCTGGGTCTCTTAGGAAATATAATAGGAGATAAAAAGGCTGTAGCTTGTATAGAAGACACGGCAGTGGCTCTAGAAGATCTAGCGGCTTATATAGACGAGTTTACAGCTATTATGGACCGTTATGAGCAAGATGCAGTGTATTATGCACACGCGGGCGCTGGAGAGTTGCATTTACGACCTATACTTGATTTAAAGAAAAAGGAAGATGTATCGCTCTTTAGGCAGATTACTACAGATGTTGCGCATCTGGTTAAAAAATATAATGGCTCAATGAGTGGTGAGCACGGTGATGGTATTGTACGTGCAGAGTTTATACCACTTATGGTGGGTAAAAAAAACTATGAGATGATGAAAGCAGTTAAGAGCGCTTTTGACCCTCATCATATTTTTAATGCCGGAAAGATCATAGATGCTTTCCCAATGGATCAAAATTTACGCTATGAAGTAGGTCGTCAAGAACCAGCGGTAGAGACGCTATTAAATTTTAATGACAATCAAGGTATACTACGCCTAGCCGAAAAATGTAATGGTAGTGGTGATTGTAGAAAGATGCCTAGCGCTGGAGGTGCTATGTGCCCTAGTTACCGTGCAACTCGTGATGAGAAAGATACAACTAGAGCGAGAGCCAATACCTTACGTGAGTTTTTAACAACTTCAGAAAAGGCAAATAAGTATAACCACAAGGAACTTAAGGATGTTTTTGACTTATGTCTTAGTTGTAAAGCGTGTGCAAGTGAGTGTCCAAGTAATGTAGATGTTGCTACGCTCAAAGCAGAGTTTGAGTATCAATATCAAAAATCTAATGGGAGTAGTTTACGTACCAAATTATTTGCGCATAACACAAAGATTAATAAGTTAGGAGCTGCAGCTCCTAGGTTTTATAATACAATGCTAGCGGTAACTGGTGGTGTTGCAAAAGCCACCTTAGGTATTGCAAAAAAGCGTAGTTTGCCTAAACTTGAGGTGTTTTTAAATCCTCAAGAGAGTAATGTAGCTGGCTATAATAATTTAAGTACTCCAGCTATATCCAAAACTAAAGTTGTTCTTTATGTAGATGAATTTTCTCAATATCTAGATGGATCAATAGCGCAAGATGCTGTTGTACTTTTAACTAAGCTTGGATACGACTTGCAGGTAATTACAAACCACGATAGTGGTCGTTCTTACATCTCAAAAGGATTTTTAGATGAAGCAAAAGTTTTGGCAAATAAGAACATTGCGGCGTTTAAAGATATTGGGGATGAAACTGTCATAGTGGGTATAGAACCTTCGGCGTTGCTTACGTTTAGAGATGAATATATTCGACTGGCAGATGACGTTCAGATAGCAAAACAAATAGCTGAAAAGGCTTCTCTTATAGAAGAGTTTTTACATAATGAAATTAAAAAAGGAGTCATTACCGCAGAGCAGTTTTCTGCGCAAGCGAAAAAACTCAAAATACACGGGCATTGCCATCAAAAGGCACTCTCATCTGTATCACACACATTTGCAATACTTAATTTGCCGGTAAACTATGTGCCTACCATTATACCATCTGGCTGCTGCGGTATGGCGGGCAGCTTTGGGTATGAGAAGGAGCATTATGAAGTGAGTATGAAGGTAGGTGAGCAAACCTTGTTTCCTGCAGTGCGTAAGGCAGGTAATGACACTGTTATAGTTGCAAACGGGACTAGCTGCAGGCACCAAATAAAGGATGGTACACAGCGTGTAGCTTTACATCCTGTTACGGTTTTAAGACAAGCGCTTATTTAATCATCACCAGCGACATCATAAGTAGTAATCACTTGATTAGTAAAACTAGAAGCGCTCTCAGGGAATGGGAGTGTTACACCAAAGCTGCTTAAGTCCTCAAATTCATATTGAAAATCTAGATCAGAATTTACAAGACCAATATTTTGAGCATAGGTGTTTGTAGTTACGATAACATCTTGTGACTCAAGAAGCGTTACTTGTACACCTAGTATAGATGCGCTTATAGTAGCATTAATAGTAAGTGTTGCTGTCAGAACACGCGGGAATGTCTCTCCATTTATACTACTATTTTCTATTGTATTACCACTAGTAGATGTAACAAGTGCATCTATAGTAACAGGGATTCCTTCTATTTCTTGAGTAATAGTTTGTGTAATCTGGTCTACTTGTATGCCTGCTGTCGTAATGGATTGATCATAAAGTTTTATTACTGGTATAAGCAGCGAGATATTATTAGTCTCATCTAGTGGTATAGTCACTTCTCCAGAGTAACGTAGGGTACCTTCACTTTCTACAAGTCCACCAGCAGCGATAAGATTTGTAATAAAGCCTGCGCTATCTACATTTGACTCAAAGTCTGTAAAGCTTGTTCCATTAATTTCGGTGAGTCCTATTACCTCAAGATTGTCTTGTGTAGTGTCCATATCATCTGTGGTAACGTCATACTGCCAGTTATCTCCAGTGGTTAAAGAGTAGTAGCTATATACTGGAGCATCTTCCATCTGGTCCTCACTCTCACTCATATCTGTAGTGCTCTGAGTATCCTCATCTGAGTCACTGCAACTTGCTAAGGTTATAAAAAGGGAAAAGGCGAGTAGTGTGTAAAATTTCATAATGTACTTATTTGCTTTAAAACAAATATAGTAAACAATGCCTTGCTGCTATTTTAGAACATTAGTTAACAAGCTGCTAAGATCATACATAGGGTCTAAGGCTTCTTCAATGTGATAGGTTTTATCAAACTCTGCTCTGTAGTTTTTGAGACTCCACTCTTTGTCGTGATATTCAAGGTATGTAAGATTTTCAATCCAGTCTCCACTATTAAGGTATAAGGTACTTCCTTTATGATTTTTAACCTTACGTATAGCAGGCTGGTGTATGTGACCACATATTACATAATCAAACTTGTTTTCTATAGCCAGATCTGTAGCTGTGTTTTCAAAATCATTTATAAACTTAACAGCTCCTTTTACACTATTCTTTATTTTTTTAGAGAGCGAGTATTTCTCTCTTCCCATTTTTACAAGCCATTTATTAAGTAGTCTATTAAAGAGTATTAAAAAGTCGTAACCCCATCCGCCTAGTTTTGCAATCCACTTGGTGTGCTGTATGGAGACATCAAAAACATCTCCGTGAAAAAACCACGCTTTTTTACCATCTAGGTTAAGTACTAACTTGTCTATGAGATGGATATTACCCATAACAGCATCGCTAAATTTACGAAGCATCTCATCGTGATTACCCGTAATGTAGTACACCTGTGTACCCTTTGAGGCGAGTGTGATGATTTTTTTAATAACCTTAAGATGCTCTTTTGGGAAAAACCGTTTTCTAAACTGCCAGATGTCTACAATATCACCGTTAAGGATAAGAATTTCTGGTTTTATTGAGTTTAGATATTGAAAAACCTCTGTAGCGTGACAGCCGTAAGTGCCTAAATGTATGTCTGAAAGTACAACTATTTCTACAGGTCTCTTCAATGTATCGTTTTGATTGCAAGTTTGTTATAAAACATTTTGTGTTGGTTAATTAGGGGTTAAGTGGTTTAAAAGTTTTTGTTATGATTTGAGAGCTACTTTAATTAATCATTAAGTGAGTTATTAGTTTTTGATTATGAGCTTTTCAATTTACATTTGTTGAAAACAAGTACAATGGCTGGTAATACCTACGGAACTATATTTAAACTCACCACTTTTGGCGAGTCTCACGGTAAGGCAATAGGAGGAATCATAGATGGATGTCCTGCAGGTCTTGAGATAGATTTTGATGCAATACAAAGAGATCTAGATCGTCGTAAACCAGGACAATCTAAAATTGTAACCCAGCGTAAGGAGCCAGATACAGTAGACTTTTTATCTGGTATTTTTGAAGAAAAGACTACAGGGACTCCTATAGGTTTTCAAATTGTAAACACAAATCAGAAATCTAAAGATTACGGTCATATAAAAGACACCTATAGACCAAGCCACGCAGACTATACGTATGATAAAAAATATGGTAATCGCGATTACCGTGGTGGTGGAAGATCTTCGGCTAGAGAGACTGCGAGTAGAGTAGTAGCTGGGGCTATTGCAAAGCAATTTTTAAAAGGCATTACCTTTCACGCATTTACAAGTGCGGTAGGAGATTTATCTATGGATACTCCATATCAAGAACTTGACTTCAATGAGATTGAAAAAAATGATGTGAGATGTGCTGATCCCGCTTTCGCGAAAGCGTGTGAAGAAAAAATTAAAGTAATAAAAAAACAAGGTGATACCATAGGAGGTGTTATAACCTGCGTGATACAAAACGTACCCATAGGATTAGGAGAGCCTGTGTTTGATAAACTACACGCAGAGTTAGGCAAGGCTATGCTTTCTATAAACGCTGTAAAAGGCTTTGAGTACGGAAGCGGTTTTGAGGGGGCAAAGATGAAGGGCTCAGATCATAACGACTATTTTAATAATGACGGTACTACAAAGACCAATCTTAGTGGTGGCGTGCAAGGCGGTATCTCAAACGGGATGGATATTTACTTTAAAGTAGCGTTTAAGCCGGTAGCAACTGTAATGCAAAAGCAAGAAACGATTAATGCCGCTGGAGAAACTGTAGAGATGCAAGGTAAAGGGCGTCACGATCCTTGTGTAGTCCCTAGAGCGGTGCCTATAGTAGAAGCAATGGCAGCACTTGTGATTGCAGATTTTGTACTACGAGATAAATCTGTTAGATTGTAGCATAATTCATTTATTTAATAAAAAGCTCACTTACTAAAAAGTAGGCTTTTGTATAAACTATATCGATATAGCGTGGCTTTACGTCGTGCCTAGTAAATATTAAGACCTTTATGAAAAAACTTGCGTTACACTGGAGAATATTAATAGGAATGGTTTTAGGAGTTGTTTTTGCACTCATAATGACAAATTTTGAGTGGGGAAAGGACTTTGTAAGTGACTGGATAAAACCCTTTGGAACCATTTTTATTAACTCATTAAAGTTAATTGCAATACCATTAATACTTGCTGCGCTCATCAAAGGAGTTTCAGATCTTAAAGATATATCTAAGCTCTCACAGATGGGAGGTCGTACTATTGGGACGTATGTTGTCACTACTGTTATTGCAGTTTCTATAGGACTTGTTTTAGTAAATATTGTATCTCCTGGTAAATCTATCTCAGACGAGACGCGTACGGAGCTTGTAGACGGTTATACAGATAGCACAAGTAAATACAAAGAAACTGCAAAAGCACAGAAAGAAACTGGACCATTGCAGGCTCTTGAAGACCTTGTTCCACAAAATATATTTTCGGCAGCGACTAGTAATCGTAATATGCTGCAGGTCATCTTTTTTGCAGTATTCTTCGGTATAGGACTTATTTTAATACCTGAAGAAAAGAGTAAGACGGTAAAAAGCTTTTTTGATGGTGTAAATGAAGTGATACTTAAAATGGTAGATCTCATTATGCTCGCAGCACCCTACGGTGTGTTTGCACTTCTTGCAGCCCTTGTGGTAGAGTCGCCTAATGCAGATCTTTTTAAAGCCCTGGGTTGGTATGCATTTACGGTCGTACTTGGTTTATTGTCTATGATAGGCGTGTATATGCTCATCGTTATCATCTTTACAAAAAGAAGTCCAGCATCTTTTCTTAATGGTATTTCTCCGGCACAATTATTAGCATTCTCAACAAGTTCTAGTGCAGCCACATTACCAGTAACAATGGAGCGAGTTACAGAACACTTAGGTGTAGAGGAAGAGGTGGCTAGTTTTGTCTTACCTGTAGGAGCGACTATCAATATGGATGGTACTAGTTTATATCAAGCAGTAGCGGCAGTATTTATAGCACAAGCTTTTGGTATGGACCTTACACTGGGTACACAACTAGGTATTATAGCAACAGCAACACTGGCTTCTATAGGTAGTGCTGCAGTACCTGGTGCAGGTATGGTAATGCTTGTGGGTGTACTAGGTTATGCTGGAATCCCTGAGGCAGGACTTGCACTTATCTTCGCGGTAGATAGACCTCTTGATATGTGTCGCACAGTAGTAAATGTGACTGGTGATGCTGCGGTATCTATGGTAGTTGCAAAGTCTGTAGATAAACTAGGTGATCCTAAGGTAAAAGACTGGGATGATAACTACAAGGGGTAGAAGCGCTAGCTTTTATTTGTCATTATCAATATCATAATTTAAGAAGGTTTATTGCGTCGTTTTTTGCGAGTCTAGTATTGTAGTTTTAGGAGATTTTCTCCTTGTATTCTGTACTTTTATAGTTACTAAGATGATTGTAAAATAATGAAGAATATAAAGACTATTGCTTTTGATGCAGACGATACGCTATGGGTTAACGAAACTTTCTTTAGAGATGCAGAACATACGTTTTGTGAACTGCTAAGCGATTACATAGACTACGATAATTGCCAGAAGCGCCTTTTTGAAATGGAGATGCGCAACCTAGCATTATATGGTTATGGTATCAAGCCTTTTACATTATCACTAATAGAATGTGCTCAAGAGGTGTCTGATGGAAAAGTTTCTAATGCCATTATAGGCGATATTATAGATCTAGGTAAGGATATGCTCAACGCGCCTGTTACCTTATTACCGCACATAGAAGAGGTACTTGAGGAGCTATCAAAAGAATATAAGCTTGTAGTTGCTACTAAGGGTGATTTACTAGATCAAGAACGTAAGCTAGAGAAGTCTGGTCTGTCAAAATATTTTCACCACATAGAGGTGATGTCTGATAAGCAGCCAGCAAATTATCTAAAGCTTATAAAGCATCTAGATTTAGACCCTACTTCATTTTTAATGGTGGGCAACTCTTTAAAGTCTGATGTGTTGCCAGTGCTTGAGGTAGGTAGTTATGCGGTGCATATTCCCTTTCATACTACTTGGGCTCACGAGCAGGTAGATATAGAAGTGTCTCACGAGCGTTTTAAAAGTCTTGAAGACGCTAGATCTTTAAGGTCTGTTTTATCTTAATTTTATACGAGTAGATTAAAAATATAAAAAAGAAAAGCCTATGAATTTTCACACACGTAAATGGATTAAACCAGAAGACTTAAACCCAAATGGAACTTTGTTTGGAGGAAGATTATTAGAGTGGATAGATGAAGAAGCCGCATTATATACTATAATACAGATAGAAAACCCTCGATCTGTCACAAAGTATATGAGTGAGATAGATTTTCGCGCAAGCGCAAAAAAAGGTGACATCATAGAGATAGGTCTTGAGGCTACTAAGTTTGGAACAGCATCTGTTACTCTTAAGTGTGAGGTGAGAAATAAAATGACACGCGAGACTATTATTACCATAGAACGTATTGTTATGGTAGGGCTAGATGAAGAAGGTAAGCCCCAACCTCACGGTAAGACAGAAATAGAGTATGTAAAAAATAGACTGGGTGCATCTACAGAGTAGAGAAGGTAATTCTTAGTAAGAATGGGTTAATCCTTATCGGTTGCACCTATAAATAAATATTTTACGTTTAGTTTTATAGTATCAAAATGATGCTTTACTAAATGAAAAAACTATTACTACTTGTATTGCTTATTAGTATCACATCTTGTGATGAGGGAGATGTGGTCTCTACTGAAACTATTGCAGAGGAGATTACAAGAGGTGCTGTTTTAAGAACGCAGGAGTACATAAATAATGACTACTTAATTACAGATGTGCAAAGTGATTTTCACGTTGTAATTGAAGAGCAAGATCTTGAAGATGGAGACTTGCTAGAGGAGGTTGAGGTTTATATACAGTATATAGGTAATACTTCGGTCACAGAGGCACTTTCTACACAAGAGGTATTATATGATGTCTTACCAGCTTCAGATTTTTATGAAGGCGAATTTGGTTTACCTCGATATGAACTTAATATATCATTTCAAGAGGCACTTTCCTTTGTAGACTTACAGCTTAGTGATGTTGCTGTAAAAGATCAATTTATATACAGGCTTAATTTAAAACTTACCGATGGTAGAAATTTTACTACGGGTACTTCTAGCTCTATAATAATTGCTTATGATACGTTCTATAGTTCCCCATTTCTTTATACTATTAATGTAGTATCACCCATAGATGATACGGCATATACGGGGGTGTATGCCGTAGAGTCTATACTGGATGGACCCGGTCCAGATGGAGAAACCTTTGTAGATTGCTATACGGTAGAAATTACAAAAGGGCGGTCTAATACCACAAGGCAATTTTATGCTTGGCACTGGAGATATCATAGGGGAATAGAGCAAAAACGAAGATGGGAGTTTAATGTAGTGGGAGATGAGATTGTTTTTGGTAAAAACCAGCTGTCTTCACCAGAAGGTTATTGCAGCTCTACAGCACCTATTTTACTAGGGCCTGATACAGAAAATGGGAGTGCAGATATTGTAGATGATACTGTTTTTGAACTCTGGTTTGTAGAGGGTTACCTTAACTTTGATGGGGGTTGTGGATTTAACACCGCACCATCTAGATATAGATTTACAAAACAATAAATTATGAAAAAAATATACTTTATAATCTTAGTAGGCATTTTAACAGCTTGTAGTGATGACGAAAAAGCGATAGAGGTTGTTACTGAGGAAATAGAACGTGGTGCCGTGTTGAGAAACATCACTCGTATTCAAAACAATTTTGAAGCAGGAGATCTTACTAGTGCATTTGCTGTAGAGATAGAAGAGCAAGATGAAGAAGATGGAGCATTGTTAGACTTTGTACGAGTTTATACAAAGTATATAGATCGTGACGTGTCAAACGGAAATGACACATCTCCAGAGATTATACTTAAAGATATTGAAGCTTCAAGCTTTACCACAGGACCAGTGGGTTTACCTAGGCACACATTAAATGTGAGCTATGAAGAGACTGTCACTTCGCATAATCTAGATTTAAACGCAATTCAACCAGGAGATCAGTTCGAGGTAAGGCTAGAGGTTTTCTTAACAGACGGTCGTAGTTATAGTAATGATAGTGGCTCTGCTTCTATACTTACAGACTTTTGTTTTTTCAAATCCCCATATCGTTATGTGATTAATGTGATAGAACCCATCCCTGATGCAGATTTTACGGGCACCTATTTTTATGAAATAATAGGAGGAGATGATGCCGATGGAGTTTCTAAGCAAGGTTTTATTACAATATCTAGTACGACTATGCCTAATGTACGCACTATGCCATTATATACAGATGTGTTAGAATTTACTATTGCTGGAACTTCTATTTATCCAAAAATTTATGGATCATACAATGGTTTCTGTCGCGATTCTACACTGCATATTCTAACTGGACCTAGCGAGACATCCTTCGGGCAACTTAACCTTATAGACGATACTGTATTTGATATGACTATTGTGATAGGTTATGAAGGCTGGGATGGACAGTTAGGAAATAACGAGAGAGAGTTTACTTATAGATTTACAAAGCAATAATATGTTTACGCTTTCGCGAAAGCGTAATACCCAATTGTTAATATTATCTAAATTAAATTAACTCCCAGCAGTCAATTCTTATTTTCGAGTAGAAATACACTACCGATGAAAAGAATACTACTCCTTTGTTTACTAGCGACTTTTTTTACAACACAAGACTCCTTTGCACAACGTAAGGAATCACGACGTAAAAAATCTAAAAATAAAACAGAAGAGAAGGCTCCAGAAGGAAAGTCAGATAAAAACGGTTTTAAACCCTACAGTAAAGTAATCACAAAAGATGCGGTAACAGACTCAGGGCTATTTCAAGTACATAAAATTAAAGATGAGTTCTTTTATGAGGTTCCTTTCTCACAGCTCAACAAAGATATGTTGTGGGTTACTCGTATCGCTCAAATTCCTAATGGATTAGGAGGAGGTTATATAAATGCTGGCTCAAAGACCAATGAGCAGGTAGTGCAGTGGGAGCGTTTTCAAGATAAAATACTTATTAAAATTAAATCGTATGCCAGTGTAGCCGATAGTACAAAGGCGATAAGTAATTCTGTACGAGTAAATAATTATGAGCCTACACTTTACGCCTTTGATATCAAGGCTTTTGATAAAGACTCTACAGCAGCTGTTATTAATGTAACAAAGCTATTCTCGTCTGATGTAAAGGGTATAAGTGCACTATCTGGTCGTTTACGTAAACAGTACAAAGTAAAAAAGCTAGATGCAAATCGTAGTTTTATAAACAGTGTTAAGAGTTTTCCTAAAAATATAGAGGTAAAACAAGATTTTACATATGATGCGGCAGAGCCACCTACAGAGAGGGCTGCAGAGAGTATAAGCCTTCAGGTAAACCAGTCTATGATATTACTGCCAGAGCAACCTATGCAACCTAGATTGTACGACCCAAGAGTAGGCTTCTTTACAGTAAAGCAATATGATTACGGCAGTGAGGCCCTTAAGGCAGATCAAAAAACATATATACGCCGCTGGAGACTAGAGCCTAGTGATGTAGAAGCATATAAGCGAGGAGAACTTGTAGAACCTGTAAAACCTATTGTATATTATTTAGATCCTGGAACGCCAGAGTCACTTAAGGAGTATATAAAACAAGGTATAGAGGACTGGCAAAAACCGTTTGAAACATCAGGTTTTAAAAATGCCATTATAGCAAAAGATGCTCCTACACCAGAAGAAGATCCTGAGTTTAGTCCAGAAGATATACGTTACTCTGTAGTGCGCTACGTAGCCAGTACAACTCGTAATGCCGTAGGACCTAGCGTGTCTGACCCACGTAGCGGGGAGATTATAGAAAGTGACATTATCTGGTATCACAATCACTTAAGAAGTTATAGAAACCGTTATTTACTAGAGACTGGAGCGGCAAACCCAAGCGCACGCACACTAGATACACCAGAAGAGGAGATAGGGGAGATGATGCGTATGGTGATTGCTCACGAGGTAGGTCACGCACTTGGCTTTCCT
Organism: Dokdonia donghaensis DSW-1; assembly: GCF_001653755.1. Lineage (GTDB taxonomy): Bacteria > Bacteroidota > Bacteroidia > Flavobacteriales > Flavobacteriaceae > Dokdonia > Dokdonia donghaensis. Next base: position 2,733,632 of record NZ_CP015125.1, on the reverse strand, counting down.
CACAATATGGCAGCAAGTTATGCCTATGATGTAGCATCATACCGTGACGGGGCATTTACTCAAAAAAACGGTATCGCAGCCAGTCTTATGGATTATGCTCGTTACAACTATATCGCACAGCCGGGAGACACAAACATACGTTTTGTGAGACAGATGGGACCTTATGATCACTATGCTACAAACTGGGGTTATAGATGGATACCAGAGGCTACCTCACCGTTAATGGAAAAAGCAACCCTTAACCAGTGGATTCAAGAAAAAGCAGGAGACCCAGTTTATAAATTCGGGAGACAGTCTAGTAGCTTTGACCCACAATCACAAACAGAAGCTATAGGTAATGACCCTGTAAAGGCAAGTACCTACGGTATTAAAAACCTACGCTACGTAGCACAAAACTTACCATCGTGGACATCAAGTAAAACAAACGATTATCAAGACCTAGAAGAACTCTATGGAGAACTCATAGGGGTATATAGTAGATTTGTAGGTCACGTAGTGACCAATATAGGTGGCGTGTTTGAAAATTTAAAAACACCCGCACAAGGTGGCGTGGTGTACACACATCTAGATGAAGCATCACAAAAGGAATCTATGCAATGGTTACAAAATAATCTTTTTGAAACACCTACCTGGCTTGTAGACCCCGCAATCTTACAAAATATAGACCACGCAGGTTATGCAGAAAAAATAAGAAGAACCCAATCTAGATACTTAAATAGACTTTTAAGTTTTGATAGACTAGGTAGATTAATAGATGCAGAGACTACACAAACAGAATATTATAGCGCTCTAGAGATGCTTTCACACCTGAGGTCTGGTATCTGGTCTGAGACAAGAAGAGGTGCTTCTGTAGATATCTATCGTCGTAACTTGCAGCGATCTTACTTAGAGCGTATGGCTTATTTAATGACAGATGAAGGGCCAAAATCAAGATCTGGAAGACCAGGTTTTGAGGGAGCTTTACGTTATGATATAAGCGCATCAGATGTAAGACCCCTTGTACGCGGAGAGTTACAAAAACTTAAAAAGACATTAAGGTCAGCGCGCAATGCAAGTGTAGATACAATGACTAAGTACCATTATGAAGATGCAATTGCACGTATAGATCAATTACTTGATCCAAAATAATTACTCACAGTCAAAGTCTATGTCGAGCACTTTTAACCCGTAATTTTTTGCGTCATAGTTAAAGTGCCACCACTCTGTACGTATGGGTGAAAAGCCAAATTTTTTCATCACAGACCAAAGCTGTTTTCTATTTGCCGTAATGGTATCGTTATGCGAGTGATCTATATGCGCTTCTTTTCCAAAAAAGTCATAGTCACTACCCATATCTAGCGGTGTACCATCTAGCTTTACAATGGTCATATCTATCGCAGCACCACGGTTATGTATAGACCCACTACCGTAAGGATTACCCACGTAGCCAGGGTTAGGGTAAATCTCCCACATCTTTTTTTGTACAGAGAGTGGGCGATAGCAATCATACAGCTGTATCATATACCCAAGCTCACAAAAGTAATTATTTGCCTCAACGAGCGCCTCTGCAACCTCTGGTATAAGGAGACACTGCACACAGTCGTATACAGTTTGTTCTAGAAAATTATCATCTGTGGCATAGCGCACATCATATGAAAATTTTGAATCAAATTCAGCTATATTCACCAGCGGACTTTCTTGATCGCTTTGCATTGCAAGAAAAAAAAGGGCCGATAGTACTAAAAAAAACGTGCGATATATCTTCATACTGGAAAATTACGATTAATTTGGTTTTTTACGCTTTCGCGAAAGCGTAATTTTAATAATATAACGCTCCTTAATGATTAATTTACCTAAAATTGAAACCAAACGTCTTGCTGTAAAGCTCACTGCTAGAGCCGAAAAGCTTGTTAAACAAGGGCACCCTTGGGTTTTTGATAATAGTATTGCAAAACTCAATAAGGAAGGACAAGCTGGAGATCTTGCCATTCTTTTTGATAACAGGGCAGATAAGGTGTATGGTATTGCTCTTTATGATCCAGATTCCCCCATACGTCTTAAGGTACTAAGTAGTACCCCAGCTACTGCAAACGAAGCATTTTTTAAGGATAAAATTCAAGTAGCTTTTAAAAAAAGAGCTAAACTCTTACGTACGGATACTAATAGTTATCGTCTTCTTTTTGGTGAGAATGATGGTTTTCCTGGTCTCATTGCAGATGTGTACGATAGGGTGATTGTAGTAAAAGTATATAGTGCTATCTGGTTTCCATACCTAGAGATGGTATTACCACATTTACTAGCTATTTCTCATACTGAGACTATGGTGTTAAGGTTGAGTCGTAATGTGGGTAAAGGCAATACTTACGGTCTTAAAGATGGACAGGTGATACACGGCGTACTTAAAAACGACGTTGTCACTTTTGTGGAGCACGGTGTAAAATTTTCGGCAAATGTGATTTATGGTCATAAAACAGGTTACTTTTTAGATCATCGCAACAACCGTAAGCGTGTGGGAGAACTTTCTAGAGGAAAGAGTGTGCTAGACGTTTTTAGTTATGCCGGAGGATTTTCTGTACACGCGCTTGCTGGTGGAGCAAAAGCGGTAGTGAGTCTTGACATAAGCGCACAGGCTCTAGAAGTGGCAGTACAAAACGGAAAGTTAAACCCGCATAAGGGTACGCATAAAACGATGGCTATAGATGCTTTTGTGGGATTACAGCAACTTATAGATGAGCAACAGCAGTTTGATATTGTAGTGATAGACCCGCCTAGTTTTGCAAAAAGTGCGAGAGAAGTGCCTACTGCTAGAAATAGTTATGCAAGACTGGCACAACTGGGAGCACAGCTCACTAAGAGAAATGGGTTACTGGTACTAGCGTCTTGCTCCTCTAGAGTGGAGGCTCAGGTATTCTTTGATATATGTGAGACACATATAAGAAAGTCTAATAGAATCTTTAATGTAGAAGATAAAACCTACCACGACATAGATCATCCTATAGGTTTTCCAGAAGGTGCTTATCTCAAATGTGGTTACTACAGGCTTAATTAATTACACTAAAAATAAACATATGCGTTGCCTACTGGTTCTTTTTATATCGATAGCTATACTTTCTTGTAAAGAAGAAAAACCGCTTGTAGAAACCACTATAGAAGATGTAAATTTTATCCCTATACCTAATGAGGTAAAAGCGCATCCCTATGGTTTTCTTTTTGATATAGAAACAGTAATAGTAAGTGACACGCTCACAGAAGTTAGAAAGGTGGCTAGTGATTTTAAAAAGTACTTTAAAACAACACCATTTTTAAAAGAAGCCATACAAACCACACAGAAAGAAGAAAATGTCATCTCATTTTCTCTGGTCTCTCCAGATAGTATTCAATCTGAAGAGGGTTATGTGCTAGACATAACGCATCATAAAATTGCCCTTGCAGGATCTACAGAAGCGGGACTTTTTAAAGGTGTGCAAACATTAACCCAGCTACTTCCAGACAGTCTTATAGCTGCTAAGCCTATGGATAGTCTTGTTATATCAGGTATACGTATAATAGATGAGCCTAGATTTGCATACAGAGGGATGATGCTTGATGTAGCCAGACACTTTTTTACTGTAAACCAAGTAAAGCGTGTCATAGATCAAATGGCGTCTTATAAGCTCAACAAGCTACACTTGCACCTTACAGATGATCAAGGATGGCGTATTGAAATTAAATCTTGGCCCAAACTTACAGAGATAGGAGGAAGCTCATCTGTACGTGATGAGAGCCCAGGCTTTTACACACAAGAAGATTACAAGGAAATAGTGACTTATGCACAAAGCAAATATATTACGGTAATTCCCGAAATAGATATGCCAGGTCATACTAATGCAGCTCTTGCATCATACCCAGAGCTTAATTGTAGTGGTAAAGCAACAAAACTTTATAGAGGTATGCGTGTAGGTTTTAGTACGCTATGTGTAGATAAAGAAATCACGTATAAGTTTATAGATGATGTAATAAGAGAAGTAGCAGCAATGACTCCTGGCAAGTATATACATCTAGGTGGTGATGAATCTCACGTTACTTCAAAAAAAGACTATAACCTATTTTTAAACAAGGTTTTTCCTATAGTAAAAAAGTATGGTAAAAGTGTCGTGGGCTGGGAAGAAATACAAAGTGCAAATATAGATAGTACCTATGTAATACAGCACTGGCAAAAAGAAGCTACCGCTCAAAATGGAATAAATAAAGGGGCAAAAGTGATTCTCTCACCGGCTAAGAAGATGTACTTAGATATGAAATATACAAAACAGTCTCCCATAGGTCTTACTTGGGCGGGTATGGTAGAGGTAGATAGTGCTTATATCTGGCAACCGTCTTCTATATTTAAGGATATAGATACCTCGCAATTACTAGGTTTAGAATCACCATTATGGGCAGAGACAATACAAACATCAGACGATATTGAGTATCTGGCTTTCCCTAGAGTTATAGGACACTCAGAATTAGGCTGGAGTAATCCTGCAAATTATAATTGGGATAATTACCGAGTGAGATTACAAAAACACTATGCTAGAATGGAAATACTAGGAATAAATTTCTATAAATCTCCACTTATTCAAACTTCTCTTAAGCAGTAGTTCTACGATTATCGTATTTAAGCTGCTCATTTCTTGCCCATTTTACAGCTTCTTCTAAATCAAAGAATTTTTTAATTTTTGATTTGAAAAATAGCCGCTCTAACAATACATTAGATCTTTCTTTTCGATCGTAAAGTACTATAGCTATTGCACTCACTGAGTCTCTAGCTTTAAAAAAATGAGGCCAGTCTTCGGGTACTAATGAGAAAGAATTTACTTTGTTAGAAATGTAAGCTACCTTTTGATTTAGACCATAATAAGATTCTGCAATAGTTATAATTTCTTGAGCCATCTCCCAGTCAAAGGATACACCTTCCTTAATTTCAGATATGATAAATGTATCAAAGAAGTAAAAGGTACCACATTCAAAGATATAGACGTCCTGTAACTCGTAGTTAAGATTTGATTCAGATACTAACATATGTCAAAATTAAATCTTTTCTTCTAATCTCAGATTATAACAGATCTTTCTGAGGTTGAATCGGTAAAAAGCTTAAAAAAGTCGATAAAAAGCCATTATTAAGTAAAGTATTGCTTTATTCACAACCACTAGTGAACCCTGTAGCATCAAAAGATGTTTGAACAACACCATCTCTGTCACCAGTTATGACTTGTATAATGAGATCATTCTCACCACTGCCATCGCGTTTTGGGCTACAATATTCAAAAAGATAAAAACTATTTGCCTGCCCAGCGACTCCGTTTGATATGTCATTAAAAACAGCTTCCAGTTCGTTACTATTTTCGGCAAAAGCGCTACCCGTTTTACCTATAGCTATGAGAACCTCCTCATCTATTTCTGAGCCTAAACCTATGGTAAAAAAACTTATATCTTCTCCGGCGTTACTTACAGCGTCTAGTGCTTCTTGCTCACTATATCTAGCAGCTTGATCTGTCCCATCTGTAAATATTACAACAGATGCAGCTGCAAATAAATCTTCATTTTCTAAGGTATCTACAATATTTTCGGCATTTGTAGCTGCTTTTATTACAGCTCCATACAAGTCTGTAGAAGGGTCATTACTTATATCATCTGTAATCCCATCTATAGCCTCTTGAAGTTGAGTAGCGCTCGTAGTAAGTGATTGTAACTCGTGTAGTACATCTTCTCCATCAAACCAATATATAGCCATTTTAAAAGATTCTGTAGGTACGGCTGGCATCACATTAGTAATAAAACTGGTAGAGGCTTGTTTTAATTCTTGTAGACTTGAACTCAACACGCTGTTACTTAAATCAAGTACAAGGAGTGTGTTGTTTGAAAAAATTTGAGCATTAGGAGATATCGCGGCAGATGCTTCTGAGCTAGAAATCTCATTATAACAATCATCATTGCGACCTTGTTCAAATATGGTAAAGTTAGAAGGAGTTAATCCGGCCACAGGGCTTCCATCTGTGCCATTTACTTTAAAAAACACAGAAACCTTAGAGGGTAAGGTTGTGTATGATTCTTGAATTGTAATATCTAATTCTTGAGTGCCTAAGTTAAGGCAGGCTATGCTATCATCACCACCTCCGTCATCGTCTCTTGAGCTACAAGAGGTGAGAATTGAAATACTTAAAAGGGCAAAAAATGCGATGTATAATTTCATAACTATTCATTTGGGATTGATGCTTAGAGAACGTCTTACTTTTCTATTTATTTCTTCCATTCTGTAATGTATGCATCTTTTTCACTACTCAATTAAGGGATAATGAGTTGTAAATATTTTATATTTGAATGTTGGTAAAAGTGATTACGCTTACGCGAAAGCGTACTAATAGTAACTAATGGCACACTTTGTGTAATACCCTAAATACATAAAGTCATATTGTAAAAAACGTATTACATCCCTTGAAAACCTTTTCTCCCATAACGTTATCTCTCATTGTAGCATTGCTACTTGTATGCGTTACAAGCACTGCCACAGCACAGATAGATGCGCCCAGAGCCTCTATAGAAATAAAAGGAGAACAACCCAATGAGGTGCCTACAGAGGTTTTTATGTCACCTACAGCTCCAAAAAAGGATAACACAATACAGTCTGGATCTCTTGTTTTTAAGAGTAAGATAAAGTTAAGCGACCCTTTTGCTGCAAAAGAAAAACGTGAAATCAATCTTATAAAAGGAGATGATTTTGCAAAAAAAGACTTTAGTGCACTTGAGAATAAAATGAATAACTCAAATGCAAAAGATAAAGAAAAGTTAAGGCCAGAGTATTATAGAGATCAATATCTAGGAGATTTTAAAAGTGGCTCTAAGTTTGTAAACTTTACATATCGTGATCACGGTACTGTAGATGGAGACCTTGTGAGTGTAAGCGTTAATGGTACAGTGGTTCACCCTCGTATCTTTTTAGAAGGAGAGTTTCAAGGTTTTTATCTTGATCTTGTAAAAGGATTTAATAAAATAGAAGTAAAGGCTTTAAATCAAGGTTCTGTAGGAGCAAATACTGCACAGTTTGTGATGTATGATGATGAGCGACAGGTCATCTCGTCAAACGCTTGGTTTCTTGCTTCTGGATTTACCGCTACCGTTATTATAGTAAAAGAAGAGTAGTCTACTCCTCAAAAGATTGCATAGATACCAGTTTGTGGTACATTCCTTTCTGATCTATTAATTCTTGATGTTTTCCTTGTTCTACAATTTCGCCCTTTTGCATAACCACAATTTCATCTGCATTTTGAATCGTTGAGAGTCTGTGAGCAATCACAATAGAGGTGCGATTCTTCATCATATTTTCTAGCGCCTTTTGCACGAGACGCTCACTCTCTGTATCAAGAGCAGAGGTAGCCTCATCAAGTATCATAATAGGTGGGTTTTTAAGTACTGCTCTCGCTATAGAAAGTCGCTGCTTTTGGCCACCACTTAGCTTATTACCACTATCACCTATATTAGTATCAAGACCTTCTGGAAGCTCTTTTACAAACTCCCAAGCATTTGCGATTTTAAGTGCTTCTATAATCTCCTCATCTGTGGCATTTGCTTTACCTACAATCATATTGTTGCGTAGAGAGTCATTAAAGAGTATGGCATCTTGTGTTACAATACCTATATTTTTCCTTAAGTCTTTAAGAGACATATCGCGTATGTCTACCCCATCTACTGTGATCTCACCAGAAACGACATCATAAAAACGGGTAAGTAGATTTGCAATGGTACTCTTACCAGAACCAGACTGGCCTACCAGTGCAACTGTTTTGCCTTTTGGGACATTAAGTGTGAAGTTCTTAAGTACTAGTTGCTCTTCATATTTAAATGAAATATTATTAATCGCAATAGCCTTTGCAAAGCCTTCTACCGGTGTTGTGATATCTTTATTTGTAATCGTATTTTCTGTTTCAAGAATTTCTAGAATACGTTGAGCAGAGGCATTACCACGTTTTACACTGTAACTAGCTTTAGAAAATGCTTTAGCTGGGGTTAATATCCCATAAGCGAGTCCCATAAATGCGATAAAGGTAGGGCCATCTAGAGTTTCTTCTGTAAGCACCATATTACCACCAAACCATAGTAAAACGCCTATAACTACAATACCTAAGAACTCACTAGTAGGTGAGGCAAGCGCCTGGCGTTGCATCAAACTGTTTGCATAATCATTAAAGCGCTTTGTGCTCGTATTAAAGCTATCTTGAAAACGATCTTCGGCATTAAAACTTTTTATGATTTTGAGTCCGCCTAGAGTTTCTTCTAGTTTTGATAAAATCTCTCCTTGCTCACGTTGCACACGGTCAGACTTCCTTTTGAGTCTTTTACCTATAAGTGATATTACAAATCCCATAATAGGTATAAACGTAAGTACAAATACTGCCAGCTGCGGGCTGAGTAAGAACATAGTCCCCAGCGCAAATATGATGGTAAGAGGCTCTCTTACAATGAGCTCAAGGATGCTTAAAAATGAATGCTGTACCTCCTGCACGTCTGATGTGACACGAGCAATGGTGTCACCCTTGCGTTTTTCTGTAAAGTAAGCCACAGGTAGTGAGACAATTTTCTCATACATTGCATTTCTAATATCCATCAAGACTCCATTCCTTAAAAAAGTAATGAAGTACATCGCTAGGTAACCAAAAAGGTTTTTAAGTAAGAATACCGCAATTACAAAGCCTATCATTAAAGTGAGGGCTTGCACTTTATCATCTCTAGCTATTTCTGTAACATAATACCCCAGAGAGTCTTCCATATAGTCTTTTGCTTTAAGAAGGCCGTTCCACTCTGGCTTTTCGGTAACTGTTTTTGTTTTATCAAAAAGGACCTGTAGCATAGGTATAAGTGCTACAAATCCTAAGGTGCTAAACAATGCATAAAAGACATTACAAATGATATTGAGAATTCCATATCCTTTGTAAGGCAATGCGTAAGAAATAATCTTCTTGAAATATTCCATAAAGTATGTGTGCGCTTTCGCGAAAGCTAAAAAAAGTTTATACCCCTAATGCAGTTTTTATACCAGCAATGCGTTTTTCTAGTATAGCAGAAACACTGTCATACTCTCCCAGTGTAGTGAGTGGTGTGTGAACGCTTATATAAAACTTAATTTTAGGCTCTGTGCCACTTGGTCTAGCTGCTACTTTACTACCATCTTCTGTGTAATAAATAAGTACGTTAGACTTTGGGATGTCAGTGGTAGTAGTCTTTCCGGTCGTTAAGTCTAGTGAGGTAGAGGCTTGATAATCTTCTACACGAGTAACCTTACTGCCATTTATTTCTTGCATAGGTTTCTCACGTAGGTCTTTGAGCATTTGATTTATTTCGGCTGCGCCAGATTGTCCCTTTTTAACAAGCGAGATAAGCGTTTCTTGATAAAAGCCGTGTTTTAGGTATAAGGTTTTGAGTTTTTCAAAGAGTGTTTGTCCATTTTTCTTTGCCTCGGCTGCAATGGTACAAGCGAGTAGGGTAGCAGTTACGGCGTCTTTATCTCTCACAAAATCACCTACCATAAAACCAAAGCTCTCTTCACCACCACCTATAAAGTGTTGTTGTGGGTAATCCTCTATCATTTTTGCTATCCACTTAAAGCCAGTAAGTCCAGTTTTACACTCTACATCGTAAGAGGCAGCAAGTACGTCCATCATAGGTGTAGATACGATTGTACTTCCTACAAATGGTTGTGGGTGCTGGTTTGCGCTTTCGCGAAAGCGTTCTAATAAATAATTTGTCATTAAGACCATAGTTTGGTTACCGTTGAGTATGGTAAGTTTACCATCATCACCTCTCACGGCTATACCCAGACGATCGCAATCTGGATCTGTACCTATCACTATATCTGCTCCTTCTTTTTCTCCTAGCTCTAGTGCCATCTTAAGCGCTGCAGTCTCTTCTGGGTTAGGAGATACTACGGTAGGGAAGTTGCCATCTGGTACTTCCTGTTCTTTTACGATAGATAGGTTTGTAAAACCAGCCTGTTTTAGCGTATCTGGCACTAGTGTTATAGAAGTCCCGTGTAAAGAAGTAAATACGATGCCTAAATCTTCTTTGGTCTTACTGTCAAGACCAAAAGATACCTTTGCAACACTTGCGTCTATAAAAGCTTTATCTACTGTGGTGTCTACACGCTCTATGAGATCATCATTACCTGTAAATTTTATATCACTAAAGTCTAATGCATCTATGGTTTTAATTATTGCAGCATCTTGTGGTGGCACTAGTTGTCCTCCATCTTGCCAGTATACCTTATAACCGTTATACTCTGGTGGGTTATGACTCGCAGTGAGTACAATGCCACAGTGACAGTTTAAGTGTCTCACAGCAAAGCTAAGCTCTGGTGTAGGTCTTAGGTCAGAAAATAAGAAAACCTTAATGCCATTTGCCGAAAATACATCTGCTACAACTTGAGCTAGTTCTTTACTATTATGGCGACAGTCATAGGCTATGGCAACACTTATTTGCTCATCTGTAAACTGACTATATAAATAGTCTGAGAGTCCCTGAGTGTTTTTACCTAGGGTATACTTATTAATTCTATTGGTTCCTGCGCCCATAACACCGCGCATACCTCCTGTACCAAATTCTAGATTTTTATAAAAACTATCTGCGAGCTCATCTGGGTTATGAGCTATGTTATCTTTAATGCTTTGTTGTGTCTGTGCATCAAAAGTGTCAGTAAGCCAGGCATTTGCCTTTTCTAAAATTGCAGGATCGTGGTATACCATAATATTCTATTTGTTAGAGTAACAAAAGTACGGTTTTGTGTTAATTTTTATCGGGAAATACCAATTTCTCATAAATAGATTTGATATTTGACAAATGCCACTTAAAAGTCTGACATTAGTTTTTCTGTTATTTACCTCTGTTGCCTTTAGTCAACTAGAGGCATCAAAGTGGCATTTTGGTAATGGGGCAGGGTTAGATTTTCTGCAGGGTTGTGCAATGTCATTTAACGGCAATGCGATGAATACTATAGAGAGTAGTTCCTCTATGTGTGATCCATTTGGAAATTTACTTTTTTATACAGACGGAGTTACAGTTTATAATGCTAGTGATGGTATTCTGGCAAATGGCGAGGGTTTACTAGGGCAGTTTTCTTCTACTAATGGGGCGTTAATAGTACCAGAGCCAGGTAGTACTTCAAGATATTATATTTTCACGGCAGATGCGGTTCAAAATTATCAAGCCACAGGTCAAGGTTTAGGAATTAATTATTCTATTGTTGATATGAATGCTTCTGGAGGACAAGGTGCAGTAGTTATAAAAAATATAAACATTCTTAATGAAGGTTCAGAAAAACTGACAGCCGTGAGGAGTCAAGACGGATACTGGATTTTAACGCATTATGAAGATCGGTTTTATGCATACCCGTTAACCGTGAGCGGTGTAGGTAGTCCTGTTGTTACCAATATAGGTCCAGATGTATCAGACTACAATAATATAAGGGGTGCTCTAAAGTTTTCGCCAGATGGGTCTAAAGTAGCAATTTGCCATACTTATTTTGAGCCAGAGCTTATGGGAGAGATATTATTATATTCATTTGACCAAAATACAGGAGTCTTAAGTAATGAACAATTGCTTGGGAATGATATTGTATACTATGGTGCGTCATTCTCTCCAAATTCCCAAGTGCTCTATAGTACTGGAAAGGAACCTATTAATGGGGGACAAGATACTGGAAACTCTAAGGTATTTCAATATGATTTACAGGCAGCAGATATAATTTCATCTCGAATAGAACTCGCAGATTATCTATCAAGTCCATTTGTGAATCTAGCAGGATTATTGCAACTAGCAATTGATGGAAAATTATATCACAGCCTTGGGGGGGCAAAATTATCTGTTATTTCATTACCTAATAGAGTAGGGCAACAATGTAATTTTCAATTTAGGTCTGTAGGTGTAGGGATTAACTCATCATCAATAGGTTTACCAATTACTAATGAGATGTACTATAGAAACATTATTGAGTATGAGGAATTGTGCGGCGGTGATGAAACCTCCTTCACTCTCAACTCATCTCAAAGCATTAGTAGTGTACTTTGGAATTTTGGCGACCCAGGATCAGGTTCTTTAAACTCCAGTGTTGATATGACACCAATTCATATTTTTTCAGAGGTAGGAACTTTCACTGTGACTGCACAGGTGACATATACTTCAGGAGAAGCAGAAGTGTTTAGTGTAATTATAAAAAATGTTATTGCACCGCTACTTGCTCCGGCAACGCTGTTTCAATGTGATGTAGATGGTAGTCCAGATGGTATTAGCCAGTTTAATTTACTTGAGGCGTTAGATGTTATTTTTGTACAAGATGTGTCTGATACTTCAGGTTTAAATCTTCGTTTTTTTGAAACTCAACTTGACGCTGAGCTTTCTCAAAACCAAATAGAAAACGCTACTAGTTACTCAAACTTATACAGTGGTCAAATAATTTATGCGAGTGTTGCACTGACCCTAGATTGTACCAGAATTACAGAAGTGACACTTAGTGTTGATGCTGGAGAGCCGCTTGAGGATTTAGAGGTTTCAGTGTGCGTATCCTCTCAAGGTGAAAACTCGGCTGTTGTAGAAGTGTCAAATATTATTGATGTAATAGCATTGATATATCCTGACACTCTCATAAGGCTTTACGAAACTCCTGAGTTTGCGGGCTTACAAACAAATGAAAAGGAGGGGTCGATATTGTATGATTATACTAACCCTAACATTTTATATTATAGACTAGGAGAGCCAGATGAATGTATAGGTATAGGTAAAATTATAATAGCATTGAGTGATCCTCTAGACTTAGAAAACCAGGAACTCGTGGTTTGTTTTACAGAAGAGGGCACTATATTAGAGGGTCCAGAAGGGTTTATGGAGTATGAGTGGAGTACTGGAGAGACCACAAAAGATTTATTTATAACAGAAGCGGGAGTTTATACACTAGATGTCACCTTATTTGCAGGTTGTAGTGGTTCACTATATTATGAAGTTGTAGCAGGCCTAGAACTACAAGTAGAGGTAGAAGTAGAGGATTTTTTACAGGGTAACAAGATTATTGTAGATGCGTACCTTGCAGAAGGGACTATTTATTACAGTATAGATGGAGGAGCCACTTTTGGTACATCAAATGTATTTACAGATTTGCCTCCCGGTATCTATAATATAGCTGTGAGAGACGAAGTGGGTTGCAATTATATTACGAGAGAGGTAGAAGTAAGGGGTGCACCTAAGTTCTTTACACCTAACAGCGACGGTTACAATGACACTTGGCACGTTATAAATGCTCAAAATTATCCAGGATTGACCGTAGAGGTATTTGATAGATTTGGAAAACAAATGACCTCACTCACAAGTAACTCACCAGGATGGGATGGTACTCACAACGGTAAAAAACTAGCAACTAACACGTACTGGTATAAAATCACCTATGAAGAAAGAACTACATATGGGTTCTTTACTTTAATTACTAGAGATGATTCATAATGTTTCCTTTATGTGATATCGCTGCTTTTCTCTCTTTGTTCGTAAGATGAGTTCTCCTATAAAACCAGCTATAAATAGTTGTATACCTATAAGCATAGAAACAAGAGAGATATAAAACTGTGGTCTTTGTGTAATGAGTCTCCCGGCTTTATTTAAGAATAGCTTATCAATACCTAGATAGGCTGCAAAGCCAAAGCCTACTATAAACATCACCACGCCCAGCGCTCCAAAAAGGTGCATAGGTCGCTTACCAAAACTACCTAAAAACCAAATAGTCAATAGGTCAAGAAAACCGTTTAAAAAACGTTCCATCCCAAACTTAGTCTCCCCATACTTGCGAGCTTGATGCTGTACAACCTTCTCACCTATGTTAGAAAAACCAGCATTTTTTGCCAGCACAGGGATGTATCTGTGCATCTCACCATATACATCCACCGTTTTTATAACTTCATTTTTATAAGCTTTAAGACCGCAGTTAAAGTCGTGTAGTTTAAGACCACTTGTTTTACGAGCGGCGGCGTTAAAGAGTTTTGAAGGTAAGTTTTTTGCAATTACAGAGTCGTAGCGCTTCTTTTTCCACCCAGAGACAAGATCATAATTTTGTTCTGCAATCATTTTATAGAGCTCAGGGATCTCTTCGGGGTTATCTTGAAGGTCTGCATCCATTGTGATAATTACATCACCTTCGGCAGCTTTAAAACCAGCGTGTAGCGCTTGCGATTTCCCAAAATTGCGATTAAAACGTATCGCTTTTATATTGTTACGCTTTCGCGAAAGCGTACTTATCACCTCCCAAGACCCATCTGTACTGCCATCATCTACAAATATGATTTCATAAGAAAAACCATTAGAATCCAGGGTTTCTGAAATCCAATAGTGTAATTCATTTAGTGATTCTTCCTCGTTAAGTAGAGGGATAACAACAGATATTTGCATTAACCTAAATCTTGATTTTTCTTTTTCATTGAAAGTGCAGCGATTAGTCCAATTACAGCACAGAAGATTACAGTAAACGCATATTGTAATGAGATATTTTTTAATGAATAAGAGTCTTCAGCTTCAGCTTGTTCCATTGCTTTTTCAATCTCAGATTCAGGAGCCCCAAAACGTATCATTATTTCTTCGGTTTTCTCTAAGCTAATGTCCTTTAGCATTTCTGCCGCTTCAACATCAATAAAATTAAATAATAAATATAGAAATATCATAGGAAGCGCTAAGCCGATTGCTACAGGAACGATGTAGGCTGAAAAAGCTTCTTTAAAAGAAATAAAACCATTCTGTAGGCTTTTAGCTTTAGCAACAGTAACAAACCCTAAAATAATTAAGCCAATAATTATTAATAGACCAAACCAAAAATTTGCTAATATTTCTACATTGATAACATAGGCAACAACATATAATATTATAATGGTTATACCCGAAAATAGGCCATTTTTGAAAGCTAAAGATTTGATTGTATCATTCATAATAATTGGTTTGTTTGGTTATGGCTAGTTAGTACACAAATATACGATATCGTTACATCGAGCCTATAAAAATCGTAACTTCGTATAATAGGTGAGAATTATTTTAAATAATAGTTGTAGTTTTTTAAAAATTATGTAAATTTGCACCTCGAAAAATCGAATATTAAAGCACTGAATTAAGATGAAAGCAGGAATACACCCAGAAAATTTTAGAGTAGTAGCATTTAAGGATATGTCTAACGATGAGGTGTTCTTAACTAAGTCTGCTGCAGATACAAAAGAAACAATTGAGATAGAAGGAACTGAATATCCTTTAATCAAACTTGAAATCTCAAGAACGTCACACCCATTCTATACTGGTAAAGCTAAGCTAGTAGATACAGCTGGACGTATTGACAAGTTCAAAAACAAATACGCTAAGTTTAAGAAGTAATTCTTATACTTTAATTTATAAAAAAGCCTCCTTATCTAAGGAGGCTTTTTTTGTGCAAAAAATTAACATATTCAGCACAATAATATTTTTCTATAGATAATAGTAAAAATAACGCAACCTATAAGTAGGTAGCAGTCTTATAGATATAAACAAATATTCAATAATCATCAATTAAATTTTATCTATGAAACTATCACACATAATACTCTCAATTTTTGCACTTCTAGTTTTTGCTAGTTGCGATAATGAAGATGTAGACGATTTAAGTCAAACCACAACAGCAGATCTTATTGCCGAAGAATCAAATCTTTTTGACCTTTTAGATCAGGTAGTAAAAGATGATCCCAATGAAGTAGACATTACGTGTATAGACTTTATATACTCTTTTATTGTAATAGTGTATAATGAAGACTTGCAAATAATATCATCGCAAACAGTATCTAATGATGGAGAGTTTAGTACTATACTGGGCAATATTGAAGCAAATCAGTTTATAAATGTCAGTTTTCCTATCACGAGTGAGCTAGAAGACGGGACTACTTTTCAAGTAAATAATAAAGAAGAGTTAGAAGCGGCTATACTTGCTTGCAAGGCAGAAGAGGAGGAAGAACTCATAAACGAGTGTACTGGGTTATTCCTAGAGTGCGTATGGGAGGTAGCATTACCAGATGATGTAGCTTTTAGTACATATACAAATGCTGTATTTGATAATGAAGATGATGGTACTACTGATTTATATTACAGAGGAGTCTCTTATAATGGTACTTGGACGGTCTATTTAATAGAAGGTGAACTTCATATAAACATTAACCTTCAAGGTGAAGGTGATGTGCAGTCTGCTTGGAATTTTGATTGGAAAACAGTCATCCAGAGCAACGATACTATGACAATTACAAATGATGAGGGTGTCTCCTTTGTGCTCAATAAAGAATGTGATGAGGCAGACTATTGTAAAACTTTAGACTTTGAGAGTTGTATTATAGATGGAGAATCTTCATTTACATTATCAGATTATGATGATTGCGTCATAATTATAGCGGCACCACAACAAGAAGTAGATGAGGTTACGGGTGAGGTATCACCACTAATAGAGTGGGATATTACCTACTATGATTCTCAAAGTGATGCAGATGCTGCAATTAATGTACTTGTAGATCAATATATTATAAGTGCTACAGCGGGAACTCAAGTAGTTTATGCCCGTATTGAAAACCCAGATACACTTGAGTATACAGTTGCTGCTATAAACTTAATTCCAGAAGATTGTGAATAGGTGAGGCTATTGCAGTACTAAGTAAGCGACATATATGATATGGCTATCTTTATAGGTAGCCTTATTTTTTTGGTTCTTTTTTCTAGAATCTACATCTGTTAATCTGTGCAAAACCGCTTCAAATTCTTAAATTTGCAACCTTTACATACTACCAGAAAACTATGTTTGATAATTTAAGTGATAAGTTAGATAAAGCCCTCCACGTCTTAAAAGGACACGGAAGCATTACAGAAGTAAATGTAGCCGAAACTCTTAAGGAAGTACGTCGTGCGCTTATAGATGCAGATGTTAACTTTAAAACTGCCAAAGAATTTACAAATCGTGTAAAACAAAAGGCACTAGGATCTGACGTATTAACGACTCTACAACCGGGTCAATTAATGGTTAAGATAGTAAAGGATGAGCTTACAGAGCTTATGGGAGGTGATGCTGCAGGCATAAACCTTTCTGCAACACCGTCTATTATCCTTATGTCTGGACTGCAAGGTTCTGGTAAAACAACCTTCTCTGGTAAACTGGCAAACTTTCTTAAAACTAAGAAGACTAAAAAACCACTTCTAGTAGCCTGTGATGTATATCGTCCAGCGGCAATAGACCAGCTACACGTAGTGGGAGACCAGATTAAGGTAGATGTATACTCAGACCGTGATGAGAAGAACCCTGTAAAAATTGCTCAAGATGGTATCGCTTTCGCGAAAGCAAACGGTCATAACGTAGTAATCATTGATACCGCAGGTCGTCTAGCAGTAGATGAAGCAATGATGAAGGAAATAGCAGATGTACACACTGCTATACAACCTCAAGAGACACTTTTTGTAGTAGACTCAATGACAGGTCAAGATGCTGTAAACACAGCAAAAGCCTTTAATGATATTCTTAACTTTGACGGAGTTATACTTACAAAGTTAGATGGTGATACACGAGGTGGAGCAGCAATCTCTATAAAATCTGTAGTAGATAAACCTATTAAGTTTATAGGTACAGGAGAGAAGATGGAGGCGATAGATGTTTTCTACCCTTCTCGTATGGCAGACCGTATCTTAGGTATGGGAGATGTTGTCTCACTAGTAGAGAGAGCACAAGAGCAGTTTGATGAGGAAGAAGCTAGAAAGCTTCAAAAGAAGATAGCAAAGAACCAGTTTGGTTTTGACGATTTCTTAAAGCAAATCCAGCAAGTAAAGAAAATGGGTAATATGAAGGACCTAATGGGGATGATCCCAGGTGCCGGAAAAATGCTCAAGGATGTAGATATAGATGACGACGCTTTTAAACATATAGAAGCAATCATACACTCTATGACACCTGGAGAACGTGAAAACCCTTCTACTATAAATGCAAGTCGTAAAAAGCGTATAGGAAAAGGATCTGGTACCTCTGTACAACAAGTAAACCAGTTACTCAAGCAGTTTAACCAAATGAGTAAAATGATGAAAATGATGCAGGGCGGCGGTGGCCGAAAGATGATGCAGATGATGAATCAAATGAAATAAATTTTATACAAAGGCATTCTTAAAGGATGCCTTTGCTCTTTTATATACCTAACTAATCAAAATAATAAGGAGTCACTTATGGTAATTCTCGACGGTAAAAAAACCTCAAACGACATTAAAAATGAAATCAAAGCCGACGTTGATAAAATGAAGGCAAATAACGAGAAGGTGCCTCACCTTGCTGCAGTAATTGTAGGTAACGATGGTGCTTCTCTTACTTATGTAGGGAGCAAGGTGCGCGCGTGTGAGCGTGTAGGCTTTGAGTCTACGATGGTGCGTATGCCTAATACCACTAGTGAGATAGAGTTGCTAGATAAGATTGAAGAACTTAATGATAATGATGATATAGATGGTTTTATCGTACAGTTACCATTACCGCCACAAATTAATACTCAAAAGGTACTACTAGCAGTAAATCCAGATAAAGATGTAGATGGTTTTCACCCTACAAACTTTGGAAAGATGTCACTAGATATGAGTACGTTTATACCTGCAACACCATTTGGGATATTAGAACTTATGGATCGTTACGGTGTAGAGACTAAGGGTAAACATACTGTTGTAATAGGTCGTAGTCATATAGTAGGAAGACCTATGAGTATCCTTATGGGGCGTAAAGGTTTTCCAGGAAACTCTACGGTGACATTAACCCACAGTCACACAAAAAATATAACGCAGATTACCTCGCAAGCAGATATTATTATTACCGCATTAGGTGTCCCTGGTTTCCTTAAAGCAGAGATGGTAAAAGATGATGCAGTAATTATAGATGTAGGTATCACACGTGTGCCAGACGAGTCTAGAGAGAGAGGATATTACATCACAGGTGATGTAGATTTTGATGCTGTAAGTAAGAAAGCTAGTTTTATTACTCCAGTACCTGGTGGAGTAGGACCTATGACTATTGCTATGTTACTTAAAAACACATTACTAGCAAGAGAGCGTCACAGAGCAATGTCTAAAAGTAAATAATTAATTATGCTTTGCTGCCCCAAAAAAAATAGGGATAGCAATCATAAGCATAGTAGCAATGCCCAGTAGCGTTACAATCCAGTTGTAACGCTTTATAAACAGCCTAGATAGCGCATAAATAATAATGCTTGCAATACCTATAATGATAGGTATGTAAACAATAGATTGAGAAGACTTTTGTAGCGTTCCATAATCGCTGTATGACAGCATCAAGAAACTTAAAATTATAAAAAAGCCCAAGGTGATTAAATTCCACTTTGGGCTTTTGCTTTTTTGACTAAAATTCATATTAATTGTATGCTTTTACATCTGTAAAATAGAGACTAAAACTACCATCTTCACTTTTGTGATCTGTAGCAATCTGTAAGCCATTTATATCTTCATATCCTTCAAAAGTGGTAATCATAGAAGGCTCGCTAGCATTTGCTTTTCTAAAAACCCACTCTGTGATACGGTAATCATCACCGTAGTAAAAATCATAAGCATCTCCTGGTGTATAACCGCCTTCATCACCATACAGTAAGGTGAGTTTATGACTACGCTTTCGCGAAAGCGGACTCATAACACTATCATTTACAGTTATTGTTGTTCCTTCATCCCAAAGTATTTGATAGGGAGCTAGTAGCCAGTATTTATCATTTATAAAACCTTGGTCTGCCGCCATAGAGGTACTGTCTACGCTTGCACGATTGTAAGTAACAGTGTCACTTGTAGTGGTCATTGTGACTTCATTTTGTTTTGGTTTCCAAGACCAAGAGCGTTTTGCGACGGTATTACCACCGCGATCTACATTAAAGGTGAAGTCTAGTTGTGTTACATTATCCCAGTTTTCTATACCGTTTGCATAGGCAATTTTTTCGGCTTCGGTAGTGGGAGTAAATATTACTTCTGCCTCATCTTGAGAGGCTGTTTTTGAATTTTCATTACAACTTAGCGTTAAAGCAACAATAGATAGTACTGCGATGTATTTTTTCATAGTCATAGTTTTCTGGTTCAAAAATAACCAAAAAAAAGCCCCAATACATTATGTATGGGGCTTTGATAGCTGTAGAGTACCTTATTCTACTATAAGAACGTTATCTGTAGCTGTTTTGTTAAGTGGGCAGAAGTATACGTACTCACCTTTTTTAAGTGTCGTAGCGTTTGAGCTACCTGTCGCATTGTTGGGTACAACGGCAGTTACATAAGCTGTTTTAATGTGATTTTCTGGATTTGAAATGTCTTTACCTTTTGGTACTAAAACAAACCCTACATCTGTACCTACGTTGTTATTTGCAATAGAGAAGGTGTAAGTTCCCTCATTTACAACAATTTGTTTTTGAGTAAACTCACCTTTAGTTTGCTCTAAGGCAATAACTTTTGTAGGAGCGTCTTTCATCATTTTATCTTGCGCTTGTGCTGCAAATGTTACAGATAAAAGTAAAACGAACATTGAGATTAATTTTTTCATAGCAATTTTTTCTTTTTTTTGATTTTTAGACTTCAATTAGGAAGCTTTGTTATTAATAATCTCTTTGACGCTGGTTTTACAATGCACTTACAAGTTTTATAGAACTTTAAGAGTGAAACGCTGTAACCTATTTAAAATGAGTGTATTTAATTTTTATTTTTTTTAAATGTAAGATCCATAACAGGTGTTTGTATCGTATAATAATTGTAAATGCTATTTGAGCGTATAAGGTTTCGTTTAGGATAGATTAATAAATAGCCATCATTATCTATACCCTCCTCTGGATAATAAAAGGTCTTAACGCTACAGTGTTAGGACCTTTTTTAATTTTAGATCACAAAAAAAAGCCTTTCTTGTTACAGAAAGGCTTCTTGTTTATATGTATAGATGATTAGTCTACTGCGTTCTCAACATCATCTACTACATTTTCTACTGCGTCACCTACTTTTTCTCCAGTTGTTTTTTCTCTACAGCTTGAGAATGAAAGTGTAAAAATGGCCACAGCTACTAGAGTTAAAAATTTCTTTGTCATAATGTTTGATTTTAATGGTTACTTGTTTTTTTTTTGATAATGTACTTCTATGTAAAAAGGAAGTTGTCATTCATTATCTTAAATTAAAAGTACATTGGTTTTTGAGCAACCCGTTTTGACTTAACGATATTTAACATCAAAATCATAAAAAAAGAAAAAAGACGCTAGCAAGGTAAATGCTAGCCTTATTGACATTATTAATTTTGAGACGTTAGATGTAGTGACCATTTTTTTACACCTGCTTGTAGTTTATTTGCGGCTCTATATAACTGCTTTGCCCTTTTGTCTTTAGGTTGATACACGTCCTCAAGGTTATTACATAGAGATAATATCTTTTCTACACGTTCTTCTATGGTGTTTTTAAAAAACAATTTTTTGCCATAATCTACTGTAATAGAAGCTTCGGCGATGGTCATAGGTAATGATAATGCGCTTGTAGAAATATTTTCTGTAAGGTGTGCTGCTAGCTTTCTTTGCTTTAAGCATCTCCATTTACTGGCGCATAAATTGTTTTTAGACAGCTTTCGCGAAAGCGTAAAAAACGCAACAGCATCTCTATAAGCTGTACACTGAGATGTGTCTTTGTGGTTTGCGAGTTGTATGTCTTTTACAGTAAGCATTGTAAACGTAAAAATACAAGCTTGCTTTGAGATGCTTATTTAATTTTTTAAGTCAATAGATGGTATTGCTTAATAATAAGTGTATTTTTAACTATAAACTTTAAATACTATGATTGATTCTTTAAATAATCGCATTTTACAATGTTTGCAAGAGGATGCTAGGCAGTCTAATACTGCTATAGCAAAAAAGGTAGGCGTGAGCTCTCCAGCAGTGGGTGAGCGCATACGTAAAATGGAAGATGCAGGTATTTTACAAGGGTATAAAGCAATAGTTAATCCAGAGGCAATGGGCTATCAACTTAAGGCTATAATAACAATACGAGCATTTATGGGTAAGCTTAAGCCTTTTATAGAAAATGTAAAAAAATGGGAAGAGGTAGTAAACTGTTATCGCATTACTGGAAATGAGAATATAGTGATGGAAGTTGTACTACGTAACCAGAAGCATCTAGAAGAGCTTATAGATAGAGTGATTACCTATGGTGAGTCAAAAACCCAGATTGTATTATCTCACGTAGTGTCTTATAATCCTATTGTTAAATAAGGTCATCATCATCTCCATCATCCCAGTCGTCTTCTAAGTCTCTTAAGAAGGACTTACTGTCAAAACTCATTGTATCTACAGGATCATCATAAGATACTCCAGGTGGATTAAATAATCCCCAGCGATCTATGATAAAGTTTTTTGTACTAAAAGATTGCACCCACTCTGCAAAGAGTGGTCTAAACTCTTCGACTGCATCATAAAGTAGTTCTAAGTACTCTGCTTCTTTATAACCAGAGGCTTGTAATCCCTTACTATCTGCAATAATTTCTTTTGCTGCTTTACGTATAATGGTCGCATTTTCCATTTTATGATCGTAAAGATCAGTACTATCTGCCGTAGCGATTTCTGACGGAATAAGAAGTGCATTTTCCATCATTTGTCTCGTGTATCGTTCGTACAATCTAAGCTTATAGTGAGTGCTAGGATGAGGGTCGTCAAGGTGTATGCCCTCTATAATATGCTCTACAAGGTGCAGTATTACAAGAGCTTGTTTAAAAACAGGTAGTTTTCGCCACTCGTCTAGTTCACTGTTAAAACGTTCATCTTCGTCATTTATCATAAATTGGCTAGTAAAGTTGGTAATATTAGATCCAATCGGTGATAATTACCTCGAGGTTCCTTATAAATGTACGGCTTATTTGGCTTCTAAGTTTCTTGTAATGCCGTATGTAAGGTACTTTTCGACAAGTAGATATAAACACCCGATGAGCGGATAGCTTTTTCTATTTTAAAAAGTATTTGTACGTATTGCGACACAGTTGTAACTACTTAATTTATGTAAATATGATATCCTGCAGCTCTCTTGAGTAAAAAACACAACAAATTAATACTGTTAAAAACTCCGTTATTCTTTGTTGAATTATATAGCCGGTATCTTTGTATAATTATGCTATTTTTGCCTATGCAAAATAACGTTCTCATCTTAGACTTCGGGTCTCAATATACGCAGTTAATAGCACGTCGTGTGCGTGAGTTAAATATATACTGCGAGATTAAACCATTTAATAATCAGCCTAAGGACTTATCTTCTTACAAGGCAGTAATCTTATCTGGGTCTCCACACTCTGTACGTAGTGAGGATGCACCGCATCCTGACCTTTCAGAAATAAAAGGAAAAAAACCCTTACTGGGTGTATGTTACGGAGCGCAATACTTAGCACAATTTTTTGATGGAGAAGTAGGGCAGTCTAACACACGTGAGTATGGTCGTGCAAAACTGTCTATGGTAGAAGAGGGTGAGACCTTTCTAGAAGGAGTATCTACGGGTAGTCAAGTGTGGATGAGTCATAGTGATACTATAAAAAAATTACCAGCAGGAGCAAAGCGCATAGCCTCTACCCACGATGTAGAAAATGCAGGGTATAAAATAGAAGGTGAAGACACTTATGGTATACAGTTTCACCCAGAGGTATATCACTCTACAGATGGGAAGAAAATATTAGAAAACTTCTTAGTAAAAATCGCAGGTGTAGCACAAACCTGGACACCAGATGCCTTTGTAGATACCACTGTGGCAGATCTTAAGGATAAACTTGGAGATGACCGCGTGATACTTGGTCTCTCAGGAGGTGTAGATAGTACTGTTGCAGCGACACTACTACATAAAGCAATAGGAAAAAACCTGTATTGCATCTTTGTAAATAACGGTCTATTACGTAAAGATGAGTTTACTCAAGTACTTAAACAGTATGAAGGTATGGGACTCAATGTAAAAGGAGTAGATGCTTCGGCACGCTTCTTGGAAGCACTTGAGGGAGAAAGCGACCCAGAGACAAAGCGTAAGGCTATAGGTCGTGTTTTTGTAGAAGTTTTTGATGATGAAAGCAAGCTTGTAGAAAATGCCAAATGGCTTGGGCAAGGTACCATCTATCCAGATGTGATAGAGTCTGTAAGTGCAACAGGAGGTCCTAGCGCTACCATAAAATCTCACCACAATGTAGGAGGTTTACCAGATTATATGACACTAGAGGTAGTAGAACCTCTTAGAATGTTATTTAAAGATGAAGTGCGTAGAGTAGGAGCAAGTATGGGATTATCCCCAGAGCTTTTAGGTAGACACCCTTTTCCGGGACCTGGTCTAGCTATTAGAATACTAGGTGATATCACTGCAGAGAAAGTACGCATACTACAAGAGGTAGATCATATATTTATAAGTAGTCTTCGTGAGTGGGGATTATATGATAAGGTATGGCAAGCAGGAGCAATGCTTCTCCCAGTAAACTCTGTAGGAGTAATGGGTGATGAGCGTACCTATGAAAAATGTGTAGCATTAAGAGCTGTAGAGAGTACAGATGGTATGACGGCAGACTGGGTAAATCTTCCTTACGAATTTTTACAAAAAGTGTCTAACGATATAATTAATAAGGTAAAAGGCGTTAATAGAGTAGTATATGACATAAGCTCTAAGCCACCAGCCACTATCGAGTGGGAATAAAATATGAATATGACTAAATATATTGCAGCAATAGCGGTTGTTTTTTGTTTCGCTTTCGCGAAAGCGAACTCAACTACAGCAGTTTCAAAAGCATCTAGTAGCTTTTTTCAAAAATTTATATCTCACCAAGTAAAAGGAGGTGAGACTGTAAAGGATATTGCAAAGAAGTACGGTATAAGTGAGAAGGAAATCACAAAGCTCAACCCAGATGCCAAGAAGGAAATTTATGATGGTCTAGTTCTTATTTTACCAGCATCTTCTGGAGTTATCACGCAAGTTGTAGAACAAAATAATCTTACCTTTAAGACACATAAAGTAAAACGTAAGGAGACGCTTTATAGCTTATCAAAGCGTTATGGTGTGCCTCAAGATGTTATAAAGAGATACAACAAGCGTTTATATAGTGAGACACTTAGAAAGGGGGATAAACTACGTATCCCAACTAACTATAAACCAGAAATAGTTACCGAGTCTGTAGTATCACTTCCAGAGTCTACAACAGCCGCACTAGAGCAAACCACACATAAGGTAATTGCAAAAGAGACTAAATACGGTATTGCCAGAAAGTACGGTATTACAATAGCAGAACTGGAGCAGGCAAACCCACAAGTAAAAGATGGTCTTAAAATAGGCGACGTGATTAATGTGCCTAAGGCAAACTTTGCAGAAAGTACTATTATTAATAATGAAAAGTATGCTTTTTATGAAGTTAAGAAAGGCAATACAATGTATAGCTTGCTACGTTCTTTAAACCTTGAAGCAGACGAACTTTTAACGCTTAACCCAGCACTAGATGAAGGTCTTAAGGAAGGTATGATACTTAAAGTACCTAAGGGAAGCCCAGGGTCAGATAATCCTACACCTGCATATGGCGATACCTCTACGCAACCAGAGGTGATGATAGCACCTGGAAAGAAGGGTAGTCTTGAAACTAGTCTAACAGATTTTTCTACAAAAAGAATAGCGGTAATGCTACCTTTTGGTGTAAACCGTGTTTCAAGTGATAATATAGAGACTAATGAGGATTTACTTAAAAATGATCGTATACTACGTTTATCATTAGATTTATATAGCGGTATCCTTATGGCTGCAGAAGATGCAAAAAAGTTAGGTATATCTGCAAGTATAGATACTTATGACACAGCATATAACCGTAAGGATGGGAAGGCAGTAAATGCTAGAAAAGTAGAGACTATTATACAGTCTAATGATTTTAACGGTGTTAATGCTGTAATAGGACCTCTTTTAGGAAGTAATATAGATCGCGCTTCTTCTATGTTATCTTCGCGTAATATTCCGATAATATCCCCTATATCTAATAAGGTAATCGGGCGCGGTAATATATTTGTCTCAAAACCTAACGATGTATTGTTAAGAGACAAAATGCTATCATTTCTCAAAGAAAATGGAGAGGGCAAAAATATTGTCATTATTGCAGATGCTAAAAACGGAAGTACAAAATCTAAAATTAAGGCACTTTTCCCAAATGCTAAGACTGTTGCACCTAGGTCTGGAGATAAAGGCTACTTTTTATATCCAGATGATATCCCGAGTCAACTCTCAGACGAGCTTGAAAACTGGGTGTTCTTAGAGTCTAACGATGTACCATTAATAAGTAATGTTACGACTAATCTTAATGCTCAAGTAGGAGCGCGTAAGGTTGTGTTATTAACTACCAACAGAGGGAGTGCTTATGACAGTGATGAGATACAACACGAGCATTTAAAAAATCTTTCTTTTCACTTTCCGTCTGTAGAGAAAGAGTATAAATATAAAGATGTAAAAGCCTTTGTAGATAGCTATGAGACTAGATTTAATGTAAGCCCAAGTGAGTATGCAATACGTGGGTATGATCTTATGTATGACACGTTACTACGTCTAGCATATGCACAAGATTTATATAGTGCAGCTTCTTCTGGAGTAGAGACAGATTATATAGAGAATAAATTTAAATACGATAGAAGAGGGGCAGGTGGTTTTTCTAATCAGGCAGTTTACTTACTTAAGTACACAGAGGGTTTACAACTAGAAGAAGTACTTTTTACAGAGGTAGAAGATTAAACCTTTATCTTATTAGATAATAAAAAAGGGCGATTGAGTAATCAATCGCCCTTTTTTATTCAAGTTAGTGTGCGTTATAGCCCACCATTTGCTTGTAGATCTTGAATACATAAATCATCAAAGTCTGGTATACTTTCTAATGAACTTGTATTAAAAGAGTTTGTTACCGTCTGGAAATACATAAGACAATCTTCTACATTACAATGTCTAAGGTTATCCAGATCTTCGTGAGCAGATAGATCTGGAGTTCCCACATTCACAAGGCCAAATATATGTCCAAACTCGTGACGTATGGTAGAGGTCTCTATAAGTGTTCTATTAACAGGTGTAGTTGAGTTATTTGCTATATCAATAAAAGTTTTTTCATAAATAACCATAGATGTGTTTCTATAAGCAGAGCCTAGTACCACAGAGTTGCCACTGTCTCCCTCGCTACGCTCGTCAGAAAAGAAAAGCCACACGCCTAGTTCATCACCATTGTTAAACACCGTCCTATTAGCATCCTCAATAGCTACTATCTCGTTTATATCATAAGGTCCTGTTTCATCTGTTGTTATAATAGATTCCACCATTGTAATACCGTCTGGTTTATCTAGTCTTTCTTCTAAAAATGGTAAGAGTAAATCTAGGGTTTGCTGTGTAGGTCTAAAACCTTGTGGGTAAGCTATCTCTACACGCATACTTGTAAAGTCCTCACTAGATAGTAGTTCTGCAGCAGAGCTTCCTAGAGGTTGTTGGTTTGCAGCATTTTCATTTGTTTCTGGAACAGTTGTTGTATCATCGTCACTACAACCTAAAGCGATAGTAAGGATAAGGATTAAAAATGTGAGATATTGTGAGGATTTCATATGTTATATGTTCTATATTTATCGCTATAATTTAATCGTAAAAATGATGAAAAAATTACTTTTAGCCATATTTTTTATTTCTACTCTGACTATTCAGGCTCAAGATACTAGTTATCACGAAGATGTACTTGCTTATTTTAAAGTAAATGGAACCGCCGCTCAGTACAGTAATGCAACAGACGGATTATTTGATTTACTTAAAAAGCAATATGAAAGTCAAAATGTGCCAGAATCTGTATGGACAGAGCTTAAAGCAGACTCTCCAAAACAGGTAGAGCGTGTATTAAATATGCTAGTTTCTGCTTACAGAGGGACATATAGTCACGAGGATATACAGAATATGCTTGCCTTTTATGAAACAGGTACAGGTCGCCAGTTACTTGCAGATAGAACAGCGCTAGATTATGAACAGCAAAAAGAAGCTTCTGTATTTTACAATACACCTACAGGACAAAAAATATTAATGGCAGAGCCAGATATAGCACAAAATATAGGAGAGATTTCTCAAATATGGAGTAGAGATTTATATCGCTCTATGGTAGATAAACTTGCCGAAAAGGGATACTCTATGTAAGCGATAGCCTTGCAAGATAATCATAATGATCACCTTCAAAAATGAGCTCACACTTGAGCTCATTTTTTTTTGCATACCACTCAAGCTTTGCATAATCTAGATATAACCAGTCAAAAGTGTCTCCTTGTACACCCTTGTAGCTCATACTATAAGTGACCTCACCATAATAATCACGATGGGTGTCTACCCAGAAACCACCATCTTCGTCTTCAAACATATAGGCTATATCAGAGCCATCTATGAGAATTTGCCCTTCAGGCGATAGTAGTGATTTGAGATGTTTTAAGTAGCTATCTATTTTCTGCACTTTTTCAAATATTCCCGTGCCGTTCATTAGTAATAGTAGCGTGTCATAAGTGCCCTTGTGATCAAGTATAGCCTCGTGTATAGAATTTTTAAGACCACGCTTTCGCGAAAGCGTAACAGCACCCTCACTTATATCAATGCCAGTAACATCAATGCCTTGCTCTTGTAACCAGAGACTATGGCTACCGGCACCACTACCTATATCAAGTGTTTTTCCTTTAGAAAGAGATAAGGCTTTCTGTTCAAGTAAAGGCATTTCTTTAAAATCTCTGAATAGATAAGGAACAGGTATCACATCATCCTCGGCTATAGAAGAGTGTACCACAATATCTTCTGTATACTCATCATTTATAAAATCAAGAAGCGCTGCCCCAAAAATATCTGCCTTTGTACCCATACCTTATTATTACCTTTGCGCAATGGAAGAAG
The DNA here is from genome assembly GCF_001653755.1 of Dokdonia donghaensis DSW-1. GTDB lineage: Bacteria > Bacteroidota > Bacteroidia > Flavobacteriales > Flavobacteriaceae > Dokdonia > Dokdonia donghaensis. Next base: position 2,704,724 of record NZ_CP015125.1, on the reverse strand, counting down.
TATTAAAAAGCCTCCCACAGCTGGCCAAAGATAAGCAGAATGAGAACAAAAAATTCTTTGCAAAGCTGCGCAATAAACCGCCAAAAAAACTTGACTACATAATGCAAGAATTGCACGAAGAGGAGTTTGAAAGAACAGACTGCCTTACGTGTGCAAATTGTTGTAAAACCACAGGACCTTTATTTACAGATAAGGACATACAGCGTATTTCAAAACACTTCAGAATGAAGGAATTTGATTTTATTAAAACTTATTTGAGAGTAGATGAAGATAAAGACTATGTGCTGCAGGAAACGCCGTGTACCTTTCTAGGAGCAGATAATTACTGCTCTATATATGAGGTACGCCCTAAGGCTTGCAGAGAGTTTCCGCACACGGATAGGAAGAAATTTCAGCAAATCTCTAAGCTCACGTTAGAAAATGTAAAAATGTGCCCAGCTGCCTTTAATATCGTAGAAGAAATGAAAAAGCGTATTAAGTTGTAATAATATAACTTTAAAGCTATAAAGCCTTAGCAATTTCCATACCGCCAAAAACGGCAAGTATCCCTAGCGCAAAACTAGCGATAGCATAAAGTGCAAAAGTCATAAAGTCTCCAGATTTAAGAAATACGTGGTTCTCATAAGCAAAGGTTGAGAAGGTCGTGAAGCCACCACAAAAACCTGTAGCTAGTAGCAAAGCTGTATTACTAGAAAGCGAATTGTTTTTAAGTGCCCACCCTAAAATGATGCCTATAAGTAAACTACCCAGCACGTTTGCAGCAAAGGTACCATAAGGTATTCCCGTCGTTGTGCTGTTGAGGTATTTACCTAATAGATATCTGGCTACACTGCCAGTGCCACCACCTATAAAAACGAGTAAGAGCGATTTCAAATTGGTTTATTTTATATCTTCTATAGGTACATAAATCTCTGTTACCCAGTTTGCAGGGTTAGGGTGATTTTGAGGATCTGTTACGTACACCTCAAATGGTTTTTCGCTTGATAATGTGTATCCTTGATCTTGTACATATTGCATCGCAGTTGCCCAGGCTTCACCTAGGTTTACATAATTGCCACGTAAGGTTGCCTTTACAGCAGTAACGGTAGGCATATAACCACTAAAGACGTTTGCATCACCTGCAACAATTATTTTTTCTCTTACCGGTAAGGCATTAGTCATAATAACATCACCATTATCTAGCGTCTCATTATATATGGTAAATGGCATCCCACTTATTGCGATGTTGTTTTCATTCATAAAAGCAGTAATACCACCATAATTCTCACCCATTATTTGAGATACTTTATTAGCCTTTGCAGAGGTAGTTCTATAAAGGTAAAAACCGCCGCTGTATTGCGTGATACCATCTACATTAACAGTGTATTTTGAGATTTCTTTTCTGGCTGCAGCTTCCAGTCCTGTAAGCCCTTCATCATACATCGCCATCATATCACCATCAAAGTCCATACCTGTGATGGCATAGTACACCTTATCCATAAGTGTATGCTCTCCTTGTATACCCCAGGTTACGATGGTTGCTAGTTCTGGTGTAGTTTCAAAAGTCCAGTAAACCTCTGGCTTGCGCTCTCCACCTGGAGTTTGTAAAGTCATATCCTGTTTTATAGAAGTATGAGGTATAGCCTCTCTAGTAGTCATACTACCATCCATCTCACCTTGCCAGCTATATGAAGCTCCCTCGCCAGATGTTTTATCTGCATAGTTAAAAACCATTGTAGGCTCTTCTTTTTTCCAAGGTCCCCAGTCTTCCCAAGTTTTATACTCGTTTACAATATCATAAATCACCTCTTTTGGTGCATTCATCGTGCGTGTAGATTCTATTTGATAGGTGCCGTCTTGTGTACCAAAATAAATAGCACCTCCTATAACTACGATAAGAATAAGAAAAAGGAAGAATTTTAAAAATTTCATTGGTGATGGTTTGGTTTATGTGTAAAGATAATAAAATTCATCGTGTGGAATTTCGTTATATTTACGACTATTATTTACACAAAACATATGAAATATAAAGGAGTATACGCACTTGCCATTGCCGCTATGGTAGCAGTAGGATGCGCAGAAGAAAAGAAGGGTGATAACGCTTTCGCGAAAGCGGAAAAAACCGCCACCACAGACTTTGATTTTACAGTAGGTCAATTTGCAGATATTAAAATACTACGTTATCAAATACCAGGATTTGAAGATCTTACATTAAAAGAGCAAAAACTAGTGTACTATATGACACAGGCTGGTCTTGCTGGTCGTGATATTATGTGGGCACAAAACTACAGACATAATCTTGCTATTAGAGAGGCTCTTGAGACTGTATATACATCAGATAAGGTTGAAAAAACAGGCGAAGAGTGGGCACAGTTTGAAACATACCTAAAGAGAATCTGGTTTGCAAACGGGATACATCACCACTATAGTAATGCAAAGATGAAACCTGCCTTCTCACCAGAGTATCTTAAAAAAGTACTTGCAGAGAGCGGCGCTACGCTAGAAGGTGAACCTTTTGATGTGCTTTTTAATGATAAAGACAGCAAGAAAGTAAACCTCTCTAAAGATGCAGATATTGTACTTGAGAGTGCGATAAATTTTTATGGCCCAGATGTTACCACAGCAGAGGCAGAGCAGTTTTATGACGCCATAAAAGTAGATGCAAATGAGCCTATCGAAAAAGGACTTAATACGCGTCTAGTAAAAGAAAACGGAAAACTTGTAGAGCAAGTTTATAAAAGTGGCGGTCTTTATGGAGAGGCGATAGATAATATTATAGGATGGCTAGAAAAAGCAAAAACTGTTGCCGAAAATGAGCAACAAGAAAAAGCTTTAGGTTTACTTATCGAGTACTACCAGACGGGAAGTCTAGACACTTGGGATGATTACTGTATCGCCTGGGCAACTTCTACCGAAGGAAATATAGACTGGATAAACGGTTTTATAGAAGTATATAATGATCCTAAGGGATATAAGGGATCTTATGAAACCATCGTACAAATCAAAGATTTTGATATGTCAAAAAAGATGGCAGTACTCTCTACAGAGGCACAATGGTTTGAAGATAACTCACCACTTATGCCAGAGCATAAAAAAGAAACTGTAAAAGGTGTTTCTTATAAAACAGTAATTGTTGCTGGTGAGGCCGGAGATGCATCACCTTCTACACCTATAGGAGTAAACTTACCTAACAATAACTGGATACGCCAGACGCACGGTAGTAAGTCTGTATCACTAGGTAACATAATAAACGCATATAACAATGCGGGAGGTTCTGGACGTCTTAAAGAGTTTGCACACGATGAAGAAGAGGTTGCGCTAGAGGAGGAGTATGGTCAACTAGGGGATAAACTTCACACAGCATTACACGAGGTAGTAGGTCACGCCTCTGGTCAAATTAATAAAGGAGTAGGGACACCTAAAGAAACGCTTAAACGTTATAAATCTACCATAGAAGAGGGTAGAGCAGACCTTTTTGGGCTATACTACCTTATGGATCCAAAACTTCAAGAACTAGGTCTTGTAGAAGACTGGGAGAAAACGGGTAAAGCTGCTTATGACGGTTACATACGTAATGGTCTTATGACGCAACTTATACGTTTAGAACTTGGTGATATGGTAGAAGAAGCACATATGGTAAACCGCCAGTGGGTGAGTGCTTGGTCTTACGAGCGTGGTCTAGAAGATAATGTGATAGAAAAAGTTACTAGAGATGGTAAGACATACTATAACATAAATGACTATGTAAAGCTGCGTGAGATTTTTGGAGAACTTCTTAGAGAGACACAACGCATTACTTCTGAAGGTGATTATGAAGCTGCAAAAAATCTTGTAGAAGATTACGGAGTACAAGTAGATCAAGACATTCACAAAGAAGTGCTTGATCGTAACAGCCAGTTTAAAAGTGCACCTTACAGCGGTTTTGTAAACCCAGCTATTGTGCCGACTATGGATGGTGAGGAGATCACTGGTTTTTCTATCCAGCAACCAGAAAGCTTTGAGTCACAAATGCTAGAGTATGCATCTAAGTATGGATCACTAAAATAGTGTTATAACGCTTTCGCGAAAAGTAAAAAGGCTCTCTTTCAACATTGAAAGAGAGCCTTTTTTAGTCTATAAAATAAAGAAAGCCCCACCGTATGAGAAGTACAATGGAGCTTATCTAAACAAAGTTTTGAGGGATATTATAAATCTCTTAATACTCTACTTACAGCGTGTATAACGCCATTTGTGGCCTGTACATTTGTAGCAACTATTGGGTTTTCGCCATTATCTGGATCAATTGCCGCTGCAGGATCTGCCTGTATAGTAATATTTGTACCGCCTAGTGTTTCTACCATCATTCCATCAAGACCAGCAAGATCTTCTGCTCTTACATTTGCTCCTGCAATAACGTGTAGTTCTAATGTAGCAGCGAGTGTAGCAGTATCAATATCATCTAGAGAATCTACACCAAGATCAGTAAGTAAATTTTCAAAAGCCGTGTTTACGGGAGCAAGCACAGTAAACGGCGCAGGATCTGTTCCATTTGGAGTTTGTAAAGCTCCTACGTATCCAAATGATGCATCTGCTGTAAGGGCTGCAACTAGTGTAGAAAAGTTAGGATCTGCTGTGGCAAAGGTTGTTACATCTGGTAACCCTATTACAGTATCTACTACGTGTACAACACCATTTACTGCAACAATATCTGCAATGATTACATTAGACCCACCGTTAAGAGTAACACCGTTATCTGTATTAATATATAAGCTTAAAGGTGCATCTGCCTCACCATTAAAGGTTGCTGCAGTATTTACATAACTATTAGTAAGTGTCCCAGAGATGGCAACTGCGCCTGGTACCACGTGGTTAGATAATACCTGTGCTAGTACATCATTATCTACATCTTCTAGTGCTGCACCATCAAGAAATGTGGCAAACGCATCATTAGTAGGAGCAAAAACTGTAAAGTCTTGTTCTGTGTCGCTTAGCAATGTTGTAAATGTTGTGTTCCCCTCATCTGTTAGTGCCGCAACTAGTGAGATTAATGCAGGATTTGTTGTGGCAAATGTTGCTATGGTAGGTAACGCTATTACCGTATCTACAGCGTGTATAACACCATTATCAGTTTCAATATCTGGTGTAGTCACAGATGATTGACCATTAAGAACCACTCCATTTGTTGTGTCTACATATAGACTAATATTAGCATTAGAAGAAGGCTCTGTTGCGAGATTTGTTACATAACCCGTTGTTAGGTCTGTAGATGTAAGTGTCGTGTTAAGAACGTGATTAAGTAATACTTGTCTTAGTACGTCTGTATCTACATCTTCTAAGGCTGCTCCGTCTAAGAAGGTTTCAAATGCAGCATTGTTAGGAGCAAATACTGTAAATGTTCCATTACCAGCAAGTGTTGCATCTAGATCTGTTTGTTGAAGTGCAGCTAGTAAAGAACTGTAGTCCTCATTTGCTGCAACAAAGTCTGCAATAGTGTTGCTTTCTCCTTCGATAATATTTCCATTATCATCATCATCATTACACGATACTGACACAAATAGCGTTAAAGCAAGAAATACTAATTTTGTAAGATTAAATAAATTTTTCATAGTTTGTAGTTTTTGTTTAATGTAAATCTAAAATAGATAAACAAAAAATAATCCCAATAAATAGTTAAAATGTCAAAATTAACAGTTTGCTTATTCCTAATAGTATTTCATTTTAAGTGTGTTACAGTCGCTCAGGAGATTAATCAATATGACGCTGCTGGAAAGCGTCACGGCGTATGGCAAAAAAACTATAAGAGTTCAAAACAATTAAGATATAATGGATCTTTTAACCACGGTAAAGAGGTAGGAGTATTTAAATTTTTTGATTCTAGTGGTGGCCATCCCACTGCTATAAAAGAATATACGACAGATTCCCCCTTTGTAGATGTTACTTTTTATACAACAGAGGGAAAGAAAGTAAGTTCAGGTAAGATGAAGAATCGTAAAAGACAAGGTGAGTGGCTGTCATATCACCAAGACGGCTCCACAATTATGATAAAAGAGCAGTATAAAAATGGGCTTCTTGATGGACAGCGCAATGTCTTTTTTATAAGCGGACTTCCGGCACTTGTCGAGCAATATGTAGATGGAAACAAAGAAGGAAAGGCTATCACATATACCGAAGAGGGAAAGGTGCTTAAAAGTGTAACCTATAAACAAGATAAGCTAGAAGGACCAGCGATCTTCTATAACGGTTATGGAGAGAAAGAAGTAGCAGGTAATTATAAGAATAATAGAAAACACGGCCTCTGGAAGTATTATAAAAATGGTCAGGTAGACAAGGAGATTAAGTATCCTCGCAATAAAATAGGCGTACAATAGTACTGTAAGGATATCTTACCAGTTGCTACTACAATAGACTAGTGTAAATATGTAGTTATATAGTGGGTATAAAAGTAACATTTTGCCATTCTTATAATGGCTTGTTATTTTGTAATTTTGCGCCACAATTTTTTTAAGTGTTTCTAGACACTTTATACGAGTCTCAAAAGAGACTATTGTGTACAATATCTAAGTAAAAGTTATGAAAACGGTAGTAGTAGGTCTAAGTGGAGGAGTAGATAGTAGTGTTACAGCATACTTGCTTAAGGAGCAGGGATACAATGTGATAGGCCTTTTTATGAAAAACTGGCACGATGACTCCGTAACAATCTCTGATGAGTGCCCGTGGCTAGATGATAGTAACGATGCAATGCTCGTTGCCGAAAAGTTAGGAATCCCTTTTCAAACGGTAGATCTTAGTGAGCAATATCAAGAGCGCATTGTAGATTATATGTTTAGAGAGTACGAGATGGGGCGCACGCCTAATCCAGATGTGCTATGTAATCGCGAGATTAAATTTGACGTGTTTATGAAAATTGCACTTTCACTAGGTGCAGACTACGTCGCAACGGGACATTACTGTCAGAAATCATCTATAGAGGTAGACGGTAAGACAGTGTACCAACTTATCGCTGGGGCAGATAATAATAAAGATCAATCTTACTTTTTATGTCAACTATCTCAGGAGCAACTGGCAAAAACGTTGTTTCCTATAGGCCATTTACAAAAGCCAGAGGTACGTGACATTGCACTACAACAAGAACTCGTTACTGCAGGTAAGAAAGATTCTCAAGGACTCTGTTTTATAGGTAAAGTGCGTTTGCCAGATTTTCTTCAGCAGCAGCTTAAACCTAAGGAAGGTGTTATCGTTGAGGTGCCAGAGACCGTTATACCTGAAGTTGCGGGTGGGGATAAGGCTAGTAACGCTTTCGCGAAAGCGGAATTAGAAAACCTTGTAAAAAAACCATCATATACCGTAGCCGAAGGAAAAGTAGTAGGGAAGCACCAAGGGGCTCATTATTTTACCATAGGCCAGCGCAAAGGACTAGGCGTAGGCGGAACGGTAGAGCCACTCTTTGTCATAGATACAGATGTAAAGGATAATGTGATATACACTGGTCAAGGTAAAAACCATAGAGGTTTATATCGTAAAGGACTTTTTGTAAAAGAAGAAGAAATACACTGGATACGAGAAGATCTAACAGTTGCGGTAGATGAGACAATGCAGGTAGAGGCACGTATACGCTACCGTCAACCTCTTGAGAAAGCCACTTTATATAGAGTAGATGGGGGTATGTATGTCATATTTGACAATCCACAAACAGCGATAGCCGAGGGGCAATTTGTAGCCTGGCATCACGGTGAGGAGTGTCTTGGTTCTGGGGTTATTTCGTAACTTACGTACGAAATCCTACGAGCCTTGGCTCATAAACTATGTCGCTATGAGATCCCTATTATTTTTAAGTCTACTGTTTGTATGCTTCTACACAAATGCGCAAGAGGCGCAAGATGCTTGGGTTTATTTTGTAGATAAGGAAAATGTAACCCAAAGCCTAGAAAATCCCATAACGATACTTTCACAAGAAGCACTTGATCGTAAAGAACTACACGGTGTTATTATAGATGAGCGTGATGTCCCTGTGAATGAAAGTTATATCACTGAGATAAAATCGCAAACAGGTATTACAGTCTTTGCAAAATCAAAATGGATGAACTGTGTACACGTACGTGGTACAGAAACCCAGATAGCCGCTCTTGAAAACCTATCGTTTGTTAGTACTATTGAGTATGCAAATAAGAATATTACTAGAGCTGCAACACCATTACTTTTTTCTAAAGAAGATCCTCTACAATCTCAAAGTAGAGTAGTTTTTGAGTATGGGGCGACAGATAATCAAGTTACTATGCTATCGTTAGATGAGTTGCATTTACAAGATTATACAGGTGAGGGAATGGTTATAGCCATTATGGATTCTGGTTTTCCTGGAGTAGATGAAAATGAAGGTTTTGCACGATTAAGAGATGCAGGAAAGTTACTGGATGGTTATGATTTTGTAAGTCGAGAAGATAATGAGTTTGCATTTTCAAATAGCAGTCACGGTACACGAGTGTTGAGCGATATTGTAGGTTTTGTAGAAGATGAGTTTGTGGGCACAGCCCCAGATGCTGCTGTTTATTGTTTCCGTACAGAAGATGTAGCTAGTGAAAATCCCGTAGAGGAGTCTTACTGGGTAGAAGCAGCAGAGCGAGCAGATAGTCTGGGTGTAGATGTTATAAACACCTCACTAGGTTATCGCACTTTTGACAATCCAGATTATGACTATACATATTCAGATATGGATGGCCAGACTACCTTTATATCGCGCGGTGCAAATCTTGCTTTTGAGAAAGGAATGCTTGTGGTAACTAGTGCTGGTAACAGTGGTAATGGGATGATAAGTGCTCCAGCAGATGCTTTTGGATCTTTTACGGTAGGAGCTGTAGATGAAAACGGCGATTATGCGAGTTTTAGTAGTATAGGTCCTTCTAGTGATGGTCGTATCAAACCAGACGTGGTTGCAAAGGGTACTGGTAGTGCTGTGATAGATCAAAATAATAACATAACTACAAACAATGGGACAAGCTTTAGCTCGCCTATAATGGCGGGAGCTATCACAAGCTTTTGGCAAGCAAACCCACAACGTACTAATGCAGATGTTATGCAAATAGTGAGGGAGTCTGCTTCTCTATATACAAACCCTACGTCACAGCTTGGGTACGGAATACCAGATTTTGGCGCAGCACTAGATGATTTATTAACTCTAGAAGATTATACTAATAAGAGCACGTACCAAATCGTGCCTAATCCTGCTTCAGAGTTTGCGATGATAGTATTTCCTGAAGATATAAGCAAAGTAGATGTACATATCTATGATATTCTTGGAAAACTCGTAGGGACAAAAATAGTAGAGTCTCAGGCAAGTTATCTACCTGTAGCAAATCTAAAAAAAGGAGTGTATCTCATACAGATTAATGATGGTACCACGCTTATTACACAAAAATTTATAAAGTCCTAATGAATAGAATTACTTCGTTATTTAAAATAAAATATCCTCTTATACAGGGAGGGATGATTTGGAACTCTGGATGGCGTCTTGCTAGTGCTGTAAGTGACGCTGGCGGTCTTGGTATCATAGGTGCTGCTTCTATGTATCCGGATGTGCTTGTAGAGCACGTTGAGAAGTGTAAGAAAGCTACAGATAAACCTTTTGGGGTTAATATACCTATGTTGTACCCTAACATAGAAGAGCATATGAAGACTGTAGTAGACTATAAGGTGCCTATTGTTTTTACAAGCGCAGGTAATCCAAAGCTTTGGACTAAAGAATTAAAGAAGCACGGTATTAAAGTTGTACACGTAGTAAGTAGTGTGAAGTTTGCACTAAAAGCTCAAGAAGCTGGTGTAGATGCCGTTGTGGCCGAAGGTTTTGAAGCGGGTGGTCATAATGGTCGTGAGGAAACAACAACTTTTACTCTCATCCCTATGGTAAAAGATAAGATAAATGTACCTCTTATTGCAGCTGGTGGTATTGCTACGGGTAGAGGTATGCTTGCCGCAATGACACTGGGAGCAGACGGTGTGCAGGTAGGAAGTAGGTTTGCAGCAAGTGATGAGTCTAGCGCGCATCAATTATTTAAACAAGCCATTATAGATACGCAAGAGGGAGATACGGTATTAACTCTTAAAGAACTGGCACCTGTAAGACTTATAAAAAATAAATTTTATGAAGAGGTAGCAGCCTTATATACTACAGCACCTACTAAACAGCAACTAGTTCAATTATTAGGTCGTGCAAGAGCAAAGAAAGGAATGTTTGAGGGAGACCTAGAACAAGGAGAACTTGAAATAGGACAAATATCTGGACTTATAAATGATATAAAACCTGCTGCAACTATAGTAAGCGATATGATAGCTGAGTATACGGAGGCAAAAAATGCATTACTCAATTTTGATAACTGGTAATACTACTATTATAGATTAAAAAAAGGCCAACAATCACATTAGATGGTTGGCCTTTTTTTATTGGTTTTATACACCTTTGAGATGTATGAATCTTGTTATTTACTAGTTGCTCTTCTTTACATATTTTGTTACAATAACAACTTGCTGCCCTTGTATTCTACCTTCTATATGCTCTGCATTATCGTGTACTAGACTTATGTTTCTCATAAACTCTCCACGCTTTGCTGTAAAGTTTGCTCCTTTTACATCAAGATCTTTTATGAGCACGACACTATCACCATTTGCTAGGCGTGTACCATTTGCGTCTTTGTGTATTACTGTATTCTCATCTTCTTCTATATGCTCACCTGTTGCTTTTGCCCACTCTAACGTTTCTTCTTCTAGATACATCATATCAAGTAGATCTTGTGGCCAGCCTTCTTTACGAAGTCTAGTAAGCATACGCCACGCCACAACTTGTACAGCTGGTACAGTACTCCACATACTATCATTAAGACAGCGCCAGTGATTTACATCTACCTCCTCAGGGTTTTCTATCTGAGTAATACAAGTCTTGCACGCGAGTATATCATCTTCTTTAGGAACTACTATAAAAGGGGAGAGGTCATACTCATTGCTACAAAGTTCACAAATGATAGTGCGTTTATTAAGTTCTCTTAAGCTCACAGCAATTAGTTTTTATTGATAAAAAGATTACATAAGGTAATAGCGCGAAGAAACAAAATTTAGCCGTAAGCTAGTTATTCCTTTCGCTCTTTTTCTTGCTCGTAAAATTCACGTCCTAATTGAGCGAGAAAGGGAATACCTATTTGCTCATATTCATAAGTGTCGTCATTAAAAATTTGATTGTCATTAACAAGTATGGTGGCAGAGAGTATAAAGCGTATGTCATATTGAGTATCCTCAATATAGGCTGTTTCTGTAAGCGTACCGTATGCAAACCCTACTTTGTTATAGATATGTATATTATCTGGAATGGGTGTTGTTTCGTCTCCGTACATAAAGAATTTTACATAGCTGTCGTAGTATTCTTCTTGATTATACTTTGCATCACGTGGGAGCATTTTCATAGCCTTAAGTACTCTTTGTCTAGATGTTTCAGATAGTTCTAATCTTTTTGAGGTTTCAAAAGAATTTGGGAATACCAGACTTTTTATAAAATGATGTTGCTCTTGTAATGGGAAGTGATTTTTTAAACCAAAATCCATAGGCCCATTTATAAGATTTCCATTTTCAATATAGCCCAGTCCTTTTTTATTACCTACCACATTGTTAGGAATGAGGTCTTTGTCTTCTTTATTTGTGATAATAACACTTTCGGCTGTATAGCTTGGGAAAAATTGAATTGTTTTTCTAGCATTAACTGCTGCTTCAGGTGTAGCTAGTCTATGTTGTATGGTAGTTTGTGTGTAGCCTTTTTCGCGTAAGCGGGAGTTTATATAATCTCTACCTAGTAATTCATAAAGACGGTTATAAGCTTTATTATCGCTTACGGCAAAAATCTGTCGTAGGTCATCACTTATGCTGTGCAACTCCTCATCACCGTCTATGATGTAAGGTGTATCTAGGGTTATATCTTCTCTAGCATCTGCATATTCTGCGGCGAGTACGGCAACTGGAAGTTTTACAGTGCTTGCTGGGTAAAAGTAATTCTGTTCATTGAGTCCGTAACTGTAATCTGTAAACTGCACTTCACCACTATCTGTGGAGTCAATCTGAGTAAAAAGAATCTGGACTTCGTATTTGTCTATACTATCTGTAACCCTTGTGATAAGCGGGCTAGATGAGTTAAGGGCTTTCTCTATGGGTGTAGAGCAGCTTGCCATAAATAAACATAATATAAGTACATATCTCATATTATAAATGTAGTTAGTATTCATAAAAAAGACCAGCTTAGGGCTGGTCTTTTTATAAAATATATCATTACTATTCTTCTATGAGAACTTGATTTGCAATAAGATCATCAAAGGTCTCTCGCTTGCGTATAAGGTGAGCTTTACCGCCTTTTATGAGTACCTCTGCAGGTCTATAGCGGCTATTGTAATTACTTGCCATTGTAAAGCAGTATGCACCTGCGTTATCAAAAGCGAGAATGTCTCCTTCAGAAATTTCGGCGATGCGTCTATTATTTGCAAAGGTATCTGTCTCACAGATGTAGCCTACTACGCTATAAAAACGCTCTCTTCCGTTAGGATTGCTTATGTTATGTATCTCGTGCTGACTGCCGTACAGCATAGGTCGTATAAGATGGTTAAAACCACTGTCTACTTGCGCAAATACTGTTGAGGTAGTTTGTTTTACTACGTTTACCTGTACCAGAAATTTACCAGACTCACTTACGAGAAACTTACCTGGCTCAAAGGTGAGAGTTAATGGTTTTTTATACGCTTTCGCGAAAGCGTTAAAACGTTTCCCTAGTTTTTCTCCTAGCTCCTCAATATTAGTTTCTATATCTCCTTCTTTATAAGGCACTTTAAAACCACTACCAAAGTCAATAAACGTAAGGTCGCTGAACTGCTTTGCCGTCTCAAAAAGAATTTCTGTAGCATACACAAAGACATCAATGTCTAGTATATCACTACCGGTATGCATATGTATACCGTTTATATTCATACCCGTATTTTCTACTATGCGCAGTACGTGTGGTAGCTGGTGGATACTAATCCCAAATTTACTATCTATATGTCCTACAGAGATATTTGTATTTCCTCCTGCCATCACGTGAGGATTGATACGTATACATACAGGTGTCTCTGGGTGTTTTGTCCCAAACTGCTCTAATATAGAAAGGTTATCTATATTGATTTGCACGCCCATTGCTGCTACTTCTTCTATTTCTCCCAGAGATACCCCGTTAGGAGTAAATATGATACGATCTGGTGTAAAGCCAGCCTTAAGACCAAGTTGCACTTCTTGTATAGATACCGTGTCAAGGCCTGACCCCAGTCCTTTTAAGTGTTGAAGAATAGACAAGTTACTTAACGCTTTTACTGCATAGTTAAGGCGTAACTGTTTTACACTTTTAAAGGCGTTTGTAAGTCTATTATATTGTGCTGTAATTGTGTCTGCATCATACACATACACAGGGCTTCCGTAGTTTTTTACTACGTTTAAAAGGTCTTTATTAGTCATCACTTTATATTTAAAGTAAAATTAACTGTCTTCTATAAATAGAGAGAATACTTTTGTTATAAATGTTGAACAATAAGGTTAAAAAATGTTCATTATATAACAGCCTGCATAGGCTTTTGTACATTTCAAAATAAAAACAATGACTACAGCTGTTTTACCTATGTTTCCTCTTGAGATGGTTGCCTACCAAGGTGAGCTACTTTCTTTGCATATTTTTGAAGAGCGATACCAGCAATTACTTAAGGACTGTGAGGAGAGTAATATCACCTTTGGGATTCCTACTTATATTAATAACACCTTATCTTATGGCACAGAGATGCAGGTAATGCAGGTTGTAAAGCGATACCCATCTGGGGCTGCAGATATTATATGTAAAGGACTGCGCGTGTTTAAACTAGTGGACTTTTACAGCACGCTAGGTGAGCGGCTCTATGCTGGAGGTGAAGTGGTATACGTACCTTTTGAGCATAATGCATCTCTAGATCTCAAAAAAGAATTTGTAAAACTACTTACTACATTTTATGACTTACTTGATGTAAACACACCAGAGGTTGCTGTACAAACTATAAGTGCTTTTAGATTTGCACAAAAAATGGGACTCGATATACAGCAGCAATATGAATTATTACAAATTGCTTCAGAAAATGATTGTTTTTATTATCTCATAGCACATTTAAAAGCGGCTATACCTACACTTAAATCTGTAAATAGAACAAAAGAGCTTATCAAACTAAATGGACATTTTAAAAACTTTGATCCATTAGACTTTAAAGATTATAAGTTAGAATAGGTTTTTCTTATTGAATATACAGGATTATGATAAAATGTCTTATAAATTATCAAATCCTTAAAAATGATATTTTATTAGCACTTTCTTAATAGTCACTTTACACTCATTTTAATGTAATTATTGATGTTAACGGGGCTAATCTCTACCAAGTTACTAGATTAATCACGACTTCATTATCCTTGAAGTTGTTGTTAATCAGATTGTTAAAATTCAATAAAGGATTTCCTTTATTGAATTGTTAATAATGCAATAAATAACATAATTATATGATAAAAATAATCACGAAAACGTTGTAGTCTTGATTATTGGTAATTATTAATGTTAAAATAAGTTAATTTTGGATCATATATTAATCCTAAAATATGCAACCCAAAATGAAAAATCAATTCAAATTTAGTGCGATGGCACTAGCACTAGTAGCGGTATCATTTACCTCTTGTGAAAAAGATGAGGCAGATGCTATTCAAGACGATCAAGCAAATGTAGAAGTAGTAATCGAAAACAATCGTGTTGAGGTTACAGATCAAGCTATTATTGATCAAGTGCGTGGTATGGCTATAGATATAGCTGCTATCACAAAAGGAGATTTCCACCTTCCAGATGGTACTGTAGAGCAGCGCATCTACATAGGTGATGACATTGTTACTACAGAGAAAGAACTACAACAAATGCAGGTTAACGACCAGCGCCAGTTTAGAACTTTTAACCTAGTAACTGGAGCAAACAGAACAATAGACATTATAGGTTATACAGGTAATGATCAATTTGGTCTTACTAATAAAGGTAGAACAGCTTTACAGTGGGCGGTAAATAACTTTAACCGTATCTCAGGGTCTGCACTACGTTTTAGACTTACATTTGGAACAAACTTCTCAAACAGCGATATGGTTGTTTATGATAACTCTGCAAATAACTCTGGTTCTGGAGGTGTAGCAGGTTTTCCAGATGCACAAGGACGTCCTAATAAATTTGTACAGATTTACAACCTTGAAGGTTCTAGTACAAATGTAAATGAGCACGTAATTACTCACGAGATAGGTCACTCTATAGGTTTCCGTCACTCAGATTACTACGATCGTCAGAGCTGTGGTAGCGGTGGAGGAGAGTCTGCAGGATCTACAGGTGCTGTGCAGTTACCAGGTACTCCTACAAGAGATTTTGACTCAATAATGCAAGCTTGTTTCTCAAATAATGAGGACGGAGAGTTTAGCAGCAACGATATTACTGCTTTGCGTGCTATGTACTAAGGTTTAAGGTTTTCAAATTTAAATAGTACCTAAGCAAAACGCCCTATCTTTTTTAGATAGGGCGTTTTTATTATTGGTTATTTTTACGCTTTCGCGAAAGCGTAATTCTCATCCATAGGTCATCTCTTATTTATGTATCGCACCTTTTTCAATGCCGATAGATGATTTTTTTATAAATGCACGTATATCGTCATTTGCCTTGATTAAGTCCTCATTACGTAAGTACATCATATGTCCAGATCTATAACCTTTAAAGCTTAATCTATCTGCTAGTTTACCACTGGCGTTAAGTTGCCACATCACATACTTAGCATTAAAGTAAGTTGTAGCGCCGTCATAATAACCGCTCTGTATCATTACATTAAGGTTAGGGTTTACACCCATCGCTCTGCGTAGACTTGGTCCTGCATTATTGTTTGATCTGTCCCAAGGTCGTACTGGGCCAAACATATTATAAGATAGATCTGTTTTTAATCCTAGCTCTTGACTATAGTAGTAATTTATCGCTGGAGTAAATGAGTGTAACCACGAGGTGAGCTCGCTATTATAATCTGGTCGGTCTCCAGATTCTTTTACATCCATTCCCTTATAGCGAGAGTCTAGTCTACCTATAGTAAGGCCATCACGATCTCTTAAGAGATCTTTCCAGAAGTAGTTAAAGGGTACTTCAAGATTGTTTTGGCGTATAGTTTTTTCAGAAAGGCCAGAATAATATGCCATTTTCTTGATAGCAGCTTCTTTTTTTGATTCATCTAGGTAACCAGACTTGACAATAAGTGGTAGGAGCTCATTTACAGCATAGTCCTCACTTTCGGCTAGTACTTCTGTAAGGTCTTTTTGTTGTAATGCTGGTGGTAACATATTGTGGTACCAAGCAGCCGCAGTAAAGTAAGGTAGCCTGTTTGCTACTTCTACAGGACCGTCAAAGTCAAAACCTATTTCTGTAGGAGATACAAGTATCACTCCATTTATAAACATCCATTTACTGTCTTGAAGCGCTGCGGCAAGTCCAGAAACTCTTGTTGTACCGTAGCTTTCTCCTATAAGAAACTTAGGTGATCTCCAGCGGTTATTTCTTGTAACAAAAGTGTTTACCCAGTCTGCTAGGTATTTAATATCTGCATTAACGCCAAAAAATTGTTTCTTATCTGGCATTTCTCCTTTTTCATTAGGTAACATTCTACTGTATCCTGTATTTACAGGGTTTACAAAAACAATGTCTGCCACGTCAAGTATCGAGTTAGGATTGCTTTTTATACCGTAGGGTTGTACAGGGTAGCCCTCATCATCTATCTTTAAGATGCGCGGCCCTGTGTATGCAATGTGCATCCATACAGAGGCAGAGCCTGGGCCTCCATTAAAAGAAATCACTAGCGGTCTCTCTTGATCATCTTTTATGTCAGATCTTTTGTAATAGGTGTAAAGTAGACTAGCTACTGGTGCACCTTCTTGATCAAAAACGGGTTGAAACCCAGCGGTTGCCGTATAAGGAATGGTTTTTCCTTTTATAGTGGTGGTGTGTTTTGTGACAATTGTAGTGTCTACAGGTACTGGGGTTTTTTGAGAATACGCTTTCGCGAAAGCGGAAACAACAAGCAGCCCCGTGAGTAGGTGTTTGAAATACATAGGTTGGATATTTTGGTTGTGACTCCTAAAATACCAACTGACATTTTATTATTTCAAAATTGGGAAATTTTTAACGTCCCGAAATGGGAAGCACAAAGAGTGTTATGACCAGTGCACAAGCAATTGCAATGGCAAAACTGAGCATTGTACCTATTAAAACATATTCGGTTTTAAGGTAATCACCATCTTTAAATCTTAATATAGATTTTGCGGTAATTAAAAAGCCTACAGCACTAAACTGGCCTATTATGATAAGTACAAGCACGAGCCAGCGCTCTGTGATACCTATGAGTCTACCTGCATTAGGTAAGTCTTGTGACTTCTCTGTAAACGATACAGAGAAGAGCGTAAAAATTTCTTTGATAAGGATATTTGCCGGCTTTGTACATAATAAAAATACCGCAATAAGACAGATGTATGTAAAGTGTGTAGTGTCTATAAATATAGGTTGCCATCCTACAAGTTTTATAAAAGTAGTACTCACTAGCGCGTATATAAGAATGTGCAATAACTGATCTATAAAAAAGGCTCCTTTATGTAGTCTTTTACTAGCAATCATTTGAGGTTTAAAACCGTCTATAACCCAGTGTAATCCTGCTATAATCAAGGCTGCAGGAAGAAATCTATAATCAAAAGAGAGTAGGTAAGAACACACAAAAACGATTAATATGTGCCACTTGAGATACTTACTTTTAAACCCTTTTTTTGCCTTAGATTTTGCTGTTTTCTTAGATTGAAAGGTATAGTCTGCCAGTAGGTGAGCTATAGTCTGTAGGGTAATTAACGTGATAATTTCCATTAAGTAAGTGCGCTTAAAAGATGAGAAAAATAACGAATAGATTTATCCATACCGTTCCACCCAGAGGCGGTCGAGTGCTGGTTTATAGATGACTGACTCACAGATAACTGCTTTGCAATGGTCTTCTCACTGTTACCCATAATTTTTAAAAACAACACTTCATTTTGTTTACTTGTAGCTCTGGCGAGCAGGTGATCTAGCAGTGCGAGTATGGTTTCTATATTAAAGGTGAGATCTTTATTTTTTGAGCTAAAGAATAGCGTGTTTTTTATAACCATACGCTCCTTGTTGTGTGTGCTCTCGTCGCTTATAGCGCGACCACTTCTATAGATGGCGTCGCCATCTATGACATTATTTGCAATGTCAAAACGATCTAAAGTGCCTAGACCCATTGCGAGACGTATACTGTACGTCTGGAATACTTTTGATCTATTATTTTCTGGTTTATCTTCTATCTCTAGTGACTTAATAAAAGTCTTTATAGCAAGCATTACAGATAGTCCATTTGCAGGATCTGGCACTACACACTCTAGGTAGTCACCCTTTATGAGTCTAGAGAAGGTGTTGAATTTTTCTTGAAGCTGGTCAAATAGATTGTAAAGTGATTGCTCAAGATTTGTTTTTTCTTCGGTGCTTAAACTTGTGTAAGCAATGAAGTCTCCAGAGATAACGATATGTTGTTTGTCTTTCACTTAGATGGTTTAATTATTCAAATATAAGCATATTTACTTATAATGTATATTTATAAGTGTATTTACTTATAAAAGTATTTTATAAGCTTTTTGGCTTATAGATTAATCTTTGTTACGTACGACTGCTCCGTTTTTAATAACAAGCCAGATATCTTTTGTTGCATTTATATCCTCAAGTGGGTTGCTATTAAGTACTACTAAGTCTGCAATACCTCCCTTAGAAAAGGAGTATGACGTCTTATTTAAAAAACGCGCTCCCTCATACATAGCAGTAAGCGCTGTTGCAGGTTTAATATTTGCTCGTGTAAGTTCTTTAAGCTCTCCGTGCAACGACGGCCCAGGGTAGGTATATGAATTGTAAGCGCCACTATCAGAGCCAGCAAGGAGAGTGACTCCAGCGTCATTAAGTTTTTTGGCTAGCGTTAAGAAGAACACTTGTAAATCTTTTCGGCGTTGTATTGCTTCTGGAGTAGCGTTAAGAGCACTCTGTACTCTTCCTTTATAGGTCTCGATAAAATCTTCTTCTAGTAGCGATAGGTATGTATCATTACTATGATCTACCTCGTCCATATAGCTCAGAATATCACCTATAAAAAGGGTAGGAGTGACATATACATTATTGTCTTTGAGTTTTTTAAAAGTGCGCTGCGCGGTATCTTCATCATAGGTTGCTATGAGTTGCTCCATACTATTCCAGAAGCCTAGTTTACCTTCTTTTATTTGTGCTGTGATTTCTTTTTCTTGAGATGAGCAACCCTTTAAGATGTAATACAGATGCTCAATGTTGTCTATGCCCGCATCTATAGTTTCATCAAGGGTGACGGTAAATGGCATATGTCCAGAAGTTATCATACCGCGAGACTCTGCTTGTTTTATAATCTCTAGATATTGCTCTCCAGATAGTGTACTATCATAGAGCTTTACATAATCTACATTTATAGATTGTAATGAGTCTAATGCTTTGCTTATCTCATTGCTGTTAGAAACACCTATAGATCCTGCCCAGCGTGCATTTTTTCCATCTAGCTTAGGTCCAGAAGTATAAATTGTAGGACCTATGCGTGTGCCATTTTGTATCTCTTTATTCCACTGCTGTACTTGCGGTGTGAGGTCACCACCTGCATCTCTTACAGTAGTGATACCGTACTTTATAAACTGCTTTAAAAAAAGTTCGTTTTGAGTAACCAGTTCAGACCCTCCTCTAAAATGAGTGTGATTATCCCAAAACCCAGGTAAAATATACTTGCCACTTCCGTCTATTTCCTTTGTAGCAAATAAGGATTTTGAAGTGTCTAGAGGATCAATTTCGGCTATTAATCCATCTTTAATATAAACTGTATAAAGATCGCCATCGC
Source organism: Dokdonia donghaensis DSW-1 (assembly GCF_001653755.1). GTDB lineage: Bacteria > Bacteroidota > Bacteroidia > Flavobacteriales > Flavobacteriaceae > Dokdonia > Dokdonia donghaensis. The sequence goes on along the minus strand of NZ_CP015125.1, from coordinate 2,684,754 downwards.
TTATTCCTTTTTCATTTATAATCGTGATGTTCTTTATAGCGAGGTCATATGTATTTTGGGTAGTTTGCTCTTGACAAGCGCTTAGAAAACTAAGACCTACAAAAGCAATTAAATAATAGAAGCGTACAGATAGATTCATATAATATGTCTAGATGGTAGGTGTATTACGCTTTCGCGAAAGCGTAATTAATCCCTTAAAACTACAAATTATACAGCAACCAAAACATTTTTATGACTCCAAAATAAAAGTTACATTGCGCTATTAAACCATTATAAATGACTACCGAAAATCTACAAATTATATCAGATATGATTGCTATGGCAAAAGCAGATAGCCATTTGCACGAGCGTGAATATCACTTTATACTCGAGGTTGCAAAGCGCCTTGAGATATCTAAGGAAGCGGTAGATGAGCTTATTGAAAATCCGCTGCAGGAAATGGTTTTTAGTACAGAGTTACAGCGCATCACACAGTTTCATAGATTATTGCTAGTAATGAATGTAGATGAGCAAACACATTTTATAGAGATTGATGCCCTTAGAAATTATGGCCTCAAACTAGGTATACGACCAGAGGCGGTAGAACAAATACTAGGGGAGATGGGTAATTATGATGGTAAACTTATACCGTCAGAACGTCTTGTAGAAATCTTTAAAAGATTCTACAATTAATAAAAAGCGACAAAAAGTCACTATTTAAATTTTAAAATATGCCATAACGTCATAATTTTATTGTTGGAACTGAATTTGTCTATAGCTGTACAAGTTTGAAAACAATTTAAAAATTATAGTTATGACATTAGTTAGAAAAAATACAGCTCCATACTTACCATCTGTTTTTGAAGAATTACTTAACACAGACTGGCTAGGAGGAAGAACAAACACATTTACAAACGCAACACCTTCTGTAAACATTATAGAAAAAGATGATGCGTTTGAGCTTCACGTAGCCGCTCCGGGCTTAAAGAAAGAAGATTTTAATATCAATCTTGACAATGACTTACTTACAATCTCCTCAGAAATTAAGAACGAGGAAGATGTAAAAGAGACAGCAAAGTTTACTCGTAGAGAGTTTAACTATGCTTCTTTTAAACGCTCATTTAATTTACCAGAATCTGTAGATACGGCAAAAATTACAGCAAGTTATACAGATGGTGTTCTTGCGGTTTCTTTACCTAAGCGTGAAGAAGCTCAAGTGCAACCTTCAAGGTTAATTGAGATACAATAATAAATTTGGTTGGTTAGTTTGAGATTGGGTTCCCGCAAGGGAGCCCTTTCTTTATTTACGCTAGTTCCTTAATTTGCTCTTGGTATACTTTAATCTGGTCTCTAAGCTTTGCAGCCTGCATAAAGTCTAGCTCTTTGGCAGCAGCTTCCATTGCCTTCCTAGTGCTTCGTATTTTTTTCTCTATTTGTGGCTTAGTAAGATATTCTTCTGCATCTTCTGCGGCTAGATTTACGAGTTCTTCGGCTTCAATTTTGTAAGTTTCTTTTCGCGTAAGCGCATTATCAAGACTCTTTTTAATAGCCATAGGAGTGAGGCCATTCTTGGTATTATAGTCTATTTGCTTCTGGCGACGGTAGTTACTATCATTTATGGTTTCTTGCATAGACTTTGTAATCTTATCTGCATACATAATAGCCTTGCCATTTACATTACGTGCGGCACGTCCTATAGTTTGGGTAAGTGATCTGTTACTACGTAAAAAACCTTCCTTATCTGCGTCAAGTATAGCTACTAGAGATACCTCTGGTAAATCTAGACCTTCTCTAAGTAGGTTAACACCCACAAGTACATCATAAACGCCTTTACGTAAGTCTTGCATTATCTCTACACGCTCAAGTGTATCTACATCAGAGTGTATGTAGCGGGTGCGTATGTCTATACGGGTGAGGTATTTTGTAAGCTCTTCTGCCATACGCTTAGTAAGCGTGGTGACAAGCACGCGCTCATTGCGCTCTGTGACTTTGTTTATTTCTTCTATCAAGTCATCTATCTGGTTGAGAGATGGGCGTACCTCTACTATAGGGTCTAAAAGACCCGTAGGACGTATAATTTGCTCAACATAAGTTCCTTCAGACTTTTGTAATTCATAGTCTGCTGGCGTAGCCGAAACATATATAACTTGATTTTGCATCATTTCCCACTCTTCAAACTTAAGCGGTCGATTATCCATCGCGGCAGGTAGTCTAAAACCATATTCTACTAGGTTTTCTTTACGACTTCTATCACCTCCATACATCGCACTTACTTGCGAGACCGTCACGTGACTCTCATCTACTACCATCAAGTAGTCATCCGGAAAGAAATCTAGTAGACAGAAAGGTCTTGTGCCTGGCTCGCGACCGTCTAGATATCTTGAGTAATTTTCAATACCGGAGCAATAGCCTAGCTCTCGTATCATTTCTAAGTCAAAATTTGTGCGCTCGTCTAGTCTTTTTGCCTCTAGGTGTTTACCTACTTCTTCAAAAAAGCTTACCTGTTTAGTAAGATCTTCACCTATTTGATTTATGGCTCCTTGTAGTACATCTTGAGAGGTTACAAACATATTTGCAGGATAGATGCGCAAGCGAGAATACTTCTCAATCACCTCTGCAGATGCTGGGTCAAAGGCTTCTATCTCTTCTATCTCATCACCAAAAAAGTGAACTCTAAAAGCCATATCTGCATATCCCGGAAACACCTCTACCGTATCTCCCTTTATTCTAAAATTACCACGATTAAACTCTCCCTCTGTACGTGAGTAGAGTCCTTGTACGAGTTTTTTAAGAAACATCGTGCGTGCCATAACTTGGTCTTGCTTGATTTCTGTTATGTTTTTCTCAAACTCGGCGGGGTTACCTATACCGTATAAGCACGATACAGAGGCAATTACAATCACATCCCGACGCCCAGAGAGTAGGGAGGTGGTTGTGCTTAGTCGCATTTTTTCTATCTCTTCATTAATAGAAAGATCTTTCTCTATATACACTCCAGAAGAAGGAATAAACGCCTCTGGCTGGTAATAGTCATAGTACGATACAAAATACTCTACCGCATTATCTGGAAAAAATGCTTTAAACTCGCTGTATAATTGGGCTGCGAGTGTTTTGTTATGTGCAAGTATGAGTGTAGGTTTTTCTGTCTCTTGTATCACATTTGCGACCGTAAATGTTTTACCACTTCCAGTAACACCTAGTAGCGTCTGGTAGGTTTCATTATTATTGATACCGTCTACTAGTTGTTTGATTGCAGAGGGTTGATCACCAGTAGGTTTAAAGTCAGATTGTAGTTTAAATTTCAAGAGCAGCTTTTTTTATAAAATTACGAGTTTTTACGCTTTCGCGAAAGCGTAACTATCCCAATGAATTGTTATAAAGTATTTTAATTATGTTAAGCTACCGTGCTTCTCTAGTGCTTGGTCTAAAGCTGCTAGCAGAATAGTGCATCCTTCTGTGATTTCTTCTGCTGTGATGGTAAGTGGTGGAGTAATGCGTATGGCGCGATCTTCAAAAAGTAGCCAAAACAAAATAAGACCCGCATCTTGACAAGCAAGAATCACCTCTGAAGTAATCGCTGCCGAGGGGGTGAGTGCGGCAAGCATAAGGCCGCGTCCTCTTATTTCTGTAATATATGGGTGTACGAGTTGCTCGCGTATGAGTTGTTCTTTTATTAAGGTATCTTCTATAAGAGTGGTCTCTGTGATTTCTTGTAGTGTAGCTAGCGCTGCCGCGGCAATCACTGGGTGGCCCCCAAAGGTGGTAATATGTCCCAGTTTAGGATTATCTGATAGTAACGCCATTGTGTCGCGAGACGCAGTAAATGCACCTATAGGCATACCGCCGCCTAGTCCTTTACCTGTTACGAGAATATCTGGAACGACATTGTAGTGCTCAAAACCAAAAAGTTTGCCTGTGCGCCCCATACCTGGTTGTATCTCATCAAGTATGAGTAGAGCGCCTACGTCTTTACATCGTTGTTTTACCTTAGATAGAAAGTCATTAGTAGGCTCTATAAAACCTGCACCGCCTTGTATGGTTTCTAATACAACTGCGGCTGTATGTTCTGTGATGCGTTCAATATAGCGGTCACAATTAAATTTTATAAAAGAGACATCACCTATCATAGGTTTAAAGGGTGCGGTGCGCTCCTCATTACTCATAAGGCTTAGTGCTCCATAGCTATTACCGTGATAGGCATCTACAGCTGCGATAATCTCTGTACGACCCGTTGCTCTACGAGCGAGTTTAATAGCGCCATCTATAGCTTCTGTACCACTGTTTACAAGGTATGTACTCTGTAAAGATGGAGGTAAGTGCGCTGCAAGGAGCTTTGTGAGCTGTACGGCTGGAGACTGTGCATATTCTCCATACACCATCACGTGAGCATACTTATCTAGCTGATTGATAATTGCAGTTTTCACTCTAGGATGTTGATGTCCTAAGCTACAGGCAGAGACGCCTGCTACAAAATCTAAAAACTTCTTACCCTCTGTATTATATATGTAACTGCCTTCTGCCTTTGCTACCTCCATCGCTAGTGGGTGAGGAGTGGTTTGTGCTTGGTATGTTAGAAAGTCAGCTTTCATTGTGTAGTAAAAGGTATACTATCGCTGTCTTCTCCCAGCTCTGGCAGATGTAGGTCTACCATACTGGTGTTTAGGTTGATTACCAGCTGCCTTGAAGTTTGCCTTCATAGTCTTGAGTTGCTCTCCTAGCATACCGTGCTTATCGTGAGCTTCTGCCTCTTTCATAAGGGTTTGTGCCTCACGTCTTCTATTTTTACTCATTGCAATACCTGCAAGACTTAATTTTGCCATTGCAAGATCTGCATCCATAGAGAGACCTAGGCTTATGGCTTTCTTAAAATATTTTTCGGCCTGAGTCATATTAGTCTGTGATACCATAAGTCCTTGTAGGTAGTTATAGTATCCTTCTTGTTTTGTAACTAGAGCGCTGCTTGGGTTTTTAATTTTTGAAAGCCACTTTTGAGCTCCAGGGAAGTCTTGTTTACGTAAACGTAAAAAGGCAAGTAAGATAATTTCGTTTTTAAAATATAAGAATATAAAGATTCCCATAAGTAAGAGTAGCATTATACCATTACCTATTTCATTCTCTGTAAATTGCCATATTGCTGCTGCAAGAGTTGCTATAGCTAGAACGAGTTTGATGTTTTTATTAAACATAGATTATATTTAGACCGTTTGTTTTCTTATTTTTGCCCTATATACAGGCGGGAGCAAAGGTATATAAAAGGAGATAAAAAAAATTTATTTTTCCATTTGTAGAAGTAAAAACTTCTCGTATATTTGCGCCCAGCTTAGAAAGCTGTAAATAAAAGAAATTATAAGGCGGTCCTAACAAGACATTAAAGAAGATACAAAATGAGCAAGAGAACGTTTCAGCCATCAAAAAGAAAAAGAAGAAACAAACACGGTTTTAGAGAGCGTATGGCTTCTGTAAACGGTCGTAAAGTTTTAGCACGTCGTCGTGCTAAAGGAAGAAAGAAAATAAGTGTATCTTCTGAGCTTCGTCACAAAAAATAATGCATCTCGTTGATGTAAATATATAGGTGTTACTTTTTTTAAGTAACACCTTTTTTTATACCCTATCAGTTCATAATTTTAGATAATTCTAGAAAAACCACAGTAAATGCCTAAAAATAAAGACTTAAAATCGATTCTACTCATAGGTTCTGGACCTATTGTTATTGGTCAAGCGTGTGAATTTGATTACGCAGGATCACAATCATTAAGATCATTAAGAGAGGATGGAATTGAGACTATTCTAATCAATTCTAACCCGGCAACGATTATGACAGATCCCTCTATGGCAGATCACGTCTATTTATTGCCACTTACTACAAAGTCTATTGTAGAGATACTCAAAAAGCATCCTAATATAGATGCAGTGCTTCCTACTATGGGAGGGCAGACTGCGCTTAACCTTTGTATTGAGGCAGATGAGAAGGGTATCTGGAAAGATTTTGAAGTAGAGCTTATAGGTGTAGATATCGCGGCTATTAATATTACAGAAGATCGCGATCAGTTTAAAACACTTATGGGAGAGATAGGTATACCTATGGCACCACAGGCAAGTGCAAACTCATTCTTAAAAGGAAAAGAGATTGCTCAAGAGTTTGGTTTTCCATTAGTAATACGTTCTTCTTTTACACTAGGAGGAGCGGGAGCATCTTTCGTTTTTGAAGAAGAAGATTTTGATAGACTCCTATCTCACGGTCTAGAAGTATCACCAGTACACGAGGTGATGATAGATAAAGCCTTACTAGGGTGGAAAGAGTATGAGCTAGAGTTACTACGTGATGCAAATGATAATGTGGTTATTATCTGTGCTATCGAAAATATGGACCCTATGGGTATCCACACAGGAGACTCGATTACTGTGGCACCTGCAATGACGTTATCTGATGTTACTTACCAAAAAATGCGTGATATGGCTATCCATATGATGCGCAGTATAGGTGACTTTGCTGGAGGGTGTAACGTACAGTTTGCGGTAAACCCAGATAATGAAGAAGAAATTATCGCTATTGAGATTAACCCACGTGTATCTAGATCATCTGCACTGGCATCAAAAGCAACGGGATACCCTATTGCAAAGATCGCTACAAAACTAGCGATAGGATACAACCTTGATGAACTAGATAACCAGATTACAAAATCTACATCGGCCCTTTTTGAGCCTACACTAGATTATGTAATTGTAAAAATACCACGTTGGAACTTTGATAAATTTGAAGGAAGTGACCGCACCCTAGGCTTACAGATGAAATCTGTAGGAGAAGTAATGGGTATAGGACGCTCTTTTCAAGAAGCCTTACACAAAGCAACACAGTCACTAGAGATTAAACGTAATGGTCTAGGAGCAGATGGTAAAGGGTATAAGAGTTACGACCAGATTATAGACAAGCTTACCCACGCAAGCTGGGACCGTGTATTTGTGATTTATGATGCTATCCAGATGGGTATCCCGCTTAAACGTATACACGAGATTACAAAAATAGATATGTGGTTCCTTAAACAATATGAGGAGCTATATGCAATGGAAAAAGAGATATCTACTTTTAAGGTAGATACGCTTCCGCGAAATTTATTACTCGAGGCAAAACAAAGAGGTTTTGCAGATAGACAAATAGCACATATGCTAGGGTGTCTCGAAAGTGCAGTAACAAGCAAGCGAGATGAATTAAAAATAAACAGAGTTTATAAGCTGGTAGATACTTGTGCGGCAGAGTTTGTAGCACAAACACCATATTTTTACTCAACTTTTGAAAATGAAATGGAGCTTCCAGACGGAACTCGATTTGCTCAAAACGAAAGTGTAGTTTCAGACAAGAAAAAGATAGTAGTGTTAGGTTCAGGACCTAACCGTATAGGGCAAGGTATCGAGTTTGATTACTGCTGTGTACACGGTGTACTTGCCGCTGCAGAGTGTGGTTATGAGACTATAATGATAAACTGTAACCCTGAGACTGTATCTACAGATTTTGACACGGCAGATAAGTTATACTTTGAACCAGTATTCTGGGAGCACATTTATGACATCATACGTCACGAAAAGCCAGAAGGTGTAATTGTACAGCTAGGTGGACAAACAGCACTTAAACTTGCCGAAAAGCTTGACCGTTACGGTATCAAAATTTTAGGTACAAGTTACCAAGCACTAGATCTTGCCGAAGACAGAGGAAGCTTCTCTACATTATTAAAAAATCTTGATATTCCTTATCCAGAATTTGATACAGCAGAGACGGCAGACGAAGCGCTTGCAGTGGCACAAAAACTAGATTACCCTATCCTTGTAAGACCATCTTATGTACTAGGAGGGCAAGGAATGAAGATTGTAATAAACGACAATGAACTAGAAGAGCACGTTGTAGACTTGCTACGTAAGATACCTAATAATAAACTCCTACTAGATCACTACCTAGACGGAGCGATAGAGGCAGAGGCAGATGCTATTTGTGATGGAGAAGATGTATACATCATAGGTATTATGGAGCACATTGAGCCTTGTGGTATACACTCTGGTGATAGTAATGCAACATTACCTCCATTTAACCTTGGAGACCTTATACTAGAGCAAATTAAAGATCACACTAGAAAAATTGCACTAGCACTTGATACAGTAGGTCTTATAAACATACAGTTTGCTGTAAAAGATGATAAAGTATACATCATTGAGGCAAACCCGAGAGCATCTCGTACGGTTCCATTTATAGCAAAAGCTTATAAAGAGCCATATGTAAACTATGCAACTAAGGTGATGCTAGGTGAGAAGAAGGTAAAAGACTTTAACTTTAACCCACAGCTAGAAGGATATGCAATCAAGCAACCAGTATTCTCTTTTAATAAGTTTCCTAATGTAAATAAGAACTTAGGACCAGAGATGAAGAGTACAGGAGAGAGTATCTTATTTATAGATAACCTTCGTGATGATGCTTTTTACGATTTATACGCAAGAAGAAAGATGTACTTGAGTAACTAATTTAACTACTCAAGTTATAGTATTAAAAAAGGTCTACTCAACGAGTAGACCTTTTTAAGTTTATGGGGTTTTGAGTACGCTTTCGCGAAAGCGTAATAAACACTCCTAATATCTCTATTGTCTATTAAAATGTGGTGATTGCTCTGGTACTACATTTGTAATAAAGTACTTAGTATCTCCCCAAAAAGAGAAGGTCCCAAAGCGCTCTATATACTCAACCTTTACATATTGACCTTGATATTTATTAAGCGCCTCAATAGCCTCTTCTTCTTGATCTAATACCGAGAAGCTAAAGATTTGTGCACCACTTATACCCTGGCTTATCTCACCTTCCCAGGTTTTAAAAATCACGCCTTTGCTAGAGAATTTTATGAGCTCGCCGGCGCGTGTTCCTTTACTGTAAGGGACGTAGTAAATGAAGGCAAACCAAGCTGCTGCCAGTAAAAAGATGGTAGTAAGGACTACAAATAGTATTTTTTTCATAATTATTTAGTCTAATAAAGTTAGGTCATCATCTGCATTTGCACGCTTAATGATAGCTTCTGGGAGTGCTTTTTTTGCTTTGGCACCCATTTTTTTAAGGCGTTCTACTCTTGCAATTAGGTTACCATTACCTTCTACAAGTTTATTCATAGCGGCAGAGTATCCACTTTTTGCATCATCCATCTTTTTACCTACGGCCGTAAGATCTGTTACTAGCCCGTGAAATTTATCATAAAGTCCTCCAGCCTGTTTTGCGATTTCTAGCGCATTTTGTTGTTGCTTCTCATTATTCCACATTGAGTCTATAGTGCGCAGTGTGGCAAGTAGGGTAGAAGGTGTGACGATAACAATATTTTGCTCAAAGGCTTTATTATACAGCTCATTTTCGGCATTTATGGCAATGGCAAAAGCTGGCTCGATAGGTATAAATAGCAGTACAAAGTCTGGGCTTTCTATCTGGTAGATATCTTGATAGTTTTTATCACTAAGCTGTTGTACGTGGCGCTTTAAATCGTTCACGTGCTGCTTTAAATGTGCATCTCTAAGGTGTGGGTCTTCTTCATTTACAAAACGCTCATAGGCACGTAGGGATACTTTACTATCTACAATCATCTTCTTATTTGCCGGTAAGTGTATCACCACATCTGGTAACACACGTTTGCCCTCTTCTGTAGTAAAGCTTTGTTGTATAAAATACTCACGGTCTTTTTCAAGTCCAGATTTTTCTAGCACACGCTCTAGTACAAGCTCGCCCCAGTTACCCTGCATCTTACTATCTCCTTTGAGCGCTTTAGTAAGGTTACTAGCCTCCTTTGTCATTTGCTCGTTAAGAGCTGTAAGCCCTTTTATTTGCTCTCTAAGAGCAGAGGTTCTATCTATTGCCTCTTTATTAGTTTCTTCTACGCGCTTCTCGAAGTTTTGAATTTTTTCTTGAAGCGGTTTTAAGATGATATCAAGGTTTTGTTTGTTCTGTAAAGTGAATTTATTAGACTTTTCATCAAGAATTTTACTTGCGATGAGTTCAAAATCTTTGGTAAACTTTTCTTGCAGTTGTTCTAGCTCTGCCGTTTTTTCTTCCATCCTTTTTTGTAAGCCTTCAAAGGCTACGTTACGAGCGGTAAGTTCGTTTTGAAACTGATCTTTTTCTTCTCTAAGGTAGCTAAGTTGTTTCTCACTATCTGCGCGTAGCTGCTGGAGTTGCTCATTGTTTTCTGCGCGAAGTTGCTGCATTTGTGTCTCTACTTTAAGGCTTGTGTTTTTAGCCTCTTCTAGCTTAAGTTCTTCTTGACGCAAGCGCTCTTGTAAACCACTAAGTTCTCCCTTCTTTTTGAGGTTTGAGATAAATATCCCTAAGAGCGTACCGCCCACTAAGCATATAAAAGCAATAAGAAAAAGTAATAAAGTATCATTCATATGGTAAAGATATAAAGAAGATCGTGCAATACGGATTTTAAAAGATGATGTTAGGAGGAAATTGTGAGTGGAGATTTTTATAAGAATGTACTAAACGGATAAAAATATAATCTTATGTTTTAGTTTCTGAGAAACTTAATTGTAGGAAATGAATCTTTCCACATCTTGCCGATTTGGTTTTTATGCTCAGCAAATTGAATATCTGTGATATGAGATTCTTCTAGTTTATTTTTCATTCGTTGTGATATATAAGTAGCCCAAGAGTAAAAGGGTATATTAAACATATCCACGTCTGAATCAAATTTATTTCCAAATGCGATTACTTCCGCTTTGAAATCAAAAATCCTACTGGATTGTGATTTGTTTTCATTGATTAAATCTAGTGTGTGATTATGTGATTTAATTTTAATCTGCTTATTCAAGTTGTCAATTGCATACACTTCACTTTTCTCAAAATCAATCCAATCGTAACATTCAGATGATATTCCACTTGTGTCTTGTAAATTATAATAGTCGTACGATTTATTAATTTTTATGAAGTTAAATAGTTTTTCTTTACGAACAACCTTTGCTGGACTCCATTGATATTCTTTTAAATTGAATTTTTGAATAATTTTTAAAGTTCTTGGGCTTAGAATGTGTTCACCTACCGAATGCAGAATATCGTTGAGACTATTATAGTCACTATCATCATACATTTTACAAACGGATAATTTATTATTACCGGAATATTTATAGTCGATGAGTTCAATTGCTCCAGAATCATTAACTATAAGCGCATAATACTTCATAAAATTGTTTTTCTACCACTCCGCCTCCGCAACAACCACATTTGCCGGAATAGCTATGGCTAGGTAATGACTTATACTTTTTGTGCTTTGAGAATAAAGTGATAAGGTGTCACCATTAGGCTGTTGTACTTGTGGGTTGTAAAATTGTTTACCACTCTTATTTGTGAGGTGATGCCTTGTATATAGGGTGTTGTACGTATAATCGTAATAGCCGTGATCTGTTTCTTTCGCTTTAAGCGTATCAATAGTTTTAAGATCAAAATCGTCAAAAACCGCTAGCTTTCCATCTTTGTAAAATTTCAGATATTTCTTGTAATTATATTCGGCGACTACATTGGTTTGATTGGTATCATATTTATAATAACTCGCTACGAGCTTATAAATTTTCGAAGTGTCTATAATCTTATAAACAGCCTCTGTAGCAGTAGGAGATGGTGTTTTTACGCTTTCGCGAAAGCGTTCTTCTTTACCCTTAATAGAGTGTGCAGAACAGCTAGCGAGCACCATAGCTACTAGAAATAATTGAAGAAAACGCATCGTCTTACTTTTTGAGAAAAAAGATACGGTTTTTACGGTTAAACCCCACATTGTGAGAAGGAAAGAGTACATCAAAAACTCCCTGAGCAATAAGTGCTTCCGGAGTGTCGTATAAGGCTTGTCGCTCTTTCATCACAATCATTTTATCACAACGGGTAATGGCATAATCTATCTCGTGTGTACTAAAAATGACGGTTTTACGCTCTTCTGTTGCGATTCTAGCTAGCAGGTTTAATATAGAGGCTTTGTGATGTAGGTCTAGATGTGTCATAGGTTCATCTAGCATAATTATAGGAGTGTCTTGAGCAAGTGCTCTTGCTATGAGGACACGCTGCAGTTGCCCGTCACTAAGCTCGTAACACTTCTTGTCTTTGAGTATGTAGGTTTCGGTACGTTTTAAAGCTGTTATTATAATATCCTTATCTACCTCTGTGAGCGTGCCTAGCCAGTTTGTATAAGGCTGTCTGCCCAGTGCTACTAGCTCTGCTATCGTAAGATTTTTTGAAATAGCTTGATTGGTCAATACAACACTAAGTTGCTGTGCGAGTAATGCTGGAGTTACTTTGGCAATCTCTTTATCATTAATATAGACAGCACCAGCAAGCGGTTCTTGAAGTCCTGCGAGTGTTCTAAGCAATGTAGATTTACCAGACCCATTTATCCCCACAAGGGCAATAAGTTCACCCGTTCTACAGTGTATATTGAGATTTTTTGCAATAGGTGTTTCCTCACGATTATTGTTATAGCCTATAACAAGATCTTTTGTGCTGAGGGTGATATGATTGTTTATAGACTGCATTAAAAAAGAAGTTTCTTTTTACGAACCAAAAGCCATATAACAACGGGAGCACCCACCATCGCAGAGATGGCATTTATAGGGAGTGTATACTCACTATAAGGAACTTGTGCTATAGTATCACAAACAAGCATAAGGATAGCACCTCCTAATATGACAGCTGGCAATAAGATGCGATGATTTGCCGTAGGTATAAGTTGGCGTACTAAATGTGGTACGGCAAGCCCTATAAAGGCTATAGGCCCTGCAAAAGCAGTAATACTACCCGCAAGCAAACTTGTCGCAATAATAATGAGTAGACGTGACTGACTAAATTTTGTACCTATCGTACGTGCATAAGCATCTCCTAAAAGAAGGCTGTTAAGTGATTTTAAACAAAACACAGCGAGCAAAATCCCTACAACAAAACAAATAGAAAGGATTCCCACGCCACGCCACGAGACGTCACCAAGACTCCCAAAAGACCAAAAAACAAACCGTTGTAACTCTTCTGCTTTACTAAAATAGGCTAGCACACTTACTACGGCACTTGTAAGGCTTCCTACCATTAAACCTATGATAAGGAGCGCCATTGTATCTTTTATACGCGTGGCTACACCTAGCACCATAAGTAAGACTAAAAAACTTCCTACACTAGCCGATACGATGAGCCCCCATTTACCAGATAATAGGGTAGAAGATAGCCCCAGTGCCGTACCTCCTAAGATGTATAAAGCGACGCCTAGACTGGCACCACTACTTATACCTAATACAAAAGGCCCCGCCAGCGGATTGCGAAAAAGCGTTTGCATTAACAAGCCAGAAACCGCAAGACCTGCACCAGCAATAATTGCCGTAATAGCTTTAGGTAATCTATAATCTACGATAATATATAACCAAGATGTTTTTGACACATCACCACCCAGTAATCCAGAGATAACTTCTGTAAAAGGAATGTTTACGGAGCCTAAACTTATGTTTACAATAAAGCACAACACTAGTATGAAAACTAATATACAAAAGGGTATGATGTAACTTTTATTACTCATCAAGCGGTGAAAAAAATGTAAAGTCTTCTGTAATAAGCTCTGGGTGTAAGATTTTGGTAAGATCTCTTAAAACAAGGTCTGGCCTGTTAGGCGCAAGTTCATAATATAATAAACCACCGGTTGCTCCCTTACTCTTTGCAAAGGTATAGACCTTCTTATTTTTAAATGCATCAAACTGTCCGTAGGCAGGGTTGTCACTTAGTAGTTTTGAATATGATGTATACTGCCCAGATGCAATCCAGAAGTCTGCTTGCTGCCCTTTTTCCAGCACAGATTCTATACTCAAGGCAATACTTCCCACTCCCTCGGTATCTGCCCATAGGTATGAGCCTCCGGCATCTTCTAGAACTTTAGCCTGCCAGCTATCACCCTTAGGTAAATACCAAACGTCTTTATACATCGCACCACTTAAAATAGTAGGACTTGACGTTACAGATGCAAGTTGTTTCTTAGTGGCTAGATATTGATTTTTTATGTTTGTAAAAATGCTATCTGCCTCTTTTTCTTTGCCGTACAGAGCGCCAAAGAATTTGATCCACTCTGCTTTGCCTAGCGGTTCTTTTTCTACCCAGTCGCCGTTGTAAAGCACAGGGATTCCTGCACGTTGTAGCGTGTTTACAGATTTGTTTTCTCCTTCTACACCAAAGGTGATAACCGCATCTGGATTGAGATTTATTGCAAGTTCTGTGTTAAGCGATTCGTTTTGACCCAGCTCTGTAATGAGATTGTTTTCAATACGCTTTCGCGAAAGCGGACTCGACACGTAATCAAGATTAGGAAAACCTTTTAGAGTTTCGATAACCCCAAGCATTTCTAACGAGGGGATGTGCGTAGTAGAGGTAACGACTACATTTTTTATAGGCGTTTTTATAATGGCATCTACACCTCGATTAGTAAGTAATTCGGTGAGGCTTTTACTGTTTTCTTCTTCTATAGAAGCTTGCAACCCTCCTTCTGGCACAAGGGCGTAGGTAAAGGTTTTATCTGCATTTGGGAATGCTTCTGTAACCTCTAGCAATGTGTAGTTTTCATACTTTGTAATGGTAAAACCATCTGCATAGGTTACTGCCTGTGATGCACTCATTGTGGGAGTAACAGTCGTGACTTCTGGTTCATTTTTACAAGATGTTACCAGAAGTATAAGACAGACTAAAAGGTGTAAGTACTTCATTTGCCAAAAGTAGTATTAAAATATCCAATGCCGCAAGAGGGCTTTCTTCTTTTTGATTTTCTGCTAGGTATGGTAGTAATGTTATGTATATTTGCGACGAATTTTGGTTTTGATGCATCACACGGGTGCAGAAAATTAAAAGGGAATTCCGTATAAATCGGAAGCTGTTCCCGCAACTGTAAGCTAAGCCCATAAAGGGTTTGTTACTACTACAAAGCCACTGTCATAAGGTGTTATGATGGGAAGGTGTAACAAAAGCAAGCCAGGAGACCTGCCACTATTCATAATTAAAATCAAGCAACTTTCGGGTAAAAAGTTGGTAGATAGATGAAACATAGATTCCTTTTTATTGTTGTCGTGCTATGTGCACTTACAACTGCCGCACAAATAGATACACTTCAAGTTTTACCTGAAGTGATACTTAGTGACTCAAAGTTAAAAAACCACAGTGTAGGTATAGCTCTTGAGAAGATAAGTGATAGCACCATACAGCGCTCGCGCACGGCTCTTACCAAGGTGTTGCGAGCAAATAGCACCATATACTTTAGAGAAAATGGGCCAGGCGGTGTAGCCTCTGCCTCTTTTAGAGGGACTAACGCGGCACAGACAGCCGTCGTGTGGAACGGTATAAACATAAATAGCCAGCTCACTGGCCAGTCTGATTTTAATACCTTATCGTCAAAAAATTATGATCAGCTCGATGTGAGAGCGGGCGGCGGGAGCATTATATATGGCTCTGGAGCAGTAGGGGGTAGTGTTCATCTAGGTAATGATATTAGATTTAATAAGGGACTGAGTACGACAGTAACCGCAGGTTACGGAAGTTTTGATACTCAGCTTGCAACGGCCAAAACGCAATTTTCAAACACTAATTTTTATATAGATGCCGGGCTAGATTATCAACGTTCTGAAAATGATTTTGAATATCTAGATACAGAAAACCAGTTTAATGAAAATGGTCAATACGACAATCTCAACGCCATTTTTAATATGGGTTACCTTCTTAAAAATAAAGGCAATCGCACACATTTATTAAAACTGCACCACAATACCTACGTAGGTAATCGCAACTTTTCTGGCACACTCACAGCACCTTCTAATGATGGGTATGAAGACAGAAATACGAGGACACTTGCTGTATGGGAAAACCTAGGGACAAGATTTAATGGGAAGTTGCGTGCGGCGCATATTTTTGAACAGTTTAGATATTTTGCAAATAACCAAACTGACGATAATGACCTAGGTAAATCTATACGCTATCTAGCAAACTATGAGGCTACCTATAAGCTAGATCGCAAAAAGGAACTTACTGTAATAGGTGAGGTAAACCATATTTCGGCAGCTGGTGCGTCTATCGTTGCAACTACTAGAAATCAAGGATCTATAGTTGCCTTGTGGAAACAGCAACTTACTAATCAATTTACCTATGAGATTCAGGCTAGACAAGAGCTGGTAGAAGGTTTTGATAGTCCATTTCTTTTGGGAGCTGGTTTTGCATACGCTTTAGCGAAAGCGTATACACTCACATTTAACGGGTCAAAAAATTATAGAATTCCCACATTTAACGATGCTTACTGGTCTGGACCAGGTGCTGTAGGTAACCCAGATTTAAAACCTGAAACAAGCATACAAGCCGAAATAGGCTTAAAAAGAACACGTAAAAACCTCACGTTAGGACTTAGAGGGTTTTACATTAACACAGATGATTTGATACAATGGCAGCCTAATCTGAGCGGTATCTGGTCACCTATAAACATTGCAGATTCTGAGCATTATGGTATAGAGGGAGCACTTGATTATACGGCTATTATGGGTAGCCATAAAGTTACAACTACTGCTCAATATGCCTACACACAGGCCGAAGATGTAGCGAGAGGCAAACAGCTTATCTATGTGCCAGCTCATAAAGCGATACTCGGTATCGCGCATAACTATGGCAGGCTGAGTAGTTATGTGCAAACTACCTTTGTAGATCGTGTTTTTACAACTACAGATAACACGGCGCAGGTAGACGGCTATGCGATTGCTCACATAGGGACAAGCTATGACATCTTACACAAGCAAGGTACTAAGCTCCAAGTAATGGCGAGAGTCAATAACTTATTTAATACGAACTACCAGACGGTTGCTTTTAGACCTAACCCTGGAAGAAACTTTTTATTACAAACAACAATTACTTTTTAAACACACTTATGAAACATTCTTTTTACACATTTTGTATTGCAACACTCTTATTATTTTCTTGTAATACAGATGACGATTTATTTATTCCTGCGACCCCAGAGGTAGAAGGGCCGTATGCTACTGGATTTTTAGTAACAAATGAAGGACCTTTTTCAAATGGTTTTGGAACAGTAGATCATATAGATGAAAACCTTACTACGGTGACATCATCTATCTATCAAGCTGTAAATAATGATAATCTAGGTAACATTGTACAATCACTCACAATGACAGACGATAAGGTTTATGTAGTTACAAACGTGAGCTCACGTATCACGGTAGTAGAAAAAGATACCTTTGAAGAAATAATCCAGATTACAGAAGGACTTAATAACCCACGTAATATGGTAATAATAGGGGATAACGGTTATGTGACTAACTGGGGCGATCCAGCTGTAGCGACAGATGATTATGTGGCTGTTTTAGATTTAAATACCAATGAGATAGTAAGCACAATTCCTGTTGCAGAAGGGCCAGAGCAAATCGTAGCCAAAGGAGATGCTATTTATGTAGCACACAAAGGAGGTTTTGGAGTAAATAATATTGTATCTGTAATCTCTAGTGAGCAGGAAAATGTTGTTACTACAATAGAGGTTGGTGATGTACCTAACTCACTACAGTTTGATACAGCGGGACGTCTTGTAGTTCTAGCTAGTGGTGCTCCGGCATTTACAGGTAATGAGACAGGAGGACAGTTTACTATTATAGATACAGATACAAATACTGCTGTAGAAACCGTTTTATTTACAAACACTGAGCATCCTAGCTTCTTAAATTTAGTAGGTGATGATGTGTTTTATTATCTAGGTGGAGCTGTTTATAAAACAACAGTAGCAGATTTTACAACGGCTAGTACTGCAATTATATCTGGGTCGTTTTTCTATAATATGACCATACTCAGCGACGGTACACTAGCAGGATGTAACGCTGCAGACTTTGCTAGTAATGGTACTGTAGAGCTTTATGATACTACTACGGGAACTTTATTAAATACACTCAATGTAGGTATTGTACCAGGTAACGTTTACGAGATTAACTAGGTTATTCTAATAGTTAATTAAAAGGGGTGACATAATTGTCACCCCTTTTTTTGTGCTAGTTTATATCAAGTTGATCAACTATCATACGCTGGTAGAGCGGGTCTTGTTGCTCTGTGTCATAATATGAGGGTTGTATCGTCGTGTTATATTGTGCGTTGCTTCTTCCGTTAAGAATAACATCTATGGCTGCGTCTAGAAGTGGCTCGCCTTGCTCACCTAGCTGGCCATAGTTTGTAAAATCTTCGGCTATTTCAATATCTGGTGTAAAGCCGTCAAAATAGTCTGTAAGACCATTTGCATTTACAGACTTAAGTACAAGCGGTAGCATTACATATCTGTGATTTGGATTTGCCTCAGATCTTCTAAAACCTGGAGCTGGCGCATCATATAATAAGAAGGACCCTTCAAATTTTCCTACAGTATTTGTACCTATCTGTATAATCTCAATATATGGATCTAGACCACTTAGTATAAGTTCGCTGGCACTTGCTGTTCTTCCCGTAGTGAGTATGAATACTCTAGAAAGACCTAAGCTGTTTATAGTTGCTCCATCATTGCCACTTCCTAGATTATTATTGAAAGTACGTGTAAATTGATTCTCTGGATTGCGATCTGAGTTATACTCTTGAGTGATAAATGTTTGTCCCTCAAACTGACCAGTAATCATAGATGAAAGATCGTTTGCCGTCTCTATAGAACCACCGCCATTGTAGCGTAAATCAAGAACGAGATCTGTGATCCCTGCCGCTTGAAACTCTGCAAACGCATCATTGAGGTCACTATCAAACTCATTTGTAAAGCCTGTATAATGTAAATAGCCTATCTCATTACCACCTACACTTAAAACATTTACGGTATGTACAGGGTTTATAATGAGCTGTATTTTATTTATAACGATTTCTTCTCCCGTAAGGTCAAAGTCTGTACCATTAAAGGTTGCTGTACTTATGGTATAGCTTTCTGGACTAAAAAAGCTAGAAAAACTTGTGTTACCATTTATAGGTTGTCCAGTCGCATCTTGTAAGGGTTGCCCGTCTACAAGTGTAAAAATCATACCTCGCTGTACACCCGCAATAGCTGCCGGACTATCATTTACCACATATCTCACAATACCAAAGGCTCTAGTAGGGTCGTTAGGCATAATAAGCAGGGAGATATTCATACCAGAGGCGGTGCGAATTCCCGCTAGCGAGTTTTCTAATGCTGTATAATCATCTCTTAATATGCTAAAACGGTCTACAGGCGCCGTAAGTGCATCAAAAGCATCCTCTACAGAAGCAAACTGTGACAAATAGTCAAATTTTTCTCCATCATTACTAAAAAAATCATTTGCTAGCTCTGGTACTTGGTCTTTATATAATGACCAGTAATTGAGACCTCTGTAAACAAAGTCAGACAGCTCTACTGTAGTTGCTGGTCTTATAGTATCATCAAGATCATCATTACAGGAAAAAAAGAGCATTGTAAAGACGAGTAGGAATAGGGTAATCTTTTTCATAGGGTTAATATTAAGGGAGTATATCGTAATCTAGTATCAAATATAGTTAAACGTAAAAAAGTCACTACAATTACATTGTCTGCTTTAAAGTTTTGAGATTAATTAACAAGGTTTGCTAACAGCGGTACATCGTGATCTAGTTGCTCAAACGCTGTTTTTGGTGTTCTATATCCTAGAAAGGGGGCAAAGTAAATATGAGATTCAAGCTTGTGGCTATAAGCAAGTTTATTATGTGTAGACAGTTTTTTATCTAGATCTAGACGTATATCCATCCACTCCGAAGAAAAAAACTGAGCGCCTTGTCTATTAAAAAGTAAGATAAGCTTAGGAGCAACATAGGTAATGACCTCTTTAGTAATCTCAAGTTGATCTCTGAGAAACTGTTTACCCACCTCATCGTTAAGAAAGTGTGCTATTTGTTTTTGCTCCGTATGTCGTTGATAGAATAAATCGCAATAAGTAATTCCTTGAGATTCAAGAGCTGATAGTAAGTTGTGAAATTTTTTGAAGTAGCGATCATTCTGCAATTTGCTATAATCATAGCTATACTTATCGTTACTTATAAAATCTGTGCGTAACGATGGATTTATACCCATAACTAGTACGTTTACCGTAGGATCTATTTTAGAGAATACAAAGCCATTATGTATAATGTCTTGCTGTTCTTGGGTACGAAGAAGCTTTGTGTAGGTGGTAAATAGGGTTTCAATTTTCGCTTTAAGCGAAAGCAAAAATGCATCCCTACTCATACATTAGATATTTTGAGCGTATCTTTTTAAATCGTTCTATACCTGGCAACCATTTTCTTTTAATCTCCTTAAAAGTATAGCCCGCCTCAATGTCTTGCTGTAATTGTGTTGAACCCGCGTGTAGTGTAAAGCTAGCCGTTTTAAAGAAAGTATCCTTCTTGCTACTAGCAGCATAGGCTTCTATGAGCCATTCAAGATTTACCGTGTTCATATAGGCCTCATCACGTAGGTCTTTACCGTTACAGGTGACTCCTTTATGTTTTGGTGATTTTGATCCAAAATTAGGTTGTGGCGTGTATGTGAATGAAAAGTACTCGTTAGGAAAATCTGGTGCGCCAAAGATTTGAAACTGCATCTCTGTGCCGCGTCCCGCGTTTACCGTAGTCCCTTCAAAAAAGCCTAAGCTAGGATATAAATTGATACTCTTATCATTAGGCAAGTTAGGCGATGGTCTTGTAGGGAGTACATATTTTTTCTGGTATGACCAGTTTTTAAGAGGTATCACCGTAAGATCTACTGTGATCTTATCTTTGAGCCAGCCTTCTCCATTTACCATTCTTGTATATTCGCCTATCGTCATACCATACACAAGTGGTATCTCGTGCATACCTAAAAAGCTACTGTGTTCTTTTTCTAGTGTAGGGCCGTCTATGTAATGAGCATTAGGATTAGGTCTGTCTAGCACTATGACGGGAATCCCACTTTCGGCAGCGGCTTCCATAACATAGGTGAGGGTAGATATGTAGGTGTAAAAACGCACGCCCACATCTTGTATGTCAAAGAGTAAGACATCAAGCCCTTCTAGCTGTTGTGCCGTGGGTTTTTTATTCTTTCCGTAAAGGGAGATGATGTTGAGACCCGTTTTTGGGTCCTTACCGTCCTTTACCTTTTCGCCGGCATCTACATTACCCCTAAAGCCGTGCTCTGGCGAGAAAACCTTCTTTATAGTAACTCCCATACTGAGTAAGGAGTCTACTAGGTGAGTGCTTTGCGCTTCTGTATGCGATGTCTCGGTAAAGATGAGTCCGCTTTTATTTGTAACTACTCCTACATTTTTATTTGCTAGTAATGGGAGGTACAGCTCTGTTCTATTTGCACCCACAGTAATGCTAGAATCTATGACTACTACGTTACTTGTCGTGGGTTGTTTGGATTCCGCTTTCGCGAAAGCGGTCTTATCTCCACCCGTATTTGCACAAGAAATTAAGAGTGTGAGCGTTAAAAAAAGGGTATTTTTGAATAAAATGAGACGCATTTGAATCTAGAGTATTTTATAGCCAAACGCCTAAGTGGCGGGACATCGTATAAAAGTAGTGCTTCCAGTACGATAATTAAAATTGCGATTGCAGCAATCGCTATAGGTATGGTAATGATGCTTATCTCTATAGCTACGGGTGTAGGGCTGCAACGTGAGATTAGACAGAAGGTGTCTGCCTTTTCTGGTGATATACTCGTTTCCAACTTTGATGGAAATAATAGTGAGGAGACCGTAAACCCTATTACTATTAATCAAGATTTTTACCCAAACTTTGATGCTGTACCAGAAGTGACACACGTGCAAGCAATCACGACTAAGGCAGGAATGATACGCACTGCAGAGACCTTTGAAGGAGTGGTTTACAAAGGTGTGGGTGATGATTATGACTGGTCTCGCATAGAAGATTATATCATAGAAGGTCGCAAGCCAGAGCTCACAGGTGACCTCAATAATGAAATCTTAATGAGTACCTATCTTGCAAAACGTTTAGGTTTTACGGTAGGTGATAAAGCGGTAATACACTTTGTAAATAAAGAAAATACACGTTTTAGATCACGGTCACTTGATATTGTAGGACTTTATGAAAGTGCTTATCAAGAGTTTGATAAGATTTACATTATAGGAGACCGCCGCCATCTTACTTTTATAAATAAATGGGAAAAAGACGAGGTAGGGGCGTTTGAGGTTTTTGTAGATGATTTTGATAATATAGAGCGAGTTAATAACGAAGTGTATGAAAACTCTGGCTCTATGCTTAGATCCATATCTATCATACAGCGCAACTATAATATCTTTGAGTGGATCAAGTTATTTGACTTTAATATAATGCTCATTATTGTCGTGATGATCCTTATAGCAGGTATTAACATTGCGGTAGCACTACTTGTACTTGTACTTGAGCGCACTCGTATGATAGGTATTCTCAAAGCCCTAGGTGGCTCAGATTGGAATGTACGTAAGATATTTATCTACAACGCAATGTATCTTATAGGTCTAGGTCTCTTCTGGGGTAACCTTATAGGCTTAGGAATTTTATTTGCTCAGAAGTATTTTGGTTTTATAAAACTTGACCCATCAACGTATTATGTTAGTGAGGCACCAGTTCTCATAAATGGATGGCATATTTTATCTCTCAACTTGGGGGTTTTTACTATATGTGTACTTATCTTACTTATACCATCTTATATTATAACCAAAATTAGCCCTGTACGCGCAATACGGTTTGAGTAAGTTGTACTTACATTTTTCTAATATCTACATACATATTGCGATCTATTTGTACGGTGCTAGTTCCTTTAGGTATGTCTAGGCACTGCCATATATCTGTAGGTTCAAGCCATATAAACTCTTCGTTAATCTTAATACGTAAGGGCATTGTAAAACCTTGTATGGTATTATTAAATCGATAGTGCATTTCTTTTTTATCGATTTTGTACTCAAATGTTGGGATATCTTTTTCTCTGAGATATTGATTAAAAAAGGGTGTTAAATCTAGATTTAGTGCATTTGCAATATAATTTTCTACAGCAGCTGTTGTTGTCGTTTGGTGATAAAATTCTTTACTTAAACCTCGCAGTGTTGCTCGCCATAAATCATCATCTTGTGCTATGGTACGTAAGGTGAGTAGTATGTTTGCACCTTTGTAGTACATATCACCGCTTCCTTCCTTATCCACATTATAGGTGCCTATTATGGGTCTATCATTACGTATTTTATCACGAGTACCTATGGTATAAGTTGCTGCAGTTTCTTTTCCAAAGTGGTAATCGAGATATAGATTTTCAGAATATGAGGTAAAGCCTTCGTGTATCCACATATCTGCCACGTCTTTATTTGTAATATTATTTGCAAACCACTCGTGACCAGCCTCGTGAATGATAATAAAATCAAATTTTAATCCCTCACCCGTACCAGAAAGATCTCTACCTAGGTATCCATTTTTAAATCTATTGCCATAGGTTACAGAGCTTTGATGTTCCATCCCAAGATAAGGTGCTTGCACAAGTTTAAAACTATCCTCATAAAACGGGTAAGGACCAAACCAGTGTTCAAAAGCCTCCATCATCATAGGAGCTTGTTTAAACTGCTCTCGAGCCTTCTCCTCATCCTCCTTGAGAACCCAGTAGCTCATATCTAGAGGGCCTTTCTCTCCTTTATAAACTTCAGAGAAGTTTACATAATCACCTATATTTAAGTTTACACCGTAGTTATTTATTGGGTTTTTAACCGTCCAGTGGTATGTTTTTGTAGTTGCGTCTGTATCGATGTGTACAAGTCTCCCGTTTGACACGTCTACGAGATCTTTAGGCACGGTAACGTGCATATCAAGACTGTCTACCTCATCTGCCGGGTGGTCTCTGTTAGGCCACCATACACTTGAGCCTATGCCTTGATTTGAACTGGCGATAAAATGTTTTCCGTTGCTATCTTTTTTCCAGGTGATACCACCATCCCACGGCGGATTTTTTGCAATTCTAGGTTTGCCTTCAAAACTTAGCGAGATTTTCTTTAGCTCACCCTCACGCTGTGGATCTTCAAGTTGTATAAAATGCGCATTACCTTCTGACCGTACATCCAGCGAGTGACCATCTTGCATTACTGCAGTAAGCTCCATAGGTGCTTGTAGATCTATTTGTAACTCATTAGTGCCTTCATTAAGCACTTTGTAGGTCATCACATTAGTCCCTATAATTGTCTTTGACTCTGGCATCACCTCTACAGAAAGGTCATAATGTACAAGGTCCCACCACGCTCTTTGTGGTGTGATGCTACCACGTAAACTGTCTTGACGAGTTATTTTTTGAGAGTATGAAGATAGGCTCGTGAGTATAAAGCCCAGTAAAAATAGGTAACGCATTAATCTGGTTTAATTTATTGTGTAAGGTATGCTAGTAGAGGTTTCTTAAAATGCAATAAGCGAGTATCCATTCATTTGTGACTGGCTTAAAACGGTCATTGCAGAGAGGGCTACATCTACTATTTCCAATCTTCGTGCCGAAGTAATGTTGCGTGATCCCGCCGTTTGCCCGCAGAGTATAAGTTCTACTCCTGCATCGCTTAGTGCCTCTAGAAGTGCAATATTGGGATTATCTACCCCATATTTTTCTTTATAAAGTTTATTTGTAAGTACGCCATATGCCGCCTTACCGTGTATTGCTGCACGTATGTGCATATTCTCCTTAGGGACACCTGCTTTATCGTGCATATTTAAAAAGCGAGCCATCGTATCTATGTATGGATTTCTTACGCTAGGGTCTTCTGGGGCTTTTGCCACATCAAAAACAATATAAAATTGTGCTTCAGTATCGGTTTTAAAATCTGGCTCTGGTACGGCAAAAGTTTTTCCAAAATCTTTGATGAGGTTACCAGGTTGTGATGAGGGTTGTTGTGAGTACGCTTTCGCGAAAGCGAAACATAAAGCAATAAGAAGCAAATTTTTCATAAAAGTAAAAGTAGTTTTAAGCAATGTAGTGCGTATTATGTAATGTGCATAAAGAAAAAGAAAACCAGTCAAAAAACCTTATCTGGAGGTAATAATATCATCTAGCTTGCTTGTACTTCACTTGCCACCTTATTTAAAATAGCAAGATCTGACTCGTTTTTAATAAATTGGTTTGCATCATCTATGATGAGTTGTACTTGGTTGATAATATCCTCTGTATACTCATCCTTTAACGCATCAGATGTACTTAGGTATCTCAAGCTTTGCAACATTTTGTGTAGCATAATAAAGTCTTCTTTGCAATACTGCCTTAGGGATGCAAAAATAAAATAGAGGACTTCTTCAAAGTTTATGGTGCGTAGTGATACAAGGGCATTACCATCTTTATCTGTCACAAAGCTGTTATCCCTCTTTTGCATACGTAATACAAATAGCTCGGTAAGGTAGTCTAGGCAAGTAATTGCCGTGCCAGGGTCATTTATACCCGGGCTCATTGCTTTTACGGCAATCTCTGTAAGTTGTTTAAACCCTAATATATAGTTGTTTTTTACAATCTCAGATCTAGAAAATCCAAAACAAGAGCGTAGCGCCTCAATAGCCTCCTCATCAAGATCCTTATTTACACTTACTATTTTTGTACTATCTAGTACAAAAGAACCTTTAGGAACTAAAAGTGAAACTTTACAAGAGTGCTCATTGCAAAAATCTACAAGGGAATCTAATGCAATATCATTAAGATGTCCCGAGAATTTAGTAGTATAACTTTGCCAAGAGTCACTGTCGTTAAAAACGGCTACTCCTTTTGGGTCACTCTCCGTGTCTATAAGTTGCTGGATGCGATGCCGTGATACATTGTAAATACGATCTATAATATTGTTAATCTGTATAGCTTGAGATATAGAGTGTATAAAGTATATAAAAGCTGCAAGCACGTGTATGCTCAATACAATCCCTATAAGTACTGCAAAGCCTGGTAGTTGCGTTTTAGACTGTTCTGGCTCAATACTAAGTAAGATAATGATACAATAAATAATGACAGCAATATAAAAGCCTAGTACCACCTGGTGACGTTTATTTGCAATAAGTCCTGGTAGTATGCGTGGTGAATAATTACTAGACGCCTGGTTGAGTATGAGCATAACCATAGAAAAACTAAAAACCATCAGGCTAAAAATACCTCCTATAAAGGTACTAAGAAGCGTGCGAGCCGTATCTGCATCATTAATCACAAGAGCCGGTACAGTGTCTATAAGATACTTTGAGATGCCTTGTTGCTCTGCATAAGACATTAAGAATCCTAAGGCTAGCCCCATAAAGGCAATAAGGCTAGGGTAGAAAGCTACATTGCCGGTGATCCGGCTATATAAAAGCTCTAGTTTTGTGTACAGTTTATTCATAAGCTACAATTTCCGTAAAAAACTTTGGGATCGCACTGCTTTTAGAATTACGTTAACAACGAGGAAGGGTTGTTTTTACGCTTTCGCGAAAGCGGACTCATATCAATTACCTTATAAGTTTATGAACTAATTTATAGAAGGATTTAAATCAGAACTACGTTAACCTCCTTCCTACGGTGCTTTATGTATTTGTACATCAATAAGTTTGCTACGTGATTAACTTGTAGATGGATTACGTGTATTTGTTATTTTAACAATTTTTAATATCGGGCGTTAATTGTATGGTAAAAAGAATATTTTAGCAGAAGCAATTAAAATAAAATCCAATTCTTTGCATTAGACGTATAACCAATAAAAATTAAACTAAATATTATGGACAACGAAAAAAGTGGAAACGGTATTAAGATCATTGCAGGGATTCTTGCAGTACTTTTAGTCGTTGCTGGTGCCTTTGCAGTAAAACTGTATAACCAAGAAAAAGATACAAAGAGCCAACTTACAAAAGAGAAAAACGTTGTGCTTGCAGATCTTAAAGAGATGGTAAGTAAGTATGATGTGGTTATAGAAGAAAATAATCTGAAGGACACAGAGCTTAATGATGCTCGTGACAGAATACAAGGACTTATAGCAGATATTAATGCAAAAGATGCTACCATTGCTAGCCTTGGTAAGTACAGAGCAGAGGTTTTTAAACTACGTAACGAGCGCGATTTCTTATTTGCTCAAAACGACTCACTACGCGGTAGTAACCAGATGCTAGCTATGCGCATAGATAGTACCACTTACGAGCTAGAAGTACAGCGCGGTGTAGGAGATTCTTTATCACTAGAAAATCAAGCACTAGCAGAGCGTGTAACTCTAGGATCTGCACTAGCGGCAAACAAGCTGCGTGCTACAGGTGTCATAGAGCGCTCTTCTGGAAAGCTTATAGAAAACTCAAATAATAGACGTGTAGATAAACTACGTGCGTGTTATACAGTACCACAAAATCGTCTAGCCGAAGCTGGTGACCGTATGCTTTATGTACAGGTTGTAGACCCAGAAGGAAACACGCTAGGTGATAACAAGCAAGTAGCCTTTGACGGGACAGTGGTTACATACAGTACTATCTCTAAGTTTTATTATGAAAACACAGCTCTAGATATTTGCGAGAATATAGGGAAGACCACAAAGTTTTTTCCAGAGGGAACTTATAAGGTCTTTGTGTATGATAAAGGGTCACTTCTTGCACAGACATCTTTTAGTCTAAAGTAAAAGAGATTATAGTTAAAAGCATATTACACCGCTCTAAGATATCCATCTTAGAGCGGTGTTTTTTTTATTCTACAGTAGGGTACCAGTCTAGCTGGGCTACATTTATATTGCTGTCACCTTTATTTACTAGTTCTTTAAATTTTGAAACGTCGCTTAAGCCTTCTGTACCTCTGTAATGATAAGGAAATACGGTCTCTGGTTTAAAATCTAATACCGCGCTCGCAGCACTCTCTACCGTCATTGTGTATGGCAAGTTCATACATACAAAAGCGATATCTATATCTGCTAGATTGCGCATTTCTGGTATATCTTCTGTATCTCCAGAGATGTATACTCGTTTATCATCTTTTTCAATTACATAGCCATTTCCTCTGCCTTTTGAGTGAAATTTAAGTGCCTCCTCTCTAAGGTTGTACATAGGGATTGCAGTGATGTCAAAACCATTTTTAATTAATGAATTGTCATTGCTAAGTACGGTTGTGATTTTTTGTAAATCTTCTGGGAGTTTATCTACAACTGCTTGTGGTGCAATAATCTTTGTAGATTCTGTTAGAATACCCTGTACAGTATTTACGTTTAAGTGATCACCGTGTATATCTGTAATCAAGATAAGATCTGGCGCATCATAAAGATCAAAATTTTCTGGACCTCCTACGGGGTCAATATAAATAGCAGTATCATCCCATTTTAAAACCATAGTAGCGTGCGATACTGGGTAAATCTCAAAGTTACTTTTCTTTGTTATCTCCTCTTTTACAACCGCTGTAGCTATTTTGGTTTCGTTTGATGTGTTCTCTTTACAGCTTGTAATACCTATGGTAAGAGCCGCTAAGAGTATGATGTTGTGTAATTTCATTTTCTGTTATTTATGATTAATTATTTTTTCCATTTTTATGTTTGCGCGCTCGTATGATGCATTTTCTTCTACGGGAATTTCAATAAAACCCCATTTTTTATAGATATGAATAGCATTTTCTAGAATGGTGTTTGAATAGAGTATGAGTTTTGAAAGGTTTTCCGCTTTCGCGAAAGCGATACAATGCTCTATTAATTTTTGACCTATGCCTAGACCTCTGGCTTCTGGCGATACTGCCATTTTTGTGAGTTCTAATACACTGTTTATTTGTGTGGGCATAAGCGCTACAGTGCCTACAATCTCATCATTGTGCTGGGCAAAAAATATGTATCCTCCTTTATTTATAATGTAAGTTTCTGGCTTACTTAATACTTCTAAGTCATAAGGTTCTACATAAAAATAGGTCTCTAGCCATTCTATATTAAGATGTTTGAAGGCGTCTTTATGCTTTGTGTTATAGGGTATAATATCCACGATGATTTCTTATAAAGTCTGTAACGAGGTAAGATAATGCTTTACCTACTTGTTGATAATTTTTCTTTGTTGGAGCGGCCTCACAAATATGTAAATAACCACATTTAGTCTTTCTTGCAAGCTGGCCTAAAAAATAACGCATCACCTCTAAGTTAAATCCAGAAGGCGTTTGTGCACTACTTGAGAAATTTGCAATACTATCTACATCTATCTCAACACCCAGTGTATTGTCACTTAACTGGGAGATAGCGGTTTCAAAATTTTCTACCTGTTTACTTTCTAACAGCATATCTTCCATATCAAAAACGGAGATATGATCGCTAGTAGCTATCATATTGTAAATATACTGTGGTGTGTAGTTTTTATGTAACCCGAAGATACAATAGGTGTTGAGATATGAGTTCTCACTTTCTAGTGCATACGTAAAGCCATTACCGCTATGTCTATACTCTGTTTTTCTTAAATCTGTATGCGCATCAAAATTGATGACATTTATCGCTTTTTGCAAAGCCGTTGCAGTACCTTTTATATTTCCGTAGGCGTTATTATGACCGCCTCCTATAACTATAGGTATTTTGCCCGCAGCTACTATGCGGTTTGTCACGGTAGCTACTTTACTATCTATTCTTGCTACAATACTACCTAGTGTTTCTGGATGCTCCTTATCTATATCGTCTATATCTGGAGATACCGCTATATGACCTAATAGTAGGATATCGTTACCATTATTAAACTGATTGTCTTGAACGTTTACAAAAGCTTTTACAAAACTTCCCCAAGCTTTTACTGCCCCGGGCTTACCGTAATTTGCACGAATACCTATATCCTCACAAATTCCAAAAAGAACATAGGTGCAATTATTATTTACAATGTCATCTAGGCTATCACATAGTTGCAAGGTTTCTCCCAGCTTGGTCTCACCAGCTCGAAGATGTGTGAATGGTTTAATATCACTTTCCGTTGCAATGTGTAGCTGTATCATATCAATGAGTTGTCGAATTTGAGAGCGCTTCAATACACTCTTCTCTTATAGTATAGAGTTCGTCTAGCGTGTATGGTAGGTGATCTCTTTTTATCCAGTCTGCAAGTACAGATTTGTGATAGCTCTTTTTATACTCACCTATCTGATCTGTATCTATTGTGGTTTGCATAAGTATAGAATCTGTCCACGTAAGGTTTTTAGACTGTGCAAATGTGTAATCATACACCTCATCATCATAGCATAAAAATGTATGAGCTTCTAGCATATATGGCAGGTTGTATTTATCAAGAGTCGCTCCCACACCTGGGGTGTTCTCTTTACTCATAGCATATATGGCAAGTTCTAACTGTAAACCATAAATTGCGTGCTCATCTGTGAGCATTTTAAGTGTCGCGTGTTTAGTGCTACAGGTACCTCGACCATTTGTAATAATGCTTCCAAATTCCAAAGGGTTTTCTACTCTCCCGTACGGTAGATTTTGCACTTTGCGTATCGCCTCGTAGAAGGTTTTAACTTCGTGTTCAATAAAAATGTCACTTACCGGGCTTCCCGGTACGATAGAAAAATTAGGTATAATCATAAGACTTCTCCATTTACAATTACTTCATCAATCTGGTGTTGTCCAAAGTGATAGGGAATTGCATTGTAAGAGGGTAGGGGTTTAGTAATTATTAAATTTGCTTTTTTTCCTTTTGTAATACTTCCAGTTTCTTTTGCAACATCCATTGCAAATGCACCATTTATAGTAGCTGCAACAATTGCCTCTGCAGGGGTCATTTTAAGATTGATGCACGCCTGTGAGACTATAAAATTCATAGAGCTGCTAGGTGATGATCCTGGATTGTAGTCTGTTGCCACAGCAAGAGATAGGCCTGAGTCTATAATCTTGCGTGCGGGTGTATATGGTATATTTAAGAAGAAAGAACAACCTGGAAGGGCTACCGGTATCGTATTTGATGTTTTTAATTCATCTATATCTTTTTCGGTAAGTTCTTCTAGATGATCTACAGTAAGCGCTTCAAGCTCTATAGCCTTCTGTATGCCACCTATACTTGTAAACTGGTTGACGTGTACTTTAGGTTTTAAGCCGTGCGCCTTTCCTGCGTTGACTATGGTATCCATTTCTGCCACCGTAAAGTATCCTGTCTCACAAAATATGTCTATAAAATCTACTAATGACTCCTTTGTAAATGCTGGTATCATCTCATTTACAATCTCATCTATATAAGCTGCTCTATTTTGTTTATGACGTTCTGGTATAGCGTGTGCTGCCAGAAGCGTTGCTTTTACAGGGATATCTACGGCAGTACTGAGTCTTTTAATAACGCGCAGCATTTTAAGTTCTGATGCTACTGTAAGGCCATAACCTGTTTTAATCTCTATAGCTCCAGTACCCGTTTTAATACATTGTGATAAGCGCTCTAATGCATCTTTATAAAGTTCATCTTCGCTCATTGCCTGTAACTTGCGAGCGCTGTTCAAAATTCCACCACCTTTGGCAGCAATCTCTTGATAACTCAAGCCTTTGATACGATCTACAAACTCATCTTCACGAGTTGTAGCAAATACTAGATGCGTGTGAGAGTCACACCACATAGGTAAAACTATTTGACCTGTTGCGTCTATAACTTCATCTACAGCGATGGGATGTAAATCATCCATAATACCATACTCATAAATGCAATCTTCATCTATTACGAGATACGCATTCTCAATATATGGCATAGCGCCCATCTCCTTGCCACAAAGAGGCTTATCATATTCTCCAGTTACTAAAAGCTGATATATGTTAGTAATCAATTTCATCCTTTTAAAGGTAGCAACTTTATACGACTATTGCATTAACATTTTTAAGAGAATGTATAAAACTGTGCTAAGCCATTGGCCCAGAGTGCGCTATTTTATTCTTTAATAATGAGAGAGGTGCTCTAGGTGTTTTTTGTATTTTTAGAACATTTAAAAAAGTAAAGTTATGTCAAAGTCAAACCAGGGTCTCAATACCATTTGTACTCACACGGGAGAAGTAAAAGACGAGCAGTTTCAAGGAGCTGTTTCTCCTATATTTATGTCATCTTCATATGCCTTTATGGATGTAGATGTAAAGCGCTACCCACGTTATTTTAATACACCTAATCAAGAAGGGCTGAGCAAGAAAATTGCAGCTTTAGAAAAAACTGAGGCGGGAATGATTTTTGGCAGTGGTATGGCTGCAGTGAGCACAACCTTACTTGCCTTTTTGAGAAGTGGCGATCACATTGTATTACAAGAAACTTTATACGGAGGGACCTATAATCTTGTGGTGGAGGAGTTTGATAAATATGGTATCACCTATACGTTTACAGAAGATCTTAGTGAGGCCGCTTTCGCGAAAGCGATAACCCCACAAACCAAAGTTATCTACATAGAGACACCGTCTAACCCGCTTATGAAAGTGACAGATATGGAAATGGTCTCTGCACTAGCCAAAAAGCACGGCATTGTAACGATGATAGATAACACCTTTGCATCACCTGTAAATCAAAAACCAAAAGATTTTGGGATAGATATAATGATACACTCGGCAACAAAATATATGGGTGGTCATAGTGATATCTGTGCAGGAGCCGTTGCAGCAAGTCAAGAGCATATAGACCGTATCTGGAACCTAGGTAAAAATCTAGGAGGAAGCTTAAGTGATCTTATGGTCTGGATGCTTGAGCGTAGTATCAAGACAATGGCATTGCGTGTTAAAGCTCAAAATAGAAATGCAAAGAAACTTGCCAAATGGCTCGATAAAAAGGAGCAAATAGATAAGGTGTATTATCCAGGTCTCAAGTCGCATCCTGACTATGCTCTTGCAAAAAAGCAAATGAGCGGTTTTGGTGGTATGATGTCCTTCGAGTTAGCACCACACATTGATGCAGAAGAGTTTCAAAAAGCGCTTAAACTTATAAAACCTTCTATGAGTCTTGCAGGTGTGGAGAGTACAATGCTTTGCCCAGCGCAAACTTCTCACTTTTTACTAGGAGAAGAAGAGCGAGCAAAACAAGGTATTGCAGATGGCTTGATACGCTTTTCTGTAGGTATAGAAGAGAAAAAAGATCTTATGGCAGATATTGACCAAGCGCTTGAAGTTGTACTCAAGAAAGCAACAATAGTGGCAGACTAGAATTGTACGACTTATAAAATGCCATTACGGCATTACAACAATATATTTTATGAAATTAGACATACTAGCTATAGGAGCACATCCAGACGACGTAGAGTTGGGCTGTGGAGCAACGATAGCAAAGGAAATAGCAAACGGAAAAAAAGTAGGTATTCTTGATCTTACAAGGGGAGAGTTAGGAACCAGAGGATCTGCAGAGATACGTGATGTAGAGGCAGCAAATGCAGCAAAGATATTAGGCGTGAGCGTACGAGAAAATATAGCACTCGCAGATGGGTTTTTTGTAAATGATAGAGAGAGCCAACTCAAAATCATAGAAATCATACGTAAATATCAACCAGAAATGGTGCTCTGCAATGCTATAACAGATAGGCATATAGATCACGGTAAAGGGAGTAAACTAGCCAGTGATGCTTGTTTTTTAAGCGGTCTTAAAAAAATAGAAACTATAGCAGATGGAAAGCCTCAAGAAAAATGGCGTCCCAAAACTGTGTATCACTATATACAATGGCAAAATATAGAGCCAGATGTGGTAGTAGATGTTACAGGCTTTATAGATAAAAAATGTGAGTCTGTGTTTGCTTACACATCGCAGTTTCACGATCCAAATAATAAGGAAGGAGACACGCCTATATCTAGTAAGACTTTTAAAGATAGCATAAACTATAGAGCAAGAGATCTAGGTAGACTTATAGGGACAGAGTATGGTGAAGGTTTTACTGTAGAGCGATATGCAGCTGTAAATAGCCTATTTGACTTAATATAAGAGCTCACAACACACAAAGCATATAAAAACAAAAAAGCTATCCAGAAGGATAGCTTTTTTTAAGGGTGGAAGACCGGTTTCGAACCGGCGACCTCTGGTACCACAAACCAGCGCTCTAACCAGCTGAGCTACAACCACCATTTTAATTGCGAGTGCAAAGATAATTAATATTAATAGATGTACAACCTTTTATCAAAAAAAATGGAGCATTTTTTTGCTCCATTTTTTATAATTCTGATAATGAGTTGTTTCGGTTTTACTCTTTTTCGGCTTTATCTACTACCGGTTTTTCCTTTCTGTTTGCAAGTTCCCACGCTGTTGCAAAAACGAGCTTTGTGCGCTTCTCAAGTAAAGGATAGTTGATCTTATCTGGAGTATCACTTATTTTATGATAATCATCGTGCGTTCCATTAAAGTAGAAGATTACTGGCACATTGTGCTTTGCAAAGTTATAGTGGTCTGAGCGGTAGTAAAATCTGTTAGGCTCATTTTCTACATTATAACGGTAGTCTAGGTTGATGTCAAAGTACTTTGCATTTACTGCAGATGAGATATTGTGTAAATCTGTACTAAGCTTATCAGAGCCTATGAGGTACACATAGTTGTTATCTTCTTTGTGCGCATCATCATTACGACCTATCATATCTATGTTAAGATCTGCAATGGTATTTGCAAGTGGGTATACTGGATTTTCTGAATAATATCTTGATCCATAAAGACCTTTTTCTTCACCTGTAACGTGTAAAAATAGGATAGAACGTTTAGGTCCTTTACCATCTTTAACAGCTTGTTTAAAAGCCTCTGCAATCTCAAGTAAAGCTACTGTTCCAGAGCCATCATCGTCTGCACCGTTATATACATTTCCTTTTGCGTCCATACCTACGTGATCTAGGTGTGCAGAGAGCACAAGAACCTCTTCTGGCTTTTCTGATCCTTTTATAAAAGCTAGAACGTTTTCAGAATCATTAAGTCCGCTTCCTTTTCTAAAAAATGTATTAGGAACGATTTGATAGTAATCACCATTATTACCTGGTTGTACGTTTAGCTCTTTGTAATAGTTTACAAGGTATGCTGCTGCCTTTTTTTGACCTGGGTCTCCTGTGTTACGCCCTTCAAATTCATCGCTGGCATATACGTAGAGCATTTCTTTGAGTTCTCCTTCGGTGATTGTGTTTGTGTACTTACGCACGTCTGTCTCGTCACTTTCTAAAGCGGTAACATCTATTATTACAGGGTCTGCTGCCTGGGTAGGAGCGACTGCTTTCTTTGATTCATTACAAGATAATGCTACAAGGCTTAAACCTAAAAGCGCAAAATATTTTTTCATTCAAATTTATTTTAAGATTGCTAAAAGTACAGAATTCAACCGAATAAAATAGGGGAGTGCTGTAAAGGCTGTTAGTACGCTTTCGCGAAAGCGTAAAGAAACTGCATAAAAAATGCCACTCTAGTTAAGAGTGGCATTATGGTATTACTTTATGAGATGTAAGTCTCTTAGTTGTTAAGCATTACTGGCATTACAAGCATTGTTACTTGCTCACCTTCATCAAGACCATCTACTGGAGTTAAGATACCTGCTCTATTAGGAAGTGACATCTCTAGAGAAACATCATTTGCATTCATATTATTAAGCATCTCTGTTAAGAATCTTGAGTTAAAACCTATTTGCATATCATCACCTTGATAATCACAAGTAAGTCTCTCTTCTGCCTTGTTGCTGTAGTCTATATCTTCGGCAGAGATGTTAAGTTCTGCTCCAGCAATTTTAAGACGTATCTGGTGTGTTGTTTTATTTGAGAAAATAGATACACGACGCACAGAGTTTAAAAACTGGTTGCGGTCTATAGTAAGTCTATTTGGGTTTTCCTTAGGTATTACGGCCTCATAGTTAGGGTATTTACCATCTATAAGTCTACATACAAGCTCTACGTTATCAAAAGTAAATTTTGCATTGCTCTCGTTGTACTCTACAGATATCTCATCGTCAGACGTAGAGAGGATTCCTTTAAGTAAGTTAAGTGGCTTTTTAGGCATAATAAACTCTGCTGCCTGTGATGCTACAACATCTGTACGACCATACTTTACAAGCTTATGAGCATCTGTAGCTACAAAGGTTAAACCATCTGTCGCAAACTGAAAGAAAACGCCGCTCATCACTGGGCGTAAATCGTCATTACCTGTTGCAAATATGGTGTTACTTATAGCCGTAGCAAGCACGCTTCCAGGTATTTTTACCACACTAGGATCTTCTAGTGATACGGCATTAGGAAACTCTGCACCATCTGCATATGCTAGAGCATATTTACCGTGGTTAGAGCTTATCTCTATGGTGTTATTTTCGTGCTGAGTAAAAGTTAGGGGTTGCTCAGGAAATGTTTTAAGCGTGTCTAGTAACAAACGCGCTGGTAATGCAATAGCCCCATTATCACTAGATTCTACATCAAGTTTTGAAGTCATTGTAGTTTCTAAATCTGATGCCGAAACCGTAAGGGCGTTACCATCAAGTTCAAAAAGAAAATTATCTAGTATAGGTAATGTGTTGCTATTATTAATCACCCCTCCCAACACTTGTAGTTGTTTGAGAAGGTAAGAGCTAGAGACTATAAATTTCATAGTATTATTAGGTTTTGCTATGCAAGAAAATTGAATATAAAGTGATGCAATAAATTACCTGCACACTACTTACAAATATATTTGAAATGCGACGGCTTTAGAAATTAACTTATCAACATCTAGCGGGCGTAACGGCGCTTTCTTATTGCAGTATATATGACGCCAAAAATAAGTAGTATCACAAGCGGAAGCCCAATGGTCAAGACTTGCCACGTGGTAATCTCTTTTGAAACTTTCTGGGAGTCTATAAATGGAAGGGCAATTTCTTTACTTCTTATGTTAATAAGACCATTATCATCGAGCAGGTAATTAACCGCATTAAGCAAAAACTCTTTGTTACCATAGCTGGTTCTTGTGTAGTAGTCAAAGCCTAATTCCAGTGGTTGCCCGCGGCTATCTAGTTCGTTTGCTATAATGTCACCATCAGATATGAGTATGAGTTTTGAGGGGTTTGTTGCGCTTTCGCGAAAGCGTTCTTTATCACTTCCATCTGGCAACACACGATTTGTAAATACCGAAGAAAATGCACCTTCTACTAGCACTGCTAAAGGCTGTTGTCCGGCTTGAAAATCTGCCTCCTGAGGTTCTATATCTACTTGTGCAAGTGCAATTTCTCTTGGAGTTGCTTCTACCTTTGTATAGATGCTAGATTGTAATAATACTGTTTTTGAGAGTTCATTACTAGACTCAAGAAGTTCTATTGGGTTTGCGTAGTTAAAGCGTACCGGTTTTTCAATATTAGTATTTATAGGGTGGGTGTTAAGGCTAGGTACCTGTGGTCTGTATAACCACGGTAGTTGTATGTATTGTGACTCACTTCCTTCTCCAGATGCTACACTTAGCGGGGCAGAGTAGAGGTCTACCACTAGTGAGGGATTAATGCGTACACCATACTTAAAGAGTTGATCGTCCAGATTGAGATCTCTAGGAAATGCAACTGTTTTACCTGCATCATTACGCAGACTATCATCTTCTATTGCCACAGCATCGAGCATCCAGAGGCTGTTGCCGCCGTTTATAATATATTGATCTATCACATATTTTTGTTGCTCTGTAAATGCCTTTGTAGGCTTTGCGATAACTACGAGGTCAAAGGTGTTTTGTAAGGCTTTTAGTGCTTTTTCTGGGTCTTGGTTTGCCACCTCCATTGGGAAGGGTGCAATATTATAAGTATCGCCCAGCTTACGAAACATATCTGCAATTTTTGCATCTGGTAATTCATCATTATCTCGTAGTACTGCTATGCGCTTAGTCTTTGCATTTAAAGAGATATTAAGCCCCTCTGCAAAGGCATACTCAAGATTTTGAATTGAGGCATAAACCAGCTGTTCTGGTGACGATCCTACCACATTTTTTACTAAAGAAACAGGAACGGCTTTACCATTAAAATTAATAGTAGCCCAGGGGAAAATAGTTTGAGTAGTCTCCTTACCGTCTTGTTTTACTTTAAGCGGTATCGTGGTCATTCCAAACTCGTTAAACTGCCCTGCTACTTGAGCGGTCGTTTCGCCAGGCTCTACAGGGTTTGAAAACTCAAAGTAAATATTAGGATTGTGAGCCTGCATTTCTTCAAGTAGGTAGCGGGTCTCGTTCTGAAGCTTTTTAAATTCTGCAGGAAAATCTCCTTCAAGAAAAACATCTATGATAAGCGGACTTTTAATTTGGTCTAATAATTCCTTTGTAGGCGGGCTTATGGTATACCTATTATCTTGAGTTAAGTCATAACGTTTATGTGCAAGTGAACCTGCATAATTTATAAATAGTAACCCTATAAACAAGAGCAGCGGTTGCGCTATGTTAGAGATTTTTTTCACGTAAGTGTACTGGTTTTTTTGCAATCTCCATATCGTGAGTATGATAAAAAATGCAGTTACACTTATAAAATAGATTAGGTCTCTCGTGTCTATGACTCCTCTACTTATACTTTCATAATGTGATTTAATACTTAAGCTTGATAAGAAGGTTATAGTACCCTCTAGGCTACTGTAGGCTGCGATACCTTCAATTCCAAAATAGAGAAAAAAACAAAGCGCTACTGATGCAATAAAGGCAACAATTTGATTACTAGTACAGGCAGATATAAATATTCCTAATGCCGTATAAATACTGGCAAGTAGTATAAGTCCAGCATATGACCCTATGGTTACACCTACGTCCAGATTACCTACGGGATTACCTAGCATATATATAGCGAGCACATACATTAACGTAGGTATAATAGCAATAAGTATGAGGCTGTAAGCACCTAGATATTTACCTAGCGTAAGTTGTAGTGTAGTAATGGGTTTTGTGAGTAATAATTCTAGGGTTCCTGCTTTTTTTTCTTCACTAAAACTGCGCATTGTTACCGCAGGAATAAGGAAAGTAAACATCCACGGGGCAATAAGAAAAAATGGCGCAAGGTCTGCAAAGCCTGAGTTAGGAATATTAAATTCTCCTTCAAAAACCCATAAAAATAATCCTGTGACCACTAGAAACAACCCTACGACTAAGTAGCCTATAGGTGAGGAGAAAAATGTGGTGATTTCCTTTTTTAATATTGCGTACAATGGGTTACTTTTTTTGAGTAAAACTACAGTAGATTTTTTAATTTTTGAAATACATTTTAATCTGAGTATGTAGATTGAGGAGGCCCATCTATTGGGATTTTTGCTCCTAGATAGGTAGGCTCTTTACTTATGCCTAACTCTAGGTAAGCTTTTACATTTGCTAGAAGTTCTCTGCTCTTATTAGCATTCTCACGCTGGTAAATATGTTTATCTCCTATAAAGCCGTAATAGTCAAGACCTAATCTATTTGCAATAAAAAGTGCTCGAGGTAGGTGAAACTTTTGAGTTACTACAATAGCTTCCTTTACATTAAAAACAGAGCTTGCTCGATACATACTATCATAGGTGTCAAAACCTGCATAATCTAAAAATATATCTTCTTCTGGCACTCCTTGGTTAATAAGGTACTGTTGCATAGCCTTAGGCTCATTATAAGATTTTGTACCATTATCTCCAGAGAGTAAAAATCTAGACACTTTACCCGCGCGATAAAGCGAGAGCGCGCTCGAGACCCTATCTTCTAGCATAGTAGATAGATCTCCGTTAGATCTCACACTAGCACCTAGTACGATAACTGTATAAGCTTGAGGCACCTCGGAAATGTTATTATAAGTTTGAACTTTAGTGCTGGATTTAACGTGGCCAGAGAGTATAAATATCCCACAAGCAAGCAGTGCCAAAAAAGCAAAGAGTAGAATGGTTATTTTCTTAATAATTTTTCTCACTAGGCCTTATCAATAATAGTAATAGGTTTCTTGTCATCATTTATAGCGACAAAAGTAAATTTGCCTGCAACAGCTAGCTCGCGATCATAGCTATACATATCTTCTTTGTAAATCTCAACGCGTACCACACAGCTTGTATTGCCCACAGTTTCCACCTGAGCAATAAGTTCTACAATGGTACCTTCTGGAATTGCCTTTGTAAAATCTATTTTATCTGTAGATATAGTTACTACTTTCTTACGGCTAAAACGTGTTGCACATATAAAAGCAGCCTCATCCATCATATGTAATGCGGTACCTCCAAAAAGAGTGTCATAATGATTAGTCGTATTAGGGAAAACCGCTTTAAAGATGCGTGTCTCACTTTCTTTAATACGTTGTTGTACTGTAAGCATAGGTAGATGTGACTTAGTAATTCTTACTGCATAACATACTAGATATGCAGCCTTGTGTCTGTATCTTTGCAAGGTCTAAAAACAGAACAAATGCTACAAGTAATAGAAGCTTTAAAATGGAGGTATGCGACTAAAAAGTTTGATAACAAGCGTATGCTATCTATCGCTCAAATAGATATTTTAAAAAATGCCTTTAATCTTACGGCCACAAGTTTTGGCCTGCAGCCCGTAAGACTTGTGATAATAAGTGATAAACAGCAGCAAGAGGTTTTAGTACCTGTAACAATGAACCAGCAACAGGTGGCAGATGCCTCTCACGTACTAGTATTTTGTATAGAAAAAAACGTAGATGGCACCTATGTAGAAGATTACTTTAATAATGTCAAGGCCACACGCAGCACACCAGACGAGGTTCTAAAACCTTTTAAAGATTATCTATTAGACCATTTTAAAAACGTAAGTGTTGCAGATAATCATCTCTGGGCGACAAAGCAAGCATATCTTGCTATGGGTAATTTACTTACCGTTTGTGCGCTTGAAGAGATTGACGCCTGCCCTATGGAAGGTTTTTCTCCAGAAGGTTACAGCGAGGCACTTGACCTTGATAAACACGGTATACAACCAGTACTCGTAATGCCAGTAGGGTATAGGGCAGAAGATGATATGTTTTCTTCTTTAAAGAAGGTGAGAAAACCTATTGCAAATGCAGTTTTAGAATTATAGTATGTTTTGTAAATTGTAGGCAATTACAATATTGTGGCAAGATTGTTGTTTATTTCTAGAAGTTTTTAAATTTGCAACAGCCCTAAAACAACTATAATGAAAAAACTCATCGTCTTTTTACTACTCATTTCGGCAGCGACTATGCAAGCGCAGCAGGCAAAATGGTACACAGATTTTGATAAAGCAAAAAAAGTAGCACAGCGTCAAGGTAAGCCTATCTTAATGTATTTTACAGGAAGTGACTGGTGCGGCCCGTGCAAAATGCTTAAAAAAGATCTTTGGGAAACAGATAAATTTATCCAGCAGGCAGACGACTTTGTGCTACTTGAGATAGATATCCCTTTTAGAGAAGACATAATTACACCAGAGCAGAAAAAGAAAAATATGAAGCTGCAGGACAAGTATAATAGAGACAAGTCTTTCCCTACCGTACTATTGCTAGATGCAAATGGAAGAAGAAAAGATGAGGTGTCTGGATACAGTATGCTACGAGACACAGCACCGTACTACGCGTTTTTTGATAAAGCACGTCGCTTATAATAGTGTTACAAAAGAAATTATTTTAAAAGCGTTCAAGTAATTGGACGCTTTTTTTTGCGCTTTCGCGAAAGCGTAATAACACCCCATAAACGCTTCCTTAGTAATTTAAGACGAAGGTATCTGTAAAGGTGATATCTTCTTATCTTTGACCCACTCTAAAATAATATATGTCAAAAGTAGTTTTAATCACCGGTGCCTCTTCAGGTATAGGACAAGCCATCGCACAGTTTTTAGTAAATCATTCATACACAGTCTATGGTACAAGCCGTAATCCTAAAAATAGCACTGAGCAAGGCGTGCATATGCTAGCCCTGGATGTAACAAAGCCAGAAACCATAACTGCAGCCGTAGCCACACTTCTTAAAGCCGAAGGTAAAATAGACTACCTTATAAATAATGCAGGTATGGGCATAACCGGACCTCTTGAAGAAACTCCAGATACTGAGACGAGACGTGTTTTTGAAACAAATTACTTTGGCGCGCTAGAAGTGATTAAAGCAGTATTACCTACTATGCGAGCACAGCGCTCTGGTATGGTTATAAATATTACATCTATAGCTGGATATATGGGGTTGCCATATCGTGGTATTTACTCAGCTACAAAAGGGGCACTAGGTATCACTACAGAGGCATACCGTATGGAGCTTAAAGAGTTTAATGTGAAGATGACTACCGTTGCGCCAGGAGATTTTGCAACTAATATTGCTGCAGGTAGATATCACGCTCCCGTACTAGATAACTCACCTTATAAAGATAATTATAAGAGCACGCTAGCTCTTATGGATGAGCACGTAGATAAAGGAATGGACACCGCTATTATGGCAAAAGTCATAAAACGCGTTATGGAATCAAAAAATCCAAAAGTGCATTACCGTGTAGGGTTTTTTATGCAACGTTTTAGTATAGCACTTAAGCGTATGCTGCCAGATACTTGGTATGAACAACTGTTGCTCAACCATTACGGCTTGTAGTTAACAAACAATTAATCCTTGTAAGGGAAACGACTTATCACTTTTAGCTACATTTGTGTATAATCAACAAAAAAAAACCTATGAAATTTTTTATAGACACCGCAAACTTAGACCAGATTAGAGAAGCGCAAGACCTTGGTGTTCTTGACGGGGTAACTACAAATCCATCACTTATGGCAAAAGAAGGTATCACAGGCCGTGAGAATATCTTACAACACTATAAGGATATCTGTGCTATTGCTACAGGAGACGTGAGTGCAGAGGTAATCTCTACTACTTATGATGAGATGATTAAGGAAGGGGAGGAGCTTGCTGCATTACACGAGCAAATTGTCGTTAAGGTGCCTATGATCAAGGATGGTATTAAGGCTATAAAATATTTTTCAGATAAAGGAATACGTACTAACTGTACACTCGTATTTTCTTGCGGGCAAGCATTACTTGCTGCAAAGGCTGGTGCAACATATGTATCTCCATTTATAGGGAGACTAGATGATATCTCTACAGATGGACTTAATCTTATAGCGGAGATACGTCACATATATGATAACTATATGTTTGATACACAAATTCTAGCTGCCTCAGTAAGGCACACAATGCACGTAATAGATTGTGCAAAAATAGGGGCAGATGTTATGACAGGTCCTTTATCTTCTATAGAAGGATTATTAAGACACCCACTTACAGATAGTGGTCTTGCTAAGTTTCTAGCAGACTATGAGAAGGGTAACAAGTAAGCCTCATCAAATATTAAGCATAAAAAAAGCCTCCTTAATTAGGGAGGCTTTTTTATATGTGATTAATATGTGGTCGGTCTATTGATTTAAATAGGCAAGTAGCTCATTCTCAAACTTTGGACTGTGTATGTTTGCGTGGCTATTAAGAATTACTCCTTTTCTATCTAGCACTATAGTCTTGTTAATGTCATTGAGTACAAGTTGCTTTCTTCCTAAAACGGGCTTTGCAAGTTGATATTCCATAAGAGAATTATAATTCTTATTGTCTAGATGACGTAACCATTTGTCTTGTTCCTTATTCACATTAATCGCAATAAAATTAAACTCAGGATATTTTTTTTGAAGGTCTTGAGCCTTTATATGAGAATTGTTCATATGTGACTTTCTTAAATAAGACCAGAAGTATAGTACCGTAGGTTTTGTAATGCGACTAGACAGCGTGTTCATTGCTAGGTTTGTGTCTACAATAAGAACATCTGGTATGACATTACCGGCCTCCATACTTTTATTATTTACATAAAGGGCATCTATATCTGCTATTGTTTCTTGTGAAGAAGATACCGTTTTAATCTCATCAAACAAGGTTGCCACTTCTTGAGAATTATTGCTGTTTGCAATAAAAATACGTGCCATCTGGTAGAGTAAACGTTCTTTAAGTGGCTCATTACTTACAATACTATCTATAACCGCAATCTGGTGGTGATTGTGTACGTAAGACATACGGTCGTAATTTGATGAGTCACCATACCTCAAAAAGCTTAGATGATTTATATACGAGCCCAGATATCTTCTAAAACCGTATAACTCATCAAGGTTAGGATTATTAATATCTACGCTTTCGCGAAAGCGGTAAAAGTCTCCAGGTAACGTTTCAATAAAATTCAGTTTGTCCTTGCCATAATGAGCAAAGGGGTAAAGCTCCTTGCGCTGAAAATTGTCCATTTTAGAAACCGCCTTAGCAATATCTATAAAATCTTCAGAGTAGGTAGCTTCTGGATTGTTCAAAAATGTATTGAGTTCTTCTTGATGTACAATAGACATTGAGTCTAATGTCTTTTGAAAATTCTCTGGATTTTTTTGATATTTTCTTTTAA
Organism: Dokdonia donghaensis DSW-1; assembly: GCF_001653755.1. Classification (GTDB taxonomy): domain Bacteria; phylum Bacteroidota; class Bacteroidia; order Flavobacteriales; family Flavobacteriaceae; genus Dokdonia; species Dokdonia donghaensis. The sequence goes on along the minus strand of NZ_CP015125.1, from coordinate 2,640,617 downwards.
AGTTTTTGTTTTCAGACTCCCAGTGAAGGTACATATCTATGAGGAATGAACTCTTTTCTGAACCATAACCAGAGAAGCTTAAAGACTCGTCAAACTCTTTTGTGTTTACACGCAACAAGATGCTGTCTCCTTCTTCAATATGAACAATCTGATGTTCTCCGTGCTCAAAGCGGTAAAGGCCGCTTTCAAAATTCTCCAGTTTGTATAAAAATCTATTACGTCTGTCAAGGGGTATACTGTCTGTGACTTTCTCACCTTTGCGTAAAAGTACATAGCTCTGTACAGGGTTGATAATCTCACCACCTATATATGTTCCGTCTGCCTTGTCTTTGTCTTCAGAGATACAACTGCTTGTAAATACTACAAGTAATGAGAGAAGAGCGATGTGATATTTCATATAGGGTATTAATTTATGCTCTAAAGGTAAGCATAGCGCATTGTTCTCAAAAATAAGTTTAACGGTGTGTTTAAGTTGTTAAAGCCACGTTAAAAGCATTTTACTATTCTAATGTTTAAAATTTCTTTAATTATAGGTATTTTTGCAGGCTCTAAACAGACAATTTTATGTTATCAGTTTCTAATCTTTCGGTTCAATTTGGTAAACGCGTTTTATTTGACGAGGTAAACACCTCGTTTCTTAATGGCAATTGCTATGGTATTATAGGTGCAAATGGTGCAGGGAAGTCTACGTTCCTTAAAATATTAACAGGAAAGCAAGACCCTACCTCTGGTCACGTTCATCTAGAGCCAGGAAAACGTATGTCTGTACTTGAGCAAAATCATTATGCTTATGATGAGTTTGCCGTACTTGAGACTGTGGTAATGGGTAATAAGCCATTATATAAAATCAAATCTGAGATTGATGCATTATATGCAGACTATTCTGATGAGAATGCAGACCGTATAGGAGAGCTTCAGGTTCAATTTGAAGAGATGAATGGGTGGAATGCAGATAGTGACGCAGCTACAATGCTATCTAACCTTGGTATAAAAGAGGAACTTCACCACACATCTATGGCAGATCTAGATGGTAAGCAGCGTGTACGTGTCTTAATTGCGCAAGCACTTTTTGGTAATCCAGATGTGCTTATTATGGATGAGCCTACAAACGACCTGGATTATGAAACGATTGCTTGGTTAGAAAACTTCCTGGCAAACTATGAGAATTGTGTGATTGTAGTATCTCACGACCGTCACTTTCTTGATGCAGTTTGTACACACATATCAGATATAGATCACGGTAAGATCACTCACTATAGTGGTAACTATACCTTCTGGTATGAGTCATCTCAACTAGCAGCGAGACAACGAGCACAGCAAAACAAAAAAGCCGAAGAGAAGAAAAAGGAATTACAAGAGTTTATCGCTAGATTCTCTGCAAACGTTGCAAAATCTAAGCAAGCTACATCTCGTAAAAAGATGATAGATAAACTTAATATAGAAGAAATTAAGCCATCTAGCCGTCGTTACCCAGGTATTATATTTGACAGAGATCGTGAGGCTGGAGATCAGATTTTTAATTGTGCTGGTCTTACCGCAAGTCTAGATGGGGATACACTATTTAAGGGCGTAGATATAAACTTAAATAAAGGAGATAAAGCAGTATTATTCTCTCGTGATAGTCGTGCTACTACAGCATTTTATGAGATTATAAATGGTAATCAAACTCCAGATAGCGGTAGTTTTGATTTTGGAGTAACAACAACACAATCTTACCTGCCACTAGATAACTCATCATACTTTCAAGATGGGACCCTTAACCTTGTAGACTGGCTGCGCCAGTACGCACAAACAGAAGAGGAGAGAGAAGAGGTTTTCTTAAGAGGTTTCTTAGGTAAAATGATTTTTTCTGGCGAAGAAGCTCTTAAAAAATCTGATGTTTTATCTGGGGGAGAAAAAGTGCGCTGTATGATTTCAAAAATGATGATGAAGCGTGCAAATATCTTAATGGTAGATGAACCTACAAACCACTTAGATCTTGAGTCTATTACAGCGTTTAACAATGCGCTTAAAAACTTTAAGGGTACTGTAATGCTCACAACACACGATCACGAGTTTGCAAGCACAGTAGGTAACCGTGTGATAGAGCTTACTCCTAAAGGAGTTATAGATCGCTTTATGAACTTTGATGAGTATATGAGTGATAAGAGCATCAGAGAGCAGCGTATGGCGATGTACGAGTAGGTTACTCCCCTTACTTTTTATTACTGAAGTAAGAGATGAGCATATAAATACAGAATATACTTAACGCACCGCTTATTATAATGCGAAGCATAGGTAACTCTTCACCTTTTAATAAAGGTGATAAGCGCCATAAGGAGTATAATAAGAAGAGTACATAAAAGATAAGACGGCCAGGAGATACTCCTGGCTTTTCCTTTTCTGTAGTATTTCTAGTGATTGTTTTTATGGGTGTACTTTGCGATTCTTCTTGTGAGAGTGAGTTGAGCTCATCATCTGTGAGGGCATTTGTTTTAAAATCTTCTAGTGTGGCTGCTACAATATGCTTAGCTTTTACAAGATGTTCTTTGTCAACCAGTAATCTAGATTGATCTGGAGAGCCTAGTGCATAGCCGGCTAGCTTTGCACTCTCATTATCATCTCTTAGTATACTAGGGATTCCTTGTTCTTCTAGAATGATCTGTAAACGCTTAGTCTCAATGGCAGACCCAGTGTGGATCTTCTCATAACGGAAATCTGGTAGTATACTCATATAGTTATCTTGTTTTATCGTAAGTGCTATTCCATATCGCTTTATTGAAATTTTTACCTAATGCAAAGGCATAAAATAATACAATAGCTCCTATAGACTTAAACATAAAGAAAAAGACCATAACATCTTGACTTAAATCTTGATTCTTTGTAAAAAGACCGTCTGGTATAAGCATAGTAGCGACTAGACTTATTAAAAGTGTGGTTACAATTAGATTTTCAAAAGATTTAAATGACCAAGCCCACTGCTTTCTAAAGGGGTTAAGATCATTTCCCCATTTATGTATGAGGTAGTAATAGCCATTACCCATAGGGGCAAAAAGTAAAGGGTCATCTGCTTTTTCGAGTACAAACATTTTTGACGGAGCTATTATTTTAAAACCATCTAGCTCTGTATTGTGCGTGTTTTCAAGATATTTAATATTGTCTAGCGCTTGCTGTGGATATTTACCTTTAAAGTACTTTGTATCTAGAAAGCGAAGTCTGTAATCTATACAAATCTTCTCTATTTGTTTAATATGGAAGATATTTTCGGTTGCTAGTAAGTCTATATTAAACTCATTGTAACCTGAGCCTGAAGGGCTATTAAGGGTTTTTATGATTCCGCTTTCGCGAAAGCGGTCTTGTGTAAAAATAGCTTCTACTTGAGCCAGAATATCTTGTTCTTGCTCACTCTTGCTGCGCTCACGTAATAATTTATCGTGAATGTTTGTTCTGGTTAATAGCATCTCTTTTTTTCTACTAAATATACAATACAAAAGCCGCAATGTCAATGCACTGGTCGTACTGCACAAAATTATTGAAACTATTAAACAAATGTGTTAAGGTTTTGAGAGCAATACACTGTGTTTATTTAATTAGTAGATGTCGAAATTCTATATCATAAAAAAAGTCCCAAATTCTATTAAGAATTTGGGACTTGAAGTAATTTGAAAAGTGATTATCTAAGTGTTGCGCCTAGTTCTTTTTCAAATCGCTGTTGCAATTTGCTCATCACTTTGTCAATATTCTTATCTGTGAGTGTTTTGTTTTCATCTTGTAGTAAGAAGCTCACAGCATAACTTTTCTTTCCTTCTGGCAAGTTTCTACCCTCATATACGTCAAAAAGGTTTACTTCTTTGAGTAGTTGCTTTTCTGTTTGTTTTGCAAGCGTTGCAACCTCCTCAAACTGAACCTTTGTGTCAAGTAATAAGGCAAAGTCTCTACGCACAGATGGATACTTTGGAATATCTTTAAAGCGTACTTTATTACGAGCAGCAATCTCTAAAATCGCGTCCCAGTTAAAATCTGCAAAGTATACGTCTTGAGAAATGTCAAATTTCTTCAAAACACTTTTCTTTACAATACCGTAGGTTACCACTTCTTGTTTTCCAAGAGATAAACCTACAGCTTCAGAAAATAAATCATTTTTTACACTCGAAGGACGTACTCTGGTAATATTAAGTTTTTCTAGTACTGATGTCACAATGCCTTTTAAGTAAAAGAAGTTAGTAGGAGTGCTAGTACCCGTCCAAGACTCACTGTTGCGATTACCTGTTACAAATAATGCAAGGTGCTTATCTTCCTTGCGCTCACCTGGGTAATTGTGATATGTTTTTCCAAACTCAAAGAGCTTTATATCACTACGACGGCGATTTACATTGTACGAGATTGCTTCAAGTCCAGAAAACAGCATAGACTGTCTCATTACACTAAGTTCTTTACCTAGCGGGTTAAGCATCTCTACATTGTATGCATCTTTAAGATTTTCAGAGAGTGTTGTGTAGGCTGGAGTGGTAAGGCTGTTTGCCATCATCTCATAAAAGCCTTGTGCCGCGAGTTGATTACCCACTACATCACTTACTCTGTGATCATCAAATTTTGAGGTAGATGATACGGTAGCATTAAGCTTGTTGCCAAAAGTGATGTTGTTATAACCGTATACACGTAGTATCTCTTCTATAACATCTGCCTCTCTCGTTACATCATTTCTAAAAGCTGGTATGGTCATACCTATACCACTTTCTGTTACGTTATTAATTTTAATATCTAGTGACATTAAAATTTCTTTAATCACCTCACGAGGTAATTCTTGGCCTATAAGTTTTGTAGTATTATCAAAGTTTAAGAACACCTGCTGGTCTTCTATCTTTTTAGGGTAGATATCTACTATCTCGCTTGTAATCTCTCCACCGGCAATCTCCATAATAAGTATGGCAGCTCTCGTAAGCGCATACTCAGTAATATTAGGGTCTATACCTCTCTCAAAACGGAAAGATGCGTCTGTATTAAGTCCGTGGCGCTTTGCTGTTTTACGCACAGCCACAGGGTTAAAGTAAGCGCTTTCTAAAAAGATGGCATTTGTATTTTCTGAAACGCCACTATGTAAACCGCCAAAAACTCCGGCAATACACATAGGCTTCTCTGCATCACAGATCATAAGATCATCTTCGTGCAGTTCACGTTCTACACCGTCTAGTGTTGTAAACTTTGTTCCAGCTTCAAGTGTGCGCACCTCAATCTTTTCTCCAGTGATTTTACTAAGGTCAAAGGCGTGTAGCGGTTGCCCTAGCTCGTGAAGTACATAATTAGTCGCATCTACAATATTATTAATAGGCGAGAGGCCTATAGCTTTGAGTCTGTGCTGTAACCACTCTGGAGAGTCTTGTACCTTTAGACCGCTTATTACAACTCCCGCGTAGCGTGGTGCTTTTTCTGAGTCTAGTACATCTACATCTATTTTATGTACACGCTTTTCTATTTTAAAAGAAGAGGTAGATGGAGTGATAAGTCCTTTGTTTATCTCTTTCTGTAACAATCCAGCTTTTAGATCACGGGCAACACCCCAGTGGCTCATAGCATCTGCACGGTTAGGCGTAAGACCTATTTCAAAAACTTGATCATTTTCTATTTCAAAGACTTGAGCAGCTGGTGTACCTGGTACAAGTGCCTCGTCTAGTATCATAATACCATCGTGACTCTTACCTAGACCTAGCTCATCTTCGGCACAGATCATACCGTGAGATTCCTCACCACGTATTTTTCCTTTCTTAATTTTCCACGCTTCACCTTCTTCTGTGTATAAGGTAGTGCCTATAGTTGCAACGGGTACTTTTTGACCTGTGGCTACATTTGGCGCACCACAAACTATCTGTAAAGGAGCCTCGCCACCTATGTCTACCGTGGTAACTTTAAGCTTATCTGCATTGCTGTGTTGCTCGCAGGTAAGCACGTGACCTATTACAATCCCTTCTAGACCGCCTTTTACACTTTGGTATGTATCTATACCTTCTATCTCTAGACCTAGGTCTGTTAGGAGTTCGCCAGTTTTTTCGGCATCCCAATCTATATCAATAAACTGCTTTAACCAGTTGTAAGAAATTTTCATAAAAATGGAGCTTTTTGAAGTAGGCAAATATAGGATAAGTAAGCAAGTAGGCAAAGGAGAAGCGAGAGTATCTGTGTAGTTTTTTACGCTTTCGCGAAAGCGTATATATCCCCATTTCATTACTTACAACTGCATATTTTGCACTTGTGTAATAAAGTCATTGTTACGTCTTTTTTAAAGTTGCGGTTACTATAACTTTGTTTTATGAATAAAATATTGATCATTTTAGTTTTGGCTAGTTTGTTTTCTTGTAAAAAAGACGTGCATTCGCCAGTAAATAAAGGTATTAAAGAAGGTGTGTGGCGTGCTACACTAGCAGTTCAAGATAATGAGGAGTTACCTTTTGTCTTTGAGTCTTTTGAAGACGGGACACTTGCTATACATAATGCCGAAGAGCGCATTCTGGTAGATGAGATAACGATTACGGGTGATAGTGTACGTATTCAAACTCCAGTTTTTGAGGGATATTTTTCTGGACGCTTTCGCGAAAGCGGAAACCTAATAACGGGTAATTTTATAAAGCCCAGTCTTGATCGCATAGTCCCTTTTAAGATGGTGTATGGAGACTCAGTACGTTTTATTACTGAGTATACTCAAGAAGATGATAAGCCGCCGTATGTGAATGTCACAGGTAGTTGGGAAACAGTTTTTAGCCCAGAGAGTGAAGAAGATCGTTACATTGCAAAGGGTATGTTTAAGCGTGCGGGAGCTGTTGTAACAGGTACTTTTAGAACAACCACCGGAGATTATAGGTATCTTGAGGGTAGGATTAATGGTGATGAGATGCGTCTCTCTACCTTTGACGGGGCACACGCTTTTCTATTTGTGGCTACCGTAACAGATAGTACGATGCAAGGTGATTTTTATAGCGGTAATCATTGGAAAGAGCCTTTTGTAGCAAAACGTAACGACACTTATGAGTTGCCAGATGCAAAGAATCTTACATATCTCAAAGAAGGCTATGATCGTGTTGACTTTGCCTTTCCAGATGAAAGCGGGAATATCATTTCTCTGCAAGATGAGCGGTTTATAAATAAAGTCGTGCTTGTGCAGATATTGGGCTCTTGGTGTCCTAACTGTATAGAGGAGTCTAAGTTTTATAGGGATTATCTAAAAACGAATCCATCAAAAGATCTTGCAGTCATAGGTCTGGCTTATGAATATGCAAAAACAGAAGAGGCTGCGCGCAAGAGTATAAAACGCCTTAAAGATAGGTTAGAGCTTCCTTATCCGGTGCTCTTGGCACAGTATGGGCAAGGAGCAGACAAGGCTGCTGCTGCAAAAACATTGCCTATGCTTAATCACTTTCTTTCATACCCAACCACAATTTATATAGATAAAAAAGGAGCTGTGAGGCGCATACATACTGGGTATAACGGTAAAGCGACAGGGGGGAAGTATCTTGAGTTTGAAAAAGATTTTAAGGATTTTGTAACGGGGTTGCTTTTAGAGTAATCAAGAGATATAACTCCAGATATTCTTAAACTTCATCATCTGGGCATACATAAAGCGTATGATCTGGTTTTCTTCTTTCTCAAACTTAGGATCGTCTTTTACCAGTTGCCAGGCGTAGCTTCTGGCTACCTTTAGAATGTCATTGTCACGTATAATATCTGCTATTTTAAGGTTGAGCGCGCCACTTTGCTGGGTTCCTGTAATGTCGCCTGGACCTCGTAGCTTTAGATCTACCTCTGCTATTTCAAAACCATCATTTGTACCTGTCATTGTCTCTAGGCGCACTTTACTATCGCTAGAGAGTTTGTGACTGGTCATAAGGATGCAATAGCTTTGCTCTGCACCTCGACCTACACGACCACGCAGCTGGTGTAACTGGCTTAACCCAAAACGCTCTGCACTCTCAATAATCATCACAGAAGCGTTAGGAACATTTACGCCAACTTCTATTACGGTTGTGGCGACCATAATTTGAGTTTCACCTTTTATAAAGCGATTCATTTCAATCTCTTTATCGTCTGGTTTCATCTTTCCGTGCACGATAGAAATCTGATATTCTGGCATCGGAAATTCACGTGAAATACTCTCGTAGCCATCCATCAAATCTTTGTAATCCATCGCCTCAGATTCTTGTATTAATGGGTACACAATATAGACCTGTCTACCTAGGGCAATTTCATCTCTTATAAACTTAAAAACTTTGAGTCTATTTGCATCATATCTATGCACCGTTTTTATGGCTTTTCTGCCCGGTGGTAACTCGTCAATTATACTCACATCTAGATCACCATAAACGGTCATCGCAAGGGTGCGGGGGATAGGGGTGGCGGTCATCACAAGTACGTGCGGTGGGTACTCATTTTTGTGCCATAACTTACTGCGTTGCTTTACCCCAAAACGGTGTTGCTCATCTATCACTGCGAGGCCAAGATTCTTAAATTTCACCTTGTCTTCTAGTAGCGCGTGTGTGCCTATAAGGATGTCTAGCTCACCATTTTCGAGCTGCTCGTGTATAATTTTACGTTCTGAAGCTTTGGTTGAACCTTGAAGTAATGAAATACTGGTATTCAGTTCTTTACATAACTCTAATAATCCTTGATAGTGCTGGACTGCCAGGATGGCAGTAGGTGCCATTAAACAAGCCTGAAAATCGTTGTCAAGTGCCATTAACATTGACATAAGCGCTACGATGGTCTTCCCAGAACCTACATCTCCTTGTAAAAGCCTGTTCATTTGTGCATTTGTACCTAGGTCGTGACGTATTTCTTTAAGAACACGTTTTTGTGCATCGGTTAACTCAAAGGGTAAATGGTCATTATAAAAGGTCGTAAAAATGGGACCAACTTTCTCAAAAGGATACCCTTTTATTTTGGTCTTATGGTTTACATTTTTAAAGGCAAGTTGCAACTGGATATAAAAAAATTCTTCAAATTTTAATCGGTATTGAGCACGTGCAAGATGCTCTTGAGATTGCGGAAAATGAACGTTAAAAAGTGCCTCTCTTTTTGGCATTAATTTGAGCTCTGTAACAAGGGGTTTTGAGAGGCTCTCAAAGAGGTGATTTTTCGCCTCCATAAAGAGGGTTTGCATCACTCCGTTTACCACCTTATTTGTGATGCCACGATTAGATAATTTTTCGGTAGATGGGTACACAGGTTGCATAGCAGATCTTATGCTTTTTTCGTGCTCAGAAAGTAGTTCCATCTCTGGGTGTGGCATCGAGAATTTACCGTTGTAATAATTGCATTTTCCAAAAATTACATAAGGCGTATTCATTTTAATAGCCTCCTTAATCCATTTATGACCTCTAAACCATACTAGCTCCATTTGCCCGCCATCGTCTCTAAAGGTCGCCACAAGCCTGCGACCTTTACCCTCTACCATTTTCATACTGGTAAACTTCCCTATAATTTGCACCTCTGCATTGCTACGCTCCAGTTCACTTATTTTATAATAGCGCGTTTTATCTATATACCTGTGCGGGAAGAGATGCATCAAGTCCTGAAAGGTGTGGATACCCAGCTCAGAGCGCAATAAGTCTGCTCTGTTAGGACCTACGCCTTTAAGGTAATCTATGGGAGTTTGTAAAAATGTGGGATTCATTAAAAGTAAAAATAAGCCTTTAACTCAAATTTTCGAATGCCTGGATAAAAGATACTGGCCCAAAAGTTGTTATTTTGAGTATATGAAATACCTGTTGTTCTTTATTGTTGTTGTTTCCGCTTTCGCGAAAGCGTATACCCAAGAAATATCTGCTCAAACCAAAACCATAGATTTTAAGGAGGTTACCGCTTCCTTATCACTTGATTTTGATACCAAATCTGTTCTAGGAAAAGTAACTACAACCTTTACCGCATTACAAGATGTAAATCAAGTTGTGATGGATGGAAAGAAAATGCAACTCGTAGATAAAACACCCACATTTGCCATAAGCGCAACAGATACTACTATAGTTTTTGACGGAAGTTTTAAAGCTGGTACTACCTACAAAGCAGTTTTTGACTACTCGGTGCAGCCTTCTCAAGCCGCTTATTTTGTAAATAATAATGGGAGTGAGCAGTTCTGGACGCAAGGTCAAGGCAAGTACACCTCACACTGGTTGCCTAGTATAGATGATATGAATGATAAAATCATATTTGATCTCAAAGTGACGGGACACAATAGACATACAGTCATTGCAAATGGGGTAGCTGCAAAAACGTTAAAAGATTATAACGTGCTAGTATCAGAATTTGATATGCAAAAGCCCATAGCAAGCTATCTCGTGGCGCTTGTGGTGGGAAATTATGATGTAAAAACAGCTACGGCCGCATCTGGTGTACCTTTAGAATATTACTATTATCCAGAAGACTCGTTGCAGGTAGAGGCTACTTATAGATACTCCAAAGAGGTTTTTGACTTTTTAGAACGTAAGATAGGTGTGCCATTTCCTTTTAAGGTATATAAACAAGTACCCGTAAAAGATTTCTTGTATGCTGGTATGGAGAATGCGAGTTGCACCATCTTTTCTGACCATTTTATGGTAGATGCGATAGGCTTTACAGATCGTAATTATGTAAACGTAAATGCACACGAGCTTGCACACCAGTGGTTTGGAGATCTAGTTACAGAGACTAAGAGTGAGCACCACTGGCTACAAGAGGGATTTGCAACCTACTATGCACTTCTCACCGAACGCGAGATCTTTGGAGAGGACTATTTTTATTTTAAGCTCTTTGAAACCGCAGAGCAGTTACGAGCCTTAAGTGATCAAGGCAAGGGGCAAAAGCTTGTTGCCTCTGGAGGAAGTAGTCTTACCTATTATCAAAAAGGTGCTTGGGCAATACACATATTACGAGAGCGAGTAGGGGTAAACACCTTTGATCTCGCTGTGCAGAATTACCTCAAAAAGTATGCATATAAAAATGTAACTACAGAAGATTTTATGACAGAGGTTGAGGCGCTAGTTACCGTAGATCTCGCAGACTTTAAGAAGAACTGGCTATACCAGTCTGCTTTTCAAGCAGAAGATGCCTTACAGTCGCTTAAAAAGAGCGAATTTATGCAACAGTACTTTAGATTACAGTCGGGTAGAGAAGCTCCGTTATCGAATAAGTTTACACAACTTATGGATGCCATAGCCTCAGGTAACGATTACCTAGGGCAAGAATCTGTGTATCAAGCGGCTCAAGAATCTATTAATGCGACACTGCCAGTTTTTAAACAAGCTATAAGTTCTGATAACGTTTTTATACGTCAGGCTGTGGCTACATCGCTAGAAAATGCACCCCAATCACTGGCTACAGATTTTTACAAGCTGCTTAAAGATGATAGCTATGTCACCCGAGAGCAGGCAATGATTAAGTTATGGGTGTACCACCAGCAGCGCAATGACCCGGCCTCACAACGTAAGGTGCTGGATATGATGGATGGGCAGTTTGGGTTTCAAGACGGGAACTTACGTACCTTGTGGCTTGCACTATCACTTGCAACACCAGAGTATAAGCCGTCACAATCTTTTGGTCGATATCAAGAACTCATAAGCTACACACAACCAGAACAACCTTATCAGTTGCGACAAAATGCCTTTAACTACCTGCGCCAGCTAGGCTCTTTTGAAAAGGAAAGCTTACAATCACTTATAGAGGCGAGTGTGCATCACGTATGGCGCTTTCGCGAAAGCGCAAGAAAACTACTCAAAGAGCAGCTTAAAAACCCTAAAAATCTTGCTGTTGTAAAAGAATTTGCTGCCACCCTTACCGAAAAAGAAGTTGCCTATCTAAAGCGGGTAGATGTGTTGTAACTAGATTATCTCGCTCACCTCTTGCTTTATAAATTGTAGGGCTGTCTCGCTAGGTGATACATTATCCATAAGGTCGCGCAGTAAGGTCTCACGCAGTTGGTCGCTTGTTTCTACTTTATTACTCATATTGGTTTTACGTATGATGGCAGCGGTACTACTTTTTGCCGTGCGCACAACGTTCCAGCATTCTTGTGTTACATAAATTTGCTGCGCTAAGTTATGCTCAAACTCTTCATTTATCGTGCGCAGTAACAGTGCTTCATAATCATTAGGATCATCATTATATGGTTTTACACGTGTAACTAGTTTGCCAGGAGAAATACGCTCTAAAAATAGTGTAAGACGCTCGTAGGCTTGTAGTTTTTGTGGTAGCGCGTTTGCCTGATTGTCCTTATGTAATAAAAAACGACGTCGCCCTTCTTGTTCTTTTGTAAACTGGTTAAAGAAGTAGTAGGCTAGTAGCGCTACAACTATGGCTGGAAGAAGATTAAAAGCAAGGTTTGTTAGGTCTTGAGTCATTGGTTGTATTGGGTTTAAAGCTGGTTATCTTTATAACTAGGGTATACTATTTTTAGTATGTACAATTTATAGAGAGACGTTAATAACGCACGTCATCCATATCTATTTCTTTGGCTACTTCTTTTTTATTGTAGTTTCCACCTAGGTCTGGACACTTCATAAGTGCTTTTGTACTTTTAAAAGGAACTGCTACTTTATTGTAACCATATACATCTGCTAGGGTTTGCGTTAGGTTTTTATCACCTAGGTTGATATCTACATCATCCATTGTGAGTTGGGCTGGATGCTCATAGCCACAGGCACGAGTAATCTCTAGTAATTCCTTTTTAAAGTTTTTAAAGTAGTAGTGTGTGCGCTCTGCTTTGTCTTCTATGTTAATACCTCGCTGCAACCACTTGTTTTGTGTAGCAACACCCGTAGGGCAGGTGTTGTTGTGACATACTTTGGCCTGTATACATCCTACAGCAAGCATCGCCTCACGGGCTACGTTTATGCAGTCTACACCCATTGCAAATGCCATTGCAGCCTTTGCTGGGAAGCCTAGCTTACCAGAGCCTATAAAAACTACACGATCTGTGAGTTTGTATTCTTTAAAGATTTTATAAATATCAGAAAATCCATATACCCAAGGCAGGGCTACGTGGTCTGCAAAACTAGGTGGTGCAGCTCCCGTACCACCTTCACCACCATCTACAGTGATAAAGTCTGGCCCTTTGCCAGTGCTTGCCATAATTTCAGCAAGCTCTCTCCAGGCATCTAGTTTACCTATTGCGGCTTTAATACCTACAGGTAATCCAGTCTCGGTTGCAATATCTTCTACAAAATCTATAAGTTCTGGTACGTTTGAGAATGCTTTGTGGTTAGGAGGAGATAAGACGTCTTCACCTTGTTTTACTCCGCGTATCTCTGCAATTTCTTTTGTGATTTTAGATCCTGGTAAAACGCCTCCTTTTCCTGGTTTTGCACCTTGTGAGAGTTTTACCTCTATGGCACGCACCTGCGGATTTTCTGAAACGAGTTTCTTCATTTTAGGCATTGAGAAACCACCTTCCTCACTTCTCACACCAAAATATCCAGTACCAAAGTGAAAAACAACATCACCGCCTTTTTTGTGGTATGGCGACAGTCCACCTTCTCCGGTATTGTGATATGCATAAGCCTTTGCACAACCACGGTTAAGAGACTCTACCGCTTTTGCCGAAAGGCTACCAAAGCTCATTGCACTCACATTTATAATAGAGCCAGGTCTATAAGGACGGGCTCTTCTTCCTGCTCCCATTACTTTTGCACACGCAAGAAAATAAGGGTCTTTTGCATTGGGGTGATCCTTTTCTACTTTGTAAGGTATCATCGCATTGTTTATAAAAATGTAATGAGACTGGTTAATATCACGGTCTGTACCGAAACCTTCGTAGTTATTTTCATTTTTTGCAGAGGCATAAATCCACCCGCGTTCTATACGGTTAAAGGGTAGTTCCTCACGATTATTTGCCACTATATATTGACGTAGCTCTGGACCTATACTTTCAAGCATATACCTAAAGTGGCCTACTACCGGGAAGTTTTTCAAAATGATATGCTTCTTCTGTATAAAGGTGTCATAAATAGCTACGAGTACTACAACGAGTATGAGCCACATCCACCAAGAAATAGCACCTAAGAATGATAAAATAGAATCCATAAACTATATTTTTTTTACTAAAATACGACTAGAAGCAATTTGAATTGTAATTTTTAAGTCAACTTTGTTAAACACACATTGTAAATTGTGACGTAATTTAAATCATATCGCTTGAAAAAGAATCGCATAACCCTCATAATTGGATTACTATTATTTGTACAAATGCTCGTTGTACGACTACTAGCTTTATATCCACAAGCTGTAGAGCAGTGGTACTGTAATGGGATATATCCTGTGATTTCAAAAGGTTTTAGATATGCCTTTGGGTGGTTGCCGTTTTCCTTTGGAGATATTATGTATGCGGTTTTAATCGTGCTTGCGGTACGTGAGATTGTAATCTTGATAAGAAATAGATTTAAGACCATCAAGTCATTCTTACTACGTACCCTTGCGATGATTTCTATTGTATATTTTGCCTTTCACCTTCTTTGGGGAATGAATTATTACCGCTTACCACTACACAAGTCCTTGTCAATAGATAATGACTATACCACACAAGAGCTTGTGTCACTTACAGAAAAACTTCTTAATAATAGTAATAGACTACACACGGCACTTGCTGTAAATGATAGTGCGGTGGTTAATTACGCTTTCGCGAAAGCGGAAATATTTAATAAAACCCTTAACGGCTATGAAGCTTTACAACAGAAGTTTCCTTCCTTGCAATACCCTCCTAAAAGTATAAAAAACTCATTATTGCGATATCCACTATCTGTAATGGGGTATAGTGGTTATCTCAACCCCATTACAAATGAAGCGCAAATTAATGGGATGGTACCCGCTCACAGGTGGCCTGTTATATCTTGTCACGAGCAGGCCCACCAGTTAGGGTTTGCCAAAGAAAATGAAGCAAACTTTATGGCAGTTATGGCTACACTCAATAATGAGGATATACATTTTCAATATTCGGGAAGTATTTTTGCACTTAGGTATTGCCTTAATGATGTGTACCGCCGAGATAAAGAGCTAGGTAAATTATTAAAAAGTAAGGTACATCCGGGTATACTTGCCCAATATCAAATGTCTAGAGATTTTTGGGATGAGATGGATAACCCGCTTGAGCCCATATTTGATCTCTTTTATAGTAACTACCTTAAGGCAAATAACCAGCCGGGTGGTTTAGAAAGCTACAGTTATATGGTGGCATTACTGGTAAACTATGACAAGCAGTTCCCAGAGACTTTTTGATGTTAAAAGTCTCTTAAATATTTATTAAACCTTAACGCCTGCTTAACAAGGTAGTTATCTTTAAGAACTAAATAATTTACAATCTAAATATGTTCTTTAAAAAATTACTTGTCTTAGGGCTGGTAACTTGTTCATTTACAATGTATGCGCAAGATTACTTTCCGGCAAATGCTGGAGTTAAGTCCAAAAATGAAAACTACACGGTGTTTACAAATGCCACAATACACAGCACACCAACCGAAACTATTAAGAAAGGTACCCTAGTGGTACAAAATGGTAGAGTGGTGTCTGTAGGTAAGTCATCTAAATACCCGGCAAATGCTGTTGTGGTTGATCTAGGTGGTAAACACATCTATCCATCTTTTGTAGATATCTATACAAATTTTGGTATTGCAAAGCCTAAGAGGGCTGGAGGTTCTGGTCGTGCTTCTCAATATGACAACTCGAGAGAGGGAGGATACTGGAACGATCATATTCTCTCAGAACAAAATGGCTATGACGACTTTGAGTATGATAAAAAGAAGGCTACCGAATATATAAACGCAGGTTTTGGCGTAGTAGCAACCTTACAACACGATGGTATTGCTCGTGGTACGGGAGCACTTATTGCTCTTAACAATGATGGTAATACGGCAAATCGAGTAATGGAGGAGCGTCTTGCTCAATATTTTTCTTTTGACAAGAGCGTTACTTCTCGACAAGCATACCCTTCTTCAAAGATGGGTGCAACCGCCTTACTACGTCAAGTACAGCACGACCTAGATTGGTATGAGAAAGGAAATGTAGATACAAAAGATATGTCTCTTGAAGCGCTTACGCGAAATAAAACCTTACCGCAATTTTTTGAAGGTGACGGGCTTTATGACGACTTACGTATAGATAAACTAGGAGATCAATTTGGGATAGACTACGTAATAGTTGCAGGCGGAGACGAGTATAAGCGTATAGGTGAGGTACAGGCAATGAATCGTAAAATGATCTTGCCACTTAAATTTCCAGATGCCTATGATATGGAAGAGCCATATGCTGCCGAATATGTAGCGCTGTCTGATATGAAGCACTGGAACCAAGCACCTACAAACCCTAAAGCATTACAAGATGCTGGAGTGACATTTGCACTTACTACATTTAAGCATAAATCACCAAAGGATTTTAAAAAGCACCTTATGAAGGCGATTACGTATGGTCTTTCTAAAGAGCGTGCGCTAGAAGCACTTACTACGATACCAGCGCAAATGGTAGGTAAGAGCGGTGAGATAGGTGTTCTTAAAAATAGAGCGTGGGCAAACTTTATGATTACTTCTGGAGAGGTGTTTGAAAAAGACACAAAATTATTTGAGCACTGGATTCAGGGTAATAAAAATGTAGTTAAAGATATGACTACAGTAAACATAGATGGCAACTATGCAATTAACCTTAACGGTGTTACTTATAATCTAGAAGTAAAAAACTCAACCGAAAAGGCAAAAGCAACTTTGAAAAAAGGAGGAGAAGAAGTAAAGAGCGAGTTTGCTTATAAACAAGACTGGGCTACAGTTATTTTTAAAGAAGCCGAAGGTAAGTTTATAAGACTCGTTGCTAGAGCAGATGCAAATGGTCTTAATGGTAAAGCAATTCTTGCAGATGGAACAGAAAAGAACTTTACTTCTAGAAAGACAGCTTTAGAGGCAAGTGAAGCTAAGGATGATAAAAAAGGTGGTGATAAACCCCTAGATGTTATGCCACTTACATATCCTAATATGGCTTTTGGTTATGAGACACGTCCTAAGCAACAAGATATTTTAATTAAAAACTCAACGGTCTGGACAAATGAGGCAGAGGGTATTCTTGAGAATGCAGATGTCTTAATCAAAGATGGAAAAATAAGTGCAGTAGGAAAAAATCTATCAGCGCGAGGAGCTATGGTAGTAGATGGTACAGGTAAGCACGTTACTTCTGGTATTATAGATGAGCACTCACATATTGCAGCTTTTGCAATAAACGAGTCTGGTCATAACTCTACAGCAGAGGTACGTATGAGTGATGTGGTTAATCCAGATGATTCTGATATTTATCGTAACCTAGCTGGTGGAGTAACGGCCATCCAGTTACTACACGGGTCTGCAAACCCAATAGGTGGACAGAGCGCAGTGATGAAGCTTAAGTGGGGAGCACCTATAGATGAAATGGTAATTAAGGATAAGAAGTTTATCAAGTTTGCCTTAGGTGAAAACGTAAAACAAGCAAACTGGAATAGCTACTCAAGATTCCCTCAAACAAGAATGGGAGTAGAGCAAGTTTTTGTAGACTACTTTACAAGAGGTAAAGAATATGAAGCAAAGAAGAAAAGTGGACAGCCGTATCGCGTAGATGAGGAAATGGAAACTATAGTTGACATTCTTAATATGGAGCGTCTTATCTCTTGTCACTCATATGTACAGAGCGAGATTAATATGACAATGAAGGTGGCAGAGCAGTTTGGTTTTAATGTAAACACCTTTACACACATACTAGAAGGTTATAAGGTTGCAGATAAAATGGCAGAGCACGGCGTAGGAGGATCTACCTTCTCAGACTGGTGGGCTTATAAATATGAGGTAAACGATGCGATTCCTTATAATGCTGCTATTATGCACAGAGCAGGAGTTACAGTAGCCATTAACTCAGATGATGGTGAGATGTCAAGACGTCTTAATCAAGAAGCTGCAAAAATTTATAAGTACGGTGGTATTGAAGAAGAGGACGCTTGGAAAATGGTCACATTAAATCCGGCAAAGCTTTTACATATGGATGATCGTGCAGGAAGTCTTAAACCTGGTAAGGATGGAGATGTCGTTATATGGTCAGATCACCCGCTTAGTATAAAAGCTAGAGCAGAGAAAACTATAATAGAAGGAAAAGTATTCTTTGATATAGAAAAGGATAAGGAACTACGCGCAACGGTACAAAAAGAAAAAGCACAACTTACTGCAATGATGCTTGCAGAAAAGAACAAAGGCTTAAAAACACAACCGGCGAGAAAGAAAGAAAAACAACGTATGCATTGTGATACAGAACAAACAATTTACTAAGATGAAAACACTACAACAATTACTAGTAGCCGTTGTTTTCCTTTTAGGAGCAACAGCAATTGCACAACAAACACCTGCACCTGCTCAAGCAACTGCTTATACAATAACGGGAGCAACAGCACACGTAGGTGATGGGACCGTAATAGATAATGCCACTATCGTATTTGAAAATGGTAAAATATCTACAATTCAAAGTGGTGGTAGCGCCACAAAGGGAACAGTGATAAATGCCACAGGTAAACACGTATATCCTGGTTTTATAGCAACAAACACAACGCTAGGCCTTGTAGAGGTAGGCGCAGTAAGACAATCTAATGATTATGATGAGATAGGAGAGATGATCCCACACGTACGTGGTATCATTGCTTATAATGCAGAGTCTAAGGTTGTAGAATCTATGCGTCCTAACGGAGTACTTATGGCACAGATTAGACCTGTAGGAGGGACTATCTCTGGCGCATCTTCTGTAGTGCAGCTAGATGCTTGGAACTGGGAAGATGCAGCTTATAAAACAGATGAAGGTATCTTTATGGACTGGCCTCGTACAATGCGTCGCGGTAGATGGTGGCTAGGTGAGGAGCCTGGTTATAAGCCAAACAAGTCGTATAAAGAGGATATAAATAAGATTAAAATGTTTTTTAATAACTCAAGAGCTTACAGTAAAGCTAAGGGAACTAAAAACTTACCTTTTGATGCGATGAAGAATGTCTTTAACGGCACACAAAAAGTATATATAAGTGCAAATGACCAAAAACAAATTCTTGATGTGATAGCATTTGCCAAAGAGATGCAACTTACTAATGTAGTGCTTGTAGGAGGATACCAATCTTATAAAGTAGCAGAAGAACTAGCTAAGGCAAACATACCTGTGATACTACAACGTGTCCAAGGACTACCATCTATGGAAGATCACGATTATGACCTACCTTATAAATTACCAAAGTTACTTACAGATGCAGGTGTGACTGTAGCTTTAGGCTATGATGCAGAGTACTGGCAAGTGCGTAACCTGCCTTTTTATGCAGGTCAAGTAACACAATTTGGGTTAAGCGATGAAGATGCGCTTAAAATGATAACTTTAAATCCTGCTAAAATTATGGGGATAGCTTCTACAACTGGTACGCTAGCGCCTGGTAAAGATGCTACACTTTTTATAAGTGATGGCAATGCGTTAGATATGAGAGGTAACAATCTATCTAGAGCCTTTATACAAGGTCGTGATATTAGTTTAGAATCACACCAGACTAAGCTTGCAAAGCGATATGCAGAGAAGTATGGTCAGAGTGAATAATTAATTACTTTCACAATCCAACCAAAGAAGAATGCCGGGCAATTGCTCGGCATTTTTTATTGTATTATATGATATGGCAACCCGTTCCAGAAATTCGGCTGGAGTAGCTGTCTACTTGGAGACCGTTTTCTTGATACAAGGCTACACTCTTAGCTAGATATGAGTCTATGTGCGCTTTCGCGAAAGCGAGACAAAACATACTAGGCCCACTACCAGAAATACCAAAGGCAATGCATTGGTTCTCTTTAGAAATAGTACGTATCTCATCAAAATGCGGAATCAATTGCTTGCGGTGGGGCTCTACAAGCACATCTTGTATACTCTCGGTAAAAAGTTCTTTATCCCATTCATATAGCGAGGCAACAAAACCGGCTAGATGTTGCGATTGCTTAATGGCATCTGCAAGAGGTACCGTTTTAGGTAAAATCTCCCTTGCTTCTTTGGTTTTTATGGTAATATGCGGGTGTAGTATACCTACGTATACCGTTTCCATAGGTGGGAGCGCTATAATTTTAAGAGGGGAGTAGCCGGTAACTAGCGTTGTGCCTCCATAAATACAAGGAGCTACATTATCTGCGTGTTCATTACCACTTGCAAGTGCTTCTCCCTTCATAGCATAGCGAGTGAGTTCAAGATTAGATAATGGCTCATCAAGTAATTGATTAATGCCGTAAACGGCCCCAGCCGCGCTTGCACTGCTGCTGCCTATACCAGAACCACATCGTATTTTTTTATAAATTTCGATAGCTACGCCAAAATCTGCTTGTATGTCTTCTAGCATTGCATTACCTGCCACACCGGCAACATTATTATGCGCCTCCATAGGTAAATCGTCACCCGTAATTTTTGTAATGGTAACACCTTTATCAGTAGTTTTTCTAAAAACCATCTCGTCACCTATGCCCTCAAGGGCAAAACCTAGCGAGTCAAAACCGCAGTTTACGTTTGCAACAGTTGCGGGGCAAAAAATGCGTATCTCCTCACGAGTTTTAGAGCTTTCTTTATGTGTTTTTTGAGACATATTAAAATTATCTAAGTCTTATGATATCACTGAAGAGTCCGCTGGCGGTAACATCTCCTCCTGCACCTGCACCTTTTACAATAAGCGGTTGCTCTGGATAACGTGCTGTGTAAAATAAAACAATATTATCTGACCCTTCAAGGTTGTAAAACGGACTGTCTGCGCCTACAGACTGTAAGCCTACGCTTGCTTTACCATTATCTAGCTGGGCTACATACTTAAGGCGTTTGCCTGCTGCTGTAGCATCGGCAACTAATTTTTCAAAGTGTGCTGCGTCTTCTTTGAGTGTTTCAAAAAAGTGAGGCACGTCTGTACTATCCAGATTGTTTTTGGTTAAAAAAGGTGTGTTTGTAATATTTTCTAGCTCTAGTTCAAGACCGCTTTCTCTAGCTAGTATAAGAATTTTACGTGCCACATCTACACCGCTTAAATCTATGCGTGGGTCTGGCTCTGTATATCCTTCTTCTTTGGCTTCTTGTACCACGTCATAAAAGCTACCACCACTTTTAAAGTTGTTAAAAACAAAGTTTAAGCTTCCCGAGAGTACGGCTTGTACCTTAGTAATTCTATCACCAGAGGCAATTAGGTTTTGCAAGGTGTCTATTATAGGCAGTCCTGCGCCCACGTTAGTCTCAAACTTAAATGGAGCGTTGTACTTGCGGCTAAGTCTTTTGAGATTTGCATAATACTCTTGCTTACCTGCGGCAGCTATTTTATTACAAGCAACCACGGCAATGCTATTTCTTAAGTATTCCTCATATGCCATTGCCACAGGTTCATTTGCGGTGATGTCTACAAAAACTGAGTTGCGCTGGTTGAGGTTTATCACGCTTTCGCGAAAGCGTAAAACATCTGCTTTCTCACCTCCATCTAGTTGTGCTTCCCAGTTATTGAGGTCTATAGGCTCTTGCGATACGAGCATCTTGCGACTGTTAGAAAGTCCTAGCACTCGTATGTTGAGGTTGAGGTGCTCTTTAAGGTATTGCTTTTGGTTATTGATTTGCTCAAGAAGCTTTGCGCCTACGTTACCTACCCCCGTAATAAACAGGTTAATTTGCTTGCGGTTACCTTCAAAAAATACTTCGTGTAGACTGTTAAGAGCTTTTTTTACATCTTTCTGAGCAATTACGGCAGATATGTTTTTCTCACTTGCTCCTTGTGCAATGGCGCGTATGTTTACATTGTTTCTACCTAGGGTAGAAAACATTTTTCCTGAGATGCCTTGATGACTTTTCATAGATTCACCTACAAGGGCGATAATTGCTAGAGACGTCTCAACAATTACCGGGTCAATTTTATGCAACGATAGTTCGTAAGCAAACTCTGTTTCTATCGCTGTTTTTGCACGTAAGGCATCTGCCTCCATCACACCTATACAGATACTGTGCTCACTGGAAGCTTGAGTAATGAGTATGATATTAACTTGCTGTTGCGATAGTACCTCAAATAGACGTTTTGAGATACCAGATATTCCTACCATACCTGCTCCCTCAAGGGTTAATAAAGCCACATCACTTATGTGAGATATTCCTTTAATCGGGTTGGGGTGTGCAATGTCTTGATTACCTATGCGCGTACCGGCCTCTTCTGGAGCCATTGTATTTTTAATGTAGATAGGTATGTTTTTACTCAATACGGGTACAATAGTAGGAGGGTAGAGTACTTTTGCTCCAAAATGTGATAACTCCATAGCCTCGTGGTATGAAATTTCTTGTATGGGTTTTGCCTGTTTTACCAGCTTTGGATTTGCCGAAAACATACCGCTTACATCTGTCCAGATTTCTAGTTGCTCTACATCTAGGGCTGCTGCAATTATAGCCGCAGTAAAGTCTGATCCTCCACGACCTAGTGTACTTGTATCACCTGCCTCTGTACGCGCGATAAATCCACCTAGAACAGTGATTTGTGCTTTCTTTTCTGCAAAATATGCGGTGATGTTTTGGTTTGTAACCTCATAAAGAACCCCAGCCTTTGTATGGTTTGCATCTGTTATAATAAGTTCTCTACTATCTTTAAGACTTGCATCTATACTTTTATGTTTAAACGCAGCAGCTATGATGTAACTGCTTGTAAGTTCTCCATAGGCAGCTAGTTTATTTAATGTTTTTGGAGAGAGTTCATTTATAAGATAGATACCTTTAAGTAAGTCTTCTAGGTGCGACATTTGTAAAGTAATCGCTTTGAGAACCTCTTGGTTACCACCAGTGAGCGTATCTGTAAAAGATATATGCTTTTGAGAGATTTCTTTAAGAATATCTTTGTAGCTCTCTTCTTTTTTGGCTGCTAGTGCTCCAGCCTTTAGTAACAAATCTGTTACACCACCTAGGGCAGACACGACTACGGCTACAGGACTTTGAGCTGCCTGGTTTGCCACGATGGCAATTGTTTTTTCTATGTTTTCTACACTTCCTACAGAAGTGCCTCCAAATTTTAATACACGCATATACAAATGCTTTGTCATTTTTACCTGAGTAAAAACTAATGAATAAATCTAATTTGTGTGTGTGAAGAGTGTCCCGCGACTACGGAAACTAAATGAACGATATATATACAGAATACCCCATAGGGGTAATTGTACCTATAGTAATAGAGGTAGTATAAAAAGTAGTTATGTTTTGTGCTTCGATCATCTTGTCTGTGATGAAGTAAATGTATTACTTTTACCTAAACAGGCAATGCAGAGAATTTAGTTTTACGGATATCATAAATAACCATAAACAATCCTTGCTTTATTGTAAATGTGATAATTTCTATAAAGTTTTCTCTCTTATTTAATGATAGAACATAGATCTTATCATTATTTTGATAATACACTTACTTATACTAATGACTGAGAGCAAAGAAGCTCATTAACACCTATACTTATGAAGATTTTTAGTTCTAAACAACTATACGAAGCAGACAAAGTAACAATAGAGAAGGAGGGTATACCATCTTATAACCTAATGGAGCGCGCCGGAGGTTATGTATATGAGTGGATGCATAAACGATTGCAAGGACAGCCAGTACCTATTAAAGTCTTTTGTGGTATAGGAAATAATGGTGGTGATGCCTTAGTTATAGCAAGGTTATTACTTAAAAATGGCTATAACGTAGATACATACATTGTAGATTGTAACGATAAGCGATCTACAGATTTTTTAAAGGCGTATGAGGCTCTTAAAAATGAAGTAAAAAAATGGCCTGAGATAATTAAGGGAGTAGAAAACTTTCCAGAGATAAGTCCGCAAGATATTGTGGTAGACGGAATTTTTGGAATAGGGCTTAACAGATGTCCAGAAGATTGGGTAAAAGCACTTTTTGTAAAAATAAATGAGTCTAAAGCCTATACATTATCTATAGATATACCATCTGGTATGTATGGAGATAGAGGTCTTGACAAGGATGATATTGTTGTGCATTCAACATTTGTATTGAGTTTTATGTCTCCTAAGCTCGCTTTCTTCTTGCCAGAAACAGGGAAGTATATAAATATGTGGGATACTATTGATATAGGTCTGGACCCAGAATATCTAGCAACCACACCTTCAGATGTGAAGCTCATAAGTAAACCTGAAATACAGCAAATGTATAAAGGTCGCTCACAGTATACTCATAAAGGGATGTTTGGCCACAGTTTAATTATAGGTGGAAGTTTTGGAAAAATGGGTGCTGTACAACTTGCAAGTAAGGCAGCGCTAAGAGCTGGAAGTGGCCTTGTAACTGCTTATGTACCACAAATAGGAGTACCTATTTTACAAACAGCATTGCCAGAAGTAATGGTTGAAACAGATAACTTTAATGGGAAAGTTTTTGAGGAGATAGATTTTCAGACAGAGGCAAATGCGATTGCAATAGGTCCAGGTATGGGAACAGATGAGAAAACTGTTGCAGCGATGGAGTCTTTCTTAAAATCTCAGAAAGCTCCACTAGTTATTGATGCAGATGCTATAAACATAATAGCAAAGCGACCTGCACTTATGAAGCAAGTACCTGCTTTGTCTATACTCACACCTCATCCAGGTGAATTAGAGAGGCTAGTAGGGAAGTGGGATGACGACTTTGATAAGCTAGAAAAAACAGCAAAATTTGCAAAAAATCATAATGTTATCATAGTTATAAAAGGAGCACACACTATTACAGTGTATGATATGCAGCTTTATATTAATACTACGGGTAATCCAGGTCTATCTACAGCAGGAACAGGAGATGTGCTTACAGGAGTCATTACTGGGCATCTAGCACAAGGATACCACCCTATGGAAGCAGCAATGATGGGAGTATACTTTCACGGTCTAGCAGCAGATGTTGCCGTAAATCAATATGGTATAGAAGGACTTATAGCAGGTGATGTAACAGAGTTTTTGGGAAGAGCAGTAATGAGTCTTTTTGAAAAACCAGAACAAGAAGGAGCACAGGCACCACCACAACAGTAGGACATACATCATAAAATAATAAAAGGGATAGCGCAATAGCGCTATCCCTTTTATTATTAAAAGTATACTTACTTTACATTACTCAACAGTAACAGGAAAAGTAACTTGAATATCTGTTTCTCCACCAGCATCACTTAACGTTCCATCGTTAGGCTTAGTAGGCTCGTGACGTAGGGTAACTGTAAGTGTACCTGTACCAGCAGTTGCTCCGGTAGTAAGTGTTACCACAGTACCAAGTGGGTTATTATCACTATCAAAGTTACCGTATGCAATCGCTGCATCTACTCCTGCACTTGGAGTATAAAATACTTGGTGCTCATCTGCCTCTTCTTCTACCTCTTCGGTAATATCCTCTGCTGGGCTTTCTGTTTCGTTAAGAAACTCTACAGTACCGTTATAAACAGTGCTTATATCTAAGTTACCAGATACAGTAATTGTAGGTGCATTAGGACCATCTCCATCAAGATCTTGTGATGTAAGAACAATCGTTTCTGCTCCAGACTGTAGTGTAAGATTTAAGGTTGTTATTACCTCTTCTTCATTGATTATTTCTGGAGTATCTCCATCATCATCACTAGAACAAGCTGCAAGACTAATAGCAGTAAGGGCAATAAGCGTGTAATTTCTAAAATTTTTCATAGTTTGTGTGTTGTTACGCTTTCGCGAAAGCGTAGATTTAATAATTAATTTTAATTTGTAATAAAACATTTCTACCTAAATCATCTGCAAAATAGCGCTGGCGATTTAAGTACTCCCTGTAAGAGGTGTCAAATAGATTGTTTACCATAAGACCTACATTAAGATTGCTCTTATCATTTATTGCAAAATCAATAGAGCTTCTAAAGTTGAGAAGATGATACGCATCGGGAGGTGTGCTTATATCTACTAACTCTGTTGTGTTAGTCTCAGGTAGAAAAACGTCAAAGTTTGTGTCTGGAAACTCATTTTGACGAAATACATAGTTACTTTCAAGTGACAGCTTCAAATTATTTACAGACGGTATTGTATATGTAACAGTGTTACGCGTACTTGCCGAAGGCACATTAATTAAAGCTCTGTCAAAGGTTACATCCTTTCCTTTTACCAGCGAAAACTGGTTAGAAAATTCAAAACGATCTGTTACTTGCACGTTGTTATCTATGTCAAAACCTAACAGTCTGGCTTGTGTCTGTCTATACTCCCATACAGGAAAACTGCCTCTTAAGGTTTGCTGTACGCCTGTAGGCTCTATAAGGATAAAATCCTCAATAAAGTTTGCAAACGGAGCAATAGTAAAACTCCAAGTGTCTGTAGATCTTGTAAAATTTAATGAAATTTTATTTGCGACTTCTTGATTAAAACTTAGGTCCCCTAGCTCTAGACGGGCAGCACTCTGGTGTAATCCATCAGAAAATAATTCTGACACATTAGGCGAGCGAGATGCCAGTGCATAGTTTAAGGAAACCGTAGTCGCATCATTTACCTCATAAGAGGCTCCTGCTGTTGCTGAGAAATTGTGATACTCAAATTCTGGTCTTACAAATATTTGATTTTCAAATTCTTCAACTTCAAACTGAGCAAAGTTTACATCATATTCTCTGGCTTCCCAGAGGCTTGTGATGTAAAACTTCTCTGCATTGATGCGGTTGTAATCATATCTTGCACCTGCCTCTATAGTCCACTTTCCAAAGACTTTAGACCCTAATGCATAAATACCAAAGTCATAACCTTGATAATCTGGTATTAGTCTTCGTACTCCAGTAACGGGGTCGGGAAAGTGATCTTGGTACCTTCCAGAAATACCCACCTTTGCGGTAATGGTATTATCTGCCGTGTAGTCAAAATCTATTTTTCCTCCTATAGTTTCAAGTTGTAGATCAATAGATGGTCTCAAGTCATCGCTGTCGCGACGTATGTCAAACTCAAGTCTGTTATTGCGCTGGTAATCTACCTGAGCACTTAACTTCCCAAAGTTATCAAAGCGATAAAATGACTTAAGTTTTGCAATTTGATGTTGTACCTCCTGTTTTGGAGCATTAATATCATACGTAAATGGCTCTACTACAAAGGGCTCTTGGCTGTTTATAGCAACCGAGAGATCTGCAGCATTACCTACGTGCGATGAGCGTAAAATACCAGATTCTTTGTCAAAAATCGAGTAGCTAGCCTCTACACCATAACGATATTTATTAACTCCTATACGTACAGAAAGGTCTCTCTCATACAGAGCTGTATTACTTAGTACATAATCTGGCGCTTCAAAATCCCCAAAGCGTTTTAAAGTTCCATTTAGGCCTCCATACCAGCCGTTATTATATGATTTTATTAAAGAAGTGGTAATAGATCCACCACGACCGTTTGTTGCACCGGTTATGATCGTTCTCCCAAAAAGGGTGTCCTTTACTGGTACCTGCTCTGGCTCTATGATAATGGTGCCTCCTATAGCATCACCACCATATTGCAATCCTGCTGCTCCTTTAATAACTGTGACTTCACCAGCTGCATTTACATCTATATTAGGTGCGTGTTCTACACCCCATTCTTGATCTTGCAATCTCGTACCCTCTGTAATAAGTACTACTCTACTAGAGTGTAGCCCTTGTATTACAGGTTTTACAACAGAGTTACCCGTGTTTAAAGAGGTAACACCACTTAGGTTTTTAAGTGCATCACCTAGTGATGCTGCACTGTTGTTTTCTAAGAGGTTGTGGTCTACCACACTTTCTGTCGCTGTACGGCTTTTACTTTTATGAGCGTGCGCAACAATCTCTACATCGCCTAGAGACTCCAGGTGATGCTCCATATTAATAGTACGAGTTGTATTACCGCTTACAGTTACTTTTACAAGCTGTGTCTCACACGCAGGATGAGATACCTGTAGTGTATACTGGTCCTCACAAAGATTTGTAATCACATATTTTCCTTGCGCATCTGTTGTCACAGATCGCTCAGAGCCTACTATAATAATGGTTGCTTCTTCAAGCACTTCATTATCGTGTAAGTCTATAATGTATCCAGATAGCGTATAAGTGCACTCTTGTGCAGTAGCTGTAATGCTCAGCAAGGCAATGCTAAGCCATAAATAAAATTTCATAAAAATTGTTTTGCTAATTATTGAATAAAATTCAATCACTAGCAAGACGGTGGTCCACGGTCTGAAGATGTTATGACTGTGGTTGTGTATGATGTACTTAACTGTACATCATTACTTTTTTTAATTAAAATTGTAGCTGTTTGGTACGCTTTCGCGAAAGCGTAAACTCCTTCTTTTACAATATGAAGATCTCCTAGATCACAATCTAGCTTCTTCTCGTGTACGTGAGTTTTATTACCAAATGAACAGGTGTCGTAATGTGTGTGGTTTTCTGTACTGTGCAAGAAAGAGACAAGCGCAGGTAATAGAAAAGCAAGCATTATAAAAAATGCAGCTGCGCGTTGTAAATTATGTGGTCTCTGTTCTTTCAAAATCTATTTTGTAAATATAAAGCCTAATCCCATTCTTGAAACCATTTTTATGGCAAATGCTTTAAAGAATGTGTACTGACCGAATAACCAACCAAATATCACTAATAACACTTGATATATGGGGAAAATTAACAAGATTCTAACAGGCCAATAAATCCATCCACTAGTGAGATCTTTATCTAATCCTATAATTTCCATTAAAGGGTTTGATAACCTACCTGCTGTTGAGCCAGTTACGGCAAATGCAAGAAAAATTGCAATAAGCTCCCATCTATAACTAACGCCCCATCTGTCATATAATTTTGTAAATAACCACAGGGTAAATTTAATGATAAGGAAGGTGAGTAGGAGTGTACCGAGCGAGAGAAGCACTAGATAGGTAATAGAAGTTGCCTCTAAAAATTTTGAAATAATAGCTTTCGAAAGTAAGAAAGCCGATACGAAACTGGCAATTAATCCCAGTATAACGTGAATAAATTGCCAGTTTTTTGTGATTTCCCAGCGCGTTTTAAATTTTTCCATAGCGCTGCAAAAATACGATTATCGTAGTTTCTGGTTGTTACGTTGTTGAAAATATTCAAACCAGTTATATAACAAGTAGTTTACTTCATAACCGTAGTCTATACCACGCTGGTAATCTATTTGTTGTATGTAAAGGTTAGGGTCATACTGCGTTGTATTTACTACGCGGTTATTATATTCATTTACAAAAATTACATTTCTATTCTCAAGCCAGAACTGCTCATAATAACCTCTAGGGGGTTGTGTGACTAGCCACTGATTAAAACCAGGTTCTATAATTATAATCTCGTATTCAAGACTATCATTTGCGATGCGTACCGTGTCAGACATAGCCTCTGAGCTATTTGTAATGTCTTGTTTTTTTGAGCTGCTGGCGCATCCTATAATGAGCGCTGTGAGTAGTAGTGTGTAACATAGTTTTTTCATAATACTAAAGTTAATGGTTTTACAAATAATTTCTGTAGCAATTAATAAGGTATTAACGATAGCTTGATAATTGTACATTGTAAATTTAGAATGTGGCATTCATTAATAGTATCACCATTGAGTGAACGTGGCTTTACACTTAGGGAACAAAAAAAAGGATGCCTATGTAGGCATCCTTTTACTATCTTAAATGGTGTAATAATCTTATTTTCCAAAAAGACCACCTAGTAGGCCTCCTATACCACCTTTTCCTTTATTACTTCCTAATACCATACCAGCTACATCGTCAAGGATGCTACCGTCCCCGTCTGAGTCTAGTAGTGTTGTAATAAGGCTTTGGTTTTCTTTTGGTTGCCCTCCTAGCATACTTCCTAGAAGTGCATTCATACCACTACCATCGCTTACATTATTTTGCTGTGTTTGTTTTCCTAACACACCCATAAGTACTGGAGCAGCAACTTTAAGTATTTGTGCTATAGAACCAGCATCTACACCTGTTTTACTACTTAGTGCGTTTTCTACTTGTGGCTGGTTACCACCTAGCAAGTGACCTAAAATACCTGCACCATCTTGTAATACGTCATCACTAGGTCCTCCATTACCCATAAGGTCTCCTAGTTGGTCAAGAATACCACCACTATGTTTTCCACTTAAAGCACCCATTAATCCAGCAGCACCTTCTGGAGTTTGTACATTTTTTTTCATTGCACCCATAAGTACTGGCAAAGCCATACTCAATACGTTTGCAGTATCTCCTTCAGATTGTCCAGCTTTTGCGCTAGCTCCTTGGATGAGCGTTTTTCCTATTGGTCCATTAAGTAGATCTAGTAATCCTGACATATTATTTTAGTTTTAATTGTGAGTTTTCAATTTACGAATTAATATAAGCGGTTTGACAAACAGCCATAAAAAAACCATCCAAAAGGATGGTTTGCTTGTTTTTATCGATAAAAAGCAAATTAATTCAATTTAGAAATCAAATGTTTGATATCGTTGCATTATTTTAAAATACTCATAATCTGTTCTGCTAGCTCTGTACCTATGCGATCTTGAGCTCCACCAGTTGCCGCACCTATGTGTGGTGTAAGGCTTACTTTAGGATTCATAAGTACTTGTACGGCTGGAGTAGGTTCGTTTTCAAAAACGTCTAGACCTGCAAATGATAACTTACCACTGTCTAAGGCTGCGATAAGAGCTACTTCATCAATAACTCCACCACGTGCTGCATTTACAATGGCTGCGCCATCTTTCATAAGCTCAAACTCGGGCTTACCTATTACGTAATCCTTTTGTGCAGGTACGTGAAGGGTCACAAAATCTGCAGATTTTAACAACTCTTCTTTAGTTATAGATTGTATTGTAAAAGAAACTGACTGTCCATCAAAGAAAGGAACTTTAACAGTAGCCTCTTCTGTAAATGGGTCGTGAAAGATTACTTTCATCCCTACACCTAATGCTATTTTTGCAGTTTCTTGACCTATACGTCCAAAACCGATAACCCCAAGTGTTTTACCACGTAGCTCGGTTCCTTTCGCGTAAGCTTTCTTTAATCCTTTAAATTTTGTATCACCATCTAGAGGCATATTTCTGTTTGAGTCAAATAGAAAACGTACGCCGTTGTAGAGGTGTGCAAAAACAAGCTCTGCAACAGATGCCGAAGATGCTGCTGGTGTATTGATCACGTGAAGTCCTTTATCACGTGCATATTGTACATCTATATTATCCATACCTACACCACCACGGCCTATAACTTTTATAGATGGGCAAGCGTCTATTAACTCTTTACGCACTGTGGTTGCACTACGCACAAGTATAACATCTATTTCATTTGTGTTAATGTAGTTCTCAAGTTGATCTTGAGCTACGTTTGTAGTAATTACTTCAAAGCCTCCTGCGGTAAGCGCGTCAACTCCTGTTTGTGATATTCCGTCGTTTGCTAATACTTTCATAGTATATAGTGTTGTATGCGTTTTTTTAAATTATGCTTTTCTTTCTAGCTCGCTCATTACGTCTACTAGTACACCTACACTGTCCATAGAGAGTGCATTATACATAGATGCTCTATAACCTCCTACACTTCTGTGACCATTAAGACCGTTTATACCTGCTTCTTTCCACATTGTATCAAAGGCATCTTTAAGGTCTCCATCTGTAAGTGAGAAGGTAGCATTCATTGTAGATCTATCTTCTTTGGCAGCGAATCCCTTAAATAATGGATTAAGCTCTATCTCACTATAGAGCAAGGTCGCCTTACGATCATTAATCTCCTCAATAGCTTTTACACCTCCTAGCTTTTTAAGCCATCTCATCGTGAGCATAGAGACATATACTGCATAGACAGCAGGTGTGTTAAACATACTTCCTTTGCTTATATGCGTTTCATAATTGAGCATAGAAGGTATTTGACGTGTCACTTTACCTAAAATGTCTTCACGTATTACAACTAGTGTTGTACCTGCTGGTCCCATATTTTTTTGAGCACCTGCGTAGATAAGATCAAATTGTCCAAAATCTATCTCTCTAGAGAAGATGTCACTACTCATATCACATATAAGAGGACAGTCTACTTCAGGAAAATCCTTTATTTGTGTTCCGAAGATGGTATTGTTACTCGTAAGGTGCAAATAATCTAGTCCTTCTGGAATTGAGTATCCTTTAGGTATGTAATTAAAGTTTGCCTCTTTACTTGATGCAACCTCTACAATCTCCCCAAAAAGCTTAGCTTCCTTTATTGCTTTATCACTCCAAGTTCCGGTATTTATATAACCAGCCTTAGATTGCAATAAGTTATATGCAGTCATTAAGAATTGTGTACTTGCACCTCCTTGTAGGAAGAGGGCTTTATACCCTTTACCTTCTAGGCCTAG
Source organism: Dokdonia donghaensis DSW-1 (assembly GCF_001653755.1). Classification (GTDB taxonomy): domain Bacteria; phylum Bacteroidota; class Bacteroidia; order Flavobacteriales; family Flavobacteriaceae; genus Dokdonia; species Dokdonia donghaensis. Next base: position 2,608,377 of record NZ_CP015125.1, on the reverse strand, counting down.
TAGCTCTAAAGCCAGTTGCCTAGCCTCATCCATTACATCTACAAAGTCTTTACTTCTGTGAGAAATCTCCAGTATGGATAAACCAGAATCGTTAAAATCTAATATGGCTTGTGATGCTTCTTTAAAAACATCTTGAGGTAAAATACAAGGTCCTGCGCTAAAGTTGTGCTTCTTCATTTTATGCTAATTTTGAAATGCAAAGATGCTCAAAACAACATAGAATATTATAGATAAAATGATAAAATTATGGCAAAATCGATACTAAAAATGCAATAGTATCAACTCCATCGGCATAATCTTGAAGATTCGGTTTTTGAGTCTTTCCAAATGGTATAAGTGATTTAAAATCTTGTAATTTTTCATTATCACCTACAATGCATTGTATTTTATCTGCATCTTGAGAAAGTTTTAAATCAAGAGATTCTTTTGACTCATATTTTTCATAAAATAAGGTAGCAATAGGAGAGCCATAACTTTCATCTTCCTTAAGCATTAAAAACCCATTTTCTAGAAGATCAAAAAGGCTCATAAGGTAGACTGCCTTATTATAGTCATAGTTATTTGCATACTTAGCATCGTTCATCACATCGCTCCACGAGTAGATAGCTTTAAAAAAAGCGTCAAAGTTATATCCTTCTGGTACCAGTAATTTGGACACATTGCGACAGCCTAGACCGTAGTATCTAAATATATCTTCGCCTAGCGCTTTAAGTTGCTCTTCACTCTCATCACCTGTAAGTATAGCAACAGAGTTTCTGTTTTTCCTTATAATGTTTGGCTTCTTACCAAAGTAATATTCAAAATATCTTGCCGTATTGTCACTTCCCGTTGCAATCACAGCATCGTGTGCAGGTAGTTTTTCTTCTGTAAATGAGATACGGCCCTTAAAGGCTGGATATACATATTCCAGATATTTGGCTAGGTAGGGCAGTAGGTGTTTATCGTTTGAAGACTGTTTTATTACGACATTTTGATCTGCAATAAGCACACATAAAAAGTCGTGAAAACCCACTAGCGGGATGTTACCTGCCATTATGATAGCAACAGTTTTTTGGGATTGCGCTTTCGCGAAAGCGTCATTATAACCGCTCATCCACTCGCTAAGTTTTTCTTCGGTAAGGAGTGCTGCCCATCCCTCAAGTGCAAAAAGAATATTTTCTTGCGTAAACCATCCGTTGTTTTCTCGCGCGAGTTTAAACTGATGTTTCATTCCGTCAAAAAATAGGTCATTGTGTGCAACTCCCTCTTTTTGAGCAATATTAGTACGTGAGAACTGACTCAAGAAAGTCCCGAGTTTACTAAAAGCGTTAATTCTTTGTTGAAGCGTCATAGTGTTTTGGCAAATCGATGGCTAGGCATTATTTTTGTGCAAAGTTACCCAAAAAGAAACCTATGGCAATTATCATAACAGACGAATGTATAAACTGCGGTGCCTGCGAGCCAGAATGTCCTAATACGGCAATATATGAAGGAGCAGATGACTGGCGCTATGCAGATGGTACAGATCTGGAAGGAAATGTAGTACTACCTAACGGTAAGGAAGTAGATGCAAACGAGGCGCAAGAGCCGGTGAGCGATGAGATTTACTATATTATACCAGATAAGTGTACTGAGTGTAAAGGTTTTCACGAAGAGCCACAGTGTGCTGCCGTATGTCCAGTAGATTGCTGTGTACCTGATGACGACCACGTAGAGACAGATGAAGTTTTACTTGCAAAGCAAGCCTTTATGCATAAAGATGCATAGAGTATTATGATACTTATAATAAAAAAGCCACTCGTACGAGTGGCTTTTTTTGTTAGGTAGATTATCTCGATAAGCTACGTATTAGAATTATTACATAAAAAAAGACCAAACTTAATTCAGTTTGGTCTTTTAAATTATGTTGTTTTATTCTTAAAGCTGTGTAAGCTTCACATACATAGCATACTGCTCATCTGTGAGGTACGTCTTTAAGTTTCCGTTTTTACGACTTGCCACTTTATCTAGGGCTGCTTGCTTGTCTGTCGCATTCATATTACTTGCTTTAAGTCTATCTTCTGTAGCTTTAAAACCTGTAAGAGTCTTTGCAACATTTGCCTTTTGCTCTGCTGTAAGGTTTAATTTTTGAGCAAGCATATCAATCTGGCTTACTTGTTCTTTTTGTACTGGCGCATTTGCAACTTTTTGTGCTTGTACGGTTGTCATACCAAGAAAAGCAACGATGGCTAGAGTGACTATTGATTTCATAATGTTTTAAAATTGTAGTTATTTATTTCTCTAAGAGTTCATTAATTAACTCTGTTGGTCTACCAATAACGCCATTTTTATCGAGAATTACAATGGGACGCTCAATTAATTTTGGATTTTCACTCATCGCAGCCACTATTTGAGCATCTGTGAGGTCTTTACCTTTATAATTACTTTTCCAGATGGCTTCATTTTTTCTAACGAGCTCTATGGGTTTAATATCCAGTATGTTTATAATCTCATTAAGTTGCTCTGTACTAAGAGAAGTATCAAGATACTTGACTAGTTCAAATTCTTTTCCAGATGCCTCTACGACAGCAAGACCTTGTCTACTTTTTGTACAACGAGGATTGTGATATATTTTAATCATTATATAATTATTGTAAAGTTACGTGTACACCTAGTGTTCTAAGTTGTACAGCTAGAGTTTTTACATTTTTAAAATGAATTCCTGCTATGCCAGAGCGCTTACAGCCCTCAACATTGCTAAGACTGTCATCTATAAAAACAGCCTCTGCTGGATTAATATGATACCTGTTTAGCATAAGATCGTAAATTTCTTTAAAAGGTTTGCGTGTACCTTCATCACCAGAGACTAGAATTCCTTCAAACCACTGCAGCCAAGGAAACTTTTCTAGCGCAACAGGAAAGGTTTCTCCGCTCCAGTTTGTTAATGCTAGCACTCTATAGTCTGGATTATCTACTAGTTCTTTTAATATTTTTAGCGTGTCTAGGTGTGTAAAACCAAGCATCTCCTCCCAGCGGCCGTAATACATTTTTATGAGCTCTTCATATTCTGGAAACATCGCTATACGCTCTTTGGTTGCTTTTTCTAATGGATAGCCTGCATCTTGATTTACATTCCAGTCCCAAGCACAAACGTGTTCTAAAAACCAGTCCATTTTCTCTCGATCGCCTCTAAACTCTTTGAGATATACATACTCGGGACTCCAGTCTATGAGAACGCCTCCTAAGTCAAATATGACGGTGGTGATTTTTGAATTTTTCATACTATTCCTTTGTTATGAGGTGTGGTACATCATCTAGTTTCCAGTCTATCACTAGGCCTCCGGCTAGTGATCTTGCAATTTCTGCCCCGTAAAGAAGTTCGGTAAGATAGAGAGCAGCCTCAAAACTTTTTGCACCTCCGGCAGAGGTGATATACTTCCCGTCGTGTACAAATAATACATCTTTTCTTATATCAAGATTAGGAAACGTCTCGCGCATCTTATCGATGTCACTCGGGAAGGTCGTTGAGACACTGTTGTCTAGTAAACCTGCCTTTGCAAGTACAAAAGCACCATCACAATGTGAGGTTACATACGTAGCCTCTTTATCTACTTTTTTTACAAAGTTAATGAGTGCTTCATCCTCCAGATCTGTATCTAGATGATGCTCTGCACTTGGTACAACGAGTATATCTATTTTAGGTAGGTCTTCGCTAGTATAGTCAAAGTCTGGTAGTAGATACATCCCTTCAAAGGTACGCACAGGTTGTAGGGTATTTGCCACTGTAAAAACATTCATCGCTTTTATATTTTCTCTATAAATTGTATGCTGAAAAATGTCAAATGGTGCCGTAAGCTCTGTGTTAAAAGTGCCATCCATAATTAAGAAGGCTACATTGTAGCGCGTTGAGTCTAGTACAGCTTTTGCTTTCGCGAAAGCGTTATCAACCTTATTAGTAACAGCCAGCTGTTCTATAGTTTTAGGTTCTGTATTGCAACCTATTAATATAAGCGTTGTAAGTAGTAGTATATAGTATTTCATTAGGTTCTCTTTTTAATGATAAAGATACGAGTTCTCATAGGGTTTCTTTGGCAAGCATTCTCTTTACAATGTAGAGTAGGAGCCAGGCAATAAGTGTGAGGCCTATTAAAAATAGCCAAGTGGTCTGAAAGCCATAATATGCAGTAATTTGCATCCCGCTGTTGTGACCAAAAATATGAGCTACAGAAAATGACATACTGTAAACACCCATATATGCTCCTTGTCTCCCTAGTTTAGATCTGTCTAAGGCAAATTTGTTACTAAAAGGGAAGGAAATCATCTCTCCAAAGGTTGCGATTACCATACCTATCACAACAACACCTACCCAAGTCTCCCACAACAGTAATAGAAAACTTGCGCCCGTCATAAGCAAACCTACAATGGTGCTTTGTACGTTAGTAAGCGCCTTTTTTTCCATCCAGGCTATGAGTGGCATTTCAAACACAACAATGAGTGCGCCATTAAGTGCTAGTATAAGGCCTATGGCGTCTTCATCAAGTTTATAAGCATCCTTGTAATAAAGGGGCACAGTAGAAAAATATTGTACAAATATGATCCCAAAAAGCGCAAGCGCTATTAAGAATAATACATAAGGTGTATCCTTAAGCGGTTTTACGGGGTTTTGAACAACTACTTCCTTATCTAACTCTTTAGTCTTTTTAGGGTTGAGTACTTGCATCATAAGTACACCCGCAAGCAAGCAGGTGATGCCATCTACATAAAATAGTGTCTGGTATCCAGAGAGTGCTACCAGAAAACCACCTATGGCGGGACCTACAGAAAAGCCTAGATTAATTGCGAGCCTAATGAGTGTTAATGAACGTGTTTTATTTTCTGGTTTTGAGTAGGCACTTAGTGCTACAAAAAAGGCAGGGCGTCCCATATCTGCCACTGCAATAAGAACAAAGAATGAAATACACATCATCCAGAAACTCTCTACGTGCATTACCCATAAAAAGTTAATACCGGTGAGGAGCAGGCTTAATAAAATGACTTTATAATACCCTATTATATCGCTTAGTTTACCGCCTATCCAAGCACCAGCAAAAGAACCTAGACCGTACGAAGTCATTATCCAAGCGACGTCTTGTAGGCTAAAATGTAAACTCTTATTGAGGTAAATAGACAAGAATGGGATAACCATCGCCCCAGATCTATTAATGAGCGTGATGAGTGACAGCCACCAGATCTCTCTTGATAAGCCATCAAAGGTTTTAAGGTAATTGCGCAGCAGTGTTTTCATACAGTTGGTTGGTTGGTTAGCTTGTTAAGACCTACGCTTGCCCATAAATATAAAGAGTCCAGCGTGGTGGCCGGACTCTTTAATATTGTTACTTTTTATGATCATATAGTGACAACATATCAAGTCTGGCGCAGTAGTGTGCACGAGGTAAGTTTATATGTTGTGACTAAATTCATAATGTGGTGTAAAGTTATAAAAATAATTGAGTTGAGTACGCTTTCGCGAAAGCGTAATACGTTTCTATTTATAATGTCTCTTCTCTCTTTATTAATTCTGCCTTGATTGCTTTTTTAGACATAAACTGCATAGGCAATGTTGCCGAACAGCATAAGCCTACCGCTAGTGTTGCTATAAATGTGGCATTATCGTCCTTTGTGAGCATACCATAAATAGATATGCCTATAAGTAATGATAAGATGATGAGTAGGGCAACAATGAGCACCTTAATCATATTTAAGTTAGAGAGCAGTTGTGCCGTTGTCTTTGTTGAATAATCTATTTTCATTATCTGAAATTGAGTTTTTTTAAATAAATATTACATCTCACTCCCGAAGAAAATAGCATTCATAAGCAGTTTGTTTGTTCCATACCAGAACGCTCTAAAATTTGTGTTATCTGTAAATAAGATAACCTCACCACGCCCTGTACTCTGGTGTACAAAAGGTCTCGTCTCTGGGATTGCTTTAAGATTAATCTTAGAGATGTAACCAGCTTGTAATGGTGACTTAGTGTACTGTATAGGGTTCTTGTAGCTTGTAGAGTCTGCTTTTATAAATAGCGTGGTGTTTCTAAAAAGAGATACTTTATCGCCCGTATACCCAAAATTAATAGGGTGCGAGCGATCTTGCTTTGCTTCAAAAATTGCACCTCCTATTACTTGTGCTCCTGTAAAATCTCTACGTTGCTCAAAGCTTACGTTTTTTGCAGGGTTTTTAGTTTTTACAAATTCTATGTCTAGCATCTTATTTCTTTCAAACCAGTTTGCTACGTTTTTATAACCTATGAGGGTCCCTCCAGAACGTACCCACTGTTTTATCTTGTCTGTGTTGCTATTGTTTATGGCGTTACCCCACAAATTAGGTAATATGATGTCTGTGTATCTAGACAAGTCTGCGCGACCAAGGTCTTTAGTATCAATTTTTGTGATACGCATATTGTAACGTGTGTCAAATAGGTGCCACATCTCTCCCGCATCATAGGGGTTAATACCTTCACCCACTATCATTGCCACGCGAGCAGGCTCTAATGCTCTAAACTGGTTACTACCAAGATCTATACCTTCTGTGAGGCCAGTACTTACTGCCTTGATGGTTACGTTTGCATCTTGTGCTACTTCGTTTATAAAACTAGCTAGTTCTTGCTTATTAAGCGATTGATTTTGCACAGGTATCATTATGGTACCATAGTCATAAGAGGTACCCTCTACACTAAATTTTTGCATACCCACCTTTGTTCTAATACCCTTGTTAAGTATGGTGTTGAGCGCCTTAGGTGTATAGTAATCGTGCCACTCCATAAGATATGCATAGGTGCTTGTGGCAACTGCTGGGGTAGGTTTTCTTTTTAAACCTTGTATCTCGTTACTAGCTTTGCTTAAAGATGCATTTTCTGTAAAATCTACACCAAAAGAGAGTGGAAAAGACCAAGCACTTATATCATAAAACAAGCTATCTTGAAAAGTTGTGCGTTTTTCAAACATCGCTTTTATGAGGCGGCTCTGTCTTTGGTTTTTTGGGACGATGTAGCTCATTCCTTTTTTAAAGTTTGCTCCATCTTGCGAGAAGTCTTGTGCAACCTCGTGTACTTTTATTTGATGTCTTTTAAGTACCTCTGCTAGGTGGTATGCGCTACCGGCATCTTTTTCACTCCCAAAGGCATATGCGCCACTCCCTTTTTCGCCTCGAGCGTTATTAAAAAAGTCACGTTGATAGTCTAGTAGTTGCTTGCGCATACCTTGTGCAGCCTCAAGGGTAGATAGAATAGCTGTAAACTGGTTACGTATGGTAAACGGAAACTCAAGTAAACCGTTTTCTGTTTCTTGGGCGTGGCCGCGGCTACTTCCTTGCTCAAAGAGAATACCTATACCACCATTTATGTCTGGAAAGGTAGATCCTTTACCGTAATAGAAATCATCAAAACTCTCTTCTGTATAGTAAAAGCTGCCTATTTTATCTAACGCTGCCGCGTGGTAGTTCCCTATTTGCTTTGTGAGTTCTTGGTTAAGCGCAGGTGTGAGCGGGTGTGTACGAGATTGTATACCTGGCTGAAAGAAAAAGCTACTGTTAGATCCCATCTCGTGATGGTCTGTAAGAATGTTAGGATACCAGGTATGAAATGTCTTAATACGCGCTCTTGACTCTGGTAGTTGTACTGGAAGCCAGTCTCTGTTCATATCAAACCAGTAGTGGTTAGTACGACCACCTGGCCATACCTCGTCATACTCGCGGTCTTGAGGGTCTGCATTTATGTTTATACTCTTATTTGTATTTGCCCAGTAAGCAAAACGTTGTAAACCATCTGGATTAAATGATGGGTCAAAAAGTATAATGGTGTTATCTAGTAGTGCATCTATTTTAGGTCCTTGAGCGGCAGCGAGATAGTATGCAGCTATAAGCCCTGCATTTGCGCCAGAAGGTTCATTACCGTGTATAGACATCCCTTGGTATACTACAATAGGCATACTGCTTGTGCTCAAGCTAGCACTGCCATCTTCCACCAGTTTTACGTGTTCTTTACGTATATTTTCAATATTGGAGTGATTACTAGGTGAGGTGACCGTTAGTAATAAAATAGGTCTTCCCTCAAAGGTAGCTCCTCGACTTTCTATAGTCATACGGTCACTTGCTGCTGCAAGCGTGCGCATATATTCTGATAACTTGTCGTGACTTACGTGCCACTCTCCAGGTGTGTAGCCTAAAACACTTTCTGGTGTAGGTATATTTGGATTATAAGTGACATCTGTAGGTAAATAGTAATCCATATCTACCTTTCCGCTTTGTGCGAGCATAGATAGGCTACTTAATAGTAGGGTAATAAGTACGAGTAATAAGCGCATTCTATAAGCTATTTTTTGAGTTGTTAGACTTTAAAAATAAGCAAAAGAAGTAACGCCTGCACGTTACAATTGTTAACTAAAATATGGAGTTGTATTGGATATGAACACAAGACTAGCGTTCTAGTTTATCTAGATAGCCACAAGCAGCACCGATAATGCCAGCGTGATTCTTAGTTTTTGCTGCAACAATAGGAATATCTGTAGTAAGATATCTTTCAAACTCTGCCATATGCTTACTTATACCACCGCCTATTATATAATGGTTAGGTGTACATATTAACTCTACATTTTTAAGAAAGAAATTAAAGCGCTCTGCCCACTCTTTATAAGTGAGTTTTTCTTCCTTTCTTACAGAGTTTGCTGCATATTTTTCAATAGGCTTTTTCTTGTATGGAATACGACCAAATTCAAAATTTGGGATGAGTTTACCGTTATAACAAAGTCCAGAGCCTATACCTGTGCCTACTGTGATCACAGCAACCAGACCCTTTAAGTCTTTTCCGGCTCCATATCTTACTTCGGCAAGACTTGCTGCATCTGCATCGTTTATAACAGAGCAAGGTAAACCGGTTTTTTTTGAAAAAAGTTCATCTATCTGTACATCCATCCAGCTCTTGTGCATATTGCCATACGCCATAGCTTTACCATCTACGATTACGGTAGGAAAGCCTATACCTATGGGTCCCGTCCAGTTAAAGTGATTTACGAGTTGCTGTACACAATCTGCTACAGCTTTAGGTTTTGCAGGGCGCGGGGTTTCTATTCTAAAACGTTCACCTATATACTCTTCTGTTTCCAGATCTACAGGGACACCTTTTATTCCCGTTCCGCCTATGTCGATACCTAATATCTTCATCTATGATGGTTTTTGTGTGGCGAAAGATAGGAATTTTTGAATAATATAGAAGTGGTGCGGGTGAGTCCGCTTTCGCGAAAGCGTAACACAAGATAATCAGATAATTATAGTACTCCTTCTTGTTTTGAAGGCACTTCTTTGCCATATTCTTGTTTGTAAATTTTTACAATAAGCAGAAAAATACTAACTACAATAGGTCCAAAAATGAGACCTATAAAACCAAACAAAGGCACACCTACGATAACTCCTATAATGGTAATAAGTGGGTGAACGTCTGCCAGTCGCTTTTGAATCACGAGTCTAAAAAGATTATCTGTAGAGCCTACTACGACTGTACCATAAATAACCATCACGATGGCTTGCCAGATGTCACCAGCAGCGTATAGAATGATGCACACTGGTACGATACCTAAGGCGGTACCTACAAATGGTATCATAGACCCAACGGTGACAATTGCAAACCAGAAAAAGGGATCTTCTACACCAAGTATTAAAAAGCCTATAAGTGCCACAAGTCCCTGTAGTAATGCTACTAGTGGTATGCCTATGGCATTTGACTTTACAAGTTCCTGACTATCTTTACCTATGAGTTTTAAGTTTTTCTCACTGAGGGGTATATACTCTAGCATAGACTCTCTAAAAGTCCTTCTATTAGTAAGCATATAATACAGCATAAAATACATAAGACCTATGGCGATAAATACATTAAAGGTCCCACCGGCTAGCCCTTGAAGGTTACTACTTATCCAGTCTGTTACAGAACTGGTGTCTATGGAGCTTGCGATATCAAGACCAAAACGAGACTCTATATCTGCCATTTCTGTTTTTACAATGTTTATGACTTTGCCACTATTTTCTACCGCTTTACTAATTTTTGAGGTGAGCATTAATACAAGCCCAGCAATAGGTACTAGTATTACAAGAAATGAGCCTGCCATAAGAACGCAAGCGGAAACGCTAGAGTTCCATTTTCTTTTTTTTACTAGATATTCTTGCCACTTACGTAATAAAACAAAGAGTGTAATCGCACCTAGTATACCTGATAGATAGGTTGCCATCTCCTTAAATATTAACCACCCAAATAGAATGATTAAAAAGATGATAAAGAACTGTCGTAAAAGGTTAGGTTTGAGTGTTTGCATATATTATTTGGCAAATATTTGAGAGTCGTCTCTAAAGGCTTTAAACTCAAGCGCGTTACCGCAAGGGTCATAGAAGAACATTGTAGTTTGCTCTCCAGTTAGACCTTTAAAGCGTACATAAGGTTCTATTACAAAATCTACGTGTGGTGCTATTTTTTCGGCAAATGCTTCAAAATCTTCCCAAGCGAGTACAACTCCAAAATGAGGAACAGGTACCGCTTTACCATCTACTTCATTATGGATTTCATCTACAGTAGATTTTTCCTTGTAATGAATCACTAGCTGGTGACCGAAAAAGTTGAAATCTACCCAGTGGTCGCTGCTGCGGCCTTCAGGTAGGTCAAGTATATCGCGATAGAAGGCGCGTGCTTTTTCTAAATTATCTACAGGTATGGCGAGGTGAAATGGTCTTGTACTCATTTTTAGTATAAAATTGAATTACTAAGCTACGCACAATTTTTTTTATTTATCTAGTGTATCTGTATCATTTATGTGTTTTAATAGAGAGATACCAGAGAAGAAAAAGATCAAACCTAATATAGTAAATGCCCACGGACTTATACCTGTTTCTAGACTCCCGAAAATTCCAAGAACTCCTAAAACAAGTAATATTGCTCCCGCAACTAGTGCAATGACACCTATAAGTTTGATCATTTGACAGTATTTGTTATTTATAAAATTAAAGGTAAAGAGATATGACCTTTTACCGTGATGGCTTAACACGTTATTACAAGATTATTAATAGCACTTTGTGAATTTGGATTAAATTTTAAGAGGGTTTAAGAAATGCTGTGACCAATTGTAAGTTTATAGAGGTGGTTTTCTATAAATTTGCGTTTTTTATAATATGAACATTCAGAAAGATACATCACGTGATTACTAAGCGTATTATTCCTTGTTTAGATATTAAGGACGGTAGAACTGTAAAGGGAACAAACTTTGTAAACCTTAGAGATGCTGGTGATCCAGTAGCACTTGCAAAGATCTACTCAGAGACAGGAGCAGATGAGCTTGTGTTTTTAGACATATCTGCTACAGAGGAACGTCGTAAGACCCTTGCAGATCTAGTGTTAAGAGTGGCCTCTCAAGTAAACATACCATTTACCGTAGGGGGAGGAATATCGTCTGTAGAAGATGTAGATATCTTATTACAGAATGGTGCAGATAAAGTTTCTATAAACTCTAGTGCTGTAAAAAGACCAGAACTCATAAATGAGCTTGTAGCAAAATTTGGTTCTCAATGTATTGTTGTCGCCATAGACGCAAAGTATGTAGAAGGAGGGTGGATTGTACATTTAGTAGGAGGAAAGGTGCCTACAGAGTACAACCTCTTTGACTGGGCAAAAGAAGTAGAAGAGCGCGGTGCTGGTGAAATACTTTTTACCTCTATGGATAATGATGGTACAAAAGATGGTTTTGCAAACGAGGCGCTAGCCAGACTTTCTGAAAGTCTGAATATCCCAATAATTGCAAGTGGAGGAGCGGGAAATATGCAACACTTTGCAGATGCTTTTACAGAGGGTAAGGCAGATGCAGCTCTTGCAGCCAGTGTTTTTCACTTTAAAGAAATAGAAATTCCAAGTTTAAAAGAAGAGTTAGCCACGCAAGGGATTGCGATGAGATTATAACTTTTACCAGATATTACAAGCAATGAAAATAGATTTTGATAAGTATGAAAACGGTCTTGTTCCAGCAATTATACAAGATATAAGAACTAAAAATGTGTTGATGCTAGGCTTTATGAATCTTGAGGCTTATGAGAAAACACTTGCGTCAAAAAAGGTGACTTTCTTTAGCCGTTCTAAAGGTAGACTATGGACTAAGGGAGAAGAGACAAAAAACTATTTACATCTAGAAACTATTGAGGTAGATTGTGATAATGATACTTTGCTAGTACAAGTAACCCCTCAAGGACCTACTTGTCATAAAGGTACAGATACTTGCTGGGGAGAGACTAACAAGGTAAATTTTGGGTTTTTATCAAAACTCGAAGAAGTCATAGAAGATCGCTGGAATACTAAGGATACAGCAGACTCTTATGTTGCGTCACTCTTTAGAAGTGGGATTAATAAAGTAGCTCAAAAGGTAGGAGAAGAGGCCGTAGAGGTGGTTATTGAGGCAAAAGATGATAACGATCACCTATTCCTTAATGAAAGCGCAGACCTCTTGTTCCACTATATGGTTTTATTACAGGCAAAAGGGTTTCACCTTCGTGATATAGAAAAAACACTTATTGCTAGACATAAATAAGCATAGGTTGTAAGTAATTTATTACATTTAGGACTTAAAACCTAAATCATTTAAATGAAAAAAATCATTCTAGCTTTTGTATTATTTCCAGTATTACTAACAGCTCAAAAAGTAAAAGTTAAAAAAGATGATGTCTACATTGATAAAGTTAATGTAGGAACTATTGTCAAAACAAAGGATTCTTTAAAAAATAAACTCTTTACTTACTCTGATTTAGATGGAAACCCTATAGTCATCTATAAGTATGAAACCTTGCACTCGCCTATAGAGGGAGAGGAAGAAGTTTATGCTTATAATGAAGTTACTATACCATCGCTCAACATAGTTGCTGGTCTAGATATAAAGAATGAATACTCTCAGACTAGAAAGAAAGTCGTTCCTTATTTTATAGAAAAAGGAATTCTCAATAAAGATGGCTCTCTTAATAAAGAAGCTGCACAATCTTATTATAAAACTGTACCAGAAATTCCTCTTGAGATAGCAGCAATGTATAATCAAGAACTTGAGGAAATGAACGATCTTGATTTTATAGAAGAAAGAGATATGACCGCTAGGCCATATCTAGTTTTTAAAAATAGTTCTAGAGAGACTATACCGTATATTAATATGATTTCTAATAACAACTATATATTAGATACATATGATATTAAACAAGGTGATGTTGTTATAGGTAAAATGATCACTCGTTTTAAACAAGCACTCACTTCTCAACTAGGTCAAAAACCAGGTAAAACAGGAGATCCTATTGTTTTCTTCTATAATAATAAGGGCGGGAGAGTAGCAACAGCAGAGCTTGGTTTTACAGAGTTAAGAGTACATAGATATAAGTGGAAACTAGGTAGAATAAAACATACGTGGCTCAAAGAAGAAAATAAATTAAAATTATATAAGGAAATCGCTGGCTATCTTGTAGACAAGAAAGCCCTCTAAGATTCTATATAGTTTAATTGTGTCGTCCTAAAATAAGTTGACACAATTTGAACTTATTTCAGGACGGGACAAAGTAAAAAAAGCCGCTTTCTTAAGAGAGCGGCTTTTTTTATGATGTAGTAAGGATTTTACTCCTCTATTTTGATACCCATTTTTGCAAGTACAGCCATCGTGATGTCTGATGCAGGATCTGCATATGCAAAGTTGTTGTTATTACCTATAGTAAGGATGTGTGAGAAGCCTTGCTCTTTTGCCACTGTAGTTACAACTTCACCTATTTTCTTATAAAGTGGTTGTACTACTTCAGATTGTTTAAGTTGTAAAAGTTGTGCTCCATTCTGACGAAATTTAGAAATATCGTCTTCTAGTGCAATGATTTCTCCTTGCTTAGTTTTTCTTTCTTCGTCTGTAAAGCCTGCTTGTCCCGCTTGGTATAGTTTTACTTTTGCTTCATAATCTTCGATCTTTACTTTCATTTGAGACTCAAGATCAAGATTGTATTTTTTTACTTCTTCATTTGCAGCAGTAAGCTCGGGCATTTTTGTAAGGATAAAATCTGCATCTACAGTTCCTACTTTACTTTGTGCAAAAGCTGTTGCTGTAAATAGCACGACTAACATTGCGAGTACGATTTTTTTCATTGTATGTGTTTTGTTAAGATTTATCATTTGCGCGTGCAAATATATGTGATTGAAGACAATATCTGTGCCAAGGGTGCTTTTTTAAGTAAAGAGCTGTCCTCTGTGTGGTTTTAAGTCGTCTCTCACTGGTTTCATAGCATCCTTGTCTACAACGAGATAAGCGAGTGCAAAGTCTTCAGATTGGCTTTCTACACCTGTAAGAGGTGCGTTAAGTCCTTTTGCACTAGCATACTCTTTAAGATGTATCTCGTGATGAAGGGCAATTTTTTCTGAGTCTGGACCCCTAAAGTCCCATATAAGTTTAAGTTTTTCCAATGGTGTTGCTCTAATAATGTGAGTTCAAAAATATATAATATGCTGCTTACAGAGCAGCATAGATGTACTAAAGATTACTTAAAACCGTTGGTATTGCACAGTGGTTGATTATGCCTATTTTTGCAAATAACTAATTCCTTATATGCGTTACCTCTTTATAGTTTGTTTTTTTATGTCTTTTGTCTCTTTAGGACAGCAAGAGGTATTACTTAAAGTAAATAATGATGAAGTAACTACAGTAGATTTTGTGCGTGTTTATGAGAAAAATCTTGCTCTCATAAACGACGCAGAAGAGAACTCACCAGAACAATACCTAGACCTCTTTATAGATTATAAGCTTAAAGTTCAAGAAGCTTATAGAAAAGGGCTTCATAACAAAGCGTCTTATAAAAAAGAGATAGCCTCATATAGAACACAACTGGCAAAAGATTATCTCAATGATGTACAAGTGACAGATAAGCTTGTGGAAGAGGCCTACAATAGAACTAAAAATGAACTTCGAGCAAGGCATATTCTTGTAAGAGTGCGTCCAGATGCATTACCAAAAGATACGCTAACGGCTTTTAATAAATTATTAGAGGCAAGAAAACGTATTGTGGCAGGAGAAGATTTTGCTTTCATTGCACGTAAGTATAGTGAAGATCCATCTGCCAAGCAAAATGGCGGAGACTTAGGGTGGTTTAAGGCTTTTAAAATGGTTTATCCTTTTGAAAACGCCGCATATACTACAAAGATTAATGAAGTTTCTCAACCCTTTAGAACGAGTTTCGGGTATCATATAGTACAGCCTACTGCTTCCAGAATAGCACAGGGGTCTGTTCAGGTTGCTCATATAATGATTGCTTTAAAGCAAAAAGATTCTAGTATTATAGCAGAGGGAAAGATCAAAGAAGTAAGAGCGTTACTTGCAAAAGGCGCAGCTTTCGAAACATTAGCACTTAATTATAGTGATGATAAAAACTCTGCAAAAAAAGGAGGGGTATTAAGTGCTTTTGAAAAAGGTCAATTAAGTAGTTCCAAGTTTGAGAATACGGCATTTGATCTTAAAAAAGTAGGTGACATTTCTGAGCCGTTTAAAACGAAATTTGGATGGCATATTTTAAAATTAATTAAGAAGAATCCCGTACTATCTTTTGAGAAAATGAAGCCTTCACTTACTAAGAGGGTTACAAAAGACTCCCGTGCCCGTGTTTTATCGCAAGAACTTAATACTAGATTACGAGAACAGTATAATATCACTCAAGAACAAGAAATCGTAAGCTATTTTACGTCTGTTTTACCAGAGGTTTATGAAGAGAAGTTAAATGTGTTTACAGATGGTAATGCGTTGTTGAGAGAGGCACTTAAGGTTGGAGATCAGGTTTATACTCACAAAGATATTGCTCAAGCACTTGAAAAAAAATATCGCAAGGCTCCATACGTTTCAAGAGACTATTTTGTAAAAAGAGAAGTTGAAAATTTTGTTAATAATGCTCTAATCACTTATCACAAATTACATCTAGAGGAGCAAGACTCAGATTTTGGTCTTCTTATTAAAGAGTATAAAGAGGGATTGTTACTTTTTGACCTTTTAAAAACAGAAATCTGGGATAAGGCTCAGAAAGATAGTGTAGGTTTAAAAACATTTTATATTAATAATATAGAAAGGTACAATGCATCACAAACTTTTACAACGCGGGTGTTTACTACATCTCAAAAGAAGATTGCCAGTACTTACTTAAAGCGCAATACACAAGGAGAAAATAGTAATAGCGTACTAAGTGTATTAAAGAAAAAGCACGATTCGCCTATTATAGTAACCTTGAAAGATTTTGTGAAAGAAGACCTTCCTATGACTGGAGTAGTAAGAATAGGAGATAAAGAACTTTTAAAAGAAGGCGAGAACTACTTAGTATATGAAGTTGTTTCTATTAATGAAGCAATGACTAACACATTACAAAATGTAAGAGGACAAGTTATGAGTGATTATCAAAAATTTCTTGAAGATACATTTGTAAATCGTCTAAGGGAAGATAGTAACATTACTGTGAACAAAACAGTTTTAAATAAGCTTATATCTAGATATAATGAGTAATTATAAATCATTTTTTATTTTAGGTAGCTTAACTTTTTTGTTGGCTGGATGTGGTTATTTTCAAAAAACAGAAGAAGAGACTGTCATTGCTAGAGTAAATGACCATACACTTACAGAAGAAACATTAAAAGATATTCTGTCATCAAATACGATTACAGATAGTGCGTCTTTTGTACAGAACTATATAAATAATTGGGCGACAGATCAATTATTGCTAGATGGTGCTATGCGTAATTTACCAAAAGATGATCAAGAAGCCTTTGAGGCGCTAGTAGCAAAATACAGGAAGGATTTATATATACGCTATTATAAAGATGCGCTTATTAATAAGCAGTTGGATAGTATAGTTTCAGATAATGAAGCAAAAGCATTTTATGAAAATAATAGACAGAATTTCTTACTTAACGAACCCTTGCTTCAGTTTAAGTTTATACAAGTAGAAGAAGACTATAGCGACTTAAATGAATTAAAAAAGTTATTTCGAAGTTCAGATTATAGAGACGCCAAGACATTAGATTCTCTAAAGTTTCAATATAAAAATCATTTCCTTAACGACTCAATATGGGTAAAAGAGCGAGTTGTGATAAACCAAATAAATATTATTAACAACGAAAATTCAAAACAGTTGTTAAAAAAAACAAATTTCATACAGCTACGAGATTCATTAGGATTATATTTGATCGCTGTAAAAAATACGCTAGGGCGCAACGATATCGCACCGTTAGAATATGTACGTCCTACTATAAATCAGATTATTAATAACAAAAGGAAGTTAGCCCTTATAAAAAGGCTTGAAAAGGAGATTAAGGATGATGCTATTAAAAACAAAAAATTTGAAATTTACAACTAACATATTAGTCCTGTTTTTTGCTATACAAATAGGTTTTGCACAAACTACAGAGGTGACTGCAGCAGCAGTAACTACAGAAGTTGAAGAAGCACCAGTAGTAAAAAAGGACACTGTAAAAATATCTATAGACAAATTTAAGGTAGATGGAGTTGCAGGTGTAGTAGGAGAGTACCTTATTCTAGAAAGTGATATAGATAAGTTCCTATCAGATATAAAAAATCAAGGACAAGCAGCTTCAGAGGTTACACCTTGCCAAGTAATGGGTAATTTACTTGAAAGCAAATTACTTGCTCACCAGGCAGTTCAAGATAGTCTTATCGTACAAGATGCTAGAGTAAACAGTGAGGTAGATCAAATTATACAACGTTTTTCGAGCCAGTTAGGTTCAGAACAAAAGGTTGTAGAATTCTACAAGAAGGATAATATGGCAGATTTAAGAGCCGAACTTTTTGGAATTAGAAAAGATATTATCTTATCAGAATTAATGAATGACAAAATCATTGAGACGGTAGATGTAACACCAGACGAGGTTAAGACATTTTTTGAGAGTATTCCAGAAGATCAAGTACCTACGGTAGGAGTAGAGTTAGAAATATCAAGAATCGTAATTGAGCCCAAGGCTTCAGAAGAAGAGCGTCAGAAGGTGATAGATCGCCTTAAAGGTTTTCGTAGAGATATTCTAGAGAACGGAAGTAGCTTTGCGACAAAGGCTGTACTATATACCCAAGACCCAGGTTCAAGATCAGAAGGAGGTCTTATGGTAATAGACCGCAACACCCCACTTGTAAAAGAGTTTAGAGACGTTGCCTTTAGCCTTCAAGATGGAGAGATAAGTGAGCCTTTTGAGACAGAGTTTGGTTTTCACATTGTTTATGTAGAAAAAACAAGAGGAGAACGTAAGGACATACGTCACATACTGCTTGTACCAGAAATTAAAGAAGCTCAAGAAGAAGAAGCAAAAGATCTAGTAAAACTTGTAAGAAAGCGCATTGTAGACGGTGAGTTAACCTTTGAGGAGGCTGCAAAAGAATTTTCAGATGAGGAAGAAACTAAGTATGATGGAGGTACGCTTACAATACCACAAACAGGTAGCAGACGTTTTGAACTTACTAAAGTAGATCCAGATATTTACTCAAAAATAGATGACCTTGAGGATGGTGAGGTATCACTTGTTTTTACAGATCAAACTAGAACAGGGCAAAAGCAGTATCTTTTGTATTCAGTAAATAATAGACTGGAAGAGCATAAGGCAGACTATGTAAACGATTACATAAAAATTAAAGAACTTGCCTTACGCCAAAAGCAAATTAAAGCCATAGAGAAGTGGCAAGAAGAAAAAATTGCAGAGACTTATATCAAAATCAACGGAGAAAACCGTGATTGTGATTTTGTAAGTAACTGGTTAAAAAAATAAAGAAATAGATGTCTGACGTTGCAGCCATAAAGAATCTCGTGCAAAAGCACGGATTACTCAAAACAGAAATATCAAAAATAATAGTAGGTCAAGAAAAAGTAATAGATGAGATTCTCCTCTCTATTTTTTCTGGTGGCCACGCTTTATTAATAGGTGTTCCTGGGCTTGCAAAGACATTAATGGTAAACACTATTGCCACTACCTTAGGTCTTGATTTTAAACGTATACAGTTTACTCCAGACTTAATGCCTAGTGATATATTAGGATCAGAGATACTAGATGAGTCTAGACAGTTTAAATTTATTAAAGGCCCTATCTTTTCTAATATTATTCTAGCAGATGAGATTAACCGTACACCACCTAAGACTCAAGCTGCCCTTCTAGAAGCGATGCAAGAGCGTGTGGTTACAGTTGCTGGGCAGAGATATCCTTTATCACTACCATATTTTGTGCTAGCTACTCAAAACCCTATCGAGCAGGAGGGAACTTACCCACTGCCAGAGGCACAACTAGATCGCTTTATGTTTTCTATTAATCTTGATTACCCATCTTTTCAAGAAGAGGTAGATGTTGTAAAAGCGACCACATCAGATAGTAAGCCTACAGTAAGTGCATTATTAAATGCAGCCCAGATTATAGAGTTTCAGCAACTAGTGAGGCGCATCCCTGTTGCAGATAATGTGATAGAGTATGCAGTAAATCTAGTAAGCAAGACGAGACCTAAGACAGAAAAAGCTGCTCAGATAGTAAATGATTACATAGACTGGGGAGCGGGACCACGTGCGTCTCAAAACTTAATACTTGGTGCAAAGACACACGCAGCTGTAAATGGTAAATTCTCGCCAGATATAGAAGATGTACAGGCCGTAGCTACCGGTATCCTTAGGCATAGAATGATTAAAAACTATAAAGCAGAGGCAGAGGGACTCACTATAGAGTCTATTATTAAAGATCTTTTTTAGAACGCTTTCGCGAAAGCGCTATCACCTAATACTTCATATACAGCAAGTGATTGATAAACAGTAAAATGTTTATTTTGGGGTTTGTGTTGTCTAATTTTTTCTCAATATCTGCCATATTTAAGATATTTCAATACTTAAGTAAAAACGCAAATTTGTGTATTTCATCGAATATTTATGTTTTTCAACGATGATTTGAAGTGTTTGTCATACATTTGACTTATACGTCCCAAATCATAAGTATGATGAAGAAATATATATACTATGCAGCGTTAAGCTGTTTACTAGCTTTTACTTCTTGCTCAGTAGAAGAAACAGTGCCTAATAATACATTAGGTAATGAGAATGGATTTCAGTACAATAGCGTTGCTTACATTACAGATATGGTATATGTGACGCCAGAGGGAGATGTTATTCTTACTAGTAATAATCTTTCAGATGATGGATCTGCAAATGATGTTGATGCAGCTGTCTTTAAAACCACTGCAAATAGCTTAATTGAAAAGTCGTATTATGTAGGCGGTGACCTCACAAATTTTGTTACTGTTGCAAATGGTAACCTCAATCAAGGAGAAGTGACAGACGGTGAGTTTATTCTTGATGAGCAAATCGTTTCTTCTGGTTTCTTCAGAATTGTTTCGCTTGACAGAAATAAGAAAGAAATCCACATCATTTTTGAATTTCAGCGCACAGATGGTAATCTAGTAGCTGGATCTTTTGATGGAAATTATGCATTAAGTACATTTTAATACAACGTTTTCGCGAAAGCGTAATTATCAACATATAAATTTAACCCCTTCAAATTATTAATATGATAATTTGGAGGGGTTCTTTTTTAGAATTGTGTAATCTGAAGTTTAATTTTTATGTACCTTGATAAATCTCACTTTCTCTAGATGAAGCGTCCATTGTACTATTGCTATTAAGTAGGGTATTTTGTACTTTCGTAGACCGTTTTTAGAACGGAATAATTTAACAACCTAATACATAAATATATGGCATTTGATATTGATATGATCAAGAAGGTTTATGCAAGTATGGCAGAGCGTGTAGACGCGGCTCGTGATCTTGTAGGTAAGCCCCTTACACTTTCTGAAAAGATTTTATATTCTCACCTTTGGGATGGGAAGCCTTCTACGGCATTTACACGTGGTAAAGACTACGTAGACTTTGCTCCAGATCGTATCGCTTGTCAAGATGCTACGGCGCAAATGGCGCTATTGCAGTTTATGCAGGCTGGTAAGGATAAAGTAGCAGTACCTACAACGGTACACTGTGATCACCTTATACAAGCAAAAGAAGGTGCAGCAACAGACCTTAAAAATGCAAACAATGTCTCTAGCGAGGTTTTTAACTTCTTAGAGTCGGTTTCAAATAAATACGGTATTGGTTTTTGGAAACCAGGAGCTGGTATTATACACCAGGTAGTTCTTGAAAACTACGCGTTTCCTGGAGGAATGATGATTGGTACAGATTCTCACACAGTAAACGCTGGTGGTCTAGGTATGGTCGCGATAGGAGTAGGTGGAGCAGATGCTGTAGATGTTATGGCAGGTATGGCTTGGGAGCTTAAATTCCCAAAGCTTATAGGTGTAAAACTTACAGGTACCATTTCAGGATGGACAGCGCCAAAAGACGTTATCCTTAAAGTAGCAGAGATTCTTACTGCAAAGGGTGGTACAGGTGCTATTGTAGAGTACTTTGGCCCTGGGGCAGAGTCTTTATCTTGTACTGGTAAGGGTACTATCTGTAATATGGGAGCAGAGATAGGAGCAACCACTTCTACATTTGGATATGATGCTTCTATGGAGCGTTATTTACGTGCTACAGATCGTGCAGATGTTGCAGATGCTGCAAACAATGTAAAAGAATACCTTACTGCAGATGCAGATGTATATGCAAATCCAGAACAATATTTTGACCAAGTAATTGAGATTAACCTTACTGAGCTTAACCCATTACTTAACGGTCCTTTTACTCCAGACCTTTCTACAGCTGTAGGGTCAGATATGACAGAGAAGGCAACAAAAAATGAGTGGCCACTAGAAGTAGAGTGGGGACTTATAGGTTCCTGTACAAACTCTTCTTATGAAGATTTATCTAGAGCTTCATCTATTGCTCAACAAGCACTAGATAAAGGAATAAAAATGAAAGCAGAGCTTGGTATCAACCCAGGATCTGAGCTTGTACGTTATACAACAGAGCGTGATGGTATCTTAGATATTTTTGAAAATCTAGATGCTAAGATATTTACAAATGCTTGTGGACCTTGTATCGGGCAGTGGGCTCGTTACAGCGATCCTAAAAATGCGCCAAAAAACAGTATCGTACACTCGTTTAATAGAAACTTTGCAAAGCGTGCAGATGGTAACCCAAATACTCACGCCTTTGTAGCATCACCAGAGATTACTGCTGCTATAGCAATTGCAGGTAGACTTGATTTTAACCCTATGACAGATACGCTTCTTAATGAAGATGGTCAAGAGGTTAAGTTTGATGAGCCTACAGGATGGGAATTACCTCCTAAAGGATTTGAAGTTCAAGATAATGGTTACTTAGCTCCGGTAGAAGATGGAAGTGGTGTCGTTGTAAGTGTATCTCCAGATTCTGAAAGGCTAGAGCTCTTAACGCCATTTACACCTATTCAAGATAGTGAGATGCAGGGTATGAAGTTACTTATCAAAGCATTTGGTAAGTGTACAACAGACCACATCTCTATGGCAGGACCTTGGTTACGTTATAGAGGACACTTAGATAACATTTCTAACAACTGTCTTATAGGTGCTGTAAACGCCTTTGGAAAAAAGACAAACTTTGTTAAAAATCAACTTACAGGTGAGTATGGTGGAGTGCCAGACACACAACGTGAGTATAAAAAGGCAGGAATTAAAACTGTAGTTGTAGGAGATCATAACTATGGTGAAGGTTCTTCTCGTGAGCACGCGGCAATGGAGCCTCGCCACCTAGGCGTAGCTGCAGTGATTGTAAAATCTTTTGCACGTATACACGAGACAAACTTAAAGAAGCAAGGTATGTTAGGTCTTACCTTCCAGAACGAGGCAGATTATGACCTTATTCAAGAAGATGATACTTTTAACTTTATAGATATTGCAGATTTTGCTCCAGATACTCCACTTACAGTAGAGATCGTTCACGCAGATGGAAGCAAAGACACTATTAAAGTAAACCACACGTACAACGATGCTCAAATCGCTTGGTATCGTGAGGGAAGTGCTCTTAACTTAATCAAAAAAGAAAGCGCTGCATAAGCACATCTCTTTTAAGTATATAAAAAAACTCCGCTAGTAATAGCGGAGTTTTTTTGTTTATGCTGGTTTGCCTGTGTAAGCGCCAGATGAGTAGGTTAACTCATAACTATGTGTGTATACTTCAAAAACAATCCCAAAAGGATCTTCTACATAGCACATCTTAAATGGTTTCTCTTTTGGGTAATACTCACGTATAGGCATTCTTTGTTTTCCTCCGTGAGCGACTATTTTTTCTACTAGCTCTTCAATTTGAGGGTCTTGTATACAAAAGTGAAATAACCCAGTATTAAAAGGATTAAATGCAGGAGCTTCTTTCACTCCGTGCGGAAATGAAAATAGCTCCACACCGATACCGTCTGATGTGGCTAGGTGTGCAATTTCAAATTCTTCCCAGTCTGTCCCAAAAACGTCAATACACATTTGCCCTATCGCAGTATCTGTTTCTTTTTTTACGGTAGATGGTTCCATAATTACATACCATCCCATAACCTCTGAGTAAAATTGTACTGCTGCTTTTATATTTGGAACGGTAAGCCCAATGTGAGAAAATGACTTTGGATAATTATTTTCTGTTTTCATAGATTGTTATTTTAAAGTCAAAATTAGAGTATATTGTCCCATAAGGCAATAACGCACCATATGGTATGATAGTTACTAAAAGGTGTAAATTAATGATTATTAAATGATTAAAAACTAAACTTTTGGAAAACAATAACATTTGTCCACTTCATTATACGATGCAACTTATAGGCACAAAGTGGAAACCGCTTGTACTTTTTCATTTACTTGACCAGCCGCTTAGATCTGGTCAACTCCAAAAGCACATTAAAGGGATATCAAATAAAATGTTTACTCAAACGGTAAGAGAGCTCGAGAGGGATGGACTGGTTTTTAGAAAAGTATTTCCTGTAGTGCCGCCTAGAGTAGAATACGGTCTTACTAAGAGAGGAGAAACGCTTAGAGATATACTACTCAGTTTAGATAAATGGGGAGTAGATGATGCTGCGAGTAGCTAGTATTTATAAGATGCTCTTGTGATGATTAACAGTTTTGAGTACGCTTTCGCGAAAGCGTGAATCACCTTTCAATATTTACTAGAGTTGTAAGAAAATGTTAAAATGCTCGACATAGCTTATGATCACTAACTTCATAATGCGATGTCAAAAATTTGGTTTTTAGAAGATGTAAATGTTTTTGGAGCCTTATGCCCACACAAAACAAAAAGATATAGAGAGCGTAATCATTTTTGCCAGTACGGAAAGCAAGATTATATCTACTTTGAGGAAGATGCGGCTACAAAGGTCTATCTTATAGAAAAGGGTAAGGTAAAACTAGGTTACTATGCCGAAGATGGTAAAGAAGTGGTACGTGCAATACTTACAAAGGGAGAATTATTTGGCGAAAAAGCAATACTAGGTGAGGAGTCTCGCAGTGAGTTTGCACAATCTCTAGATGCTCAAACTATGGTGTGCCCAGTGCCAGTAGGGCAGATGCAGGAGTTAATGCGGTCTAATAGAGCCTTTAGTCTCAAAGTATATAAGTTTTTAGGAATGCGTTTTAAAAAATTAGAACGACGTTTAGATTTGTTACTTTTTAAAGATGCCACGACTCGTGTAAAGGAATTTCTTGATGAACTTGCCGAAGATTTTGGCTATTGCTGCCCTAATACTGGAGACACAGTAATAAAACACCCATATACACAAAAAGATATTGCCAGTCTTATAGGAACCTCACGTCCTACTTTAAATGCTATAATGAATGATCTTAAGGCAGTAAATTTTTTAGACTTCTCGCGCAATGAAATTAGACTTAAAGTCGCATAATTTTTCCAAATGTAAGCTAGCTTACATTTAAAGATAACAGATGGTAATAGTTTTACAGTATAAAAAACAAATTACTATCAAATGAAAAAACAATTGCTATTAGGATGCTTAGCTCTAGGAGCTTTATTTGCATCTTGTGAGTCTGATGATGACAACACAAACACAATCACTCCAGAGGCAGGTATGCTAGAAGGAGGTCCATTTACATTTTTTGTAGACGGTATGCCAGATATGGTAACAGGAGTCTCAGTGAGTGGTGAACTTGCTGGTGACGTTACTACCTTTGTGGTAACAGATGCAGATCGTAATATTTTAGGAATCCCACCTACAATTGATGCCTTAGAAGGAGTAAACTTTGATGATGCTGGAGTAGGTGCTTGTTATGTGTACCATCTTGCTTATCAAGACGGTCTAGCTGGACTTGCAATGGGTGAAAATCTAGATGAATTTTCTGGAGATTTTGATTTATCTAACTTTATTATCGTAAATCGTAATGCAGGACCTATGGCTGCAGAGATTGTAGGAGGACCTTTTGAGTTTTGTGTAGATGGAACACCAGATATGGTGAGCGGTTTATCACTTACTGGAGATTCTGTAGGATCTGAGAGAACGTGGGTAATCACGTCAGACACAGGGGAGATTTTAGGATTACCACCTACACTTGAAGCGGTACAAACTGTAGTAGATTTTGATACTGCCGGACCTGGAGTATGTCTTATATGGTATATGAGATATGAAGAAGGTGTAGAGGGTCTAGAAGTAGGAGGAAATACAAACGATCTCACTGGACCTTTTGATCTTTCAGAACCTGTAGAAGTTGTGCGTAACCAAACCCTAGCTGCCGAAATTACGGGAGGTCCTTTTACCTTTACTGTAGATGGCACGCCAGATATGGTTTCTGGTTTAGGCCTTACAGGTGACAGTATGGGGTCGCTTAATACTTGGGTAATTACATCAGATACTGGTGAGATTTTAGGATTGCCACCTACGCTTACAGCTGTAGAGGGAGTAAACTTTGACGATGCAGGTACAGGCGTTTGTCTTATCTGGTACCTACGTTATGAAGATGGAGTTGAAGGTTTAATGGTGGGAGCAAATGCAAATGATCTAGAAGGATGTTATGATCTTTCTGAGCCTGTAACGGTTACCCGTAACTAGCGGTTACACCATTTTAATAATAAAATATGTAAGTTTAATGCGTGTATACGACTGTTGTATACACGCATTATTTTTTATGAAAAAGCAAAAGAAGTTTACCTGGCAAAATGTTCTATTTATAGTAGGGATATTGTTGTTACTTATACCACAAACTAGAACGCCTATACAGGTGGCCTTAAATAAAGTTAAGGTGGCATTTTTTTCTCCTTCCGCTTTCGCGAAAGCAGACCAGCAACAACTTAAGCCATTTACATATAGCCTTACATCACTAGATGGAGTGCCCAAAGAAGTATCTATAGGAACAGGAAAAGTAACCTTTATAAGTTACTGGGCTACCTGGTGCCCGCCCTGTATAGCAGAGCTACCATCTATAGAAGCTTTATATAAAGATTATGGCGACAAAGTAGAATTTTTACTTATCACAAATGAAAACCCAGAAGTAGTAGCCAAGTTTATGGCAAAAAAAGATCACAAACTACCGGCTGTCTTACCGGCTATGGAAACTCCAGAACAACTCTTTGAGCGTTCTATACCTACAACATATATTATAGATAAAACAGGTCATATCATTATAAAAGAAAAAGGAGCTTCAAACTGGAACAGCGATACTGTGCGTACTACACTAGATGAGCTTATTACCGAAGATTAATCTTCCATTCTCCAGAAGATAAATGGAATCTCTGTATCCTCTGCAGAGATGGTCGCTGTGAGCACATCATCAAAGTAAGAGTACGTAATTATCTTTGGGAACTCATTATCAGGATTTACAGCTGTAAATGCACTGTTTGTATGTTGAGTGATTTTAAAAAGTGTAGGCTTTTCATTAGGGCCACTTATAGAAAGCATCCACTGTTCTTGCTTTTTGTAAATGCGCATACGTTCATTAAAAACTGTATCCTCGTCTTCTATAGTATAACCGTGACCTCTCAAGTCTTCGCTAGTTGCCGCCCTCCAGTGTTCTGACGTTGCACTACCACCTTTACTATTAGTACGTTCCCAATCACCTATGAGGTAATCAAATTGACTACTAACAACAGCGTGTTTCTCTTCATTTTTACAAGAGTAGAGAAGGAGAGTAAAGAGAGATAATAAAAGTAATGTGTAGCGCATAATGATGACGATTATACCTTATCCGTGCATTGTTTCTTTAACGCTTAGATCTTTCATTACTTGCTTTTCAAAATCAAGTAATTCTTGCCACTTGGCATCTACCTTTTTACGATCTCCATATTGACGAGCAAAATTTAAGAACATTGTGTAGTGTCCCGCCTCACTTATCATAAGCTTACGGTAAAACTTAGCGAGTTTTTTATCTTCTAGTTGTTCAGAAAGTAATCTAAAGCGCTCACAACTTCTTCCTTCTATAAGTGCTGCTACGAGTAATCTATTTATCAAGCTTTCTACTCTTGAGCCACCTTTTGGGAAGTAAAAACGTAGTTTATGTACATATTCATCTTTACGCTCTCTACCTAGATGTAAACCTCGTTCTACCATAAGGTCGTGCACCATTTTAAAATGGCTCATCTCCTCGATAGCTAGATCACTCATTGCAGCTACAAGTTCTGAGTATTCTGGAAAACCTATAATAAATGAGATTGCGCTAGAGGCTGCTTTTTGCTCACAATATGCGTGATCTGTAAGGATTTCTTCTATGTTTTTTTCTACAATATTTACCCACCTTGGATCTGTAGGTAGTTTAAGATGTAGCATCTGTATTGCTTCTTTATTTTCCATAGCAAAGGGTTTTATAAGTCTAGGTCAAAGGTCTTTCTCAAAATATCTAGAGCAGGATTCTGCTCTCTTAATTTATCGTATTTTTCTTGAGGAGTGTAGGCATATTTGCGCTGTACTTCTTCATTTACAGTGATATTAAGGGTAATATCATAGTTTTTTAAACTTCTTTTTAAATATTCAAGTAGTGGGCCTTGAGCTCGTTCTACCTCAATTTTCATTGTTTCGTTAGGGTACTCTAGTTCTATGGTAGTACCGTTAAGAGTAGGCTGGTCTGCCTCAAGATTTGAAGCGATGATGCGTTCTCCTTTTTGTAGTAATTTTTGTACGTAAGAAGCCCAAGCGGCTTGCATTGCAATTTCTGTAAAAGGTTCTGATGGCAGGTTTTGCACATCTACTTTTTTATCTGCCTTTTGTTGCTCAAGTTCTTTTTTGCGTTGTAAGCCTTTTAGAGAAAGCCCTGATACTCTGTCCTTACGTATAGATAGGCTTGGTGTTGCCTGTGTAGTAGGTGAGCCTTGAGCAGGTACAGGTTGCTCTGGTTGAGCAGGAGTAGCTGGACTTACTTGTTCTGTTACTGGTGCAGTTGCATTAGCTTCGGCGCTAGTTGGTGAGACTTGCGTAGTCACTTGGGACTCGTTATCGCTTACTGGAGTAGCTATATTGTGATTTACGGGCTGCTTTTCTGTAATAGCTGGTTCTTGCGCCTGTTGTACAGGTGATGTTTGTTGAGTTTGCGTAGGGCTATGTACTGTTTGCTCTTGTGTAGTTTGCGGTTGTGCTACTTGCTGTACGGCCGGAGTGCTAACTTGAATTTGTTCTGTTTGTGTAGCACCTACCTTGTAATAAGATGGCGGAACTATGAATGGACCGTCATTTTTTTTTTCTCCATCAAAAGTGATAGAGGCAAGTTGCATAAGGCTTAGTTCTACCAGTAATCTCTGGTTACGGCTAGTTCTATATTTGAGATCACAACTGTTTGCAATATCTATCGCTTCCATTAAGAAAGCCATTGTTGTCTTTTGTGATTGCTCGTAATATTTTTTCTTAGTACTGTCACCTACTTCTAGTAAATGTATTGTAGGTGGGTTTTTACAAACCATTAGGTCTCTAAAGTGGGATGCAAGACCTGCGATAAAGTGATGCCCGTCAAAACCTCTTGCCAGGATATCATTAAACTGTACGAGCACCTGCGGGATATCATTTGCGAGTAAAAGATCTGTAGTGGTAAAGTAGGTGTCGTAATCTAATACGTTTAGGTTTTCGGTTACTGCTTTTCGCGAAAGCGTCTTTCCACTAAAACTTACTACTCTGTCAAAAATTGATAATGCGTCACGCATTGCTCCATCTGCTTTTTGTGCGATAATGTGCAGTGCTTCTTCGTCTGCTTCTATCCCTTCTTCGGCAGCGATTTGTACTAGGTGCTTGCGCGCGTCTGCTACTGTGATACGTTTAAAGTCAAATATTTGACAACGTGAGAGTATAGTAGGTATGATTTTATGCTTCTCTGTGGTGGCAAGTATAAATATGGCGTGCTTAGGTGGTTCTTCAAGCGTTTTAAGAAAAGCATTAAAGGCCGCTGCAGAGAGCATATGGACCTCATCTATAATATAGACTTTGTATTTACCTACCTGAGGAGGTATACGTACTTGATCTATGAGGCTTCGTATGTCATCTACAGAATTATTTGAAGCGGCATCTAGCTCAAAAACATTGAAGGCAAAGTCTTCATCTGGGCTAGTATTTTCGTCTGTATTTATCTGTTTTGCTAGTATACGTGCACAACTCGTCTTTCCCACTCCTCTAGGACCACAAAAAAGTAGTGCCTGTGCTAGGTGGTTGTTTTGAATCGCATTTTCAAGTGTGTTAGTAATAGCCTGTTGTCCCACAACATCTTTAAAGGTGGTTGGGCGATATTTTCGAGCTGATACTATGAAGGGTTCCATACTCACAAATATAAAGGGGTATGTAAAATTATACTAGTGAGTATGGTTTCTTTCTTGTTTACTTATTAACAGTAAGGGCAGATACTTTTTGATCTATGACCTTTACCATTATTTGATAGCTGTGACTTGCCATCTCATCTCTACCGCTCCATTTTTCTGCATTTGAGATTGCTTTTTTGCGGTACGACTTTAGACGCCTCAGTTTTTCTGAGGAATAGAATAGGGATTTCATATAAGAGTGTTTAAGGTTTGCCGTCGTAAAATAGAAAAAATCTTACAATACTTAATAGAAAATCACAATATTTTGTTAAAAAGTTATGAAAGTCGTGATATCTCTTTTTCTATTTCGGCAGCTTCTGCATATAGCTTATCGCTTGCACTTCGATCACTCTTAGATAGTTGGAAGGCTTGTTCCAGTATTTTTTTATGTTTTTCTTGTAGTTTTTCAACTGGGCTTTTCTTTTTAAATAATCCAAACATTTCTTTTTTCTTTTAAAGATACAGCTTGTAGCGGTCTTTTTCAAGGCTACCGCTGCCTGTTTTACAATTGGGGGCATATTTTCTACAATTCGGTAAGTACTACTTTAAAAACAAGTAGTTTGATATGATATTTACACCATCAATCAATAACAAAGTAATTATGAGAACTTCAGATCAAGAAAACAAATATCAAAGAGCACAAGCAAGAGTAGGAGAACTTAAAGAGTTTTATAACCATCTAGGCATTTATTTAATTTTTGTCGTATTCTTTCTAGCGCTTAACTATTTTACGAGCGGTTATTTTTGGGCAATCTTCCCTATATTAGGTTGGGGGCTTGGTATATTGGGCCACGCAGCAAATACCTTTAGATGGAATCCTTTTTTCTCAAAAGACTGGGAGCAGCGCAAGATAGATGAGTACTTACGTAATGATGATTTAAAATAATAACATATGGAAACGCCACAAGAAAAATATCAAAGAGCTGCGGCTCACGTACAAAAGGTGCGTAAGTTTTATGGTAAAATCATAAATGCTGTCATCGTTTGTGCCGTTATCGCGGGGATAAATTATTATGTAAATGAGTTTAGAAATCCTTGGGTACTGTGGGTAGTAGGATTCTCACTTCTAGGTATTGTGATAGACGGTCTCAAGCTGTTTGGTCTAGGTATCTTTTTAGGAAAAGGGTGGGAACAGCGCAAAATACAAGAACACCTAGAGAGAGATGAAAGAGAAAATTCTTCAAACCCTATAATAAGAAAGTAATGGAGTACAGTAAAGAAAAATATGAACGCGCAAAAAAACGCGTAGCAGATGAGAAAGGTTTTTATAATCACCTTACCGTCTATCTCGTAATAAACACCTTACTACAGCTGTTTTATTCAGGTATCTTTTTTGACTTACATATCGGTGAGTATGCGCCGTGGTGGGTGCGATTTACAACACCATTTTTCTGGGGATTGTCTCTATTTATACACTGGATTTATGTTTTTAAAGGCTTTAGATTTTTAAAAGGCATACGTAAGTGGGAAGAGCGCAAGATTAAAGAGTTTATGCAAGAAGAGGAGGAAGAGTTTTCTTCACGCTTTCGCGAAAAATAGAAGCTATGAAAACGTTACTACTCACACTCCTGCTAGTTATAACTTCTATATCTAGCGCTCAAGGAGATTTTGTTATAAACAATGTAACCCTATTTAATGGAGAAGAAATTTTAGAAAACCGCTCTGTAGCAGTAAGTAACGGAACGATAACTAAAGTATCTAAAAGACCCCAAAAAGCCGAAACCATCATAGATGGGCAAGGCAAATTCTTAATGCCAGCTCTTACAAATGCACACGTGCACACGTGGGCATTACCACAGCTCAAAGAAGCAGCTCAAGCAGGAGTGCTCAACCTACTAGATATGCACGGTATGGAACCTATGCAAAAAGCAATGGTAGATGCCAGAACCTCTCTAGATGGTGCCAGATTATACAGAGCGGGATATGCTGCCACCACAGAGGGTGGTCACGGTTCACAATATGGATTTCCTATACCCACTTTAAGTAAATCAGCAGATGCTGAAACGTGGGTGAATGACAGAGTAGCTGCAGGTGTAGATTATATTAAAATAATAGTAGAGCCGTGGAAAAAGACACTAGATAAAGAAACGGTAGCACAGATTATAAAAGAAGCACACAAAGCAAGTAAAATTGCAGTTGTACACGTTTCAAATGAAGAAGATGCTTATAATTCTTTAATTAGTGATGCAGATGGACTCGTACATATCTATCACGATAAACCTATGACAGACCAGCATTTACAAGAGCTAGTAGAAGAGAAGGACTTCTTTGTAATTCCTACAATTTTAACCACAGTGTTGATACAGCCTTTGTACTTTAATAAAACTAAAGAGGAGACAGCTCTTATAGAAGCAAATCTTTTAAAAGAAGTAAAACGTTTGTATGACGCTGGTATACCTATACTAGCAGGTACAGATCCACCGAATGCAAATATTAATATAGGAAGTGATTTGTATAAAGAGTTAGCTTTTTTCGCGAAAGCGGGATTACCCATAGAGGCTGTACTAGCAAGCGCTACGTCACTACCTGCAGAGAAGTTCTTTCTAGAAGGAGTAGGGTACATAAAGAAAGGCTATAAAGCAGATTTGCTATTGCTGGAGCAATCACCAGTAAATGATGTAATGAAGCTCAATACATTATCACATATCTGGAAAGAAGGTACTCTTGTCGAGCAAGAATAAGAATTAGTATTTTTACGTAAATCAAAGCATAAATAAATGAATGTACTCATCATAGAAGACGAAAAACCATCTGCTAGAAGACTTAATAGAATGCTCGCCGAACTAGGAGTAACTGTAAACGAAATGCTACACTCTGTAGCAGAGGCAGTGGCTTGGTTTAAGTCTAATGCGCATCCTGATTTGATTTTTTTAGATATCCAATTATCTGATGGTTTGTCTTTTGAAATTTTTGATGAGATAGAGGTAAAGAGTGCTATTATTTTCACCACAGCTTTTGATGAGTATGCTTTACAAGCTTTTAAACTTAACAGCGTAGATTATTTACTTAAACCCATAGATGACGAAGATCTTGAGAAGGCGGTAAACAAGTTTAAGGAGCGCGCTCCTAAGCCGCAAGATGTGGCACTTAACTTTGAAGATATACGTAAGCTTCTAGGCGCTACGCCGGTAGAGCGGGAGTATAAAAAGCGTTTTACTACTAAGATAGGGCAGCATATAAAAATGATTCCTATAGACGAGATTGAGTGTTTTTATAGTGAAAACAAAGGGACATATGCAGGCACTATAGAGGGTCGCAATTACTTGCTAGATACTACGCTAGAGCTTCTGGAAAATGATCTGGAGCCTGAGACATTCTTTCGTGTAAGCAGAAAGTATTATGTAAATATTAATGCCATTGCAGATATTATAGCATACACAAATTCTAGACTTAAGATAAAGCTTAACAACTGGGATGAGCAAGAAATAATTGTGAGCCGTGAGCGCGTAAAAGATTTTAAAACCTGGATTGCTTAATCTTCAAGGTTTTCATTAAAAGCACTTGGAAGCATTTTTGGGATAAGTCTCACGAGTATAGGTAGTAACAAACCACCTCCAGGCAGCAAAAATACTGCGAGTGACGGTATACTTTTACAAATATCTAATAGCTGATTTTTTACTAGTTTTCGTTCGTCTTTAGATAAATCCCGCGTAGTAGATTGACCCAGTAATATGACCAGATCGCGGCTCTCACGTATCTCTCTTACTAGTCTTTTACTATTACGAGAGATGAGATTACTTACCGTGCTAGTGGTTTGGTTATAAAAATGCTTTACAGGATTACTGTAGTTGAGATAGGCAACTTCATCACTATGCTCGGTAAGGAAGGTTTTTACAGCAAGTACACCCTCTAGATAACCTTTTTCATCTAGGCCCATTACTGTGCAAAATTCCATAATAAAAAGACGCTCGTGCTCATCTATTTTTTGATCATCCCAAAGGGATAAACTACATAAGTCAAGCAGGTATTGTTGCTCTAACGGTTCTGTGACTATACTTAAGTCTATCTCTGTAACCCGTGTATGTGTGTGCTTAATTAATGAATTATAACGTAGCGAACTTTCAAAAAGTTTTATAAGTAACTTGTTGTACTCATCTTTACTTTCCTTTTGTTGCAGGGCTAGCCAGATGGTCTCAGTAAGTACAGCTTCTAGCTTTTTTGCATACTCATAAGGATCTTGTTGTGTAATAAGGTAGTGGTCAAAACTTAAGATATCTATATAAACCAGTGCATTAGTTATAATGTGACTAAAGTTTTTTTGTAAAACAGACTCGTTAGTCTGTACACGCTGGTGTATGATTTTTTCTACTTTATACTCAAGTGACCCTTTACCTATAGGGATATTTATGATGTACTGTTCCTTCTTATCAAGTAATTTATAAAAAGCGATGATGGCCTCTAGGCAATCTTCTTTTCTTGCATTTGTAATAGTATCGTAATAGGTGAATGCAAGTGCGTCAAAAAGGTTAACCTTTGTTTTTTCTTGAGTAGTCCAGGTAAGACCTTTTGATTCTTTTTCTGTAAGCGTATCTAGTGAGTGCCCATAAATAAATCCCACTGCTCGCAAAGCCTCGTAGAAGTGTTCTTCATTCATCTCATTCTTGTCTATAAAATCAAGAAATGATGAGAAGTGCTTTTTTATCCAGCCAGTTGCAGAGGGATTCATTTTATTTACTTTTTAAGTAGATTGCTACTTATTATGCATTTTTTTGAGCAGTAAGCTCTGCAATTTTTACAATGACCTCAACGGCTTTCATCATACTCTCTACGGGAACATACTCATACCTCCCGTGAAAGTTATGTCCACCAGCAAAGATATTAGGGCAAGGTAGTCCCATAAAAGATAGTTGAGATCCATCTGTACCACCACGTATAGGTTTTATGAGTGGCTCTATATCAAGCGCCTTCATAGCTTCTTCTGCAATGTCTACAATGTGCATTACAGGCTCTACCTTCTCGCGCATATTAAAATATTGATCTTTTACCTCAACGGTAACAAGCTCTTTTTCTAGCTGTGCATTAAGCTCATCTGCCAGTTGTACCATCATAGCCTTGCGAGCTTCAAAATGTCCTTTATCGTGATCTCTTATGATGTACTCAAGTTTTGTATTATCTACACTCCCTTCTATATTATGAAGGTGAAAGAATCCTTCTCTATCTGAGGTATGCTCTGGAGTTTCTAGTCTCGGTAAGCTATTTATATAATCTGTCGCGATATACATACTATTTACCATCTTACCTTTTGCATACCCTGGATGCACTATTTTACCCTCTATGGTAACTACAGCACCTGCGGCATTAAAATTTTCATACTCTAGCTCGCCTATCTGGCTACCGTCCATCGTGTATGCCCAGGCAGCACCAAATTTTTCTACATCAAATTTATGTGCTCCGCGGCCTATTTCTTCATCTGGCGTAAAGCCTACACGTATCTTACCGTGTTTTACTTGAGGATTTGCCAGCAAGTATTGCATTGCTTCCATAATCTCAGTTATCCCAGCTTTATCATCTGCTCCTAGAAGGGTAGTACCATCTGTAGTTACAATAGTTTGACCTTTGTATTGCTTAAGATCTTCAAAATAATCTGGAGATAATACAATATTCTGCTCCTTGTTAAGCATAAGATCGCCTCCATCATAGTTTTCCCATATTTGCGGTTTTACATCTTTACCCGTAAAATCTGGAGTGGTGTCAAAGTGTGCTACAAACCCTATAACTGGCACCTCATAATCTACATTGCTAGGTAAAGTAGCCATCACATATGCATTCTCATCTATAGTAACCTCTGTCATCCCCATAGCTTCTAGTTCATCGCGTAGTTGTCTTGCGAGGTCCCACTGGCACTCAGTACTAGGGGTGGTGTCACTTGCGGGATCACTTTCGGTATAGGTGG
The DNA here is from genome assembly GCF_001653755.1 of Dokdonia donghaensis DSW-1. GTDB lineage: Bacteria > Bacteroidota > Bacteroidia > Flavobacteriales > Flavobacteriaceae > Dokdonia > Dokdonia donghaensis. The sequence goes on along the minus strand of NZ_CP015125.1, from coordinate 2,572,790 downwards.
TTACGTAGCTTATAAATCTTTTGAGTAGTGCGTCTTTATCTATCATTGTAGGTGGTTATGAGTGCGCTTTCGCGAAAGCGTAAAAAATCATCATTGGGTTCTACTTCAAAAATACCTCTTTTTGGAGTATTTTTGCACCACAGAAATCACCGAAATGTACAAACTCCTCATACGCCCGATTCTATTTTCTTTTGATCCAGAAAAAGTGCACTACTTTACCTTTAGATGGATAAAACGTCTGCATAAACTCGGTCTTTCTGGAATACTCAATAGTATGGGCAAAGTAGAAGATAAGCGCCTAGAGAGAAAAGTATTAGGCCTTACCTTTAAAAACCCCGTGGGTCTTGCCGCAGGGTTTGATAAAGATGCAAAACTTTTTAATGAGCTAGGAGATCTTGGTTTTGGTTTTATAGAGATAGGTACGGTTACACCTAGAGCTCAAGAAGGAAACCCAAAACAGCGCCTCTTTAGACTAAAAGAAGATCAAGGTCTCATAAACAGAATGGGATTTAATAACGGCGGTGTAAAAGAAGCAGCAAAGCGTCTTAAGAATAGAAAGAATAATTCTATTATAATAGGAGGGAACATAGGTAAAAACACCGACACAGACCCAAAAGATTATACAGCAGACTATCTTACGTGTTTCCACGAGTTACATCCCGTGGTAGATTATTTTGTACTCAATGTAAGTTGTCCTAATGTATCTAGTCACGCAAAGCTTAATGATAAGGATTACCTAGAAGAGCTTATACAAGCAGTACAAAAAGCAAATGCGTCTTATGAGATACAGCGACCTATTGTGCTTAAAATCGCACCAGATCTAAATGACCAGCAGCTGGACGAGATTGTGGCACTTGTAAAAGACACAGGCCTAGATGGTGTGATAGCGAGTAATACATCTGTAAATCGTGAGGGACTTAAAGTTACAGATGCTAGACTAGAAGAGATAGGTAACGGTGGTTTAAGTGGTAAACCTGTAACAGACCGCTCTACAAGAGTTATAAAATATCTAGCAGATAAGAGTAATAGGTCATTTCCTATTATAGGGGTAGGCGGTATACACAGTGCGCAAGATGCGCTAGATAAAATAGAAGCCGGTGCCTCGCTGGTACAATTGTATACTGGTTTTGTGTATGAAGGTCCAAGTCTCATAAAAGACATAAATAAAGCAATACTAGCGAAAGGTTAATACACAACTCTCGTCTACAAGGGTTTATTTACAATTATGAGAAATTCTCACAAACTTATTTTTGCCTCCATTGCCGTTATGCTTTTTGCAATGAAGCCAGATGTGGCAGCATTTATACCACAATGGCTCAAACTTGCAGTTGCGGGCTTGTTACTAGTTTTAGGCTTTTACACAATGTGGAAAGAGCGACAGTGGTAATCGTATTTGCTTTTTCTTTACTTTAGAGCATTATAAACTTATGTCTTTGTGATAGCTTCTTTACTAGCCTTTCTTGCAGCAACTGCCTTACTAGCATTTTCACCAGGGCCAGATAACATATACGTGCTCACCCAGAGTATTGCAAATGGCAGTAAATCTGGACTGGCAACTACAGCAGGACTTATTACGGGTTGCATTGTACATACTACGCTAGTTGCCTTTGGACTCTCTGCAATTATAGCAGCTTCTCCTTATCTGTTTCTTGCTATAAAAATTGTAGGGGCAATTTACTTACTCTACCTGGCTTATAAAGTATTTAAAAGCGACAGTACCATAAACCTAGCAGAAGGAGCGCCAAAGAAAACATATCTCGAACTCTTTAAACAAGGCGTACTTATGAATATCCTTAACCCCAAGGTGACTATATTTTTCCTAGCATTTTTTCCAGGTTTTCTCTGGAATCCTGAGGGTAATACGGTGTTTCAATTTTATGTGTTAGGTCTTTTATTTATGGTAGAGTCGTTTTTGATTTTTGGATCTATAGCCGTTGTTGCTGGTAAAATATCACATATACTTCGCACCAGTGAGAAAGCTGGGGTTGTCTTAAAATGGCTGCAAATTATTGTATTTATTGGTATTGCGATATTTGTGCTGTCAGACTACTAGTTTTCTAATTTATATACAATAGCTTGCCAAGGTCTTAATAAGAATTCTTTAAAAGTTTTATCATCAAGTATCTTGTCATTTGAGATGAGTTTTACTTTTCGGTTGTAGCTTATTGATAATGGCAATGAAAATCGCTCTACCTCGTTAGAAAAATTGAGAAGTATAAGGAACCTCTGGTCCTCTTGGGTTCTTGTATAGCAATATACACGCTCGTGCTCTGGCCGTATGCACTCATAATCTCCATATACTAGCGCTGGGTGCGCTTGTCTTAGTGCAGTAATATCTTTAAAATAAGAAAGAACAGAGTGCTTGGATTTTAGCTGGGCTTCTACATTTACTCCATTTTCATAATCTGGATTTACTTTTATCCAGGGAGTTGCGCTTGTAAATCCAGCATTTGCGCTTGCATCCCATTGCATAGGTGTGCGTGCATTTTCTCTAGCTGCGTGTTGCTCACTTTGCATAAAAGCTTCTAGATCGCCACCTCGGTTTTGTACAGTTTTGTATCTATTTATAGTGTTTATGTCTCGATAATCTTCTATGTCTGTAAAGCATACATTAGTCATACCTATCTCATCACCTTGATAGAAGTAGGGAGTACCTCTCATAGTGAGTAAAAAGGTATGGAGTAGGGTAGCGCTGTTTTTCCAGTGTTCTGGGCTATCATTCCCCCAGCGGCTTACAGACCGCGGGAAGTCGTGGTTTGCAAGAAATAAAGAGCCCCAACCAGCTTTTTGAAAAGCAGCATCCCAGTCGCTAAATACTTTCTTAAATTCCACAAGACTATAACCTCCTTCTCTCATTTTAAAGACTTCGCCTGGAGCTCTATCTAGGCTCATCAAGTCAAAGTGAAAGAACATATCCATCTCTTTACGGTCTTCGTGTACAAAATCTAGCGCTTGTTCTATAGCTATCCCGGGGCCTTCACCTACGGTAAATGCATCATACTTTGAGATTACCTCTGTATTAAGCTCATTAAGATACTCGTGTACCTTAGGCCCATTTGCATAATAGGCAATATACTCGTGTGGCTCTGTCGCATTTATTTCTGGATAGCTAGTGTCTTTACTTATAAAAGGTATGACATCCATACGGAAACCATCTACTCCTTTTTTAAACCAGAAATGCATCATATCATACACCTCCTTGCGCACGGCTGGGTTTTCCCACTTAAGATCTGGTTGCTTTACGGCAAAGTAGTGTAGGTAGTAAGCATCTGTTTGCTCATCATATTTCCAGGCATTTTCTTCTACATCAAAGTAGCTCCATCTTTTAGGGGGTGTTCCTTTTTCGGCAGGCCACCAGTGAAAGTAATCTCGATAGGCATTATCTCTAGAAGATCTACTCTCTTTAAACCACTTGTGCTCATCACTGCAGTGATTAACTACAAGATCCATAATGAGACGTAACCCTCTTTCTTTCATACCAGAGAGTAGCTCATCAAAATCTTCCATAGTGCCAAACTCTGCCATTATCTTGCGATAATCACGTATATCATAGCCGTTATCATCATTTGGCGAGTCATATACGGGATTCAACCATATAATGGTAACACCAAGACTAGCTATATAATCTAGCTTTTCTATAATACCTCGTAAATCTCCTATACCATTTCCGGTAGTGTCATTAAAGGATCTAGGGTAAATCTGGTATACAATACCTTCTTTCCACCAGGTTTTAGTTTGCGACATAATGTGTAAAATAAGATGAGTTACGAAGTTAGGTATCTATACGCTTTCGCGAAAGCGTAAAAAGGTCTTCTATTAATCTAAGCTCGAGTTTTGATAATCAAGGCGTTAAACAAAAACAGTAGATATATACTTTACTAACTAAATTTTGTAAGAATAATCATCAAAATAAATTGCTAATTTTTTTAAAAGTAGTTAATGTTAAATTCGTAAAACACTGAAAAAGTTATGTTTAATAGGGTTTTGAAAAAGAATTTTCTCACATTGTCGAAAAATTGTAAGAATTTACTTTTTGTTTAGCATTCTGTTTTAGTTTTACAATGTTGATAAAGAACAAGCGCCTTCCCCCTTTAGTTTGTTTCTCAACACTCTCCCCCCGTAATAGATTGACTATATGCACGTTTGTGCACACCATACTATTGTAAAAAAATAGCATAGGATACTGTATTTATTAACCATTTATTATTAATCTAATTTTTTAAACTATGAAAAAATTAATGATCAGTGCTGCGGCGCTAGTATTTGCTACAACACTTGTAGCGCAAGACAATGTAAGCTCTGTAGAGCAAGTAGGAGATGCAAACCTTTCTGGGGTATTACAAGTAGGATCTATTAACAACAACAAACTAGTTACTAAGGGGGACAATAACACTGCAGAGGTAGTATCTCTGGGTAGAAACAACCGTAACGTAAATAGTCAAGGTGGGGATGATAACAACTTTGAAGTATTACAAACTGGAAGTCACAACTCTTCTAGAATTAATCAAGGTCAAGTATCTAGTAACGGTGCTGTAACACGTGTAGGTAATGACAATGAGGCTCGTTTATTACAAGATGGAGTAGGAAACTCTTCTGTAATTAATCAATACTCTGCAACTCCTGGACAATTATCTAATGACAACGAGGCTGTTGTAAGTCAAGTAGGAGATGATAACGCAAGTGTTGTAAGTCAAGACGGAGATTTTAACTTTGCAGACACCGCTCAAAATGGAAATGATAACGACGCTATCGTAAACCAGGTAGGAGATTCTAACTTTTCTGAAGTAGATGCTCAAGGAAACTCTAACGTTGCAAGAGTATATCAAGGTGGACAGTCTAACACAAGTACAATTCTTTCTTCTGGAAATGGAAACTTTGCAGATACTGCTCAACAAGGAACTCTTAATGATTCTACAGTAGATCAGTTTGGAGACGGAAACTCTTCTGAGGTAGACGCACAAGGTAACTCAAACATTGCACGTACGTACCAAGGTGGTAATAATAACGATAGTTCTATATTTTCTACAGGAGATAATAACTTTGCAGATACAGCACAGCAAGGTAATGGTAATAGCTCTGAGGTAATCCAGACTGGAGATTCTAACTTTTCTGAAGTAGATCAACAAGGTAACGGAAACTTAAATTTTGTTTCTCAAGTAAGTAATAATAGTAGCTCTGACGTTTTTCAAGTAGGAGACGGAAATGATACTCGTGTAAATCAGTTAGGTGAGAGCCAGGTGTCTTTTGTATCACAACTTGGTGATTCAAATGTTGCACGTGTTTATCAAGGTGGAAACTCTAACCTAAGTGTTATTGCTCAAGACGGTACTTCAAACTTTGCAGATACAGCACAGCAAGGTGCTAATAACTTATCTGGAGTTTTACAGATAGGAACAGGTAACCAGTCTGAAGTAGATCAATTAGGAACTACAAACCTTTCTTTAGTAGGTCAATTTGGAGCAGGAAACGTATCTACAGTATTACAAGACGGTACGTCTAACGGCTCTCTAGTAGGTCAGTTAGGTACAGGTAACACAAGTACAGTTTCTCAAACAGGTACTGGTAACGCTTCTGTAGTATTACAAGCTGGATTCTAAGCATAAAAACATAAAGCCATTATAGACATTGTAGTTATTATTAATTAATAATTATATAAATGGTGAAAGCACTACCGTATGGTGGTGCTTTCTTTTTTTAGAGAAGGGGTTACAGAGTACGCTTTCGCGAAAGCGTAACAAACCCTACCAGTAAACCTTAATATTGTGTAACTTTGTCCTCCGAACAGATTTCGGAAATATCTATGAGCCAAAAAGTACTTCTTAACGCGACAGAGATCAACATCATTCTCAATCGTCTGGCTTGTCAACTCATTGAGAATCATCTAGATTTTAAAGAAACCGTTTTGATAGGTATACAGCCCAGAGGTGTCTACCTAGCCGAACGTATTAAAAAGTTATTGATAGAAGAATATGCCATAGAAGAAATAAGGCTAGGCTATCTTGATATCACTTTTTATAGAGATGATTTTAGAAGAACAGAGAAGACGCTAGAAGCAAATAAGACCAAGATTGATTTTGTAGTAGAAAAGAAAAAGGTAGTCTTTATAGACGACGTTCTTTATACAGGTAGAAGCATTAATGCTGCTCTTACAGCAGTACAAAGCTTTGGACGTCCAGAAGAGGTAGAGTTGCTATGTCTTATAGATAGAAGGTTCTCTCGACACCTACCTATACAACCAGACTATAAAGGGCGACAGGTAGATGCAATAAATGAAGAAAAAGTAAAGGTGTGCTGGAAAGAAAATGAAGGCGAAGACACCGTATATCTTGTAAAAAGCTAATTTTTAAGTATGAGTGAGCTTAGTGTCAACCATTTGCTGGGTATTAAATATATCACTGCTGCAGATATTGAACTTATTTTTAAAACGGCAGATCATTTTAAGGAAGTGATTAATAGACCTATTAAAAAAGTTCCTTCTTTGCGTGATATTACCATCGCAAATCTATTTTTTGAAAACAGCACCCGTACAAAGCTCTCCTTTGAGCTAGCCGAAAAGAGATTAAGCGCAGATGTAATTAACTTCTCTGCTGCAGCCTCTTCTGTTAAGAAGGGAGAAACACTTATAGATACCGTAAATAACATCTTATCTATGAAGGTAGATATGGTAGTAATGCGCCACCCTAACCCTGGAGCAGGTATCTTTTTATCAAAACATATAAAAGCAAGTATAGTAAATGCTGGAGATGGCGCACACGAGCACCCTACGCAAGCGTTACTAGATAGTTACTCTATACGTGAGAAACTAGGTGATGTTGCTGGAAAAAACGTGGTCATAGTGGGCGATATTTTACATAGTAGAGTAGCGCTCTCAAATATTTATGCCCTCAAGCTACAAGGAGCAAATGTAAAAGTTTGTGGACCCAAAACATTAATGCCTAAGTACATTGAGTCACTAGGCGTTGAGGTAGAACTAGATTTAAGAAAAGCACTAGAGTGGTGTGATGTGGCAAATATGCTTAGAGTACAAAACGAGCGTATGGACATAAGCTACTTCCCTAGTACCAGAGAGTACACCCAGCAGTATGGAGTAAATAAACAACTGCTTAACTCGCTTAATAAGGAAATTGTAATAATGCACCCAGGCCCCATAAATAGAGGTGTAGAGATTACCAGTGATGTGGCAGACTCAGACCAGGCTATTATTCTAGATCAAGTACAAAATGGAGTAGCTGTGAGAATGGCTGTCATCTATTTACTTGCGTCAAAAATTAAGCAATAATGAAAATTACAGAAAAGGATACATACACTATACTAGGAGATGATCGTGATGACGTGTTAGACTTTGCGATGTATCTCGAGAAAATAGTACCACTACATTACGATCAAAAAAACCTTGTAATAGATTTATTAAAGTATGAAAATCTCACTCTAGACCAGCTTGTACAGTTTATAAAACTGTCTAACTACCAGCGTGGTGGTAAGCTCTCTTATGTGATTGTAAATACAGGGATAGATTATGATCTTGTACCAGACGAGATGGTGGTAGTCCCTACGCTAGAAGAGGCTGGAGATATTATCGCGATGGAAGAAATAGAGCGCGATCTCGGTTTTTAAAAATACAGTAATGTCTAGCAATCTACATCTTACCATACTAGGTTGTTATGCAGCTGCTCCCGGTAGTTATAAAAACCCTACTTCTCAAGTTTTAGAAATACGCAATAATCTATTGCTCATAGACTGTGGTGAAGGCACTCAAGTAGCGTTACGACGCAATAAGATTAAGTTTGCTCGTATTAAACACATTTTTATATCACACCTGCACGGTGATCATTTTTTTGGTCTTATGGGTGTAATAACCACCTTTAGTTTACTTAAACGTACTGCGCCGCTTACCATTTATGGTCCTAAGGGTATAAAAGAGCTTATCTTACTGCAATTAAAACTCACAAAAGGATTTACAAGCTATCCTTTACACTTTCGTGAAATAACAAGTAAGGAGCCAGAAGTGATTTTAGAAAATGAAGAGATTACGGTAACCACTATACCACTCAAGCATCGCATCTATACAAATGGTTTTTATTTTGAAGAAAAACTAGGTGAGCGCAAGCTAGATATAACTGCTTGTTTAAAACTAGATATAGATCGTGCATATTATAATAAAATAAAGCAGGGGGGAGATATCACATTAGATAACGGGACAGTTGTAAAAAATGAACAACTCACCTTTGATCCGTCTCAACCTAAAAGTTATGCTTATTGTAGTGATACTGCTTATTATGAAGAAATTGTATCACAAATACAAGGGGCTACAGCATTGTATCACGAGGCTACATTTCTAGAAAGTCACGCACACTTGTGTAAACCTACTGGGCACAGTACAGCAGCACAAGCAGCTCAAATAGCAGCTATGGCTGGAGTAAAAAATTTAATATTAGGTCACTACTCTGTACGATATGGTGATTTACAAGAATTTATAAAAGAAGCCACACCCTACTTTGAAAATGTACACCTAGGTGACGATGGTAAGAATTTTACCTTTTAAAAAAGATTATGATGGAAGAAGAAGTTAAGAAAATAGCAAAACCTATTTTAGCAAGATTACAAGTACATTTTGATGGTTTAATCCCTCGTAACCTGTTTCTTGTTAATCCAGATATACGTCTTAAAAAAGTTAATAAAACCTACGGTTCTACCTCTGTAAAGGATAGCATAAGTATTGCGTTTAAGGTTTTCATTTTTGAAGATCAATATATCTGTGAGTACTTTTTAAATGCAGATGGATACACTGAGCACCGCAGGTATAATATAGATAGAGATCAGGTAGAAATGCTTGAGAACTTTGAGGGGCAGTTTGGTGCAGAAGATTTTGAGGATGACGATATGGACTATGAAGAGTTTACCCGTATTAGAAAGCACAATGATAAGGTGAGAAAACTCTTGATAAAGAAAGGGTTTATGAGGAAATAATACTCCTGCTTCCACTTTTAATTTTATAGCGGTCTTTGTACATTTACTACAATGAACAGAGACTTACACGATTACAGAAAATCATACGAAAAAGGCGAGTTACTTATAGAAAACGTCGCACAACATCCTATAGATCAGTTTAAAACTTGGTTTAAAGAGGTAGAAGATGCAGGAGGTGTTGCAGAGCCTAACGCGATGACTATTGCCACACTAGGTGATGACGGTTTTCCAAAATCAAGAATTGTACTTCTTAAAGAATATGACCAGCAGGGTTTTGTATTCTACACAAACTACACGAGTGAGAAAGGAGTGAGTATCGCACAGCACCCTAAAGTGGGGATTTCTTTCTTTTGGCCTAATTTAGAAAGACAAGTTATCATTAAAGGCGATATAGAAAAAGTTTCAGACGCCCGTTCGGATGCATATTTTAATAATAGACCTAAAGACAGTCAGCTTGGGGCTTTAGTTTCAGACCAAAGCACTGTTATAAAAGGTAGATCTATTCTTGAGGAAAAGATGATTTCGCTTAAAGCGAAATATAAAAACCAAGATATACAGCGTCCCTCACACTGGGGTGGTTACATTATAAAGCCAGTTACAGTTGAGTTCTGGCAAGGTAGACCTAGTAGATTACACGACCGTGTGCGCTATCGTAAAGAGGGTGATAACTGGATAATAGAGCGACTAGCCCCTTGATATGAAAACACTATACCTTGTAAGACACGCAAAGTCAAGTTGGAAATTTGATGTAATAGACCACGAGCGACCGCTCAATGAGCGCGGCCTTGAAGATGGACCAAAAATGGCTGCACATATTGCGGCTATAATGCCTAAGCCAGATCTTTTAATGAGTAGTGACGCCTTAAGAGCAAAGACTACTGCAGTGTTTTTTGCAAAGGCATTTACTATTCCAGATACAGAGATTAAACTTAATCATAAAATGTACGATTTTGAAGGGCGTGATCTGGTTGAGGTTATAAAGAGTGTAGGTGATGAGGTAGATACACTTATGGTTTTTGGTCATAATAATGCAATGACAAATTTTGTAAATTCCTATGGTGATTTACGAGTAGATAATGTAGCTACTGCAGCCTTTACGGCTATCACATTTGAGATTCATAGTTGGCAAGATTTAATACCCGGAAAGACAATTTATCATAAGGCTCCAAAAGAACTTTAAAATGACGCAGACTAAAGAAAATAGGTATATAAATAGAGAATTAAGCTGGTTACAGTTTAACGCACGTGTATTGCAAGAAGCAGCAGACGAGAGTGTACCGCTTATAGAACGCTTTAGGTTTTTAGGGATTTTTTCAAATAACTTAGACGAGTTTTTTAAAGTGCGATATGCCACCGTACGTAGAATTGTAGATGCGGGTAAAACGGGTAGAAAAGCACTAGGAGTATACTCTGCCGAAGAGTTGCTAGGTAAAATAACTGAGATTGTTATTGAGCAACAGACAGAAAGTCTCCAGATTCTAGAAGATATTTACAAAAAGCTAGAAGAACAAAATATTTATATGCTTACTGAAGAGGAGGTGACACTTCCTGAGCATAAGGAATTTATAAAAGACTTTTTTACAGATAAAGTAGCCCTTGCGGTAGAGACTATCATATTGCGTGAGGATTTAGAATTGCCACGTATACAAGATCTTGATGCTTACTTAATGGTAAAAATGAATCTTACAGAGGAGCAAAAGCCGCTATATGCACTGCTTGAGATACCTAGTACATTAGATCGTTTTGTAGTATTACCGCAGGTAGATGGTAAAGATTACATAATGATTCTTGATGATTTGATTCGTTATAACCTAGATACCATTTTTAGCATTTTTGAATATGACAGCATTACTGCACATATGATTAAAATAACGCGTGATGCAGAGCTAGATATTGAGTCAGATCTTGGTAAAAGTTTTTTAGAGAAACTTACTCGTAGTGTAAAAGGAAGAGAAGATGGAGAGCCTGTACGTTTTGTATTTGATAAAACTATAGAAGAAGAGACACTGCAATTCTTACTTAATAAACTAGGTATAAAACGTAAGGATAGTATTATACCCGGCGGGCGTTATCATAACCGTAAAGATTATATGAATTTCCCTGCTTTTGGAAGGCAAGAGCTTTATTATCCTAGTGTAAAACCACTCCCTATACCTGGTATCACTCTTGAAGATAACTTATTCTCTATTGTTGCAAAAAAAGACTTTTTACAATACACTCCTTACCAGAGCTTTTCATATACCATCAAGTTCCTTAGAGAAGCTGCTCTAGACCCCAAAGTGAGATCTATAAAAATCACCATTTATAGGCTTGCAAAGCTCTCGAGTATAGCTAGCGCATTGATAAACGCTGCTCAAAATGGAAAAGAAGTAACCGTACAGATTGAGCTTAGAGCGAGATTTGACGAGGAGTCAAATATGCGTTATGCAAAAAAGATGCAAAACGAAGGTGTAAGACTCATATTTGGTGTGCCTGGTCTTAAAGTACACAGTAAAGTATGTGTGATTGAGCGTGAAGAAGAGGGTAAAATTGTGCGTTATGGCTTTATAAGTACGGGTAATTTTAACCACGCTACGGCACGTATATATACAGATTACACACTGTTTACAGCAAATAAAGAAATACTTAAAGACCTCTCAAAACTCTTTAACTTTTTCGACACAAATTATATCGTAAATAAGTACAAACATTTAGTAGTATCTCCTCATTACTCACGTACTAGAATGTATAAACTCATTCAAGAGCAAATAGAGATTGTTCAAAATGGAGGAGAAGGTCTCATAAGACTTAAGCTCAACAGTATCTCAAACTATGACATTATAGATAAGCTATATGAAGCGAGTCAAGCTGGTGTAAAAATACAAATGATAGTGCGTGGTATATGCTGCCTTATTCCAGGAGTACCCGGTATGAGTGAAAATATAGAAATCATAAGTATTATAGATAAATTTTTAGAGCACCCACGCGTATATATCTTTGGTATACCTGGAGAAGAAAAGGTTTTCCTATCATCATCAGACTGGATGAGTCGTAATCTAGATAATAGAGTAGAGGTCTCAGTACCTATATACGATGAAGATATAAAGCAAGAAATTATAGATACCCACGAGATATCTTGGAGCGACAATGTAAAAGCGCGTGTACTTAATAAGCAAATGGATAATAGGTACAAAAAAGATGATTTACCTTTTGTGAGATCACAATTTGCCACTTACGAGTATTATGTAAATAAACTTAAAGACCTATAGTGCTTAACATATTAAAATACGCTGCAATAGACATAGGCTCTAACGCAATAAGATTGCTCGTTGCAAATGTTATAGAACAAGAAAATGGGCCTACACTATTTAGAAAAAATGCCCTTGTGCGTGTCCCCATAAGGCTAGGAGAAGACGTTTTTATTAATGGAGAAATATCATTAAAAAATCAAAAGCGTATGGAGGATGCAATGAAAGCCTTTAGATTGTTAATGAATGCTCACGAGGTAAAACAGTATCGTGCGTGTGCTACCAGTGCGATGAGAGATGCTAAGAATGGAGACGCTTTCGCGAAAAAAATAAAAGAAACAACAGATATAAATATAGAGATCATAGATGGTGAAGAAGAAGCGCAAATCATCGCCGCTACAGATCTTCAAAGTTTCATTAAAGAAGATAGAACTTACATCTACGTAGATGTAGGAGGTGGAAGTACCGAGATAACCATCTACCATATGGGAGAAGTTGTGGCCTCAAAGTCTTTTAAGATAGGAACAGTAAGGCTACTTAATGATCTAGTTTCTTCAGAAGATTGGGATGTGTTTAAAAACTGGATACACCAGCACTGTAAAGATTTTAGCCATATCGATCTTATAGGCTCTGGTGGAAATATTAATAAAGTGTTTAAGCTAAGTACAAAGAAGCCAGGTAAAACCTTATCTTATTTATTTTTATCACAATTATACAAGGACTTAAGCGCTATGAGTTACGAGCAACGTGTGATAGATTTACAGCTCAACCCAGACCGTGCAGACGTTATAATACCCGCATTAAGAATATACCTACAAGCAATGAAGTCATCAAAAGCCAAACAAATTATAGTCCCAAAAATTGGTCTTGCAGATGGTATTATCAAAAGTTTATATCTTTCAAAATAAATGTTGACATCATATAAATAATGTATATTTGTCTACTAACCCTCTGAAAATTCGATAAATGAAAAAATTATTATTTAGTACAGTTGTCATAAGTTTATTTGTATTTAACACTGTAAATGCCCAAATTACATCAGGATTTAAAGCCGGAGTAAACTTCTCAGACGTTAATAGCTTTGAGTTTAATAATGATGGTTCTTCTGTGGCAAATACGATAGAAGATCAGCTAGATGGAAGGCGTACAGGTTATTTTGTAGGTTTTTTAGTAGATATTCCTCTTACAGAAAAGTTAAGTTTTGTTCCAGAATTTATTTTCTCTCAACAAGGTAAAAACCTAGAGAGTTTTAGACTTGATTATTTGAACTTACCACTAGGTCTCAAATTAGAGATAAGCGATTTATATATAAGCGTAGGCCCACAAATAGGTGTAAGAGTTTGGGATTCAGATAAATCTGGTGAGTTTGCAAACTTTGAAGCATCAGTATTTGGAGGAATAGGATATATTTTTGAGTCTAATATTTTTGTTGAGGCGAGATATACACTTGGTCTTACAGATATATTTCAAGATAATAATGCAACTACTTTTAGTAATGGAGGCGGAACAACGTTTACAAATCTTGAAGGAAAAAATACAGTACTACAAATAGGCGTTGGCTATAGACTTTAATTTTTTACTTGCATTTCGTCGATACTATGATGTCTTTTATAGTAAGCAAATGTATTTCGAGTTTAGAGCACATATTATATTAGATATAGCCTCTATATTTACACACAAGAGTTTTTCGACGAACTAAAATGTTATTAACGACTATTTTATTATTTATATGAAAAAATTAGTACTTTCTTTCTTGTTCATTGCATTTATATGCAGTACACAATTGTTTGCTCAAGGCGCAAGAATCGGCTTTAAAGCTGGCTTAAGCTATAGTCAAATAAGTGGATATGAGTTTAGTTTACTGAATCAAGCGGGTGATACCCCTAGACCGGCTCCTGCTGGAGCGGAAGAAGGACGTTACGGGTTTGCTGTAGCATTTCTCGCTGAAATACCAATTAATGATAAAATAAGTTTTCAACCAGAATTTGCTTTCTCATCACAAGGTAATAAGTATGAAGGAACACGTTTTGATAACTTACAGTTGCCACTTGGCTTGAGAATAAACTTTAATCAGCTTTTTGTTATTGCTGGACCACAAGCTGGTATCAAAATATCTGATCCATTACAGTCTAAAAATTATAAATCTTTTGATGTCTCTGCCTTTGGAGCAATAGGGTATCATTTTAACGAGAGTGTTTTTATAGAAGCACGTTTTACAAGAGGATTTTTGGAAGTATTTGAGGATGATTCTCAAATAATAGTTCCTTACACGCCAAGCAGCGATGATCCTGGGGCAAATAGCAATAGCCTTGTAAATAAGGATAATTTTCTTATCAATAATACTGGAAACAATCAATACTTTACCTTTAGTGTAGGGTATAGATTATAAAATCATGACACATATTAAAAGCCTAGATTATAATATAATCTAGGCTTTTTTAGTTTTACAAATATACTAGCTACTAGACTTTCATTCGTAGTATGATACATACAGGTACAAGTAACGTGTATGTTATAAAGAAAGGGATAATAAGTTCTGGGCTTTGTAGTACCAGTAATGTGGCCATTATTAATAGTTGAAAACCTAAGCCAAAGGTTGATACAAGAGTCATTAACCAGTTAGGTATAAGCTTACCTTTAGCGGCTCTAGGATCTAGCGTATAGATTATTTTATCAAATAATCCATATAGGACTTTATAGGTGTAAAAAAGAGCTGTTACCGTAACTTGTTCTTCACCCGGTAATGCTTGGGGTGTTCCCGTCTCGGTGATTCGGCTTGTAGTATCACCGTTGAGTTTATATCTCAAGATAACATAGTAGTAATTATATAAAGTCCCTTGTATTTGAAGTGCTATAAATGCAAGAATAATAAGCCAAGTATCGGCATCTGTCTTGTAACCTATCATAAAAAGGAATAACGCATTAAGTACAATATCAAGTATAGAATCTAGATATCGACCCGTGTAGGAGGGTGTTTTTTTTACTCTCGCCAGTTCCCCATCTGCGGCATCAAGTACAGATTTTAGAATCATAAAAATCGCTGCGAGTATATAATATTCTGTGTAGATACAATAGATAGCAATCATTCCCGAAACAAAAAAGAGAAGCGTAACCTGGACAGGAGTAGCGCTGGTATCCTTTAAAAATCGTACTATATACTGAGCGGGTTTTCTTCCGTAGTCTGATAAATCTGTAAAACGATGCGCCTGTGGTAATTTTGACATAAATTCTAGGTTGTAGCATTTTTAAAAACCTAGAAGGGCAATTTAAAACAGCAATTGTTAATTAAATATAACTAATACAAAGGTAGTTTACGCTTTCGCGAAAGCGTAATTAATCACTTATTAATTTGACTGGTTATAAAAGGATATATAGATAGCATTAAAAACATAAGTACACTAAGAACTACACTTATTGATATGAAACTAAAGACTTCTTCAAGATTAAAGAGTATGATAGCAATGGGTTGAAATACACCAAAAATTATAAGTAATACAACGAGTGTAAAGGCTATATTCATAATTTTTGGGACGCGCTTTACAGCCTGTAAGGTGAGTGCGAGTAATTGTGGTATAACCTCATCAGAGAGGTGCATACCTAGTTTTGAAATGAGTTCTTCACTAAAGCCTACATCTTGATAGCGTATGGTGTCTATTTGAACAGCATAATTTATAATCTTTTCTTGATGTCGTTCATATATTCTTGAAACATCTAGCTCTTCTTTAAACTGATTGTATTTAAAACCAAAATAATGGTTCCAGCCAGTACCCACTTTGTGCTCTGCCCATTTTTTGAGCATACGGCTATCGTACTCTTTTGGGTTCATATAATTATCTACTCTTCCTTTACTTGGATCGTTAAGAAGTATAGCTTTAGTCTCTAAATATAAAATTTCTGTTTCTCCATAGCGATCTTTTTCTTCTATATACTCAAGTGCAAGCTTAGATCTACCTTTATAAAACTCTTTTACTAGAAAGTAGTTTAGGTTTGTAAACTCTTCATCTATATATTCTTTTAAGCCAGGTGCCCAAACTTTTGATCGTACAAGAATATCTGCAATATCTCTAAAGTAATGCACTTGCTGGGTGAGCTTCTGTATTTCTAATGTTGTAGAGTCTCCTGTAAATTGTAATTGAGACGTTTTGGTAAGAATGAAACCTAAAATAACAACAACGAGCAGTATGCTTATAACAACTATTATTTGTACAGTGGTAAGTAGTTGTGATTTATTGTCAAGCGGAAAATATAGTATAAGACCTGTAACCAGCAGAAGGCCTCCACAAACGCTTATAAACGCCGGGATAAAGGGTGTGACCAACTTGACAAAATTACGCAATTTTATCTAACTTTTTAATTATTAAGTAGTTGGGCCCCTTACCGTGAGGTAATACAAGGTAGGCAAATAAACAATTTATAATTGGATATACAAAATTGTAAGAAAACGATTTTTAATAACAGTATTTACGTCATCTTTAATAGCTAGTGAGTTGTAGGTCACAGAATTCTTATTCATTTATAAATGCCACGCTGTGACAGGCTACAATGGCAGCGGTCTCAGTACGCAGTCTACTATGACCTAGTGATACAGGTATTATATTTTTTTGTAGGGCTTGTTGTATTTCTGTAGTTGAGAAGTCTCCCTCAGGGCCTATTAAAATTGTGTAGTCTGTTGCAGGAGATAGTTCGCTTTTAAGGAGACTTTTTGTATCGTCTTCACAATGGGCTATAAATGTATTACTATGTGCATTTGTTATAAAATCTTTAAAAGGCGTGAGCGGGTTTAGTGCGGGTAGGTGATAGTGCAGTGACTGCTTCATTGCACTTTGCAATATTTTAAGAAAGCGCTCTTCCTTTATAACTTTGCGTTCGCTATGATCACAAAGTAGTGGTGTGATTTCTGTAACACCTATCTCTGTGGCTTTTTCTAAAAACCACTCAAATCTATCATTGAGTTTTGTGGGAGCTACAGCGAGGTGTAGTTTGTAATCTCTTGGCTCTTGGTATGTGTGGCTCGTGATAGATAATTTGCATTTATTAGGATTTGCATCATATACCTGCGCAGTAAACAGGTAACCTTTACCATTAGTAAGATAGATAGTATCACCAGGTTGCTTACGTAATACCCTTATAACGTGCTTACTCTCATCTTTTGGTAAAGTGTATGAGGTACTTTCTATATCAAGACTCTTGCTGTAAAATAGTTGCATACTTATATTTTCAATCTAGATTGAGCACTTACTTCTAAGTTTTGAAAAGAATCTTTCTCTACAAGATCTTTGTACTTAAGGTATCCCACAATGCCTATCATCGCTGCGTTATCTGTGGTGTATTGAAATTTTGGTAAAAATGTTTTCCAGCCGTGTGTAGTTTCTGCCTTTTTCAGCGCGGTTCTTATACCGCTGTTTGCAGATACGCCACCACCTATAGCGATTTGAGTAATGCCAGTTTCTTTTACCGCTTTTTTAATTTTATCCATTAAGATATTTACAATGGTATATTGTATTGAGGCGCACACATCATCCCTATGTTCTTTTAAAAAGTCAGGGTTTGCCTCCTGTTGTCTTTGTACAAAGTACATTATTTGTGTTTTAAGACCGCTAAAGCTAAAGTTAAGACCATCCACCTTAGGTTTTGTAAAAGGAAAAGCTTTTGGATCACCCAGTTGTGCATACTTATCAATGAGCGGTCCTCCTGGGTAAGGTAAATCCATAATTTTTGCACTTTTATCAAAGGCTTCACCCACGGCATCATCTATGGTCTCGCCTATAACTTCCATCTCAAAGTAATCATCTACACGCACTATTTGTGTATGGCCACCAGATATTGTCACTCCTATAAAAGGGAAACTAGGTTTGTCATAGCCCTCTTCATCTATAAAATGGGCTAGTATATGCGCTTTCATATGGTTTATGTCCAGCAGCGGTATGTCTAGTCCCATCGCAAAAGATTTTGCAAATGAGGTGCCTACCAGAAGGGACCCAAGTAAGCCAGGTCCACTTGTAAAAGCAATGGCGCTTAGTTGTTTTTTGTCGATATTTGCTTTACGTAATGCAGCGGTAACAACTGGTACGATATTTTGTTGATGTGCACGCGAGGCAAGCTCTGGAACTACACCTCCATATTCTTGATGAATCGCTTGGTTTGCAACAACATTTGAGAGTACCTTATCGTTTTGTAATACAGCAGCAGCAGTATCATCACAAGAAGATTCAATAGCGAGAATGTAAGTTTTTTGAGAATCAGTATTCATAAGGCACGTAAGTTGCAATAAGTTTACAAAGTTAAAACAATAAGCCCTATCAAGAAATTTAAAAAAATAGCACTTCGCACGCTTTTGGTGTTGTTCTTACTATTTGGGCTCATCGTGCTACTTTTTTCTATTCCAGCTGTACAGACGCATATTGCAAAAAATGCGACAGATCGTATTAATGAAAAATATGGTACAGAAATACACCTAGAACGCGTAGGTCTTAAATGGAATGGTGATGTACTAGTAAAAGGTGCTCTCATAAGAGATCATAAAAATGATACAATGATCTATGTGCGTGAGCTTGCCACAAGTGTTTACAGTGTTAAAAAGGTATTAGATAGTGATCTTGAACTAGGAGATATAAGTCTAGAGGGTGCACGGTTTTACCTTACTAAATATGAAGGAGACATCTCAGATAACCTTACAATCTTCTCACGTAAATTTGCTTCAAATAATTCTCAAGGAAACACAAATTTTCTATTAGCATCAGACGATGTGCTCATTACCGATGGTAGGTTTATGTATATAAATGAGGAGCTTAACGATCCCTTTGTGTTAGATTACCAAAATCTCACTACAGAGTGGGAAGATTTTGTTATCAATAATCAAACTGTTGATGCACATATAACTTCGCTCTCATT
Organism: Dokdonia donghaensis DSW-1; assembly: GCF_001653755.1. Classification (GTDB taxonomy): domain Bacteria; phylum Bacteroidota; class Bacteroidia; order Flavobacteriales; family Flavobacteriaceae; genus Dokdonia; species Dokdonia donghaensis. The sequence continues at coordinate 2,553,705 of NZ_CP015125.1, read as the reverse complement.
TGATGCTATAAAAGGATACCAGATTAGAACACTAGATGGTATATTTCACTATGATCCAGATTTAATTTCTCTCAACGATTTTTCATTAACTACAGATGATTCTTCCCTTGAAGGTGATATTACCTTAGATACCTCAGACGGAGCACTAGACGATTTTAACACGCTGGTAGAGGTAAAGGCCGCTTTCGCGAAAGCGGAAATATCAACAAATGATATACGCCCATTTTACAATGACATTGCACCAGATGTTACCTTGAGCATACAAGGAGATCTCTCCGGCTATCTCAATGATTTTAGAGTACCTAATCTCGAGGTGAGAGGTTTGGGGAACTCTATAATACGTGGAGATGTCTTTTTTGAAAATTTACTAGACAGTAAGAAGTTTAGAATTAGTGGTGATTATAAAAGTGTGCAAACAAATTATTTTGACCTTAAAAAGTTACTCCCAAAACCACTGGAAAGTCTACCTACAGAGATGACGCAGCTAGGTACAATACGCTTTACAGGTAAAAATAGCCTTACAAGAGCTACTGTAGTTACAGCGGGTGTTATAGGTACAGATCTAGGTACCGTTAACCTGGACCTGGCAATGACAGGCTTACAAGATGCCGAAAATGCTGGATATGAAGGTACTGTAATGGTAGATGATTTTAACTTAGAAAAGTTGCTTAATGACAATAGGCTGGGTAAGGCAACTTTTAATCTAGATGTAGACGGTAAAGGGTTTATACAAGAGACAATTAATACTAAGCTTTCTGGTACTATAGCAAGTATAGGCTACAATGATTATAATTATAAGGATATTACCATATTTGGAAATCTCAAGGCTCCGGTTTTTGACGGAGAAGTGCTTATAGATGATCCTAATGCTCGTGGTAAGTTTAATGGTCTTGTGGATATATCAAAAGAGATCAATAGTTACGACTTAGAAGCACAAATAGATTATGCAGACCTTGTATCTCTTAATTTTATAAACGACAGTATCTCTGTACTTAAAGGTAATGCTGTTGTAGATATGAAGGGTACAGGTATAGAGAATATGTATGGCCGTATTTCTTTTGAAGATGCGAGTTACCAAAACAAAAACAACACTTACAGTTTTAAAGATTTTGAGATCACCTCAAAGTTTGATAAAAAACGAGTGCGTACCATTGCTATAAACTCTACAGACATAATAAGTGGTGAGGTGAGTGGTATTTATAAATTTGGCGAAGTGGTGCCACTTTTTAAAAATGCCATAGGTAGTTTATATACAAATTACCAACCTGAGATTCTCACAGAAAATCAGTTTATGGATTTTGAGTTTACAATCTATAATAAGATTGTAGAAGTATTTGTGCCAGATTTAAAACTTGAGCCAGAAACTATTATTAGAGGTAGTGTGGTGGCAGACGACTCGGAGTTTAAACTTACCTTTAAGTCACCGCAAATTGATGCCTTTGGGTATATGGCAGAAGCTATAGAAGTACGTGTAGATAACAAAAACCCGCTATTCAATACGTATGTGGCTGCAGATAGTATAAATGCTGGATTTTATGCGGTATCAGACTTTAACCTAATTAATGTGACTCTTAAAGATACACTCTTTATGCGCTCAGAGTTTACGGGTGGTAAGCGCAATGATGACTCTTTTGACTTATCATTATACCATACCATTAATGAAGAAGGAAACTCGGTATTAGGTTTTAAAAAATCTGAAATTGTATTCAAGGATACGCCTTGGTTTATAAACGAAAGAAACGACCAGAATAACAGTGTCGTATTTGATAATAACTTTAAAGATATAGATATTAAGACCTTGGTGTTAAGTCATAAAGATGAGCTTATTGATCTTAAAGGCCAGATACGTGATAGCACCTATAAGAATATAAAAGCAAATTTTAAAAATGTAGATCTAGCCAAAGTAACTCCAGAGCTCGATAGTCTCAATCTAGGAGGACGCATTAATGGACAGCTAGATGTACTTCAGAAAAATGGAGCTTATTTCCCAGTTACTTCTCTAGCCATTTCAGACTTCTCTGTAAACGAGACTAACCTCGGGCAATTAGATATAAACGTAAGAGGTAATGCAACTTTATCAAAATATGAGATTGAGTCTCGCCTTGCACGTGAGGGACTAAAATCTTTTACAGCAAATGGTACTATTGATGCGTCAGGCAGTATACCTATTATAGATATGGCCGTGGGTCTTCAAGATCTTGATCTAAGCCCATTTAACCCTATGGGACAGGGCGTGATAGATAGAATACGTGGCTTAGTGAGTGGTAATGCAAAAGTAGAGGGAGACTATCGCAACCCTGAGATAAATGGTAATTTGACCTTAAAAGATGCAGGTTTACAAATTCCTTATCTCAATGTGGATTATGATTTTAGAGGTATTTCAAATGTTGTTTTAAGAAAACAAGAGTTCGAGTTTCAAGCTGTACAACTGGAAGATATCAAGTATAAAACCTTAGGTGTTCTTAATGGTAAGATAAGTCACAAGTCCTTTAATGATTGGAAACTTGATTTAGGTATAAGCGCCTCTCGAATTGCCGTACTCGATACAGAAGAAGATCTAGAGTCGCTCTATTATGGTACAGCTTTTCTAGAAGGAGAAGCATTTATAAAAGGCCCGACAGATAATCTCGTGATAGACGTCTTTGGAGAAACTGCAAAGGGTACCGTTTTTAAAATCCCTATAGATGACTCAGAAACTCTAGGTGACAACTCCTACATTAAGTTTTTAAGTCCAGAAGAAAAAGAAGCTCGTATTAACGGTGAGAAAATTATCACAGAAGCGGTAAAAGGTCTTTCTGTAAATTTTGACCTAGACATAGATCCAGATGCAGAGGTAGAGGTGGTTGTAGATAAAACCAATGGTAGTACCTTAAGAGGAAGAGGAGTAGGTACCTTACTTATACAACTTGATACTAATGGTAAGTTTATAATGAATGGGGATTTTATTGCCACCGAAGGGGTTTTTAATTTCCGTTACGGAGGT